>NZ_JBFTNG010000024.1:0-366 GCF_056397365.1 Stenotrophomonas sp. 05N37 | reverse complement strand
CGGCTTCGGCGGGCATTGCCGCGCTGCGCGCGGTATCCACGCATGGCGTGGATCTACGGGATTTTTTACGTCGCGGGTCATTGTTCGGGCGGTATGCACACGGATCCGATCATGATCCACGCCACGTGTGGATGCTCTTCGTTCCGGCGCCATGAACCCGGACGGTCTTCTTCGGCCTGGGGTGAACGTCGGRCGGKYTGRTTGCGCCGTGGYCRCSSGGCKTCGGCGGGCRTTGCCGCGCTGCGCGCGGTATCCACGCATGGCGTGGATCTACGGGATTTTTTACGTCGCGGGTCATTGTTCGGGCGGTATGCACACGGATCCGATCATGATCCACGCCACGTGTGGATGCTCTTCGTTCCGGCG
>NZ_JBFTNG010000023.1:0-368 GCF_056397365.1 Stenotrophomonas sp. 05N37 | reverse complement strand
GGTATCCACGCATGGCGTGGATCTACGGGGTTTTTTACGTCGCGGGTCATTGTTCGGGCGGTATGCAGACGCATCCAATCGTAGATCCACGCCATGCGTGGATGCTCTTCCTTCCGACGCCATGAACCCGGACGGTCTTCTTCGGCCKGRGGTGAACGTCGGACGGTSTGGTTGCGCCGTGGTCGCCCAGGCKTCGGCGGGCGTTGCCGCGCTGCGCGCGGTATCCACGCATGGCGTGGATCTACGGGGTTTTTTACGTCGCGGGTCATTGTTCGGGCGGTATGCAGACGCATCCAATCGTAGATCCACGCCATGCGTGGATGCTCTTCCTTCCGACGCCATGAACCCGGACGGTCTTCTTCGGCCGG
>NZ_JBFTNG010000022.1:0-378 GCF_056397365.1 Stenotrophomonas sp. 05N37 | reverse complement strand
ATGCCTCGCCTCGAATGTGCCCGTGCGTCGCAAAAAGTGCCCGCCGGCTCTACCGYCCGGTTCGCGCCGAACCCTCCGGAGGATGGCGGGYAGCCCCGTGCAGGACCGTCATGCGCCATGGATGGCGCATGTCGAGCCCCCATGGACGGGTTTACGGCGTGTCCTGCGCGGGGCTGCCCGCCATCCTCCCTCACGCGCAACAAAGACGCCGGCGTTGCCGTTCCAGCCTATGCCTCGCCTCGAATGTGCCCGTGCGTCGCAAAAAGTGCCCGCCGGCTCTACCGCCCGGTTCGCGCCGAACCCTCCGGAGGATGGCGGGYAGCCCCGTGCAGGACCGTCATGCGCCATGGATGGCGCATGTCGAGCCCCCATGGACGG
>NZ_JBFTNG010000021.1:0-436 GCF_056397365.1 Stenotrophomonas sp. 05N37 | reverse complement strand
TCGGCCTCAGCGCCTTCCTCCGTGTGCCCCGACGTTTCCGTCGTTGCGAGCCGCCCATTATAGCCGGCTTATCTGCTTCGTCAACACCTTTTTTCAAGGCCGTTTCACCGAAGTGAACCGTTGTTGCCGATGCCGCTTCGTCGTTTGCCTCGAAAGGCTTTCGTCGTTGCGAGCCGCCTATTATGTCAGGCTTTTCGATTCTGTCAACAACTTATTTGATGAACTTGATGTTCTTCTCGAAGTTGTTGATGTAAGTCCATGAAAAATCATGTGCTTACATAAAAAGGAAAACCCCGCTGCGTGAGCAGCGGGGTTTTGGGTATAAACCCTGGCGATGACCTACTCTCGCATGGCTTGAGCCACACTACCATCGGCGCAGCTGCGTTTCACTTCCGAGTTCGGGATGGGATCGGGTGGTTCCACAGCGCTAATTTCA
>NZ_JBFTNG010000020.1:0-478 GCF_056397365.1 Stenotrophomonas sp. 05N37 | reverse complement strand
TCCGATAGAAGACAAATTCGGTTTAACGCGTCCCCATCGTCTAGAGGCCTAGGACATCACCCTTTCACGGTGGCGACCGGGGTTCGAATCCCCGTGGGGACGCCAGCTTCAAACAAACAGCCCTGACTTCGGTCGGGGCTTTTTGTTTGTACGCACCCGCCAGGGGTCGGTCGCAGAAAAAGCTTCCCATCCTGCAAAAGCGCCGCTATGATAGGCGGCTCGCAGCATCAACGTGGGGCCATAGCTCAGCTGGGAGAGCGCCTGCATGGCATGCAGGAGGTCGGCGGTTCGATCCCGCCTGGCTCCACCACTTCTCCGGACACAGGCCGTCCGATGGAAGACAAATTCGGTTTAACGCGTCCCCATCGTCTAGAGGCCTAGGACATCACCCTTTCACGGTGGCGACCGGGGTTCGAATCCCCGTGGGGACGCCAGCTTCAAACAAACAGCCCTGACTTCGGTCGGGGCTTTTTGTTTG
>NZ_JBFTNG010000019.1:0-603 GCF_056397365.1 Stenotrophomonas sp. 05N37 | reverse complement strand
TGTGGGAGGATGGCGGGCAGCCCCGCGCAGGACACGCCGTAAACCCGTCCATGGGGGCTCGACATGCGCCATCCATGGCGCATGACGGTCCTGCACGGGGCTACCCGCCATCCTCCGGAGGGTTCGGCGCGAACCGGACGGTAGAGCCGGCGGGCACTTTTTGCGACGCACGGGCACATTCAAGGCGAGGATAGGCTGGAACGACAACGCCGGCGTCTTTGTTGCGCGTGAGGGAGGATGGCGGGCAGCCCCGCGCAGGACACGCCGTAAACCCGTCCATGGGGGCTCGWCATGCGCCATCCATGGCGCATGACGGTCCTGCACGGGGCTRCCCGCCATCCTCCGGAGGGTTCGGCGCGAACCGGGCGGTAGAGCCGGCGGGCGCTTTTTGCGATGCACGGGCATGGTCAAAGGCGAAAGGCTGGAATGCCAACGCCGGCGTCCTTGTTGCGCGTGTGGGAGGATGGCGGGCAGCCCCGCGCAGGACACGCCGTAAACCCGTCCATGGGGGCTCGACATGCGCCATCCATGGCGCATGACGGTCCTGCACGGGGCTACCCGCCATCCTCCGGAGGGTTCGGCGCGAACCGGACGGTAGAGCCG
>NZ_JBFTNG010000018.1:0-963 GCF_056397365.1 Stenotrophomonas sp. 05N37 | reverse complement strand
GTCTCCCGTTTCGCTGGCGATGGCCAGATCCAGTGCCTTTCCCTCGAAGTAGCGATCAGCGCCATGCGAGGAAGCTGACGAGCATCCAGCCAGTGGTGCAAGAAGGGCGAAGGTCAGCAGGCAGGTGAGCGTGATGCGCATTGGCTTGGATCCTTCCTTTTAAGCGTGCCGCTGGGTCACAGCAGCGGGATGTCTTCTTCCTTGCTGGGGAACTTGAACGCCTCGCGCTTCCTGCGGATGTGCTCGGGCATGGGCGGCCTGGGGATGTTGCGTGCCATCAGCCACTGTTGGCATTTTTTCTGCCAGGGCAGCAGGTCGGGCGAGGTGATTTCCCAGTAGATGGCCTCGACCATCAGTTGGCGCTGTGACTCGACGGGATCGGTGAACAGCCCCGCTTTGATGGTGGGGTCCGCCCCGTGTTCCAGCAGCCAGTAGGCATGCTTGAATCCGCCACGCTTGGTGTACCAGCTGAGTACGGTGTCATCCCGGTACCTGTTCGCCAGGTTCACATCGGCGCCGCCCTCGACCAGGCGTTGGACGTTGTGCCATTGGTTTCCGCTGATGAAGGCCTGGAAGAGCAGGGTTTCGTTGTCTGCATTGCGGGTATTGGGGTCTCCGCCGTGGTCCAGAAGAAGGCCCAAGTAACGCGAATCTTCCATCTGGGCCGCATATACCAGGGCGTTGTCGTCACGGTATGGCTTTCCTTGCAGTTGCCTTACGCGTCGCGCGTTCGGGTCCGCGCCGCTCTCCAGCATCGCGCGCAAGCCTTCAAGACTCTGTGCGCGTAGCGGCCAGGCGAGTAACGGGATGCCCCCGCGCTTTGAAAACGCTACGTCGGGATCCACGCCCTCGTCTTTCATGAGTCGCCGTATCTCCTTGGCGTCTCCCGTTTCGCTGGCGATGGCCAGATCCAGTGCCTTTCCCTCGAAGTAGCGATCAGCGCCATGCGAGGAAGCTGACGAG
>NZ_JBFTNG010000017.1:0-1063 GCF_056397365.1 Stenotrophomonas sp. 05N37 | reverse complement strand
ATTACGCGATGATCTTGGAGACCACGCCGGCGCCGACGGTACGGCCGCCTTCGCGGATGGCGAAGCGCAGGCCTTCGTCCATGGCGACCGGGTTGATCAGCGTGACAACCATCTTCACGTTGTCGCCCGGCATGACCATTTCCACGCCTTCCGGCAGCTCGACCGCACCGGTGATGTCGGTGGTACGGAAGTAGAACTGCGGACGGTAGCCCTTGAAGAACGGGGTGTGGCGGCCGCCTTCATCCTTGGACAGGACGTAGACTTCGGCGTCGAACTGGGTGTGCGGCTTGATCGAACCCGGCTTGGCCAGGACCTGGCCACGCTCGACGTCGTCACGCTTGGTGCCGCGCAGCAGCAGACCGGCGTTGTCGCCTGCCTGACCCTGGTCGAGCAGCTTGCGGAACATTTCCACGCCGGTGACGGTGGTCTTCTGGACCGGACGGATACCGACGATTTCGATTTCTTCGCCGACCTTGATCACGCCGCGCTCGATACGACCGGTCACCACGGTGCCGCGGCCCGAGATCGAGAACACGTCTTCCACCGGCATCAGGAACGGCTTGTCGATGTCGCGYTCCGGGGTCGGGATCCAGCTGTCGAGGGCTTCGACCAGCTTGATCACGGCCGGCACGCCGATGTCGCTCTGGTCGCCTTCCAGCGCCAGACGGGCCGAACCCGCGATGATCGGGGTGTCGTCGCCCGGGAAGTCGTACTTGCTCAGCAGCTCGCGGACTTCCATTTCGACCAGTTCCAGCAGCTCGGCGTCGTCCACCATGTCGGCCTTGTTCAGGAACACGACGATGTACGGCACGCCGACCTGGCGCGACAGCAGGATGTGCTCGCGGGTCTGCGGCATCGGGCCGTCAGCAGCCGAGCAGACCAGGATCGCGCCGTCCATCTGGGCAGCACCGGTGATCATGTTCTTGACGTAGTCAGCATGGCCCGGGCAATCCACGTGGGCGTAATGACGCTCGGTGGATTCGTATTCGACGTGCGCGGTCGAGATCGTGATGCCACGGGCCTTTTCTTCCGGCGCGGCGTCGATCGCGGAGTAATCCTTGAA
>NZ_JBFTNG010000016.1:0-1318 GCF_056397365.1 Stenotrophomonas sp. 05N37 | reverse complement strand
GCCTTGCGGTCGCTGGCGGAGTTGGTGGCGTTGGACGCCTGCACCGACAGTTCGCGGACGCGCTGCAGGTTGTTGCCGATTTCGGTCAGCGAACCTTCGGCGACCTGGGCCAGCGAGATGCCGTCGTTGGCGTTGCGGATGGCCACGTCGGTACCGCGGATCTGGGTGCCGAAGCGCTCGGAGATGGCCAGGCCGGCCGCATCGTCCTTGGCGCTGTTGATGCGCGAGCCGGAGGACAGGCGCTGGATGGTGGTGGCCAGGGAGCTGCCGCTGGTGCTCAGGTTGCGCTGAGCATTCAACGACATCGTGTTGGTGTTGATGACTTGTGCCATGGAAATTCCTTCAGGCGTGGGTGGTGCGTGAGACGTTGGAAGCGGCGCCGGTCAATCCGGCGCCGCCGGGCAGGCGTGGATCAGCGCAGCAGGCTGAGCACGTTCTGCGGCACCTGGTTGGCCTGGGCCAGCATGGCCGTACCGGCCTGCTGCAGGATCTGGGTGCGGGTCAGCTCTGCGGTTTCCTTGGCGAAATCGGTGTCCTTGATGCGGCTGCGCGACGCGGACAGGTTTTCCGAGGAGGTCTGCAGGTTGGCAACGACCGAGGTGAAGCGGTTCTGGATCGCACCGAGGTCGGCGCGGGTGTTGTTGATCGCACCCAGGGCCTTGTCGACGATTTCCAGGGCCTGCTGGGCGCCCTTCACGGTGGACACGTCGATCTTGTCGGCGAACTGCTTGCCGTCGGCCGGATCGGTGGCGGCGAAGCCGGCCAGGGTGCTGGCGATGTCCTGGAACGCGCCATCGGCGTCGACGCTGTCCTTGACCGAGGTCAGGGTCAGGGCGCCGGCGTCATCGGCTTCGGCGTAAACGCCGGTTTCGCCGATCTTGGCGTTGATCGCGGCAGCCACGGCCTTGCCGTTGGCGGCGGTGTTGGCAGCCACGTCACCCACGCTCTTGACGGTCTGCGCGGCGAAGTTGACCACTGCGCCCTTGCTGTCGGTGATGGTGAAGGCGGCGATATCGGTATCGGTATCGGCCACGCCGGCAATCGCGGTGGCGGTGCCGCTGGAGAACTGCGCGCCGCCCAGGGCATTGGCCTTGGCGTCCACGACCTTGTCGATGGCGATGGCCTGGCCGGCGTTGGCGCCGACCTGGAACAGTTGGCTGGAGAAGGAGCCGTCCAGCAGCTTGGTGCCGTTGAAGTCGGACTGCTTGGCGACGCGGTCGATTTCGCTGACCAGCTGGGTGACTTCGGCCTGCAGGGCCTTGCGGTCGCTGGCGGAGTTGGTGGCGTTGGACGCCTGCACCGACAGTTCGCGGACGCG
>NZ_JBFTNG010000015.1:0-3434 GCF_056397365.1 Stenotrophomonas sp. 05N37 | reverse complement strand
CCGATCCTGATGACCAGCGTGGCGGCATTGCTGGGCACGTTGCCGCTGATGCTGGCGACCGGCGACGGCTGGGAGATGCGCCAGCCGCTGGGGATCGCGATCGTGGGTGGGTTGCTGGTGAGCCAGTGGCTGACGTTGTATACGACGCCTGCGATCTATCTGGCGTTGGCGCGGTTGCGGCGTACTGCGTGATCACCGGGCAGGCGACCCATTGTGGGCAGAGCCAGCTGCTCTTCGCCATGGCCTACGGTGCAACCACCCATGGGGTGGCTCTACCTTGCCAGCGTGGCCGCGTTGCGGCATCTCTTGAGCTGGCGCGGGTTGGGATGGTCGCAATGCATCATGCACCGCAGATTCTGCGTCACCGCCACCTCTCAACCACGGCTGGCATCACTCACATCGCCCGCCGGCTGCAAGAGCCGAGCTTTACCCCTTCCCTCAGGTATAGATCCTTCCCTTTGGCATGACTCAATTTCCAGCCCAGGAGATCAAACGACGCGCTCACATAAAACTCAAAGCGCCCATGGAACTGTTCCGAGGCAACTTCAACTCCGTTCGCATTGCCAGTCGGAAACATGAAAACACAGACCCGAACAACACTGAAGCGAAATGATTCATAAGCCCACTGCCGATCAACTTCCAGAGCAACAAGAGGATCGAGGTAAAGAGTAAAATACCTGGAATTAATACAACCCTCTGACGGAGAGAGCTTCCCACAATCACCAAGGACAAACGAGTCACTCGACATGATCAATGACCTTGATTCGGCATCAATGATCGCAACCATTCCGTCGCCTTTTCTTACTCCATCAATCTAGTAGACGCTCCAAGCGCCAGCACCGCTTGCACCGCTTGCACCGCTTGCACCGCTTGCACCGCTTGCACCGCATGAAATCATCATGATCAGAACAACACCAATGCACTACATCTTGCGCATCTAAGCACCCTTCCATCCGAAGCTGACAGCTACTTCCGCGCATTGGCTGGTGATATGAGCAACTGGGACATCGCCCAACTAGCCGTTCGCAAACGGTCGTCTGCGATACCCAGCCTTTGCTGGATTGCAGTCATTGCACCTGCAGCGAAGGCGCCTGGCGTATCGATCAAAGCGCCTTGCACCCAGAACTGGTAAGCACAACGCTCGGGCACTACCTTTCTGGAAAGAAGCACTTCAGAGAAAGCGCTTGACCGGTCTCCATCCGTTCCCGCTGCGTCCTGCCTCTTCCAAACCTCGCGGATGAGCGACGCAAACAGGGTGGCCCGGTCATCTACGACTCTATCCCGGGTAGTGGCCATATCATCACTGATGCTGCCGCCGTGCGCTACCCATTCGTCAACGATGGGCTCCCACGCAGCATTGCATACATTGTTTTCGTCAAAATAGGCATCAAGTATTTGGTGATAATCCTCCGGATCACTCCTCCCCTTTGCCAAGGAGCATCCGGCGACCATCACCAATATAATAAATGCTGAGATCAATTTCATAATTCGTCACCTGAAATTCCACTCGAATACTGACGCTGAAGCTCCTGTATCCCCCAAGTGCCGCTTGCTTACCGGAATTCTCTTGGAAGCATCCATAAGATTGTCCGTGCATCCAAGCTGCCACTGTTAGCCCCTGCTTCTTTGTAAGCCTGAAAGAGCGGCCTGGGATCAACCCGAACCTGTCCTACAACCAGGCGCCCTGCACTCTTCCCCGCAACCATCGCCGCAGACACCGCCATGTTCTCATCGGACAGAGGCACATGTGCGTTACCGAGTCCTTTCACGCGTCCGCCTGTGCGCTCAATCCACCTGATGGTCGATGTGATCATAAGCGCAAGATTCAGCTCGCACACCTTCCTTGAAGTACCGGCACTTTCCATCGGGATATGCGATTTCCCAACCCAACAAGCCTCCGGAACGGGCTGCATAGAACGTCAGCACCTTTCCATCCTGTGGCGACCTGATCACATAGGTTGACACCGTTTGGGCGCCTGTCGAAAGCGCGCACTGGCCAACCAGCGCAAAATCTACGCCCTCGCTCTCCCACTGCGGCGCCAAGGATGAAGGCATATAGAAATAGAAGTAAGAAGATTTCACGCACCCCCTGGAGGGGGGATTGTCACCGCACGCAGAAAGCGAATTACGCTCTCCCAGCACCCTCATAGTCGCGTTCGAGTAATTAATGAACGAACTCATCCCATCGCCATTATCAACACCATCCTTGAAAAAAAATGTCCCCTTGGACGTCCTTGGCAATTACCGAGCAAGATAACGATCCAAGAAGAATAAGCAGAAAGCACCGTACTTGCATGTTGCGCATTCTATTGGCTTTTTCTCGAATGAGGAAAGCATCCTGTATGCAAAGCTATTCGCCATGGGCTCACGCTGATCTGGCCCACTGCCTTGTCCGGCGGCATACCCATGACCGAACTCGTGGAGTATCGCAAACGTCATCGCAACGGATCCACCCGCGAATGAGGCATTATGATATGAAAACGCCACGCTGCCCGAACTGGTGGACGTGGAATCCAAGGGCGACGAGGGCATGCGCCAGGTGGTGCTGGACATCGACCGCGACGCCGCCGCCCGGCTCGGTGTGGACATGCGCATGATCGCCTCGGTGCTCAACAACGCCTTCAGCCAGCGCCAGGTGGCCACGCTGTACGACACGCTCAACCAGTACCGCGTGGTGATGGAACTGGMCCCCCGCTACACCCAGGACCCGTCCACGCTCGACCAGATCCACGTGATCGGCAAGGWCGGCCAGCGCCTGCCGCTGTCGTCGATCGCCAGCTGTCCTACGGCATGGCGCCGGACCGCATTTACCACAGCCAACARTTCGCCTCGGTCTGGATCGAGTTCGCGCTCGCACCCGGCGTGACCCTGGACCAGGCGGTGAAAGCCGTGGACCGCGCGATGGCCGGGATCATGCTGCCCACCCATGTGCAGGCCAGGCTGAGTGGCGAGGCCGGTGGCTTCGAGACACTGCGCGAGCGCCAGCTGTGGCTGATCSTSGGCGCGATGCTGGCSGTGTACCTGGTGCTGGGCGTGCTGTATGAAAGCTTCGTGCAGCCGCTGGCGATCCTGTCCACCCTGCCCTCMGCCGGCGTGGGYGCACTGCTGGCGCTGATGGCGTTCGGCAACGRATTGAACCTGATCTCGCTGCTGGGCCTGTTCCTGCTGGTAGGCGTGGTGATGAAGAACACCATCCTGATGATYGACTTCGCGCTGTCGGCCGAACGCGAGCGCGGGCTGTCCTCGTATGACGCCATCTCCGAAGCGGCACGGCTGCGCTTCCGGCCGATCCTGATGACCAGCGTGGCGGCATTGCTGGGCACGTTGCCGCTGATGCTGGCGACCGGCGACGGCTGGGAGATGCGCCAGCCGCTGGGGATCGCGATCGTGGGTGGGTTGCTGGTGAGCCAGTGGCTGACGTTGTATACGACGCC
>NZ_JBFTNG010000014.1:0-16654 GCF_056397365.1 Stenotrophomonas sp. 05N37 | reverse complement strand
AGGCGTGGAAATGGTCATGCCGGGCGACAACGTGAAGATGGTTGTCACGCTGATCAACCCGGTCGCCATGGACGAAGGCCTGCGCTTCGCCATCCGCGAAGGCGGCCGTACCGTCGGCGCCGGCGTGGTCTCCAAGATCATCGCGTAATTTCGTCAAGCCGGCGGTTGCATAGCTCCGCCGGTCTCGCGAATGGCGGGCCGGGAACCTCGGTCCGCCTTCGCCGTCTAAGGGAAGGCAGTTTTTCAGTACGCCAGTAGCTCAATTGGCAGAGCAGCGGTCTCCAAAACCGCAGGTTGGGGGTTCGAGTCCCTCCTGGCGTGCCACTTCTCCCTTCCAGCGGCCATGCCATGCCGCCTCAGCAGCCAGAGCCGGATGAACAGCAAGATCGAGCATTCCAAGGACAACACCTCTACCGGGGGTGACATCGTCAAGTACGCCGCCGCAACTCTTCTGGTGCTGGCGGGTCTTTTTGCTTGGTACTGGTTCGGCACCCCCGAGCATGCGTCCCAGAGTGCATGGGCCGGTCCGCTTCGCGGTCTGGCCGTTGTCGTTGGCCTGGTGGCCGGCGTTGGCGTGTTCATGATGACCGGCAAAGGTCGCGACACGCGTGAGTTCCTTTCCGAATCGCGTTTCGAACTGCGCAAGGTTGTCTGGCCGACCCGCCAGGAAGCCATCCGCATGACCTGGGTGGTGATCGTGGTTGTGATCATCCTCAGCCTGCTGCTGGGCGGATTTGATTTCCTGATTCAGAAAGCGACCCAGTGGTTCCTGGGTCGATAAGGAGAAACCAGTGAAGCGTTGGTACGTCGTTCACGCCTATTCGGGCTTCGAAAAGTCGGTTGCGCAGGCTCTGCGCGATCGCATCGTGCGTGACGAGATGCAGGAGCGCTTCGGTGATGTCCTGGTCCCGACCGAGGAAGTGGTCGAAATGCGTTCCGGCCAGAAGCGCCGTTCCGAGCGCAAGTTCTTCCCGGGTTACGTGCTGGTCCAGATCGAGACCCACGAAGAAAACGGCATTCCGCGTATCGACAACGAAAGCTGGCACCTTGTGAAGGACACCTCCAAGGTGATGGGCTTCATCGGCGGCACCGCCGACCGTCCGTTGCCGATCCGTGACGAAGAGGCTGCTGCCATCCTCGATCGCGTTCAGGAAGGCGTCGAAAAGCCGCGTCCGAAGGTCCTGTTCGAGCCGGGCCAGATGGTCCGCGTCACCGAAGGCCCGTTCAACGACTTCAATGGCGTGGTCGAGGAAGTCAACTACGAGAAGAGCCGTCTGCGCGTCTCGGTGCTGATCTTCGGTCGTGCCACCCCGGTCGAACTCGAGTTCGGCCAGGTCGAAAAGCAGGCCTGATGCGCCTGTCCGGACCGGCGGGGCATGCCCCGCGGTCCGACCCATATGCCTGTACAGGCATGTGAAGAAAAAACCTGATATAGTGCGCGGCTTCCTGCCAGGAAGCTGGCAAAAAGCAAGGGCCGCCGCAAGGTGGCCTTCTGCGTGAATTCAAAACGCGATGCCGGGACGCGTGATTCCCGGTCCGATGGGGAGCCTGTTGTCGCAAGGCGCTAGCACCCGGAGAGTACTCACATGGCAAAGAAAGTTGTCGGTTACATCAAGCTGCAGGTGAAGGCCGGTCAGGCCAACCCCTCGCCGCCGGTCGGTCCTGCGCTGGGTCAGCGCGGCCTGAACATCATGGAATTCTGCAAGGCCTTCAATGCCGCCACGCAGAAGCATGAGCCGGGCCTGCCGGTCCCGGTCATCATCACGGCCTACTCGGACCGTACGTTCACCTTCATCACCAAGAGCACCCCGGCCGCCGTGCTGCTCAAGAAGGCTGCAGGCATCTCCTCAGGCTCCAAGCGCCCGAACACCGACAAGGTGGGCAAGGTGACCCGTAAGCAGCTGGAAGAAATCGCCAAGACCAAGGAAGCCGACCTGACGGCCGCCGACCTGGACGCCGCGGTGCGCACGATTGCCGGTTCTGCCCGTTCCATGGGCCTCGTGGTGGAGGGTTAAGAAGATGGCACAGACCAAGCGTGAGAAGGCCATCAAGGCCGCCGTCGTCCCGGGTAAGGCATATGCCTTCGAGGACGCCATCAAGATCCTGAAGACCGCTACCAAGGCCAAGTTCGTCGAGTCCTTCGACGTCGCTGTGCGCCTGGGCGTGGACGCCAAGAAGTCCGACCAGCAGGTGCGCGGTTCCACCGTGCTGCCGGCCGGTACCGGCAAGAGCGTGCGCGTTGCCGTCTTCGCCCCGGCCGGTGCCAAGGCTGACGAAGCCCTGGCCGCTGGCGCCGAAGCCGTCGGCATGGACGACCTGGCCGAGAAGATGCAGGCCGGCGATCTGAACTACGACGTCGTCATCGCCACCCCGGACGCCATGCGCGTCGTGGGTAAGCTGGGCACCGTGCTCGGCCCGCGCGGCCTGATGCCGAACCCGAAGGTCGGCACCGTCTCGGCCAACCCGGGTGAAGCCGTCAAGAATGCCAAGTCGGGTCAGGTGCGTTACCGCACCGACAAGGCCGGCATCATCCATTGCACCATCGGCAAGGCCGACTTCGCCGAAGACGCGCTGAAGTCGAACCTGCAGGCGCTGCTGATGGACCTGATCAAGGCCAAGCCGGCCACCTCGAAGGGCACCTACCTGCAGAAGGTTTCGGTCAGCTCGACGATGGGCCCGGGCGTCACCGTCGACCAGTCGTCGCTGACCCTGAAGTAATCGTTTCAAGCGGGTGCCGGGCCCAGGTCCGGTACCCGCGATATTTGAAGGCAATCCGAGTGGGGTCCGCCCCGCGACGATAGCCGTCAAAGACCGCAGGCGCGGTCAGTACGTACCGGCGACGGGCAGGGATGCTCGCTTTGGCAAGGAGTCGCCGCCGGCGCAGTACCGACCGCTTAATCGATTCCCCCGGGAATCACCCTGCGTAGATGGTGCCCTTCTGGAGTTTTTCTGGTTTACGCACGTCTGGGTTTACCCAGGTTGGCCATCCAGGTCTAGAACGGCCCACCCTTGGAACATCACCTGATGTTCCCGGCGTCCAGGATGGATACCGCCCAGGACCGCGCGCGGCAGGAGCCGTAAGCGGAGTTCAATTGGAGGAGTGCAATGGCTCTCAATCTGTCCCAGAAGCAAGAAGTAGTCGCGGAGCTGGCAGAAGTCGCCGCCAAGGCTCACTCCTTGATCGCAGCCGAATACGCTGGCACCACGGTCTCCCAGATGACCGCGATGCGCAAGCAGGCACGCGAAACCGGCGTTTTCTTGAAAGTTGTCAAGAACACGCTGGCAGCACGTGCAGTGGAAGGTACCGAATACGAATGCGCCAAAGACGCGCTCGTCGGTCCGCTGCTGTACGCGTTCTCGCTCGAGGAGCCCGGCGCAGCCGGTCGCCTGATCAAGGATTTTGCCAAGACCAACGACAAGCTGCAGGCAAAGGTCGTGGCCATCGGCGGGGAACTGTTCCCGGCTGGCCATGTCGACGTGCTGGCCTCGCTGCCGACCCGTGATCAGGCCCTGGCCATGCTGGCCCGCGTCCTGTCCGAGCCGGTCACGATGTTCGCCCGTGCCGTCAAGGCCGTGGCCGACAAGCAGGGTGGCGGTGAAACCGCTGACGCTGCCGAGCCGGTCGCCGAAACCGCCTGAGTCGACGTTTCCGTGGTTCCTGACGGAACCTCAACCCAGAAAATTATCCAAAGGTAATCAAAATGTCCCTTACCAACGAACAGATCGTCGACGCAATCGCCGAGAAGTCCCTGATGGAAGTGATGGAGCTGGTCAAGGCCATCGAAGAGAAGTTCGGCGTCTCCGCCGCTGCTCCGGTCGCCGCCGCTGTGGCTGGCCCGGCTGCCGTCGTTGAAGAGCAGACCGAATTCGACGTCATCCTGAAGTCGGCTGGCGACAAGAAGGTCGAAGTGATTAAGGCTGTCCGCGCCATCACCGGCCTGGGCCTGAAGGAAGCCAAGGACCTGGCAGAAGCCGGCGGCATGATCAAGGAAGCCGCTTCGAAGGACGACGCTGCCAAGTTCAAGAAGGACCTGGAAGCTGCTGGCGCGACTGTCGAAGTCAAGTAAGCAGTTCCTTGCCTCGCCATCGAATCACGGCGATGCAGCCAAGGCTGGGGGCGTAAGCCCCCGGCCTTTGGTCGTTGTTGCGACAACGGCCGGTAGAGCCGACCGTTGGTCGGCTGACCTTTCCGGCCCCAGGCCGGCGAGTTGGCAGTTGGAAGTAGCGGGAGAAGGCGTGCTGGTGCCGGCAATACCAGCGACTTCCAACTGACAATTTTCATGTTCCCTTCGGGCCGCGCCTGTACGGCGGCCCGCACAGCCAAGGTGAGACCCCATGACGTCATATTCGTTCACCGAAAAGAAGCGTATCCGCAAGGATTTCGGCAAGCAGCGCTCGATCCTCGAAGTGCCTTTCCTGCTCGCCATCCAGGTGGATTCCTACCGTGAATTCCTGCAGGAAAACATCGATCCGGCCAAGCGCCGCGATCTGGGCCTGCACGCCGCCCTGAAGTCGGTCTTCCCGATCGCCAGCTACAGCGGCAACGCCGCGCTGGAATACGTCGGTTACAAGCTGGGCGAACCAGTGTTCGACGAGCGCGAGTGCCGCCAGCGTGGCATGAGCTACGGCGCGCCGCTGCGCGTGACCGTGCGCCTGGTGATCTACGACCGCGAGTCGTCGACCAAGGCCATCAAGTACGTGAAGGAGCAGGAGGTCTACCTCGGCGAAATCCCGCTGATGACCGACAACGGCACCTTCATCGTGAACGGTACCGAGCGCGTCATCGTGTCGCAGCTGCACCGTTCGCCGGGCGTGTTCTTCGACCACGACCGTGGCAAGACCCACAGCTCGGGCAAGCTGCTGTACAGCGCCCGCATCATCCCGTACCGCGGCTCCTGGCTGGACTTCGAGTTCGACCCGAAGGACGCCCTGTTCACCCGTATCGACCGTCGCCGCAAGCTGCCGGTGTCGATCCTGCTGCGTGCGCTGGGGTACAGCAACGAAGAAATGCTGGCCGAGTTCTTCGAGATCAACACCTTCCACATCAACCCCGATGAAGGTGTGCAGCTCGAACTGGTGGCCGAGCGCCTGCGCGGCGAGACCCTGAACTTCGACCTGGCCGACGGCGACAAGGTCATCGTCGAAGCCGGCAAGCGCATCACCGCGCGCCACGTCAAGCAGCTGGAAGCCTCGGGCATCGCCGCCCTGGCCGTGCCGGACGACTACATCGTCGGCCGCATCCTGTCGCACGACGTGGTGGACGCCAACACCGGTGAACTGCTGGCCCAGGCCAACGATGAAATCACCGACGAACAGCTGCAGGCCTTCCGCAAGGCCGGCGTCGATGCCGTGGGCACCCTGTGGGTGAACGACCTGGATCGTGGCCCGTACCTGTCCAACACCCTGCGCATCGATCCGACCAAGACCCAGCTGGAAGCCCTGGTCGAGATCTACCGCATGATGCGTCCGGGCGAGCCGCCGACCAAGGATGCCGCGCAGAACCTGTTCCACAACCTGTTCTTCACCTTCGAGCGCTACGACCTGTCCACGGTCGGCCGCATGAAGTTCAACCGCCGTGTCGGCCGCAAGGAAGTCACCGGCGAAGCCGTGCTGTACGACCGCAAGTACTTCGGTGAGCGCAACGACGAAGAGTCCAAGCGCCTGGTCGCCGAGCACGCCGACAGCTCCGACATCCTGGACGTGATCAAGGTCCTGACCGAGATCCGCAACGGCCGTGGCGTCGTCGATGACATCGACCACCTGGGCAACCGTCGCGTGCGTTCGGTCGGTGAAATGGCCGAGAACGTGTTCCGCGTGGGCCTGGTCCGCGTCGAGCGCGCGGTCAAGGAGCGCCTGTCGATGGCCGAATCCGAAGGCCTGACCCCGCAGGAGCTGATCAACGCCAAGCCGGTCGCCGCAGCCATCAAGGAGTTCTTCGGCTCCTCGCAGCTGTCGCAGTTCATGGATCAGAACAATCCGCTGTCGGAAGTGACCCACAAGCGTCGCGTCTCGGCCCTGGGCCCGGGCGGCCTGACCCGTGAGCGCGCCGGCTTCGAAGTGCGCGACGTGCACCCGACCCATTACGGCCGCGTCTGCACCATCGAAACCCCGGAAGGCCCGAACATCGGCCTGATCAACTCGCTGGCCGTGTACGCCCGCACCAACCAGTACGGTTTCCTCGAGACCCCGTACCGCAAGGTCGCCGACGGCAAGGTGTCCGACGAGATCGAGTTCCTGTCGGCCATCGAGGAAAACGAGTACGTCATCGCCCAGGCCAACGCCCTGACCGATGCCAAGAGCATGCTCACCGAGCAGTTCGTGCCGTGCCGTTTCCAGGGTGAGTCGCTGCTCAAGCCGCCGGCCGAAGTCCACTTCATGGACGTCTCGCCGATGCAGACCGTGTCGATCGCTGCCGCGCTCGTCCCGTTCCTGGAGCACGATGACGCCAACCGTGCACTGATGGGCGCCAACATGCAGCGCCAGGCCGTGCCGACCCTGCGTGCGCAGAAGCCGCTGGTGGGTACCGGCATCGAACGCGCCGTGGCCCGTGACTCGGGTGTGACCGTGAACGCCCGTCGTGGCGGCGAGATCGTGCAGATCGACGCCGGCCGCATCGTGGTCAAGGTCAACGAGGCCGAGATCACCGACGCGACCGACGCCGGCGTGGACATCTACAACCTGATCAAGTACACCCGCTCCAACCAGAACACCTGCATCAACCAGCGTCCGCTGGTCGAAGTGGGCAACGTGGTGGCGCGTGGCGACGTGCTGGCCGACGGTCCGTCCACCGACATCGGCGAACTGGCCCTGGGCCAGAACATGCTGATCGCCTTCATGCCGTGGAACGGCTACAACTTCGAAGACTCCATCCTGCTTTCCGAGCGCGTGGTGGAAGAGGATCGTTACACCACGATCCACATCGAAGAGCTGACCTGCGTCGCGCGTGACACCAAGCTGGGGCCGGAGGAAATCTCCGCCGACATCCCGAACGTCTCCGAGCAGGCCCTGAACCGCCTGGACGAGAGCGGCGTGGTGTACATCGGTGCCGAAGTGCGCGCCGGCGACATCATGGTCGGCAAGGTCACCCCGAAGGGCGAAAGCCAGCTGACCCCGGAAGAGAAGCTGCTGCGCGCGATCTTCGGCGAGAAGGCCTCGGACGTGAAGGACAGCTCGCTGCGCGTGCCGCCGGGCATGGACGGCACCGTCATCGACGTGCAGGTCTTCACCCGCGACGGCATCGAGAAGGACAAGCGTGCGCGCCAGATCGAGGAAAACGAGATCAAGCGCGTCAAGAAGGACTTCGACGACCAGTTCCGCATCCTGGAAGCGGCCATCTACGCCCGTCTGCGTTCGCAGATCGTGGGCAAGGTGGTCAACGGTGGTGCCGGCCTGAAGAAGGGCGACAGCGTCACCGACGCCTACCTGGACGGCCTGAAGAAGGCCGACTGGTTCGTGCTGCGCATGAAGGACGACGACGCCGCCGAAGCCATCGAACGCGCCCAGAAGCAGATCCAGGCGCACGAGAAGGAATTCGAGCGTCGCTTCGCCGACAAGCGCGGCAAGATCACCGCCGGTGACGACCTCGCCCCGGGCGTGCTGAAGATGGTCAAGGTGTTCCTGGCCGTGAAGCGTCGCATCCAGCCGGGCGACAAGATGGCAGGCCGCCACGGCAACAAGGGTGTGGTCTCCAACGTGGTGCCGGTCGAGGACATGCCGTACATGGCCTCGGGCGAGACCGTGGACATCGTGCTGAACCCGCTGGGCGTGCCGTCGCGTATGAACATCGGCCAGATCCTGGAAGTGCACCTGGGCTGGGCCGCCAAGGGCCTGGGTCGCAAGATCCAGGGCATGCTGGAAGCCCAGGCCGCGATCAACGACCTGCGCAAGTTCCTGGACGATGTCTACAACCACGACAAGACCCAGCACGCCAACCACGTCGACCTGACCCAGTTCAGCGACGAGGAGCTGCTGCGCCTGGCCGGCAACCTGACCGACGGCGTGCCGATGGCCACCCCGGTGTTCGACGGTGCCACCGAAGCCGAGATCAAGCACATGCTTGCCCTGGCCGACCTGCCGCTGAGCGGCCAGACCCAGCTGTATGACGGCCGCACCGGTGAGGCATTCGATCGCCACACCACCGTCGGCTACATGCACTACCTGAAGCTGAACCACCTGGTCGACGACAAGATGCACGCCCGTTCGACCGGCCCGTACTCGCTCGTTACCCAGCAGCCGCTGGGCGGCAAGGCGCAGTTCGGCGGCCAGCGCTTCGGTGAAATGGAAGTCTGGGCGCTGGAAGCCTACGGCGCGGCGTACACCCTGCAGGAAATGCTGACGGTGAAGTCCGATGACGTGCAGGGCCGCAACCAGATGTACAAGAACATCGTCGACGGTGAGCACGAGATGGTCGCGGGCATGCCGGAGTCCTTCAACGTTCTCGTGAAGGAAATCCGCTCGCTGGCCATCAACATGGAACTGGAAGACAACTGATCGTGCAGGCGCGGCTGCCCCGGCAGCCGCGCCGCCGGAAGTGACTCGACAGCCCCATCGACAAGATTTCCTCCTTTCGGAGAAACACCATGAAAGACTTGCTGAACCTCTTCAACCAGCAGCGCCAGACGCTGGACTTCGACGCGATCAAGATCGCGCTGGCCTCGCCGGACCTGATCCGTTCGTGGTCCTTCGGCGAAGTGAAGAAGCCGGAAACCATCAACTACCGTACCTTCAAGCCGGAGCGTGACGGCCTGTTCTGCGCCGCCATCTTCGGGCCGGTCAAGGACTACGAGTGCCTGTGCGGCAAGTACAAGCGCATGAAGCACCGCGGCGTGGTCTGCGAAAAGTGCGGCACCGAAGTCACCCTGGCCAAGGTGCGCCGCGAGCGCATGGGCCACATCGACCTGGCCTCGCCGGTCGCGCACATCTGGTTCCTCAAGTCGCTGCCGTCGCGCATCGGCCTGATGCTGGACATGACCCTGCGTGACATCGAGCGCGTGCTGTACTTCGAAGCGTACGTGGTGACCGAGCCGGGCCTGACCGCCCTGGAGCGCCGCCAGCTGCTGACCGAAGAACAGTACCTGCAGGCGCGCCAGGAGCACGGCGACGACTTCGACGCCGCCATGGGCGCCGAGGCCGTGTACGAACTGCTGCGCACGATCGACCTGCAGTCGGAAATGACCCGCCTGCGCGAAGAAATCGCCAGCACCGGTTCGGAAACCAAGCTCAAGCGACTGACCAAGCGCATCAAGCTGGTCGAGGCCTTCCTCGAGTCGGGCAACCGTCCGGAGTGGATGGTCATGACCGTGCTGCCGGTGCTGCCGCCGGACCTGCGTCCGCTGGTCCCGCTGGACGGCGGCCGCTTCGCGACCTCCGACCTGAACGACCTGTACCGCCGCGTCATCAACCGCAACAACCGCCTGCGCCGCCTGCTCGAGCTGAACGCGCCGGACATCATCGTGCGCAATGAAAAGCGCATGCTGCAGGAATCGGTCGATGCGCTGCTGGACAACGGCCGTCGCGGCCGTGCCATCACCGGCACCAACAAGCGCCCGCTGAAGTCGCTGGCCGACATGATCAAGGGCAAGCAGGGCCGCTTCCGCCAGAACCTGCTGGGCAAGCGCGTCGACTACTCGGGCCGTTCGGTCATCGTGGTCGGTCCGTACCTGCGCCTGCACCAGTGCGGCCTGCCGAAGAAGATGGCGCTCGAGCTGTTCAAGCCGTTCGTCTTCGCCAAGCTGCAGCGTCGTGGCCTGGCCACCACCATCAAGGCCGCCAAGAAGCTGGTCGAGCGCGAAGAAGCCGAAGTCTGGGACATCCTGGAAGAGGTCATCCGCGAACACCCGGTCATGCTGAACCGTGCGCCGACCCTGCACCGTCTGGGCATCCAGGCGTTCGAGCCGGTCCTGATCGAAGGCAAGGCCATCCAGCTGCACCCGCTGGTCTGCACCGCGTTCAACGCCGACTTCGACGGTGACCAGATGGCCGTCCACGTGCCGCTCTCGCTGGAAGCCCAGCTGGAAGCGCGTGCGCTGATGATGTCCACCAACAACATCCTGTCGCCGGCCAACGGCGAGCCGATCATCGTGCCGTCGCAGGACGTGGTGCTGGGTCTGTACTACATGACCCGCTCGCTGGAAAACAAGAAAGGCGAGGGCATGGCCTTCGCCAACATCGCCGAAGTCAAGCGCGCCTACGACAACCGCGTGGTGGAACTGCACGCGCGCGTCAAGGTCCGCATCACCGAGGTGGTGACCGACGAAGACGGCAACAAGCAGAACAAGACCTCGATCGTGGACACCACGATCGGTCGCGCCCTGCTGGCTGAAATCCTGCCGGAAGGCCTGCCGTTCGCGCTGGCCAACACCGAGCTGACCAAGAAGAACATCAGCCGCCTGATCAACTCCAGCTACCGCCAGCTGGGCTTGAAGGACACGGTCGTGTTCGCCGACAAGCTGATGTACACCGGCTTCGCCTACGCAACCCGCGCCGGCGTGTCGATCGGCATCGACGACATGCTGATCCCGGACGAGAAGAAGGGCATCCTCACCGAGGCCGAAGCCGAAGTGCTGGAAATCCAGGAGCAGTACCAGTCGGGCCTGGTCACCGCCGGCGAGCGCTACAACAAGGTCGTCGACATCTGGTCGCGTACCAATGAACGCATCGCCAAGGCGATGATGGACACCATCGGTACCGAGAAGGTCGTCAATGCCAAGGGCGAGACCATCGACCAGAAGTCGATGAACTCCCTGTACATCATGGCCGACTCCGGTGCACGAGGCAGCCAGGCGCAGATCCGCCAGCTGGCCGGTATGCGTGGCCTGATGGCGCGACCGGATGGCTCGATCATCGAAACGCCCATCAAGGCGAACTTCCGTGAAGGCCTGAACGTGCAGGAGTACTTCAACTCCACCCACGGTGCCCGTAAGGGTCTGGCCGATACCGCGCTGAAGACCGCCAACTCGGGTTACCTGACCCGTCGTCTGGTGGACGTGGCGCAGGACGTGGTCATCACCGAGGTGGATTGCGGTACCACCGAAGGCCTGACCATGACCCCGATCGTGGAAGGCGGCGACGTCGTGGAGCCGTTGAAGGAGCGCGTGCTGGGTCGCGTGGTTGCCGAGGACGTGTTCCTGCCGGGCAATGACGAAGATCCGATCGTGACCCGCAACACGCTGCTGGACGAAGCGTGGGTGGCCAAGCTTGAAGACGCCAGCGTGCAGTCGGTGAAGGTCCGTTCGACCATCTCCTGCGCCTCGCCCTTCGGCGTCTGCGCCCACTGCTACGGCCGCGATCTGGCCCGTGGCCACATCGTCAACATCGGTGAAGCGGTCGGCGTCATCGCCGCGCAGTCGATCGGTGAGCCGGGTACCCAGCTGACCATGCGTACGTTCCACATCGGTGGTGCGGCGTCGCGTGCGGCTGCGGTGGACAACATCACCGTCAAGACCACCGGCTCGGTGAAGTTCAACAACCTCAAGTCGGTCGAGCACGCCAGCGGTTCGCTGGTGGCGGTCTCGCGTTCGGGCGAAATGTCGGTGCTCGACGCCCACGGCCGTGAGCGTGAGCGTTACAAGCTGCCGTACGGTGCGACCATCACGTCCAAGGACGGCGATGCGGTCAAGGCTGGCCAGACCGTGGCCAACTGGGATCCGCATAACCACCCGATCGTGTCGGAAGTGGCGGGTTTCATCCGCTTCATCGACTTCATCGACGGCGTCACCGTCATCGAGAAGACCGACGAACTGACCGGCCTGGCGTCGCGTGAAATCACCGACCCGAAGCGTCGTGGTTCGCAGGCCAAGGACCTGCGTCCGATCGTGCGTATCGTGGATGCCAAGGGCAATGAC
The DNA here is from genome assembly GCF_056397365.1 of Stenotrophomonas sp. 05N37. NCBI lineage: Bacteria > Pseudomonadati > Pseudomonadota > Gammaproteobacteria > Lysobacterales > Lysobacteraceae > Stenotrophomonas > Stenotrophomonas sp. 05N37. The sequence goes on along the minus strand of NZ_JBFTNG010000014.1, from coordinate 4,811 downwards.
CTGACCATCCCGAACACCGATCTGCCGGCCCAGTACCTGCTGCCGCCGCGTTCCATCGTCAACCTGCAGGACGGCGCCGCCGTCGGCGTGGGCGACGTGGTCGCCAAGATCCCGCAGGAAGCGTCCAAGACCCGTGACATCACCGGTGGTCTGCCGCGCGTGGCCGATCTGTTCGAAGCGCGCAAGCCGAAGGATCCGGCGATCCTGGCCGAGCGTTCGGGCATCATCAGCTTCGGCAAGGACACCAAGGGCAAGCAGCGCCTGATCATCAAGGACACCGATGGTTCCGAGCACGAAGAGCTGATCCCGAAGTACCGCCAGGTGATCGTGTTCGAAGGCGAGCACGTGACCAAGGGCGAAACCATCGTGGACGGCGAGCCGAGCCCGCAGGACATCCTGCGTCTGCTGGGTGTCGAGCCGCTGGCGGCCTACCTGGTCAAGGAAATCCAGGACGTGTACCGCCTGCAGGGCGTGAAGATCAACGACAAGCACATTGAAGTGATCACCCGCCAGATGCTGCGCAAGGTCGAGATCACCGACCAGGGCAGCAGCAAGTTCCTGAATGGCGAGCAGGCCGAGCGCCAGCGCGTCATCGAGGAAAACGCACGCCTGACCAGCCGCAACGAGCTCATCGCCCGTTTCGATCCGGTCCTGCTGGGCATCACCAAGGCCTCGCTGGCCACCGAGTCGTTCATCTCGGCGGCGTCGTTCCAGGAGACCACCCGCGTGCTGACCGAAGCGGCCGTTCGCGGCACCTCGGACAACCTGCGCGGTCTGAAGGAAAACGTCATCGTCGGCCGTCTGATCCCGGCCGGTACCGGCCTGGCTTACCACGCCAACCGTCGCCGCAACGCGTCGGGCCTGACCGATTCGGAAATGCAGACCCTGTCCGGCAGTGCGCCGGTCGTGGTCGAAGCGCCGGCGGCCGTGGTCGAGTCGACCGAAGCTGAACAGGCTCCGGGCAGCGACGAGTAATACGCGGGCCCGGCTCCGGCCGGGTCGGCGGCAGGGCAGGGCACCGACGCCGGTCGGCGCCCGCCCGGCACCGGGTCCGGCCAGCGGTCGGACCGATGAATCAGCAGCGTCGGCCACTGGTCGGACGCCTGCCGATGAGGTAGGATGCCGGCCGGTCTTGCAAAGGACCGGCTTGACAACCTGAACGGGGGGCATGGAGAAGGCTCCCCTGTAACGGCCCGGGATCAGGGCTGGCTTGGCGCGTGCGCATTTGACTGCGTTTTCGCCAGGTTGCTACAATCGTCTGTCTCAGCAGGCCGGTTTCTCGCCTGCTCGCACATTTCCGCATTCAATGGCCAGTTTTTTCATTGGCCTCTCTCAGAAGAACATACTGATGGCGACGATCAATCAGCTTGTCCGCAAGCCGCGGCAGGCAACCACTTATAAGAGTGCCTCCCCGGCCCTCGATAAGTGCCCCCAGCGCCGTGGCGTCTGCACGCGCGTGTACACCACCACTCCGAAGAAGCCGAACTCGGCGCTTCGCAAGGTTGCCAAGGTTCGCCTGACCAACCAGGAAGAAGTGATTAGCTACATCGGCGGCGAAGGCCACAACCTGCAGGAACACTCCGTGGTCCTGATCCGTGGCGGTCGCGTCAAGGATCTGCCGGGTGTGCGTTACCACACCGTGCGTGGCTCGCTGGACGCCTCCGGCGTTGCCAAGCGTCGCCAGGGCCGTTCCAAGTACGGCGCCAAGCGTCCGAAGAGCTAAGGGAAAGTACACATGTCTCGTAAAGGTAATACGCCGCAGCGCTCTGTCCTGCCGGATCCGAAGCACGGAAGTGAAACCATCGCTCGTTTCATCAACATGGTGATGCTGAGCGGCAAGAAGTCGGTCGCTGAAAAGATCGTCTACGGTGCCATGGACGTGATCGGCGAAAAGAACCCGAACTCCGTCGAGCTGGTGCAGAAGGCTCTGGACAACGTGGCTCCGTCGGTCGAAGTCAAGTCCCGCCGTGTCGGTGGTGCCACCTACCAGGTGCCCGTCGAAGTGCGTTCGTCGCGCAAGATGGCCCTGGCCATGCGTTGGCTGATCGACTCGGCGCGTAAGCGTGGTGAAAACACCATGCCGAAGAAGCTGGCTGCAGAACTGCTGGACGCCTCGGAAAACCGTGGCGGCGCGATCAAGAAGCGCGAAGAAACCCACCGCATGGCCGAAGCCAACAAGGCATTCGCCCACTACCGCTGGTGAGTTTGACGGCCTTGCAAAACAGGCGCGGCGGCACGACTTAGTGCCGCCTCGCGGCACCTGGGGTGCCGCGCCAATCCGAAGGCCGCCGAAAGGCGGCGTTCGGCCATCCGAATTCCAAGAAATCGAGAGGCTCCCGTGGCCCGCAACACTCCCATCGAGCGTTACCGCAACTTCGGCATCATGGCTCACATCGATGCCGGCAAGACCACCACGTCCGAGCGCATCCTGTTCTACACCGGCAAGAGCCACAAGATCGGTGAAGTGCACGACGGCGCTGCCACCATGGACTGGATGGAGCAGGAGCAGGAGCGTGGCATCACGATCCAGTCCGCTGCCACCACCGCGTTCTGGAAGGGCATGGACAAGTCCCTGCCGGAGCACCGCTTCAACATCATCGACACCCCCGGGCACGTCGACTTCACCATCGAAGTCGAGCGTTCGCTGCGCGTGCTCGACGGTGCCGTCTTCGTGCTGTGCGCCGTCGGTGGCGTCCAGCCGCAGTCGGAAACCGTGTGGCGCCAGGCCAACCGGTACAAGGTGCCGCGCATTGCGTTCGTCAACAAGATGGACCGCACCGGCGCGAACTTCACCAAGGTCGTTGGCCAGCTGAAGGCCAAGCTGGGCGCCGTCGCCGTGCCGATGCAGCTGCCGATCGGCGCTGAAGAAGGCTTCAAGGGCGTCGTCGACCTGATCAAGATGAAGGCCATCCATTGGGATGAAGCCTCGCAGGGCATGAAGTTCGAGTACCTGGAGATCCCGGCCGACATGCAGGCGGAGGCCGAAGAGGCCCGCACCTACATGATCGAAGCCGCGGCTGAAGCCAGCGAAGAGCTGATGGAAAAGTACCTGGGCGGCGAAGAGCTGACCGAGGCCGAGATCGTCGAAGCCCTGCGCGTGCGCACCCTGGCCACCGACATCGTGCCGATGTACTGCGGTTCGGCGTTCAAGAACAAGGGCGTGCAGGCCATGCTGGACGGCGTGGTGCAGCTGCTGCCGTCGCCGATCGACGTGCCGGACGTGACCGGTACCGACGTGGACGATGAAACCATCGCCCTGAGCCGCAAGTCCGACGACAAGGCGCCGTTCTCGGCGCTGGCCTTCAAGATCATCACCGACCCGTTCGTGGGCGCGCTGACCTTCTTCCGTGTCTACTCGGGCACGCTGAATGCCGGCGACCAGCTGCTGAACTCGGTGAAGGGCAAGAAGGAGCGCATCGGCCGCATCCTGCAGATGCACTCCAACGATCGTGAAGAAATCAAGGAAGTGCTGGCCGGTGACATCGCCGCGGCCGTGGGCCTGAAGGACACGACCACCGGTGACACCCTGTGCTCGCAGGACCACCCGATCATCCTGGAGCGCATGGTGTTCCCGGAGCCGGTCATCTCGATGGCCGTCGAACCGAAGACCAAGTCCGACCAGGAAAAGATGGGTCTGGCCCTCGGCCGTCTGGCCCAGGAAGATCCGTCGTTCCGCGTCAAGACCGACGAAGAATCCGGCCAGACCATCATCTCGGGCATGGGCGAGCTGCACCTGGACATCATCGTGGATCGCATGAAGCGCGAGTTCAACGTTGAAGCCAACGTCGGCAAGCCGCAGGTTGCGTACCGCGAAACGATCCAGATGTCGGACGTGAAGTCGGACTACAAGCACGCCAAGCAGTCCGGTGGTAAGGGTCAGTACGGTCACGTCGTGATCGAACTGTCGCCGATCACCGATGCCGATCGTGCCGACCCGAAGATCGCGCCGCTGATCAAGGACGACTTCCTGTTCATCAACGACATCACCGGTGGCGTGATTCCGAAGGAATTCATTCCGTCGATCGAAAAGGGCCTGCGCGAAACCATCACCAGCGGTCCGCTGGCGGGCTTCCCGGTCGTGGACGTCAAGGTCAAGCTGGTGTTCGGCTCGTACCACGACGTCGACTCCTCGGAAATGGCGTTCAAGCTGGCGTCCTCGATGGCCTTCAAGCAGGGCTTCCAGAAGGCCAAGCCGGTCCTGCTGGAGCCGATCATGAAGGTCGAGATCGTGACCCCGAGCGACTATCAGGGTGACGTGATGGGCGACGTGAGCCGTCGTCGCGGCATGCTCCAGGGTTCGAGCGTGACCGGTGACGGTTCGGCTGAAATCATCAACGCGATGATTCCGCTGGGCGAAATGTTCGGCTACGCCACCTCGCTGCGTTCGCAGACCCAGGGTCGCGCGACGTTCACGATGGAATTCGACCATTACGAGCCGGCTCCGTCGAACATCGCTGAAACCGTGATCAAGAAGTCCTGAGCGTAAGCTCGGGACTCCACCTCCTTCTTTTCTGATATCCAAGGTATACAACAATGGCAAAGGGTAAGTTCGAGCGCACCAAGCCGCACGTCAACGTCGGCACCATCGGTCACGTCGATCACGGCAAGACCACGCTGACCGCCGCACTGACCAAGATCGGTGCCGAGCGCTTCGGTGGCGAATTCAAGGATTACTCCGCGATCGACGCCGCGCCGGAAGAAAAGGCCCGTGGCATCACGATCTCGACCGCGCACGTCGAATACGAATCCACCGAGCGTCATTACGCCCACGTGGATTGCCCGGGCCATGCTGACTACGTCAAGAACATGAT
>NZ_JBFTNG010000013.1:0-38617 GCF_056397365.1 Stenotrophomonas sp. 05N37 | reverse complement strand
GGTCCCATGCCCTTTCCGGCGAATGTCCCCCGGCGTCGGCCTGCGGCCGCCCCCTCCTCCTTTATTTCGCCTCCAAGGGCATGGGACCCCAGCGCCCGACCCACCGACACCCGCGTCACCAACGCTCCAAAGCGCGCCACATGCTTGTCGCCGCCCGGGATGGAAAAAAGAACAAAAAAAAGGGCCCGGCAATGCCGGGCCCTCTTCTGAGGCTGTACTACCAGAAGGATTAGTTCTGGACGTTCAGCTCGGTACGACGGTTCTTTGCACGACCTTCCGGGTTGTCCGAACCATCCGGGTTGGTGTTCGGTGCAATCGGACGGCTCTCGCCGTAGCCGATCGGACCCACCAGACGCGAAGCGGACACGCCGTTCTTGGTCAGGTAGTCATACACGGTGGTGGCGCGACGCTCCGACAGCTTCTGGTTGTAAGCGTCGGTACCCTTCGAGTCGGTGTGACCGGCAACTTCAACGCGCAGATCCGGGTAACGCTTCAGGATCTCGGTGGCTTCGCTCAGGATCGCCACGGCGTCCGGACGCAGGGTCGCCTTGTCGAAGTCGAAGTTCACGCCCTTCAGATCGATGGAGACCGGCACCGGGCAACCGTCCGGACCGATGGTCTGACCCGGCTGCGAATCCGGGCACTTGTCGTCGCAGTTGTTGACGCCGTCGCCGTCGTCATCCAGGTCTGCGCAGCTCGGAGCCACCGGAGCCGGGGCAACCACAGCAGCGGTCGGGGCCGGGCCCAGCGGAATCACGACGCCGACCGAAGCCAGCACGTCGCCGAACCAGCTCTCGTCCGGAGCGGAAACGCTCTGGTCGTCGAAATCAGCGCGGTAGGCCACTTCGGCGCGGACAGCAACGCGCTTTTCGAAGGTGGTCTGCAGGCCGACACCGACCTTGGCGCCGAGGTTGCCGTCCTTGCGCTCACGCGGACCGTTCAGGTTCAGCGAGCCGTACTCTTCTTCCGACTTCTGGTAGCCCAGACCCATCAGCAGGTAGGGGTTCCAGCCGCGGCCTTCAGAGATGAAGTGGCGACGCAGGTCGAGCGAGACGCCGTACTGGCTCCAGTTCAGATCCTGGTTGGCATCGAAGTTCGGGTTCTGGTAGTTCAGCTCGCCGTCCAGCGACCAGTTGGGGCTGATGAACTTACCGAGGCCCAGGGTCACGAACGGAGCGTCGTTGGTCAGACGGTCGCTATCCTGGAAGTTGAAGCCGGCCGAACCGGTCAGGTACCAGCGGTCATCAAAATCCTGCGCCGATGCAGCCTGGGCGAAAGCCAGACCGCCCAGCAGCGCGGCAGTAAGGATCTTCTTGTTCATTGAGTACAGCTCCTATTTCGGGGGTATGAAACCGGTAGAGGCATGGGCCAGCACCTGCGTCGTTTTCAGACTGCCGATTCAGCACGCCACCGCCGCGAACATTATGCTCAGGAGGGTGAAGGTGATGTTAACGGTCACGTAACATGTGAAGACGACTGCCAGACCTCTACCCGGCCCAGCTGGTGGCACCCTATACAGGTTGATGAAATTGCGCAAGACCCAGCAACGACAAGGGTTTTCGCATCCCCTACCGGGCGTGTCACATCCGCCGCATTATTCCGCAGCGCAACGCGCAGCGTCTCGATTCAGCGCAGGAACAGCGTTGTATACGGTCGTATGATGGATGCGAATCCTGCGTGGGAGCCGCCATGAAAGCCGTGGGTTTAACGCGTTACCTGCCGATCGACGACCCCGCCTCGCTGCTCGACCTGAACGTGCCGCCACCGGGAATTCCCACCGGCGCGGATCTGCTGATCCGCGTCCACGCGGTATCGGTCAACCCGGTGGACACCAAACAACGCGCGCCGCGCGCGCAGCAAGAGGACCCGCCGCGCATCCTCGGCTACGACGCCGCCGGCGTGGTGGACGCGGTCGGGCCGGAGGTGACCGCGTTCCTGCCCGGTGACGAAGTCTATTACGCCGGCGATGTCACCCGTCCCGGCTGCAACGCGCAGTGGCAGTGGGTGGATGAGCGGTTGGTGGGGCGCAAGCCGGCCACGCTGGATTTCGCCGATGCCGCCGCATTGCCGCTGACCGCGTTGACCGCGTGGGAACTGCTGTTCCAGCGCATGCCATTACAGTTCGATGACCGCCGTCATGCCGGCCAGGTACTGCTGGTCATCGGCGGCGCCGGCGGCGTGGGCTCGATCGCGATCCAGTTGGCGCGCCACGCGGGCTTCACCGTGGTGGCCACCGCCTCGCGCGAAGCCTCCGTGCAGTGGTGCCGGCAGATGGGCGCCCACCACGTGATCGACCATCGCCACCCCTTGCCCGCCCAGCTGCAGGCATTGGACATCGCGCAGGTGCATGTCGCCCTCAACCTCGCCGACACCGACCGCTATTGGGACGTGCTGGGGGAGCTGCTGGCACCGCAGGGGCATGTGGGCCTGATCGTCGAGCCGCGCGATGCAGTGCGCATCGGCGACCCGTACAAGGCCAAGTGCATCGGGATCCATTGGGAATTCATGTTCGCCCGCGCCAGGTTCCGCACTGCGGACAGGATCGAACAGCACCGCATCCTGAGCCGGGTAGCCAGCCTGGTCGACGCCGGCGCGCTGCGCAGCACGCGCAGTGCGCACCTGGGCGTGATCAATGCGGCCAACCTGCGCCAGGCCCACCGCCAATTGGAAAGCGGCAGCACGATCGGCAAGCTGGTGCTGTCCGGCTGGGAGTGACGGCACCCGCGCGCCGACCGCGGCTGTCGGCGCACATTGCCACCTATCTGTATCTGTCGGCCCTCCCCCGCCCGACCTACATTCAAGGGCCCTCCCGGTGATGTCGCCATGCCCACCTCGCTCCCGCTGCGCCTGCTGCAACTGCTGCAACTGCTGATCGGCCTGTTCCTGTACGGCATGGGGGCGGCAGTGATGATCCGCGCCGCGATCGGGGTGGCGCCCTGGGACGTGCTTTCTCAGGGCATCGCCCTGCAGACGCCCCTGTCGTTCGGCGTGGCCACCAATGTTGTCGGCGCGCTGGTGCTGCTGCTGTGGTGGCCGATCCGCCAGAAGCCCGGCCTGGGCACGGTGCTCAACGTGATGCTGATCGGCCCCAGCGCGCAGTTCGGCCTGTGGCTGCTGCCGGAGGTGCATGGCCTGGCGTGGCAGATCCCGATGTTCCTGTCCGGCCTGTTGATCGTCGCCCTGGCCACCGGCCTGTACATCGGCGCGCGTTTCGGCCCCGGCCCCCGCGATGGCCTGATGACCGGCCTGCACGCCCGCACCGGCTGGCCGATCTGGGTGGTGCGCAGCGGGATCGAAGGCAGCGTGCTGGTCATCGGCTGGCAGCTCGGCGGCAACGTCGGCGTCGGCACCCTCGCCTTCGCGCTGTTGATCGGCCCACTGTGCGGCGTGACCCTGCCGCTGTTCGGCATCCGCAAGCCTGCCCCGGCGGCAGCCACGCCCTGAGGGCATCCGGGCCCGCGTAGTGCTGGCCAATGGTGGCGGCATGCCCGGGGGCCCGTGGTTCGCACCGCAAACCGCGGGCGAAGCGCGAAGGATGCCGCGAAGCGCCCCCTTGCTTGTGAGGGCCTTTCGCGGCACCCTTCGCGCTTCCGTACGCAAGCGTATCGACATGTCGCCAGCCGCCGAGTCCCCCGCCGAATCCCCCGCCTATCCGCACCTGTTCGCTCCGCTGGACCTGGGCTTCACCCAGCTGCGCAATCGCATCCTGATGGGGTCCATGCACACCGGCCTGGAGGACCGCGCCCGCGACTTCCCGCGCCTGGCCGCCTACTTCGCCGAGCGCGCTGCCGGCGGCGTGGGGCTGATCGTCACCGGCGGCTTTGCGCCGAACGTGGTCGGCTGGCTCAAGCCGTTCGGCGGCAAATTGTCCTGGCCGTGGGAGGTCCGCCCGCATCGCCAGGTGACGGCCGCGGTGCACGCCAACGGCGGCAAGATCTGCCTGCAGCTGCTGCATGCCGGCCGCTATGCCTACCACCCCCTGTCGGTGGCACCGTCGAAGCAGAAGGCACCGATCAATCCGTTCACCCCCCGCGCGCTGTCCGCCGGCGGCGTGGAGCGCCATATCGCCGATTACGCGCGCAGCGCTCGGCTGGCGCGCGAGGCCGGCTATGACGGCGTCGAAGTGATGGGCTCGGAAGGCTATCTGATCAACGAGTTCATCGCCCCGCGCACCAACAAGCGCACCGACCGCTGGGGCGGCGATGCTGCCCAGCGCATGCGCTTTGCGGTGGAGATCGTGCGCCGCATCCGCGAAGCGTGCGGCCCGGACTTCATCATCATCTACCGCCTGTCGCTGGTCGACCTGGTCGAGGACGGCAGCAACTGGGCGGAAATCGTGGAGCAGGCCAAGGCGATCGAAGCCGCCGGCGCCACGCTGATCAACGCCGGCATCGGCTGGCATGAAGCACGCATCCCCACCATCGCCACCTCGGTTCCGCGCGCGGCGTTCGCCGGGGTCACCGCCAAGCTGAAGCCGCACGTGCAGGTGCCGGTGATCGCCACCAACCGCATCAACATGCCCGACGTGGCCGAGCGCATCCTGGCCGGCGGCGGCGCGGACATGGTGTCGCTGGCGCGCCCGTTGCTGGCCGATCCGGAGTGGGCCAACAAGGCCCGCGCCGGTCGGCCCGAGGCGATCAATACCTGCATTGCCTGCAACCAGGCGTGCCTGGACCACGTGTTCGAGAACAAGACCGCCAGCTGCCTGGTCAACCCGCGTGCCGCGCACGAGACCGAGCTGGTCTACCGCCCGGTTACCGTGGCCAAGCGCGTGGCGGTGGTCGGCGCCGGCCCCGCCGGCCTGGCGTGCGCCACGGTCGCGGCCGGGCGCGGCCACGCGGTCACCCTGTTCGACGCCGGCAGCGAGATCGGCGGCCAGTTCAACGTGGCCAAGCGCATCCCGGGCAAGGAAGAATTCCACGAGACCCTGCGGTACTTCCGCCACACCCTCGAGCAGACCGGCGTGGACGTGAAGCTGGGTACCGTGGCCGACGTGGCCACGCTGGCCGGCTTCGACGAGGTGGTGGTGGCCACCGGGATCACCCCGCGTCGGGTCGACTTCCCCGGCGCCGACCACCCCAAGGTGGTCAACTACCTGGACGTACTGCTTGGCCGGGTCCAGGCCGGCGCACAGGTGGCGATCATCGGCGCTGGCGGGATCGGCTTCGATGTCGGCGAGTTCCTCGTCCATGATGGTCCGTCCAGCGCGCTGGACCCGGCCCGCTGGATGGCCGAATGGGGCGTGGATCCCACCTTCGAAGGGCGCGGCGCGTTGGCCAGGCCGGCGCCGGAGCCGGCCGCGCGCAAGGTCTGGCTGCTGCAGCGCAGCCCGGGCAAGCCCGGCGCCCGGCTGGGCAAGACCACCGGCTGGATCCATCGCGCCACGCTCAAGGCCAAGGGCGTGAAAATGCTCGGCGGCGTGGAGTACCTGGGCGTGGACGATGACGGCCTGCGCATCCGCATCGATGGCCAGGAACAGACCCTCCCGGTCGACCACGTGGTGGTCTGCGCCGGGCAGGAACCGCGCCGCGATCTGCATGCGGCACTGCAGGCGGCCGGGATCAACGCGCACCTGATCGGCGGCGCGGATGTCGCCGCGGAACTGGACGCCAAGCGCGCCATCCACCAGGGAAGCCACCTCGCCGCCGCACTCTGAGGGCGCCCGACAGCGACCTGAATACGGGCCCGTGAACGCGATCCGGGCCCCGCTCCGAACCTGAATGTCAAGCCTTCGGGTTCAGGATGCATTGGGAAATGGCCCCCTATCGTGCGCCAACTTTCCCGCTCACCACCCAGTTCGAGTGAGCGCGCGGACCCCACGTCTTGTTCGGGTCCGCTCCCGGGCGGCCCCGATGGCCGCCTCCCCATGACGCCAAGTCGTACCCTCGCCCCGTCCGCACGATCGGATGGACAGCCAGGTGCGGCCCACACGGAGCAAGGAGATTTATGAAACTGGCCTGGATTCTCTGGCTGTCACAGTTGTTGCCACAGCCTGCCGCCGATTCGTTGTGCCTGAGCACGACCGTCTACCTCGAAGCGCGTGACCAGACCCTGCGCGGCCAGCAAGCCGTCGCGGAAGTGGCCCTGCGCCGGCTGGACAGCGGCCTGTGGGGCGACTCGATGTGCAAGGTGGTCACCGCGCGCAAGCAGTTCGCCCCGACCATCGTCGCCCCCGGCACCCAGCTGGGCAACGCGGACGCCTGGCAGGAAGCGATGACCGTGGCCTTCGATGCCGAGCGCAACTGGGCCCTGCCGGCCGGTGAGCGCAAGGAGATCGTGCCCGGGGCGAGCCACTTCGCCGCGCTGTCGATCGCCAACCCGAGCTGGCGCAACGCCTACCAGGTGGCCACGATCGGCGACCACACCTTCTACCGCGTGCAGAAACTCAAGCCGCGCGCGTCGTAACGATCTGTTACGGCCATACCGTTGAGGATACGGGTCCCGCTCTGGAATAGTGAGCGGCTGCCCCATCACCTCCCAACGGAGTTCCCATGAAGCTGTACAGCAAGCCCGGTGCCTGCTCCACCGCCGACCACATCGCCCTGCAGTGGACCGGCCAGCCGTTCGAGGTGGAACTGCTCGACAAGGACACCCTGAAGGCGCCGGCGTTCCTGAAGATCAATCCGGCCGGCTCGGTGCCGGCGGTGGTCGATGGCGATTTCATCCTGACCCAGAACGCGGCGATCATGGGCTACATCGCCGATACCTACCCGCAGGCCGGCCTGGCCGGTGACGGCAGCGCCCAGCAGCGCGCCGAGGCCACCCGCTGGTTGTCCTTCGTCAACTCGGACCTGCACCCGGCGTTCAAGCCGCTGTTCGGCCCGGGCACCTTCATCGAAGACGACAGCCAGTACGACGCCATCCGCGCCACCGCGCTCAAGCGCCTGCGCGGCCTGTTCGAACGTGCCGACAAGCAGCTCGCCGACCGCCCGTGGCTGGCCGGTTTCCGCAGCTTTGCCGACCCCTACTTCTACATCACCCTGCGCTGGGCGGCGGGCGCCAAGGTCGACCTGAGCGGCCTGGACAACATCGCCGCCTACAAGAAGCGCATGGACGCCGATGCCGGCGTGCAGGCCACGCTGAAGGCCGAAGGCCTGAGCTGAGTCGCTCGGCGTTGCGCATATATAAGAAGAGAGCCCGGCACTGCCGGGCTCTCTTTTTTGTGTGGCGGTAGCACCCTGCGCCCTGCTAGCCGAGCGTACGCACCACGTTGCCGCTGGCGTCGCGCAGCTCGGTCGGCACCACCCGGATCCACAGGCGGCCACCGGGCAGCGGGTAGGTGCCGCGCTGGGCCTGCACGTGCTCCAGCACGCCGCGCAGGGTGGCCGGGCTGAGCACGCAGCGCGCGCTGTCCTGTTCGAGCGCGACATTGTCGGCCTCGCCCGGCTCGAAGCGCCAGCTTCGCTCGCGGTCGGCCAGGGTCAGCGCACGGCCGTGGTCGAGCCGCAGTGGCAACAGCTCCAGCACGCCCGGCACCTGGCCGGCGCCGAGCACCAGTTCAACGGTGTCGCCCTCCACCGCCCATCCAAGCGTTTCGATGAACAGCATGCCGGTGGTGGAGCCCTCGCGGGCGCTGCCGGCCTCGACCGCCGCGGCCAGCGCCGGATCGGCCAGCAGCGAGCCGCGGTGCAGGTCGGTGATCCACAGCGGCATGGCCGGCGCCAACGCGTCCAGCACGCCCTGCGTCGACCAGCGCCGCACCGCGGCCATCTCCTCATCGCTCAGGCCCACCACCTGCAGGAAACGCACACGGCCGTTGGCGGTGTCACGCGCCGGCAGTTGCGGATCCTCGACCAGGGCCAGGTGGCGCAGCACGGTATCGGTCTCCAGCGCGATCGGACCGTTGGCGTCCAGATGATGGCCGGCCTCGAACACATTGCCGCTGCCGAACACATAACGCGCCAGGTTCTGCAGCAGGTTCATCGGCCACACCGGCGGCGCGGCGTCCGGCCCCTCTCCCGGCGCGGCGGCCAGGCGGAAGGTCAGTTCGAAGCCGTAGCCGCTGTCAGCCGCGTCATCGCTCTGCTTGTCGTACAGCTCGGAGAAGCCGTAGGTGACGTAGTGCCAGTGCGGGCGCGGGGCGTCGGCCCAGTACACGCTGATGCCGTCCAGCGGATCGTCGCCGCCCAATGTGTAGGGCAGCGCCGTGCCGTAATGCTTCGGCTCCTGGCCGGGATACAGCGCGGCCAGCGCCGCGTTGATCGCATCCCAGCCCGGGGTGCCGTCATCGTCCTTCGTGGGGTCCATCGCGTGGCTCCTGCGGGTGTAGCCAGGCAAGGTAACGCCCGGGCGCGACGACCACCACCCTTCCAAGACGCCACGATTCAGCCAGGAACCGCGCTCGCCGTGTCCGGCACCGCTGTCGCTGGCGCGGCGGGTGCGTCGAGCAGCGCATGGGTATCGCTCAGCCAGCGGCTGGCCAACGCCGGGCTCCTGGCCTTGGCGACCGCGGCGGCCATGTCCGGCCACAGTTTCTCCAACGCGCCGGCATCGGTGCAGCGCTCGATCTTGAGCTGCATGAAATAGCCCTTGAGCCCGAGGTGCCTGCGCACCGATTCGCTCATCCAGTCGTACAGGCGCTTGTAAAGGTCCGGATCCTGCTCGCGGCCGGCGGTGAGCGTGCGCGCGGCCGGCGCCGCAACCGCGCCGCCAACCACTTCGATCAGTCCGGCCTGCGCCAGTTGTGCCAATGCGTCCTCCGGCGCGCGCAGGCCCGGTAACAGCGCGGTCAACGCGTCGTCATCGCGCTGACCATCGACCATCAGCAGAATGGACCGCAATGCCGGCGGCAGGCGCCGCGCGCGGTCTTCGATTTCCTGACGGCCCGCGGCCGTCTTGGCATGGATGTAGGCCATGTGGTGGTTCCCCCTGTCACTGCGGTGTTGCCACGCCCGGCAGCCAGCCCTCGGCCGGTGCCCATGCGTCCCCTTGCGACCGTTCCAGGTGGTTGCCCACGCCGGCGCCCCCGTGCGCGCCGTGTCCCCAGCACGCACCGCCAGGCCCCGGGGCCTGCAGCGGTCACGTTCGGAGCTTACCTGAGGCCGGCCGACACCGATAATGCGCTGCAGCACGCATCGGTCAGGCGTCGGCGCGGAACTGCAGATGCCGGCGGTAGCGCGGATGAGGACCAGGAGCAGGACCGGCAACGCGATCGTGCAGGAGGTTCAGTGGTCGCGAGTGCCACCCCGCCTCGGCAATCGGATACACCGCATGGGCCAGCAGGCCGCCCCAGCCGATCGCCGCAGCCAGCGCCCTGCCCGCCCGCATCCTGTATTCGACAGCCATGCTGCGCCGCACGGCGACCGGGTCCGCCGCGGCCCCATCCGGGGCCGCGCCTGCATGTTCTTCCCCGGCGAAGCGGACGGTGCGGGTCAGTGCCCCAGCGCGCGCCGGATCTCGTCCAGGGCCGCCGGATCATCCAGCGTGGACAGATCGCCCGGATCACGCTCTTCGGCCAGCGCCTGCAGCGAGCGCCGCAGCAGCTTGCCCGAGCGGGTCTTGGGCAGGGCGTTGACGATGTGGATGTGCGCCGGTCGCGCCAGCGCGCCCAGCGACTGGGTCACCCGCTGCATCATCTCGGTGATCACCGCGCTGCCGTCACCCTCCACCGCCTGGCGCAGGGTGACGAACACCAGCGGCACCTGGCCCTTCAACTCGTCCTTGACCCCGATCACCGCCGCCTCGGCCACCAGCGGGTGGCCGGAGATGCACTCTTCGATCTCGCGCGTGCCCAGGCGGTGCCCGGCCACGTTGATCACATCGTCGGTGCGGCCCAGGATGAAGGTGTAGCCATCCTCGTCGCGGATCGCCCAGTCCAGCGAGCTGTACAGCAGCTCCTTGAAGTGGCTGAAATAGCTCTGCAGGAAGCGGTCGTCGTCCTTCCATACCGTGCTCATGCAGCCCGGCGGCAACGGCGGGGTCATCACCAGCACGCCCTTCTGCCCGGGCGCGACTTCGTCGCCGGTGTTCTCGTCGATCACCTTCATCTTGTAGCCGAGGTTGGGGAAGCCGGGCGAGCCGAAGCGCACCGGCTTCATGTCCACGCCGGGCAGCAATGTCAGCGCCGGCCAGCCGGTTTCGGTCTGCCAGTAGTTGTCGATGATCGGCTTGCCCAGCGCATCGTTGATCCAGTGCGCGGTCGGCTCGTCGAGGGGTTCGCCGGCCAGGAACACGTACTTGAGCGCATCCAGGTCGTGGCGGGTGATGAAGTCGGTGTCGTGCTTCTTCAGCACGCGGATGGCGGTGGGCGAGGAGAACAGCGTGCGCACGCCATACTGCTCGCACAGTGCCCACCAGATGCCGGGGTCGGGGTGGGTCGGCAGCCCTTCGTAGAGCAGCGAGGTGCAGCCACCGATCAGCGGCCCGTACACGTTGTAGGAATGGCCAACCGCCCAGCCCACGTCCGAGGTGGAGAACATCACCTGTCCCGGCTTGCAGTCGAACACGGTCTGCATCGACTGCGCCATCGCCACCGCGTAGCCGCCCACATCACGCTGCACGCCCTTGGGCTTGCCGGTGGTGCCGGAGGTATACAGCAGGTAGCTGGGCTCGCTGGATTCCAGCCACACCACGGGCACGTCCTGGTCGCCGACTTCCTCGCGCAAGGTGGCGTAGTCGAGGTCGCGGCCGGGCACCTTCGGCTCGGCCGGGTCCAGCCCGCGCGACACGATCAGCACGTGCGGCGGTGGCGAGGCGGCTTCGGCGCACGCGGCATCCACCATCGCCTTGTACGGAATGACCTTGCCGCCGCGCTTGCCGGCATCGGCGGCGATCAGCAGCTTGGGTTGGGCATCGTCGATGCGCAGTGCCAGGTTGTGCGCGGCGAAGCCGCCAAACACCACCGAGTGGATCGCGCCGATGCGGGCGCAGGCCAGCATCGCGAACACCGCTTCGGCCATGTTCGGCATGTAGATCACCACGCGGTCGCCGCGGCCAACGTCCAGCCGCTGCAGCACGGCGGCGAAAGCGTTCACCTCGCGATACAGCTCGCGGTAGGTGATCTCGCGGGTCACGTCGGTCTCGGTGGAGATGGCCACCAGCGCCAGCTGGTCGGGTCGATCGGCCAGGTGCCGATCGACCGCGTTGTAACAGAGGTTGGTTTCCCCACCGACGAACCAGCGCCGGAACGGTGGGGTGCTGTAGTCGAGGATCTGCTCCGGTGCCTTGTGCCAGTAGATGCGCTGCGCCTCCTCGGCCCAGAACGCCTCGGGTTCATCGATGGATCGTCGGTACATTTCCTCGTAACGCATGACAGCCCTCCCAGACAAAGCCATGGGATCGAGCATAGTCCGATGGTCGGTGCCCGACCGTCCGACCTTGGTCGTAGGGCCCGGTAGAGCCGAGCCATGCTCGGCTGCGTCGGCACCGATCATTGCCGTGCTGCGCACGGCCAAGTAGAGCCGAGCCATGCTCGGCTGCTTCGGCACCGATCATTGCCGTGCTGCGCACGCCCGGGTAGAGCCGAGCCATGCTCGGCTGCTTCGGCACCGATCATTGCCGTGCTGCGCACGGCCGGGTAGAGCCGAGCCATGCTCGGCTGCGTCGGCGCCGATCGTTGCCGTGCTGCGCACGGCCAGCCGAGCATGGCTCGGCTCTACCGGGTGGTCCATCGGCAGATCCCTGACCAGCGTGTACCCATCGTTTGTCGAACAGGGTCCGATGGTGAGGCGTGGGCCGTCCGACCTCGGTCGCAGGGCCGGGTAGAGCCGAGCCATGCTCGGCTGCTTCGGCGCCGATCGTTGCCGTGCCGCCCACGGCCAGCCGAGCATGGCTCGGCTCTACCGGGGCGTGCACCGGCAGATCCTTGACCAGCGTGTACCCACCGTTTGTCGAGCAGAGTCCGTTGGTAAGGCATGGGACGCCCGACCTCGGTCGCACGGCCGGGTAGAGCCGAGCCATGCTCGGCTGCTTCGGCGCCGATCGTAGCCGTGCTGCGCACGGCCGGGTAGAGCCGAGCCATGCTCGGCTGCTTCGGCGCCGATCATTGCCGTGCCGCCCACGGCCAGCCGAGCATGGCTCGGCTCTACCGGACGGGCAAAAAAAAACGCCAGGCGATGCCTGGCGTTTTTCGTCAACTCACCGACCAACGGTCGGTATGTGCCCGCGGATCGATCAACCCAGCAGGTGGGCCACGCCGGCGCGCTCTTCTTCCAGCTCGGCCAGGGTCTTGTCGATGTACTTCTGGCTGAAGTCGTCCACCGGCAGGTCCTTGACCAGGGTGTACTCACCGTTTTCGGTGGTGACCGCGAAGCCGAAGATCACGCCTTCCGGGATGCCATAGGAGCCGTCGGACGGCACGCCCATGGTGACCCACTTGCCGTTGCTGCCCAGCACCCAGTCACGGATGTGGTCGACGGCGGCATTGGCGGCCGAGGCGGCCGAGGACGAGCCACGGGCTTCGATGATCGCCGCGCCGCGCTTGCCCACGGTCGGGATGAAGGTGGACGCGTTCCATTCCTGGTCGTTGATCGCTTCGGCGATGGAGGCACCCTCGGCGGTGGCGAAACGGTAGTCCGGGTACATGGTCGGGCTGTGGTTGCCCCACACGATCAGCTTCTCCATGCCACCGACCGGCTTGCCGAGCTTGGTCGACAGCTGGCTCAGCGCACGGTTGTGGTCCAGGCGCAGCATGGCGGTGAAGTTGCGCGGGTTCAGGTCCGGTGCCGACTTCATGGCGATGTAGGCATTGGTGTTGGCCGGGTTGCCGACCACCAGCACCTTGACGTCACGCTTGGCGACCTTGTTCAACGCCGCGCCCTGCGCGGTGAAGATCTTGGCGTTTTCCAGCAGCAGGTCCTTGCGCTCCATGCCCGGGCCGCGCGGACGCGCGCCGACCAGCAGGGCGATGTCGGCGTCCTTGAAGGCCACTTCGGCGTCGTCGGTACCGACCATGCCGGCCAGCAGCGGGAACGCGCAGTCTTCCAGTTCCATCATCACGCCGCGCAGGGCGGCCTGGGCCTTGTCGACCGGCAGCTCGAGCAGCTGCAGGATGACCGGCTGGTCCTTGCCCAGCATGTCGCCGGAGGCGATGCGGAACAGCAGGGCGTAGCCGATCTGGCCGGCGGCGCCGGTCACGGCAACACGAACAGGTGCTTTCATGGGGATTTCCTCTGCTAAGAAGCTAAGAAGCGATGGGGGAGATGGCCGCGCGGGCGGGGACAGGCCTGGCGGGGCGGCCGGAACGTGAAAACGGCCCCCTTCACAGGGGGCCGTCGGGATCGGATCAGGCGGCCGGGATGAGCTTGTTCCACTCGGCCACGCGGTCGGCCTGGGCGGCCAGCACGGCGTCGGTGTCGCCTTCCAGGGTGATCGAGTGGATCACGTCGCCCTGCTTCACCGAATCGACGATGGCCTGACCCTCCAGGACCTGGCCGAACACGGTGTGCTTGCCGTCCAGCCAATCGGTCTTGATGTGGGTGATGAAGAACTGGCTGCCGTTGGTGTTCGGGCCGGCATTGGCCATCGACAGCGAACCCACCTGGTGACGCACGCCGTTCTTCTCGTCCTCGAACTTGTAGCCCGGGCCGCCGGTGCCACGACCCTGCGGGCAACCGCCCTGGATCATGAAATCGGGGATCACGCGGTGGAAGATCAGGCCGTCATAGAAGCCGTGCTTGACCAGGTTCACGAAGTTGGCGACGGTCAGCGGGGCCTTGTCGGCGAACAGCTCGACCTTGATCGGGCCCTGGGTGGTGTCGAAAGTGGCGATGAGGGACATGCAAATCCTTGGGGTACGGGGGTTTGTCGTTAGCCCCATAGGATACACCCGGGACTCGCAGGGGGCCTGCCTGACGATGGTCGAACACCCCCTCGGCGGCACCCGACCGGTGCTCCGGACAGGCGCCCCTCACAGAGATGAATGCCCGTCCGGCAAGGCTTGCAAGAGACTTTTCGCGATTGGTCATCTTGGCCGTATAATGTTGGACTTCTTTTTCCAAATCCGGCGCCGACTGGCCCCCTTTCGCATGTCTATCGAAAATCTTCGCAACATCGCCATCGTCGCCCACGTCGACCACGGTAAGACCACCCTCGTCGACCAGCTGCTCAAGCAGTCCGGCACCCTCTCCGAGCGCACCGTGCTCGCCGAGCGCGTGATGGACAGCAATGACCAGGAAAAGGAACGCGGCATCACCATCCTGGCCAAGAACACGGCCATCACCTGGGAAGACAAGAAGACCGGTATCAAGAACCGGATCAACATCGTCGACACCCCGGGACACGCCGACTTCGGCGGCGAAGTGGAGCGCGTGCTGTCGATGGTGGACACCGTGCTGATCCTCGTCGACGCGATGGACGGCCCGATGCCGCAGACCCGCTTCGTCACCCAGAAGGCCTTCGCGATGGGCTTCAAGCCGATCGTCGTGGTCAACAAGGTCGACCGCCCGGGCTCGCGTCCGGATTGGGTGATCGACCAGGTCTTCGACCTGTTCGACAAGCTCGGCGCCACCAATGAGCAGCTCGACTTCCCGATCGTCTACGCCTCGGCCCTGAACGGCTATGCCGGCCTGGAAGACAGCGTGCGCGACGGCGACATGACCCCGCTGTACGAAGCGATCATGCAGCACGCGCCGAAGCCGGAAGTGGACCCGGACGGCCCGTTCCAGATGCGCATCAGCCAGCTGGACTACAACAACTTCGTGGGCGTGATCGGCATCGGCCGCATCCAGCGCGGCACCCTGAAGAAGAACATGCAGGTCGCGGTGATCGACCGTGAAGGCAAGAAGCGCAACGGCAAGGTCGCGCAGGTGCTGGGCTTCCTGGGCCTGGAGCGCATCGAGCAGGACACCGCCGAGGCCGGCGACATCGTCGCCATCTCCGGCATCGCCGAGCTGACCATCTCCGACACCCTGTGCCACCCGGACACCCCGGAAGCGCTGCCGGCACTGACCGTCGATGAGCCGACCATCTCGATGACCTTCCAGGTCAACAACTCGCCGTTCGCCGGCAACAAGGACCTGTCCGGTGGCAAGTTCCTGACCAGCCGCCAGATCAAGGACCGCCTGGATCGCGAACAGGTCCACAACGTGGCCCTGAAGGTCGAACAGCTGGAAGACGCCGACAAGTTCCTGGTCTCCGGCCGTGGCGAACTGCACCTGTCGGTGCTGATCGAGAACATGCGTCGCGAAGGCTACGAGCTGGCCGTGTCGCGCCCGGAAGTGATCATCAAGCAGATCGACGGCCAGGCCATGGAGCCGATCGAGCAGCTGGTGGTGGACATCGAAGAGCAGCACCAGGGCGGCGTGATGGAAAAGCTGGGCACCCGCAAGGGCCAGCTGAAGAACATGGAGCCGGACGGCAAGGGCCGCGTGCGCCTGGAATACCAGATCCCGGCCCGTGGCCTGATCGGTTTCCAGAACGAGTTCAAGACCCTGACCCAGGGTTCGGGCCTGCTGTTCCACGTGTTCGACCATTACGGCCCGAAGGAGCAGGGCGCGATCGCCAAGCGCCAGAACGGCGTGATGATCGCCAATGCTCCGGGCGCCACCCCGGCGTACTCCCTGGGGCCGCTGCAGGAACGCGGCAAGCTGTTCGCTGCGGAAGGCGACAATGTGTATGAAGGCCAGCTGGTCGGCATCCACTCCAAGGACAACGACCTGACCGTCAACGCGATCAAGACCAAGCCGCTGACCAACATGCGCGCCTCGGGCAAGGACGATGCGATCCAGCTGACCCCGGCGATCAAGTACTCGCTGGAACAGGCCCTGGACTTCATCGAAGACGACGAGCTGGTCGAGATCACCCCGAAGGAAATCCGCCTGCGCAAGAAGGGCCTGACCGAAAGCGAGCGCAAGAAGGCGTCGCGCGGCGGCTGATCGGACCCATTGTCGTGATCGACAAGCCCTACAACCCGGATCCTCACAGGCATCCGGGGCTTCACCTGATCGCCTTGCTGGAAGCCAGCAAGGCGGTCCTGGCGCTGTTGGCCGCGACCGGGCTGGAAATGCTCGGTCCGCAGCCCCTGCGCGATGCGGTCAATGCCCTGATCCGGCGTTTCAGCCTGGACCCGGATCACGGCACCCTGCCCTCGCTGCTCAACATGATCAATCCCGATGCGGTGCACCTGGCCGCCGTGGCCATGCTGGCCTACGGGGTGCTGCATCTCTTCGAGGCCTGGGGCCTCTGGCGCGCCAAGGCCTGGGCGTCCTGGCTGGGCTGCGTCACTGCCGGCATCTACCTGCCGTTCGATATCTACGCCATCATCCGCCACCCTGGCTGGGCCTCGTGGTCGGTGCTGGTGATCAACCTGATCGTGGTCGGCGTGCTCGCCCGCGATATCCGCAAGCGCCATCCCACACCCACCGCTACCTCCTGAGTTGCCAAGCGTGGCACCGGCTGGTTAGCCTGAGCGCCGGTTTACGGGACACCCTGATGCGTCTGCCGCTGACATCGATGTTGATGATCGTGTCGCTCTGCGGCTGTGCGCCTGCACCTGCCCCGGTGCACGCCAGCGAAGCCCCCGCTGCGGCCGCCGCGCCGCGCCCGGATACCCCCTTCGCCTACGCCGAGACCGACATCGTCGACCTGCAGGCGCAGATGGCTGCCGGGGCGCTGGACAGCACCACCCTGACCCGCGCCTACCTGGAGCGGATCGCCCGCATCGACCGTTCCGGCCCGCGCTTGAACGCGGTGATCGAGCTCAATCCCGAGGCACTCAAGGACGCCGCCGCACTGGATGCCGAGCGCCGCCGCGGCCAGCTGCGTGGCCCACTGCACGGCATCCCGGTGCTGCTCAAGGACAACATCGGCGCGCGCCCGATGAGCAACAGCGCGGGGTCCCTGGCCCTGGCCAGGTTCCGCCCCGACGACGCCTTCCTGGTCACCCGGCTGCGCGCGGCCGGCGCGGTGATCCTGGGCAAGACCAACCTCAGCGAATGGGCCAACTTCCGCTCCAGCCAGTCGATCTCCGGCTGGAGCGCGCGCGGTGGCCAGACCCGCAACCCCTATCGGCTCAGCCACACGCCCTGCGGCTCCAGCAGCGGCAGCGCGGTGGCGGTGTCGGTCAACCTGGCGGCCGCGGCGATTGGTACCGAGACCGATGGCAGCATCGTGTGCCCGGCGGCGGTCAATGGCGTGGTCGGGCTCAAGCCCACCGTCGGCCTGGTCAGCCGCGAGGGCATCATCCCGATTTCCTTCAGCCAGGACACCGCCGGCCCGATGGCGCGCAGCGTCGCCGACGCGGCGGCCCTGCTGACCGCGATGGCCGGCCGCGACGATGCCGACCCGGCCACCGCGACCATGCCCGGGCGCGCGGTCTACGACTACACCTCACGCCTGAACCCGGACGGCCTGCGTGGCGCGCGCATCGGCGTGCTGTCGGGCCCGCTCGACCAGTTGCCCGGGGTGGGCCCGGCGCTGCAGCACGCCGTGGAGGTTCTGCGCGAGGCCGGCGCGGTGGTGGTGCCCGTGCAACTGCCTACCCAGGGCCAGTGGGAAGACGCCGAGCGGATCGTGCTGCTACACGAATTCAAGGCGGGCCTGCAGCGCTACCTCACCACCTACAACGCGCCGCTACGCGACCTCGACCAGGTGATCGCCTGGAACCGCGGGCATGCCGACCAGGAACTGCTGCCGTTCGGCCAGGACCTGATGGAAAGCGCGGCTTCCGCAGGCGGCCTGGGCAATCCGGCGTACATCGCGGCGCGTACCGAGGCCCGTCGCCTGGCGGGCCCGGCGGGCATCGATGCAGCCCTGCGTGCGCAACGGCTGGATGCCTTGATCGCCCCCACCACCGGCATTGCCTGGCCGATCCGTGCCGGGGCCGGCGATGATTTCCCCGGCGGCAGCTACAGTGCCGCCGCCGTGGCCGGCTACCCCAGCCTGAGCGTGCCGATGGCGCATGTGAACGGGCTGCCGCTGGGCCTGCTGTTCATGGGCACCGCCTGGAGCGAGCCCCGCCTGATCGAACTGGGCTATGCCTACGAGCAGCGCACCCGTGCCCGACGTCCGCCACGCTTCGGCACCCACACCCTGCTGCCGCACAACGTCGCCCCCTGAGGGGCGTGCCGCCACGCCCACCGGCGCCTACGGCGCGGACACCACCGCCGGTGCGCCGTCCTCGGCCCCCGGCGAGCGCACGTCCTCGGCCGGCTGCGAACGCGGGCCACGCAGGCCCGGATCGGGCTGCTGGAGCAGCTCGGCGCGGGTCCGCGGCAGCGCCTGCGGATGCTCGCGGGCCAGGAAATCCAGCATCCGTTCGCGCACGATGCAGCGCAGGTCGAATGCATCGCCGGAGTTGCGCGCACTCACCAGCAGGCGCACCTGCAGCGTGTGCTCGGTGGTCTCGGTCACCTGGGTCACGCAGACCCGGCCATCCCACAGCGCCTCGCCCTTGCAGATGCGCTCCAGCTCGGCGCGGATGGCGGGGATCGGTGCGCGGTAGTCCAGCCACAGGAACGCGGTCCCCAGCAGGTCGGCACTGCGCCGGGTCCAGTTCTGGAACGGATGCTCGATGAACCAGGTCAGCGGCACCACCATCCGCCGCTCATCCCAGATCCGCACCACCACGTAGCTGCTGCCGATTTCCTCCACCCGCCCCCACTCGCCTTCCACGATCACCACGTCGTCCAGCCGGATCGGCTGGGTCAGGGCGATCTGCAGGCCGGCGATCAGGTTGCCGAACACCGGCTTGGCGGCGATGCCGGCGACCAGGCCGATGATGCCGGCCGAGGCCAGCAACGCGGTCCCGATCTGGCGCACCATCGGGAAGGTCAACAGGATCAGCGACACCCCGACCAGGATGATCGCGCCCATCAACACCCGGCTGAGCACGCGGGTCTGGGTCTGGATGCGGCGGGCCTCCAGGTTGTCGGCCACCTCCATCGGGTGGTCGCGCAGGATCGCCTGCTCGCCGGCAGCCACCGCGCGCACCAGCAACCAGATCACGCAGGCGGTCAGCCCGATGTGCAGCAGGCGCAGCGACTGGTCCAGCCAATGGCCCTGCAGCGGCGTTGCTTCCAGCGCGGGAATCAGCACCAGCAGCGGCAGCGCGAACGCCATCGGGCGGCTGATCACCCGGCCGATGCGCGCGCGACGCTGCTCACGGCCCTTGAGCCGGCGGGTCAGCGCCATCAACAACCACCAGCCGGTGAGCCCGACCGCCAGCGCAATGCCGATCGGCCACAGGTACAACGCCGCTTGCTGCCAGTCCACCGTCACTGCACGCTCCTGCGATCATCGAAGGAAGGTCGCAGCATGCCTGTACCGCCATGACCAGCGTGTCAGGCGAATGTAAGCCGTGCGTGGATAACGCCCGCCAGCGCCACGCCGTGCGTGGCGCCGCTGCGACGCCTCAGCCCGCGTAATGCTGCTGCTTGCGCACGATGGCCATGGCGATCTCCAGCGACTGGTCGTAGTTCAGGCGCGGGTCCACCGATGAGCGGTAGGCACGTTCCAGGTCACGCTCGGTCAGCTCGCGGGCGCCGCCGGTGCATTCGGTCACGTCCTCGCCGGTCAGCTCCAGATGCACGCCGCCGAGACGGGTGCCGGCCGCGGCGTGCAGGTCGAAGGACAGCTCCACCTCGCCGCGCACGTTGTCGAAGCGACGGGTCTTGTAGCCGTTGCTGGTGCTCTCGGTGTTGCCGTGCATCGCATCGCACACCCACAGCACGCGACGGCCGTCGCGCTTGACCGCATCCAGCAGCGGGGGCAGCTTCTCGGCGATCTGCGCCGCGCCCATGCGATGGATGAAGCTCAGGCGGCCCGGTTCATCATCGGGGTTGAGCACGTCGATCAGGCGCAACAACTGGTCCGGCTGTACCGACGGGCCGACCTTGATCGCGATCGGGTTGCGCACGCCGCGCAGGTACTCCACGTGGGCGCCATCCAGCGCCGCCGTGCGCATGCCGATCCACGGGTAGTGCGTGCTCAGGTTCAGCCAGCCGTGCTGGCGCGGTACCTGGCGGGTCAGCGCCTGTTCGTAGGGCAGCAGCAGCGCCTCGTGGGACGTGTAGAAATCGATGCGGTTGAGGTTGTGCACCCGCACCCCGGCCAGGGTCTCCATGAAGTGCACCGCATCGCCGATCGAGCCGACCATCTTCTGGTAGTCGGCGGCCAGCGGCGAATGCTGCACCCAGTCCAGGTTCCAGTACTCGGGGTGGTGCAGGTCGGCGAAACCGCCATCGATCAGGGCGCGCACGAAGTTCATCGTCATCGCCGAGTGCGCGTGGGCCTGCAGCATCCGCCGCGGGTCCGGCAGGCGCGCCGCCTCGGTGAATTCCGGCCCGTTGATCACATCCCCGCGGTAGCTGGGCAGGGTTACCCCGTCGCGGGTTTCGGTATCGGCCGAGCGCGGCTTGGCGTACTGGCCGGCAAAGCGGCCGACGCGGATCACCGGCTTGCGCATGCCGTGCACCAGCACCAAGCTCATCTGCAGCAGCACCTTGAGCCGGTTGGAGATGGTGGTCGACTCGCAGTCGCTGAAGTTCTCGGCGCAGTCGCCGCCCTGCAGCAGGAAGCGCTTGCCTTCCTGCGCATCGGCCAGTTGCTGCTTGAGCGCCAGGATCTCCCAGGACGTCACCAGCGGCGGCAACCGCTTGAGCTCATGCAGGGCCGCGTCCAGCGCCAGCGGGTCGGGATAGGTCGGCATCTGCAGCGCGGTCTTGCCGCGCCAGCTCTCCGGCGACCAGGCTGCGCTGTCGGCGGCGGCAGTGGCGGCGGGATCGACTACGGGCGGTGCGGACGGGCTCATCACAGACTTCCGAGGGGGTGGGGACCGGTCATGGTCGCAGAGCGCGCCGCTGGCGCAAAGCGCCGCCTGTGCGACGGCGACAGCTGAACGGCGGAAAACGAACTCAGCCGGTGGCCCCAGACCGCATTCCCGTTCGGCCGTGGACAGGCGCATGATTTGTTACGGAGTAACACTCGCCAGGCCGGCCCCCTCCCCTACGTCCAGCCACCAAGTCCTCCCCCATGAAGCCATCCCTGCTTGCCCGCGGTATCGCCCTGGCCCTGTCCGTGGCCAGCCTGCCCGCGCTGGCCGCCACGGCCGACGCCGCCCCTCCGGCCGTCACCGACCTGGACGCGGTCACCGTCAGCGCCCAGCTCGACCAGGCGCGCAACGCCCTCTCCCCCGACATTGGCAGCAGCCAGTACCAGATCACCGCCGAGGACATCCAGAAACAGCCGCTGGGCGCCTCGGCCCCGCTCAGCCAGGTGCTGCTGCAGGCGCCTGGCGTGGTCCAGGACAGCTACGGCGGCGTGCACGTGCGTGGCGACCACGCCAACCTGCAGTACCGCCTCAACGGCGTGCTTCTGCCCGAATCGATCTCCGGCTTCGGCCAGACCCTGGATGCGCGCACCATCAAGAGCATCCGGTTGATGGATGGCGCATTGCCGGCGCAGTTCGGCGAACGCACCGCCGCGGTGGTCGACATCACCACCCGCAGCGGCGCCGAGCTGGGCAATGGCGGCAGCGCCGGCATCACCGCCGGGTCGTTCGGCACCCTCAACCCCAACGCCTCGTGGTGGGGCAACCAGGGCCGCTGGAGCTGGTACCTGACCGGGAACTACACCCAGAACGAGGTCGGCCTGGAAAACCCCACCGCCTCGCGCCGGCCCGACCACGACGACACCCACCAGGGCAAGGCATTCGCCGACCTCACCTACCTGGTCAACGACACCACCCGCCTGAGCCTGTTCGCCGGTTTCGCCAACAACCGCTTCCAGATCCCGGTCAACCCGGGCCAGACGCCGCAGTTCGGCTACCTGGATACGGTCCAGGCCGATTCGTCGCAGCTGGACGAAACCCAGGGCGAGACCACGCGTTTCGGCATGCTGGTGCTGCAGGGCACGCTCGGCCAGACCGTCTACCAGGTGTCGGCCGGGCAGCGTTACAGCGACCTGGCCTTCAACCCGGACGTGGCCGGCGACCTGGTCTTCGACGGCGTGGCCTCGCAGGTGGACCGCAGCAACCGCGCCAGCACCGTGCAGGCCGATTTCTCCACGCCACTGGGCGACAACCACACCCTGCGCTATGGCCTGTACGGCAACAGCGAACGCGCACGCGCCGGCAGCACCGCCTGGGTGTTTCCGGTCGACGCCGATGGCACCCAGGCCAGCACCACGCCGATCGTGATCGCCGATGCCAGCGCCTTCCATGCCAGCACCGCGGCGGCGTACGTGCAGGACGAATGGCGGATCGGCCAGGACTGGACGGTCAACTACGGCCTGCGCGCAGACCGTTACAAGGCCTTCGGCGGCACCGAAGGACAGCTCAGCCCGCGCCTGGGCGTTGTCTGGAACGCCAGCGACAGCACCACCGTGCACGCCGGCTACTCGCGCTACTTCACCCCGCCGGCCAGCGAACTGGTGGCCGGCAGCGACATCGCGCGTTACGCCGGCACCACCAACCAGCAGCCGGTCACCGGCAGCACCACGCCGTTGTCCGAGCGCAGCGACTACTACGACGTGGGCGTGTCGCAGCAGGTTGGCGAGCACCTCACCCTCGGCCTGGACGCCTACGACCGCAAGGTCGACCGCCTGCAGGACGAAGGCCAGTTCGGCGCGGCCTACATCTATTCCACCTTCAACTACCGCTACGGGCACGTGCATGGCGTGGAGTTCAGCGCCGACTACAGCAGCGGCCCGCTCAGTGCGTATGTCAATGCGGCCTACAACAAGGCAATGGGCAAGCAGGTGATCACCGGCCAGTACAACCTGGACCCGGAGGCGCTGGCGTACGTGCAGGACAACTGGATCCACCTGGACCACGACCAGACGCTGACCTCTTCCGGCGGCGTGAGCTATGCCTTCGCCGGCCACAACCGGGTCGGGGCCAACTACGTGTATGGCAGCGGCCTGCGCTCGGACATCGAGGGCGTGCCCAATGGCGGTGAGCTGCCGTCCTACCTGCAGGTCAACCTCAGCGCGGCGCATGATTTCAACGCCGACAGCGGCCACCCGCTGCACGCGCAGCTGGCACTGGTCAACGCGCTGGACCGCAGCTATCAACTCCGCGACGGCGGCGGCATCGGCGTGTTCGCCCCACAGTGGGGTCCGCGTCGCGGCGCCTACCTGAGCCTTCAGCAGGACTTCTGAACGACGGCGCCCGCCGGCATGATGCGGGCGGGCGCAGCAGGCGCGCGATCAGCGCGCCGCGTCGATCAAACGCGCGGCGTGCGGAAGGAGACGAACAGCGCCCAGGCGGCCAGCAGCACGAACCACACCAGGCTCCACATCGGCATGGTCAGGCCGAGGAAACGCCAGTCGATGTTGCCGCAGTCGCCGGTGCCGGTGAGCACCGTGCGGAACACCTCGAACGGCCCCATCGTTTCGCTGAGAAACGCCAGCGGCGGGCCACAGCTGGAGCCCATGTCCTTGGGCAGCAACTGCACATATACGTGGCGGCCGGCGATGCCCATGCCAACGGCCGCGGCGATGAAGGCCAGCACGCCGTAAGTGCCGCGCCCGGCGCGATCACGCGGGCCATGCAGGGCGCCGATGAGGAACAGCAGCCCGAGCGCGGCGAAGGCGATCCGCTGGAAGATGCACAGCGGGCACGGCTCCAGCCCGATCTTGAGCTGCAGGAAGATCGCGTAGGCCAACAGCCCGGCGCAGATCAAAAACCCCAGCAGGAACTGGGCGCGGTAATTCCAGCGCAGTGGATTCATTGCCAACACTCGTCAAAGTCCAGGCGCCAAGATTAACAGGCCCTCACCTGCCGCCACCGCCACGCACGTGCCGATTGTCGGCGCAGAAGACCGGACAGCGTGTTCGTCCGACCGCGGCACGGCTCCTGTCCCTAAACGGAAAAACCCGGCACAAGGCCGGGTTCTTCACCGAATTACGGGTGTTGCGCGTCGATTATTCTTCGACGGCTTCCGCCACGGCAGCCGGACGGTCGACCAGTTCGACGTAGGCCATCGGAGCGTTGTCGCCAGCGCGGAAACCGCACTTCAGCAGACGCAGGTAGCCACCCGGACGGGTCGCGTAACGCGGGCCCAGGATGGTGAACAGGTTGCCCACGGCTTCGTTGTCACGCAGACGGGCGAAGGCCAGACGACGGTTGGCGACGGAGTCGACCTTGGCCAGGGTGATCAGCGGCTCGGCGACGCGGCGCAGTTCCTTGGCCTTCGGCAGGGTGGTCTTGATCAGCTCGTGCTTGAACAGCGAGGCGGCCATGTTCTTGAACATCGCTTCGCGGTGGGCGCTGGTACGGTTGAACTTGCGGCCGGACTTCATGTGACGCATGGGAGTGATTCCTTGATTGAATGCTGGATCGGTTGGGTATCGCTGTCGCCATCCTGGCGTTGCTGCTTGGACTGCGGTTGGTCCGATGCCGGCCCTCCTGGCCGACCGTCACCGCAGGCTATGGGCCTGTCGATGCGTGGTGTTGCGGTGAAGCCCCCGCACCCGAAGGTGCGGGGTCAAGCATCTTGCGTCGTGCTGGATCAGCCGAGCATGCCGTGCTGGGCGACACCGGCCGGCGGCCAGTTCTCCAGCTTCATGCCCAGCGAAAGGCCGCGCTGTGCGAGGACTTCCTTGATCTCGGTCAGCGACTTCTTGCCGAGGTTCGGGGTCTTGAGCAGTTCCACTTCGGTCTTCTGGATCAGATCGCCGATGTAGTAAATGCTCTCTGCCTTCAGGCAGTTGGCCGAGCGAACGGTCAACTCCAGATCGTCGATCGGGCGCAGCAGCACCGGATCCACGCCGTTGTTGGCCGGCTTGGCTGCACCGCGGTCGCGGTGGGTGAAGTCACCGAAGACCGACAGCTGATCGCTGAGGATGTCGGCGGCGGTGCGCACGGCTTCCTCGGCATCGATCGTGCCGTTGGTTTCGATGTCCAGCACCAGCTTGTCCAGATCGGTACGCTGTTCGACGCGGGCCGCTTCCACCGAGTAGGCGACGCGACGGACCGGCGAGAACGAGGCGTCCAGGACCAGACGACCGATGGCACGGGTTTCTTCATCCGGACGACGACGTGCGGCCGCCGGCTGGTAGCCGAAACCACGCTCGATCTTCAGACGCATATTGATTGCCGTGTCCTTGGTCAGGTGGCAAATGATATGGTCGTTGTTGAGGATCTCGACGTTGTGGTCGACCTTGATATCGGCAGCGGTCACGACACCCGGACCCTGCTTGGACAGCGACAGCGTCGCGTTGTCACCCGTGTGCATACGGATGGCCACGTCCTTCAGGTTGAGCAGGACTTCAAGCACGTCCTCCTGCAAGCCTTCGAGCGTGGTGTACTCGTGCAGGACGCCGTCGATCTCAACTTCCGTGATGGCGAAGCCCGGGATGGACGACAGCAGCACGCGACGCAGGGCATTGCCCAGCGTATGCCCGTAACCACGCTCCAAGGGTTCGATAACGACCTTGGCGCGGGTGTCGGTAAGGCGTTCGATCTGCGGACCGCGAGGACGCAGAACCTGGTTGGCGGTAACCGTCATGTTGCGGGTTCTCCTAGTGAATCCCCGGCCGTCGCCGGGGATTCTCCAATGTGAATTACTTCGAATACAACTCGACGATCAGCGCTTCGTTGATATCCGCAGGCAGGTCCGCACGATCCGGAACAGCCTTGAAGATGCCGGCGAACTTGCCGGAATCCACTTCAACCCACGACGGACGCAGGTCGTGCGTGGCAGACACGGTCAGGGCTTCCTGAACGCGCAACTGCTTGGCAGCCTTCTCGGACAGCGCGACAGCGTCGCCGGCCTTGACCTGGTACGAAGCCAGGTTGACCGACTTGCCGTTCACGGTGACACCGCGGTGCGAGACCAGCTGACGGGCAGCCGGACGGGTCACAGCGAAGCCCATGCGATAGACAACGTTGTCCAGGCGGGTTTCCAGCAGCTGCAGGAGGTTCTCGCCGGTGTTGCCCTTCTTGGTCGAGGCCTTCTTGTAGTAGTTGCGGAACTGACGCTCCAGCAGACCGTAGATACGCTTGACCTTCTGCTTTTCACGCAGCTGGGTGGCGTAGTCGGACAGCTTGCCCTTACGGGCGGTGGCGCCGTGCTGGCCGGGCTTCTGCTCCAGCTTGCACTTGGAGTCCAGCGCGCGCGCCGGGCTCTTGAGGGAAAGGTCGGCGCCTTCGCGGCGGGCGAGCTTACAGGTAGGACCGATATAACGAGCCATTTCTTATCGCTCCTTTAGACGCGACGCTTCTTCGGCGGACGGCACCCGTTGTGCGGGATAGGCGTCACGTCGATGATGTTGGTGATCTTGTAGCCCACGTTGTTCAGCGAGCGCACGGCCGACTCACGACCCGGACCCGGGCCCTTGATGCGGACTTCCAGGGACTTGACGCCGTAGTCGAGCGCGGCACGGCCGGCCTTCTCGGCAGCCACCTGGGCAGCGAACGGGGTGGACTTGCGCGAACCGCGGAAGCCAGCGCCACCGGAGGTCGCCCACGACAGAGCATTGCCCTGGCGGTCGGTGATGGTCACGATGGTGTTGTTGAAAGAAGCGTGGACGTGGGCGACGCCGTCAGTGACGACGCGCTTGATCTTCTTCTTGGTCTTAGCGACGGGCTTAGCCATTTCTTAGGTCCCTTACTTCCTGATCGCCTTGCGCGGGCCCTTGCGGGTGCGGGCGTTGGTACGGGTGCGCTGGCCACGCAGCGGAAGACCGCGACGGTGACGCAGACCGCGGTAGCAGCCCAGATCCATCAGGCGCTTGATCGCGATACCGATTTCACGGCGCAGATCGCCTTCCACGATGTACTTGCCGACTTCGAGACGCAGACGCTCGATTTCCGGCTCCGACAGATCGCGGATCTTGGTGGTCGAGGTCACGCCTGCGGCGTCGCAGACCTTCTTCGAACGGGTACGGCCGATGCCGTAAATGCTTTGCAACCCGACCCAGACGTGCTTCTGGGCTGGCAGGTTGACGCCTGCAATACGCGCCATGACGCGGTTCTCCAGCTGAGTGATGGCCGACGGCGCACCCAAGGCGCGCCAATCCGGCAGGATGGATCAAAAAGTGAACTAGCGATACTAACAAGGTTCCGGTCTACTTGGAAGCCCGTGAAACACAAGGTTTCACGAACCCGGCCCAGGGAGTGTGCCCAGGCTCCGGCGCCGGATCAGGTTGACCCCGGTGAAAAGGCGCTTTCGTGCCCTTTCCCGGTGCCGCCCGCGCTACTCCCGCGCGGGACGACCCGATCTCACCCCCACCCGGAACCGCTGCGGGGGCCGCCCTTCGTTTGTGTGGCCAGGTCCGCGAAGCGGAGGACCATCACGTCAGGAAGACGAAAGTGTAACAGGCTTATCAGCCGCGGGCAAAACCGCCGCGGTTGCCGCCCTTCAGGTTGGCCTTCTTCAACAGGCTCTCATACTGGTGCGACATAAGGTGCGCCTGGATCTGCGCGATGAAGTCCATCACCACCACCACCACGATCAGCAGCGAGGTGCCGCCGAAGTAGAACGAGGCACCCAGCTGGGTACGCATGATTTCCGGCAGCAGGCAGACGATCACCAGGTACAGCGAACCGGCCGCGGTCAGGCGGGTCAGCACGCCGTCGATGTAGTCGGCGGTGGCCTTGCCCGGACGGATGCCCGGAATCAGCGCGCCGGACTTCTTCAGGTTGTCGGCGGTTTCCTGCGAGTTGAATACCAGCGCGGTATAGAAGAACGCGAAACCGGTGATCAGCGCCGCGAACACGATCATGTGCAGCGGCTCGCCCGGGCCCAGGGCGTTGGCAACCTTCTGCAGCCAGGTCGCCGAGCTGGCCTGGCCGGACCACATGGCCAGGGTGGTCGGGAACGCCAGGATGCTGGAGGCGAAGATGGCCGGGATCACGCCCGCCATGTTCAGCTTGAGCGGCAGGAACGACGTCTGGTTCATGTACGCGTTGCGACCGCCCTGGCGGCGCGCGTAGTTCACCGTGATCCGACGTTGGCCACGCTCGACGAACACCACGAAGTAGGTGAAGGCCAGCACCACCAGCACGATCAGCAGCAGCGAAATGAAGCTCATGTTGCCGTCGCGATAGGCTTCCACGGTGTGGATGACCGCGCCCGGCAGGCCGGCGACGATGCCGGCGAAGATGATCAGCGAGACGCCGTTGCCGATGCCACGCTCGGTGACCTGCTCGCCAACCCACATCAGGAAGATCGTACCGGCGGTCAGCGCGATGATGGCGGTGAGCACGAAGCCCATGCCCGGGGCGTACACGACCGGCGCGCCGCTCGGCGACACCTGGTTCTGCAGCGCCAGCGCGATGCTACCGCCCTGCACCACGGCCAGCAACACGGCGCCGATGCGGGAATATTGGGTGATCTTGCGACGGCCCGACTCACCTTCCTTCTGCATTGCCTTCAATGCCGGGAAGATATGGACCGCCAGCTGCATCACGATGGACGCCGAGATGTACGGCATCACGTTCAGCGCGAAAATGCTGAAACGGTGCAGGGCGCCGCCCGAGAACATGTTGAACATGTCCACGATGCCGCCGCCCTGCGCCTGCATGAGCGCAAGCATGGCTTCGGGATTCACGCCCGGCACCGGCACATAACAGCCGATGCGATAGACGATCAATGCCCCGATGACGAACAGCAGACGCTGGCGAAGTTCCGTGAACTTGCCGAGCCCGCCGCCGAGGTTACCAATGCCAGCTTGCGCCATGTCTTACTCCTGTACGCTGCCGCCGGCAGCTTCGATCGCGGCCTTGGCACTGGCCGTTGCAGCGACGCCCTTCAGGGTGAACGCCTTGGTCAGGTCGCCCTTCATGACGATCTTGGCACGCTTGGCGGTGCTCGGGACCAGCTTGGCAGCGCGCAGCGCGGCAAAGTCGATCTCGCCGGCTTCCAGGCGTTCCAGCTGGTAGGACAGCACTTCCGCGGTGTCCTTGGCGATCTTGGAACGGAAACCGACCTTCGGCAGACGACGCTGCATCGGGGTCTGACCGCCTTCGAAGCCAGCCTTGATCTTGCCGCCACCCTTACGGGCGAACGAACCCTTGTGGCCGCGGCCGCAGGTCTTGCCCAGGCCGGAGCCGATACCACGGCCGACGCGGGTGCGCTCTTTGCGCGCGCCCGGTGCCGGGCTCAGTTCATTGAGATGCATGGTCATTGGATTATTCCTCAACCTTGACGAGGTAATGAACCTTGTTGATCAGGCCGCGAACCTGCGGGCTGTCCTTCAGTTCACGGACATCGTTGAGCTTGTTCAGGCCCAGGGCACGCACCGACAGGCGGTGACGCGACTGGGTGCCACGCAGGCCGCCCACCAGGCGGACCTTGACGGTCTTGCCGGTTTCATTAGCCATGGTTGAGATCCTCCACCTTCTTGCCGCGCTTGGCCGCGATGCGGACCGGCGACTGCATTTCGGTCAGGCCCTTCAGCGTGGCACGGACCAGGTTGATCGGGTTACGCGAACCGACGGCCTTGGCCAGCACGTTCTTGACGCCAACGGCTTCCAGCACGGCGCGCATGGCACCACCGGCAATCACACCGGTACCTTCGGAGGCCGGCATCATGAACACGCGAGCTGCGCCGTGGCCGGACTTCACCGGGTGCCACAGGGTGCCGTTGTTCAGATCGACGTCGGCCAGGTTCTTGCGAGCCTGCTCCATCGACTTCTGGATGGCGACCGGCACTTCGCGCGCCTTGCCATAACCGAAGCCGACCTTGCCTGCGCCGTCACCGACCACGGTCAGTGCGGTGAAGGTGAACTGGCGGCCGCCCTTGACGGTCTTGCTGACGCGGTTGACCGCGACCAGCTTTTCGATCATGCCGTCGTCGACTTTCTCTTCGCGGTTACGGTCGCGATCGCGACCCCGCTGCTGACGTTCTTCTGCCATGTTGATTCCTTGATTGATTGGGTATGTACGGCTCGGGGCCGCTTATAGCTGTGAAGTGGTGCGGTGTTTCGATCGCCCTTGCAGAAGAAGGACGTCGCCCGGCGCAACCCGCGCCGGCAGGCAGGCGGAAACGGGGACCTGCCCCGTTTCCTTATCCCTTAGAACTGCAGGCCGCCTTCGCGGGCTGCATCGGCCAGTGCCTTGATGCGGCCGTGGTAGCGGTAGCCCGAGCGGTCGAAAGCGACCTTCTCGATGCCCGCAGCCTTGGCGCGCTCGGCGACCAGCTTGCCCACCTTGGCGGCGGCGTCGCTGTTCTTGCCGTTCTTCAGGCCTTCCTTGACGTCGGCCTGGGTGGTGTTGGCAGCGGCCAGCACCTTGGAGCCATCGGCGGTGAAGACCTGGGCGTACAGGTGCTGACCGGTGCGCAGCACCGACAGACGCGGCACGCCGAGAACGCGGATGTGTGCACGGGTCGACTTGGCGCGACGCAGGCGGGCGATGTTCTTGTTGATGCTCATGATTTGAGTTCCTTGAAAGCTGAAGTGAAGCGGGCGTTTGCTTTGAGACGCCCGACCGGTGAAGGCCAGGCGCCCATGGAAGTTCCCGCGCCTGATTAGGCCTTCTTGGCTTCCTTACGAATGATGACTTCGCCGGCGTACTTCACACCCTTGCCCTTGTAGGGCTCCGGCGGACGGAAGCCACGGATCTTGGCTGCCACTTCACCAACGCGCTGCTTGTCGGTGCCCTGGACCAGGATTTCGGTCTGGGTCGGGGTCGACAGGGTGATGCCTTCCGGCGCCACGAACAGGACCGGGTGCGAGAAACCCAGCGACAGGTTCAGGTCCTTGCCCTGCATGGCGGCACGGTAACCGACGCCGACCAGCTCGAGCTTGCGCTCGAAGCCTTCGGTGACGCCGTGGACCATGTTGGCCAGGATCGCGCGGACGGTGCCGGTGAGGGCGGTCAGCGACGGATCGTTGGCAGCCAGATTGGCAACGCCGTTCTCGATGGTGATTTCAACGCCAGCGACCTTCGGCAGCGACAGGGTGCCCTTCGGGCCCTTCACGCTGACGGAGTCAGGCTGGATGTTCAGTTCAACGCCCTTGGGCAGGTTGACCGGCTTCTTGGCTACGCGGGACATAGTAGTTTCCTTCTCGCCTTAGGCCACGAAGCACAGGACTTCGCCGCCGACGCCCAACTGGCGCGCCTGCGCATCAGTCATGATGCCCTTGGAGGTGGAGATGATGGAGATGCCCAGGCCGTTGAGGACCTTCGGCAGCTCGGACTTGCCACGGTACTGGCGCAGACCCGAACGCGAGAAGCGCTTCAGGGTCTCGATGACCGGCTTGCCTTCGAAATACTTCAGGACGATTTCAAGCTCGGCCTTGTTGTTCTCGATCTTGGTGACGCGCAGGTCGGTGATGTAGCCTTCGGCCTTCAACACTTCTGCGATTGCAACCTTGATCTTGGAGGACGGTGCCTTCACCGTCTGCTTGCCAACCGCGGCCGCATTCTTGATGCGTACCAGCAGGTCGGCGATGGGATCAGTCATGCTCATAGTCGATACCTTTGAGTGCACCGATATCCGCTTTCGCGAAAATCTTGCTGTGTTCCTGGGATGGGCCAGTACCCTTCACATTGTGATCTGCAGGCCGATGGCCCGCCCGGCGCCCGCCCCTGTGAAAAGGCAAGACGCGGGAGTATACGGCAAAAAGAGCCCGACTTGCGCCGGACTCTTCAATTGGGGACAAACCTGAATGAACCGGTCGGTCCCCCTGCCCCGCACCCAGGGGATGCGGGGCAGGTTCCGGGACGAATCCCTTACCAGCTGGCCTTGCGCAGGCCCGGCACGTCACCACGCATGGTGGCTTCGCGCAGCTTGTTGCGGCCGAGGCCGAACTTGCTGTAGACGCCACGCGGGCGGCCGGACAGTTCGCAGCGGTTGCGGTGGCGGCTCGGCGACGAATCGCGCGGCAGCTTCTGCAGCTTGACTACGGCGTCAGCCTTTTCGTCGTACGAAGCGGTCGTGCTGGAGATGATCTTCTTCAGCTCTTCACGCTTACCAGCGAACTTGACGGCCAGCTTGGCGCGCTTCAGGTCGCGGTTGACCATGGAGGTCTTTGCCATTTCGGATTCCTCGACGTATCAGTTACGGAACGGGAACTTGAACGCTGCCAGCAGCGCCTTCGCTTCCGCATCGGTCTTGGCGGTGGTGGTGATGGCGATATCCATGCCGCGGATCGCGTCGACAGCGTCGAAGTCGATTTCCGGGAAGATGATCTGTTCCTTCACACCCATGTTGAAGTTGCCGCGACCGTCGAAGGAACGACCCGAGACACCACGGAAGTCGCGCACGCGCGGCAGCGAGATGTTGATCAGGCGATCCAGGAACTCATACATCTTTTCACGACGCAGCGTGGTCTTGCAGCCGATCGGCCAACCATCGCGGATCTTGAACGAAGCCACCGAGACGCGGGACTTGGTCACGATCGGCTTCTGGCCGGAGACCTTGGCCATGTCGGCGACGGCGTTTTCCAGGATCTTCTTGTTCGTGGCTGCTTCGCCGACACCCATGTTCAGGGTGACCTTGACCAGCTTCGGAACCTGCATCGGATTGGTGTAGCCGAACTGCTTCATCAGCGCCGGCACCACTTCTTCCTTGTAGAACTTTTCGAGACGGGTATTCATCAGCGCATCCTCAGGCGTCGAGCGCCTCACCGCTGGAGCGGAACACACGCAGTTTGCGTCCATCCTCCAGCACCTTGAAACCAACGCGTTCGCCCTTGCCCGAAGCCGGGTTGAGCACGTTCACGTTGGAGATATGGATCGACGCTTCACGCTCGACCACGCCGCCGGCAACGCCTGCCTGCGGGTTCGGCTTGGTGTGGCGCTTGACGATGTTCACGTTGGCGACGATCACACGATCGCCGTCGACGCGGACGACTTCGCCCTGCTTGCCCTTGTCCTTGCCGGTGTTGACGACGACCTGGTCGCCCTTCTTGATACGGTTAGCCATGATTATCTCCTGTCGCTCACAGCACTTCGGGAGCGAGCGAGACGATCTTCATGAACTTCTCGGTACGAAGTTCACGCGTCACCGGTCCGAAGATGCGGGTGCCGATCGGCTCTTGCTTGTTGTTGAGCAGGACGGCAGCGTTGGCGTCGAAACGGATCAGCGAGCCGTCGGCGCGACGCACACCCTTGCGGGTACGCACCACGACGGCGTCGAACACTTCACCCTTCTTGACCTTGCCGCGCGGGATCGCATCCTTCACGGTGACCTTGATGATGTCACCGATGTGGGCGTAGCGACGCTTGGAGCCGCCCAGCACCTTGATGCACATCACTTCCTTGGCACCGGAATTGTCCGCGACCTCGAGGTAGCTCTGCATCTGGATCATGATTCAGATCTCCTTATTCAGCCGCACGCGTGATGACTTCCACCACGCGCCAGTTCTTGGTCTTGGACATCGGAGCAATCTCGGTCACGCGGACGACATCGCCTTCGTTGCAGGCATTGTCGGCGTCGTGTGCGTGCAGCTTGGTCGAACGCTTGATGTACTTGCCGTACAGGGCGTGCTTGACCAGGCGCTCCACCAACACGGTGACCGTCTTGTCCATCTTGTTGCTGACGACACGGCCTTCGACCGTGCGCAGCGTCTTGTTTTCAGTATTGTCGCTCATCGCGGCCATCCTTACTTGGTGCTGCCGAGCAGGGTCTTGACGCGAGCAATCTCGCGGCGGACCCGGCGGGTTTCGTGAGTCTTCGGCAGCTGGCCGGTAACCTGCTGCATACGGAGCGAGAACTGCTCCTTACGCAGATCGGTCAGGTGGGCCTTCAGATCGTCAGCCGACTTTTCGCGAAGTTGTTTGATATCCATTACATCACCGTCCGGGTCACGAAGGTGGTGGTCACGGAGAGCTTGGCAGCCGCCAGGCGGAACGCCTCGCGAGCCACGTCTTCACCCACACCTTCAATTTCATAGATCATGCGGCCGGGCTGGATCTGGGCGACCCAGTATTCCACGTTGCCCTTACCAGAACCCATTCGGACTTCGATGGGCTTCTTGGTGATCGGCTTGTCGGGGAACACTCGGATCCACATCTTGCCACCGCGCTTGACGTAGCGGCTGATCGAGCGGCGGGCCGCTTCGATCTGACGCGCGGTCAGCTGACCGTGGGCGGTTGCCTTCAGGCCGTACTCGCCGAAGCTGACAGCGTTGGCGCTCCAGCTCAGGCCATCGTTACGGCCCTTGTGTACCTTGCGGTACTTGGTTCGCTTGGGTTGCAACATTGTCGTTACCTCGCTTCACGGGCCGGGCGCTGACGGTCACCACGGTCGCCGCGATCGTTACGATCGTTGCGCGGGGAATCGTCCTGCTTTTCCTGGCCAACCTGGGAGAAATCGAAAACCTCGCCCTTGTAGATCCAGACCTTGATGCCGATGATGCCGTAGGTCGTCTTGGCTTCAGCGAAGCCATAGTCGATGTCGGCACGCAGCGTGTGCAGCGGCACGCGGCCTTCGCGGTACCACTCCGAACGGGCGATTTCAGCACCGTTCAAGCGGCCACCGACGTTGACCTTGATGCCCAGGGCACCGAGGCGCATCGCGTTGCCGACCGAGCGCTTCATTGCACGGCGGAACATGATGCGACGCTCCAGCTGCTGCGCGATCGACTCGGCGACCAGCTGCGCGTCCAGCTCGGGCTTGCGCACTTCGGTGACGTTGATGTGCGCCGGGACGCCCATCATTTCGCTCACTTCCTTGCGCAGCTTCTCGATGTCCTCACCGCGCTTGCCGATCACCACGCCCGGACGGGCGGTGTGGATCGTCACGCGAGCGGTCTTGGCCGGACGCTCGATAAGGATCTTGCTGATGCCGGCCTGCGCAAGCTTCTTGCGCAGCATTTCCCGCACCTTCAGGTCGGCTGCCAGGTAACCAGCAAACTCGGCCTTGTTGGCGTACCACTTGGAGTTCCAGTCCTTGGAAATGCCGAGGCGGATACCAATCGGATGAACTTTATGACCCATGGTGTTTTCCTTTCCGCTTACTTGCCGGCGCCCACAACCACAGTGATGTGGCTGGTGCGCTTGAGGATGCGGGTGCCGCGGCCTTTCGCCCGCGCCATGAAACGCTTCAGGGTCGGACCTTCATCTACCATGATGGTCTGAACCTTCAGCTCGTCGACGTCGGCGCCCTGGTTGTTTTCGGCATTTGCAATAGCCGACTCCACCACCTTCTTGATCAGGTGGGCAGCCTTCTTGTCCGAAAACTTCAGCAGGTTGACCGCACGCTCGGCCGGCAGGCCGCGCACCTGGTCAGCGACCAGGCGGGCTTTCTGCGCAGAGATGCGCGCGGAGCGCAGGATTGCTTTCGCTTCCATTGTCATCTCTCCTTACTTGCCCGACTTCTTGTCACCACCGTGGCCCTTGAAGGTCCGGGTGATGGCAAATTCGCCGAGCTTGTGGCCGACCATGTTCTCGTTGACGAGCACCGGAACGTGGTTCTTACCGTTATGAACGGCGATGGTGATGCCTACCATTTCCGGCAGGATCATCGAACGGCGCGACCAGGTCTTGATCGGCTTCTTGCTACCCGCAGCGGCCTCCACCTTCTTGACGAGGTGGTGATCGACGAACGGGCCCTTCTTGAGTGAACGTGCCATGGTCGATTAGCCCCTACGATCGCGGACGATGAATTGCTGGGTGCGCTTGTTCTTGCGCGTCTTGTAACCCTTGGTCGGGACACCCCACGGGGTGACCGGATGCGGATTACCCTGGCCGGCCTTCGCCTCACCACCACCGTGCGGGTGGTCAACCGGGTTCATGGCAGCACCACGAACGGTCGGGCGGACACCGCGCCAGCGCTTCGCGCCAGCCTTGCCCAGCTTTTCCAGGTTGTGCTCGTCGTTACCGACTTCACCGATGGTGGCGCGGCACTCGACCGGCACCTTGCGCATTTCACCCGAGCGCAGGCGCAGGGTGGCGTAGATGCCTTCACGAGCGACGAGCTGCACGGCAGCGCCGGCGGCACGCGCGATCTGGGCACCCTTGCCCGGCTTCAGTTCGATGCCGTGGACAGTGGTACCGACCGGGATGTTGCGCAGCGGCAGGGTGTTGCCGGTCTTGATCGGCGCATCCGAACCCGCGATCACCTGGTCACCGGCCTTCAGGCCCTTCGGTGCGATGATGTAGCGGCGCTCGCCGTCGACGTAGCACAGCAGGGCGATATGGGCGGTGCGGTTCGGATCGTATTCGATGCGTTCCACGCGCGCCGGAATGCCTTCCTTGTTGCGCTTGAAGTCGATGACACGGTAGTGCTGCTTGTGGCCACCACCAACGTGACGGGTGGTGATGCGGCCGTGGTGGTTACGACCACCGGACTTGCTCTGCGGCTCCAGCAACGCTGCGTGCGGTGCGCCCTTGTGCAGATCGGGCGTAACCACGCGCACGGCCGAACGGCGGCCGGGGGAAGTGGGCTTGAATTTCATCAATGGCATGGGATGTACCTCAGGCCTTGGCCGTTACATCGATGGACTGGCCATCGGCGAGACGCACGTACGCCTTGCGCCAATCGCCGCGGCGGCCGGTGCGGTTACGGAAGGACTTGTTCTTGCCCTTCACGTTCAGCACGTTGACCGACTCGACCTTGACGTCGAACAGCTGCTCAACCGCGGCCTTTACATCGGCCTTGGTGGCTTCGTTCGAGACTTCGAAGACATACTGGTTGGAATGTTCCTGCAGGCGCGCGGTCTTTTCGGAGACTCGCGGAGCGCGAAGAACGCTGAAGATTTTCTCGTTGGCGCTCATGCCAGCCACTCCTCGACCTTCTTGACCGCATCAGCGGTGATGACGACCGTGTCGGCACCGACCAGCGACACCGGGTCCAGGCCCTGCACGTCACGCACTTCCACGTAGGGAATGTTGCGCGCCGACAGGTACAGGTGCTCGGAAGCATCTTCGGTGACGATCAGCGGACGCTTGCCCACTTCCAGGCCGGCCAGCTTGGCGATCAACGACTTGGTGTTGGTCGCTTCGACATCGAAGGACTCCACGATCGTCAGACGGCCCTGGCGGTTCAGCTCGGACAGGATCGCGCACATGGCTGCACGGTACTGCTTACGGTTGACCTTCTGCTCGAAGCTGCGCGGCTTGGCCGCGAAGGTGACACCGCCGCCGACGAAGATCGGAGCCGTCAGTGCGCCATGACGCGCGCCGCCGCCCTTCTGCTTCTTCGACTTCTTGGTGGTACCAGCCACTTCAGAGCGAGTCTTCTGTGCCTTGGTGCCGGCGCGACCGGCGTTGCGGTAAGCAACGACGACCTGGTGAACCAGATCTTCGCTGAAATCGCGACCGAACACGGCATCGGAGACCGAGACCTTGTTGTTGCTACCCGTGATAACGAGTTCCATCGTCATCTCTCCTTATGCCTTGCTAGCCGGACGAACGATCACGTCACCACCCGCTGCGCCCGGAACGGCACCACGGATCGCGATCAGACCACGCTCGACATCGACCTTCACCACTTCAAGGTTCTGGGTGCTCTGCTGCACCGAACCCATGTGGCCGGACATCTTCTTACCCGGGAAAACGCGACCCGGGGTCTGGCGCTGGCCCAAGGAACCCGGCGCGCGATGCGACAGCGAGTTACCGTGGGTTGCATCGCCCATACGGAAGTTGTAGCGCTTGATGGTGCCCTGGAAGCCCTTACCCTTGGTGACACCCTGGACGTCGACCTTCTGGCCAACTTCAAAGATGTCCGCCTTGACTTCGCCGCCGACGGCGAAATCGCCGAGCTGCGCGTCTTCAACGCGGAATTCCCACAGGCCGCGACCCGCGTCGACCTTCGCCTTGGCGAAGTGACCGGCTTCCGGCTTGTTGACCAGGGCAGCGCGACGCGCGCCGACGGTCACCTGCACGGCGCTGTAGCCGTCGGCTTCGACGGTCTTGATCTGCGCGATGCGGTTCGGGGTGGCTTCAATCAGGGTTACCGGGATGGCCTGGCCATCTTCGGTGAACACGCGGCTCATGCCAGCCTTGCGGCCCACGAAGCCCAACGAATATTTCTTCGTCATGGTCGTAGTCCTCAGGTCAGCTTGATCTGAACGTCGACGCCGGCAGCCAGTTCGAGCTTCATCAGCGCGTCCACGGTCTTGTCGTTCGGGTCAACGATATCGAGCACGCGCTTGTGCGTGCG
Source organism: Stenotrophomonas sp. 05N37 (assembly GCF_056397365.1). Lineage (NCBI taxonomy): Bacteria > Pseudomonadati > Pseudomonadota > Gammaproteobacteria > Lysobacterales > Lysobacteraceae > Stenotrophomonas > Stenotrophomonas sp. 05N37. Next base: position 682 of record NZ_JBFTNG010000013.1, on the reverse strand, counting down.
GGTCTCGTACTGGTCACGCGCGTCCTTGTCGACGTGCGGGGAAACGAGAATGGTGTAACGCTCGATCTTGGTCGGCAGGGGGATCGGGCCACGCACTTGCGCGCCGGTCCGCTTTGCCGTTTCTACGATCTCGCTGGCCGAACGGTCGATCAAACGATGATCGAACGCCTTCAGCCGAATCCGGATCTTTTGGTCCGCCATGACGGTGGGTTCCTTCGTTAAAAGAGCGACGGACAAGGCCTCTGGGTTGCCTTGTCCCATGAATATCCTGAATGCGGACGCCGCACATTCCCGTGCGGCGACAAGATCTTTCCATAGACCTCAAAAATCGAGGCAGACCGGTCTCCCGATCTGCCCAGACAAAAAGTATAGCGCGCATACAACGCGGCGGTCAACAGGGGACCTGTTGACACTGCCTGAATGGCGCGACCCTTCCTGGTCTGGGGAACACGAGGAGCGTCCTGCGCCTCTTTTCCCGTTTGGTTACGCCCCGATGCCCTACCCAGGCAACATCGGGGCGCAGATTCTAACAGATTACGCGATGATCTTGGAGACCACGCCGGCGCCGACGGTACGGCCGCCTTCGCGGATGGCGAAGCGCAGGCCTTCGTCCATGGCGACCGGGTTGATCAGCGTGACAACCATCTTCACGTTGTCGCCCGGCATGACCATTTCCACGCCT
>NZ_JBFTNG010000012.1:0-45713 GCF_056397365.1 Stenotrophomonas sp. 05N37 | reverse complement strand
TGTGGGAGGATGGCGGGCAGCCCCGCGCAGGACACGCCGTAAACCCGTCCATGGGGGCTCGACATGCGCCATCCATGGCGCATGACGGTCCTGCACGGGGCTACCCGCCATCCTCCGGAGGGTTCGGCGCGAACCGGACGGTAGAGCCGACGGCCACTTTTCCTGAGAGTCGACGATCCCTTCTTGCCTGGCATGCGGCATTCATGGCGCATGGCTTTCCTGCACATGCTGCTCTCGCATCAGCCTGCCTTGGTAGAGCCGGGCCATGCCCGGCTGCTCTCCGCCCAGCATGCGGCCAACGGTCGGACGAGGGGCGGGTGAGAGGCCGCGCGCCATACACCCCCGTCGGTTGTGCAACGCGCCCCCGCGCACTACGATCCCATGCGTTCCGTGCAGCCGCTCCGGTGGCGCGCGCCGCCCCTTTTCATCGCGCAGGCTGGGCCTGCGCCAGTCCAATCGAGGTTTCCATGGTCATCAAACCGCGTGTGCGCGGCTTCATCTGCGTCACCACCCACCCCGTCGGCTGCGATGCGGCCGTCAAGCAGCAGATCGACTACATCCAGGCCAAGCCGAAGATCACCAACGGGCCGAAGAAGGTGCTGGTGCTCGGCGCGTCCACCGGCTACGGCCTGGCCGCGCGCATCACTGCCGCCTTCGGCAGCGATGCGGCCACGCTGGGCGTGTTCTTCGAGCGTCCGGGTACCGAGACCAAGCCCGGCACCGCCGGCTGGTACAACACTGCTGCGTTCCACAAGTACGCCGAGCAGGCCGGCCTGTACGCCAAGAGCGTCAACGGCGATGCGTTCTCCGATGAGGTCAAGGCCAAGGTCATCGAGCTGATCAAGCAGGACCTCGGCCAGGTCGACCAGGTGGTGTACAGCCTGGCCGCGCCGCGCCGCAAGCACCCCAAGACCGGCGAAGTGATCAGCTCCACGCTCAAGCCGATCGGCGCGCCGATCACCCTGCGCGGGCTGGATACCGACAAGGAAGTGATCACCGAGACCACGATTGAGCCGGCCACCCCGGAAGAAGTCGCTGGCACCGTTGCGGTGATGGGCGGCGAAGACTGGCAGATGTGGATCGATGCGCTGCTCGAGGCCGGCGTACTGGCCGAAGGCGCCACGACCACCGCCTTTACCTATGTCGGCGAAGAGATCACCCAGGCCATCTACTGGAACGGCTCGATCGGCGCGGCCAAGAAGGACCTGGACACCAAGGTGCTGGGCCTGCGCGAGAAGCTGGAGAAGATCGGCGGCGACGCGCGCGTGTCGGTGCTCAAGGCCGTGGTCACCCAGGCCAGCTCGGCCATCCCGACCATGCCGCTGTACCTGTCGCTGCTGTTCAAGGTGATGAAGGCCAAGGGCACTCACGAAGGCTGCATCGAGCAGCTCGATACGCTGTATGACATCGTCTACGGCGGCAAGGACAGCGGCACCGCGACCGAGCGCCTGCGCCACGACCTCAGCGACGGCGGCCGCACGGTCGCGTTGATCGACGAGGCCGGCCGCCTGCGTGCGGATTACAAGGAAATGGCGCCGGACGTGCAGGGCGAGGTGGTTGCGCTGTGGCCGCAGGTGACCAACGAGAACCTGTACGAGATCAGCGACCTGGCCGGCTACAAGGCCGACTTCCTGCGCCTGTTCGGCTTCGGCGTGGACGGCGTGGATTACGACGCGGATGTGGCCACCGACGTGAAGATTCCGAACCTGGTCGAGATGGCCTGATCGCGGCGTAGGCCAACCGGTACGTATGGGTTGGATTGAAAAAAAACGCCGGGATTACCCGGCGTTTTTCGTTTCAGTTCCCGCTCGGCGCCCGCCTGCCGTGAGCACCAACGCCAGCATCAACGCGGCGCCGGCACAGCCAGCCGACAAATAAAGGACCGCGGTCAGCCCAGGTCCGTCCACCAACTGACCGCCGCTCCACGCGCCCAACGCGATCCCCACGTTGAACACGCCGACATAGAGCGCGCTGGCGATTTCCACGGCCTGCGGCGCGGCCCGTAGCACCCATGTCATCAGGCCAACCGATACCCCGCCATACGCCAGCCCCCAGACCAGAAGCACGGCCGTGCCGCCAGCCGCGGTGTCGCCGAGGGTGAGGTACAGGAGTGGCGTGAGCAACAGGCCCATCGCAATGGCGGTGATCGTGGCTGCAGGGCGACGGGCCGCCGCGGTGCCTGCAATGAAATTGCCGACGATGCCCGCGATGCCATAGCCGAACAGCAATGCACCCATCCAGCGTGGATCCACGCCGGCCACGCCGAGCAGTAGCGGACGTACGAAAGTGAAGGTCATGAAATGGCCGCCGACCAACAGCAGTGTCAGCAGCAGTCCTGCCTGCAACGCCCGGTTGCCCAACTGCCCGCGCAACTGGCGCAGGGTGGGCGAAGCGCTTACCGACAGCGTGGGCATCGCCACGAGATGCAGGACCAATACCGCTGCACTGAAAAACGCCATCGCAGCGAAAGCCGATCGCCAGCCTGCCAGGTCGCCGATCCAGGTACCCAGCGGCACGCCCAGCACCGATGCCGCCGCGACGCCGCCGAAGATGATCGACGTGGCCAGCCCCACGCCGTGGACCGGTACCAGGCGGGCAGCCAGGCCGCCGGCGATGGCCCAGATGCCTCCCATGCAGAACCCGACCAGCATCCGCGCGGCAAGCAGCCAGCGGATGTCCGCCGCCAGCGCCGAGGCCAGGTTGGCGATCACCAGCAGGGCCAGCAATCCCGCCAGGATCCAGCGCCGGTCAACACCCCCGGCGCCGATCACCACGATCGGCGCGAACAGGGCCGCCAGCAGCGCAGGCAGCGAGAGGGTCAGCCCCACCGTGCCGGTGCTGGTGTCCAGGTGCTGGGCAATACCGGTCAACAGCCCGACCGGCAGCATTTCAGTGGTCACTACGGCGAAGGTGGCCAGGGCGGCGGCGACAACCGCCAACCACGGGCGCCGTGCACGCGGATGCGTACCGGGAACCATGTTCATCGTTCGGATCCTGCAGAAAGGGAGGGGCTCGTTACGGTTGACTCGCTGACGGCGCGCCTCTGCGCAGGGAGGCGCCGATGCGCCCATAGCGTGGTGAGCACCACCAGGGCGGCGCCAGCCACGGCGACGACGAATCCGGCGCGCGCGCCACCGATATCCACGCGCTGGCCGGCGGCTGCCGCGCCTATCGCCACGCCCACGTTGAGCCCGGCCAGCAGCCAGGTCATGCCTTCGGTCAGCCGGTGCGCAGGCACCAGCCGCTCGACGATCGACATTGCCACGATCATGGTCGGAGCGAAGCACGCTCCAGCCGCCAGCACGGCCACCGCAAGCGCGGCGATGCTGTCCACCCGCAGCAGGGGCAGGGTGGACAGCGCGGTCGCCATGCCACCCAGCAACAGCAGCCGACGCAGTGGCCAACGCAGTGTGACCGCACCGAACAACAGGCCCGCCACACACGAGCCCAGCGCGTAGGCGGACAACACCACGCTGGCGGTGCCGGGAACGCCGCGCTGGTCGGCGAAGGCGACACTGGTGATGTCCACCGTGCCGACGATGACGCCCATCGCCATCATCAGCAGCGCCAGCAGGCGCACGCCGCCCACGCTGATGGCCGACCCGTAGCGGTCGCTCGGATCGACCGGCCGCAGCGGCGGTTCGCTGCCACGCTGCACGGTCAGCGCAGTAACGCCGAGCGCCAGCAGGACGGCGGCGGCGAACAGGCCCGCCAGCGGATCGATCGCCACCGACAGTCCTACCGCCAGCGGCGGACCGGCAATGAAGGTCACTTCATCCAGGACGGTTTCGAGTGAATAAGCGGTCTGCAGACGGGGTTGCCCCCGCAACATCGCGGCCCAGCGCGCGCGCACCATCGCCGACATGCTCGGCATGCACCCGGCCAGCACCGCGCCGGCAAACAGGGTCCATGCCGGTGCCTGCGCCGAGGCCGCAGCGAGCAGCAGCGCCATGCCCAGCACACTGACCGTCGTGGCGACCGGCAGCACGCGCGATTGCCCGTGGCGGTCCACCTGGCGGGAGATCTGTGGCGAGAGCAGCGCGTAGGTCAGCACGAACGCGGCCGCCACGGTGCCGGCGAGCGCATAGCTGCCGCGCAGTTGCGCGAGCAGGGTGATGATGCCGATACCGGTCATCGGCAGCGGCAGTCGCGCCACCAGGCCGGCCAGGACGAAGCGCCCGGTTGCGGGGGCGACAAACAGAGTTCGGTACGGGGCAAGCATCAACGTTCTCCATGATTTCGCCGTGCGCCGGCATGCGCTCACGCGCATACATACGGCGTGTATGAATAAAATCCTATATACATACGCTGTGAATGTAAATAAACATACGGAACGCATGTAAGGAGTAGATCGGATGGCTCGCCGCACTCGTGCCGAGATGGAAGAAACCCGCGCCGCCCTGTTGGCGACCGCGCATGCGGTGTTCACCGCGCATGGCTACGCCGACGCCTCGATGGACGATCTGACCGCGCAGGCAGGGCTCACCCGTGGCGCGCTGTACCACCACTTCGGCGACAAAAAGGGATTGCTGCAGGCCGTGGTGGCGCAGCTGGATACCGCGATGGATGTCCGACTACAGGCGATTTCGGCGACGGCCGCCGATCCTTGGGACGGGTTTCGCAGCCGCTGCCATGCCTATCTGCAGATGGCCCTGGAGCCGGATATCCAACGCATCGTGCTGCGCGATGCGCGTGCGGTCCTGGGCGGGGCATCACCGGAGGCGCAGCGCCATTGCGTCGCCTCGATGCAGGCCCTGCTCGAAAATCTCATGCGCCTTGGCGTGGTGGCCGACGCCAGCCCGCAGGCGCTGGCGTCGCTGATTTACGGCAGTCTCGCCGAGGCGGCGTTCTGGATTGCCGAGGGCCCGGGGGCGTCGGAACGACTGACGCACGCACAGGCCGCGCTGGATCTGCTGCTGCGGGGCTTGCTCGCCTCCCGTTAGTGGCAGGTCACGACTGCAGGCCGTGACCCGGTATCAGGCGAAATCGAAGTTCATCAGCGGGCCGGCCGGCCCCACGAACTCGCCCTGCACGTAATCCACGCCGGCACTGAACAGCAGGCTCATCGAGTTGGCATCGGCGACGAACTCGGCGATGGTGCGGATGTTGGCCGACTGCGCGCGGGTGGTGATCTCGCTGATCTTCTCGCCGTGTTCGCGGGTGCTGGCGACATCGCGGGTGAAGTCGCGGTCCAGCTTGAGGAACTGCGGCTGGAAGTGGGCCAGCAGCTGGAACGAGTCCAGCCCCGAGCCGAACTGTTCCAGGCCGATCCGGCACCCCAGCGGGGCCACGTCGGCCAGGAACTGCTGGGCATTGCGCAGGTGGGTGAACACCTTGGCCTCCGGCGCATGCAGCCACAACCGCTCGCCCGGCACGCCATGCGCCTGCAGTTCGCGGCGCAGGGTGGCCACCATCAACGGATCGTTGAACGACTCCGGGGTGATCTTCACCATCAGGTGGGTCGGGTGCCCGGCACGCTCGCGCTGGCCCAGCACGCTGATGGCATGCGCGACCACCCAGCGGTTGATCTCGGCCAGCAGGCCATGTTCTTCGGCGATGCCCAGGAACGCCGTGGGGCTGAGCAGTTCGCCGTTGTTGTCCAGGCGCAGGTAGGCCTCGTACAGCTCCAGTGCCTCGCCCTGCAGGTTCAGCACCGGCTGGTAGTGCAGCTGGAAACCGTCACCGGCCAGGGCTTCACGAATGCGTGCCACCCAGCGCTGGATGCGCTCTTCCTCGACACGGTCGACGGCGGCCGGGTCGAAGATGCGGCTGGTGTTGCCCAGCTCGGAGGCGGCCTGCTGGCACTCGGTGGCGCGGGCCAGCACCTGGCCGATGCTGGCGATCTTCTCGCCCACCTGCACGCCGCCGATGCTCACCGTGACCGTGGCCGAGCGCTCGCCGATGCTGAACACCTGCGCGGCGAAGGCGTCGCGGATCTGGTCGGCCAGTGCCACGGTCTGCGCGTAGGCGCCTTCGGTGAGCACGGCGAAACTGTGCTCGCCGAAACGGGCCACCTGGGCCGCGTCGCCGACGCTGTCGGCCAGCACCCGGGCCAGCGCGGCGATCAGCGCATCGGCCGAATCCAGGCCGATATCCGGCAGCAGGCGGGCGTAGTGGTCCGGCTCGACCAGCAGCAGGCCGAACTGGCCTTCGCTGCGACCGGCCTGGGCCACCGCGTTCTCCACGTGCAGCATGAAGGTGGGGCGGTTGAGCAGGCCGGTGACCTGGTCGCGCTGGCGCAGGTCTTCGACTTCGCGTGCCAGCTCCGGGTCGAACTCCATGCGCCGGCGGCGGAACACCACCTGCAGGCAGGACTCGCCTTCGTAGCTGGCCTGGGTGAATTCCATCGTGGCCGGGAACACCGCCCCGTCCTGGTTGCGCGCGTCCACCTGGTACTGCGGCGGCGGCGCCTCGCCCTTGCTCATCGACTTGAGCAGCTGCTTGAAACCGTCCACGTGCTGCGGGGCGACCATGTCCAGCAGCGAAATGCCTTCCACGTCGTCGAACGACTCGTAGCCGAACATCTCCAGGTACGCCTCGTTGGCGCGGATGTGCATGCCTTCGTGGACGTAGGCGATCGGGTCGCGCGAGGAGGAGATCAGCGCATCGCAGCGGCGCTCGGTCTCGCGCATCTGCGCTTCGATCCGGCGCAGCCCGCGACGGGCGTGCAGGTCGGTCCATTCATTGCGCACCACCGCCAGCAGGTGTTCGGGGCGGTTGCGCAGGGCGATCGCGCGGATGCCGTTGGCCCCGGCTTCGACCCACTCGTTCTCGTCGATCGATTCGGCCAGCAGGACCATCGGGATGTCCTTGCCGCTGGCCGCGATCTGCTGGGTCACCTGCAGCAGCGGGATGCTCTGCGCCGGGGCGACCAGCACCAGGTCGATCGGCTGGCTGCCCAGGATCTGGGCCAGCTCCTCGCTGTGCTGCGGACGCGCCGGGCGCACCGCGATGCCGCTGTTGCGCAGCGTGCTGACGATGGTTTCAGCGTTTTCGCCGCTGTCATCCACGATCAGCAGGCGGACGGTGATGTCATTCGCGTTCTGCATTCACTACTCCCCGGACTGCAAACTTGATACACGATGCGTGTGGATACGTCCATGCGGCAAACGGTAGCCGGTCACGGATCCACTGAGAGATCAGACCACCTGGCCGGCGGCGTGGCCGCTGGCCCAGGCCCATTGGAAGTTGTAGCCGCCCAGCCAGCCGGTCACGTCCAGCACTTCCCCCACGAAGTGCAGGCCGGGGACCAACTGCGATTCGAACGTACTGGAGGACACCTTGCGGGTGTCCACCCCGCCCAGGGTGACCTCGGCGGTACGGTAGCCTTCGGTGCCGCTGGCCACCAGCGGGAACGCCTGCAGCAGGGCGGCGGCCTGGCGCAGCTGCGGCGCGTCGATCTGCTTGACCGGACGGTCCGGCAGCCAGTGCTCGCACAGGCGCAGCGCCAGCCGCCGCGGCAACACCTCGGACAACACCGTGCGCAGTTCGGCCGCGCCGCGGTCGCGCTTCATCGCCTGCAGCCAGGCCTCGGCATCCTGGCCCGGCAGCAGGTCCAGGTGCAGCGCGTCGCCGGGCTGCCAGAACGAGGAGATCTGCAGAATCGCCGGGCCACTGATGCCGCGGTGGGTGATCAGCATGGAATTGCTGAAGGCCACGTCGTTGCAGCGCGCCGTCACCGGCAGCGCCACCCCGCTGAGGTCGTTGAAGCGTTCCTGGTGCGTGCCGCTGAGGGTCAGCGGCACCAGCCCGGCGCGGGTCGGCAGCACCTCATGGCCGAACTGGCGGGCCAGGTCGTAGCCGAAGCCGGTCGCGCCCAGGCTGGGAATGGACAGGCCGCCGGTGGCCACCACCAGCGAGGCGGCATGGAACTGCCCCTGCGCGGTGGTCACGTGGAAACCATCGGCGCCGCGCTGGACGTCGGTCACCGCGCAGTCGGTGCGCACCTGCACCCCGGCTGCCTGGCATTCGTCCATCAGCATGCGCACGATCTGCTTGGAGGAGATGTCGCAGAACAGCTGGCCCAGTTCCTTCTCGTGGTAGGCGATGCCGTGGCGCTCGACCATCTCGATGAAGTGCCAGGGCGTGTACCGGGCCAGCGCCGACTTGCAGAAGTGCGGGTTGGCGGAGAGGAAATTGGCCGGCGTCGTGCCGGTGTTGGTGAAGTTGCAGCGCCCGCCGCCGGACATGAGGATCTTCTTGCCGACCTTGTTGGCATGGTCGATCACCTGCACCATGCGCCCGCGCTGGCCGGCGGTGAGCGCACACATCAGCCCGGCCGCGCCGGCGCCGATCACCAGTACATCGCATCGGATCACGGACATCGCAGCGGACTCAGGCCTGCGGCTTCTGCTTGCGCCAGGTGGGGATGACGCTGAGCTGGGCCTTGTCGGAGGTCAGCTGCACTTCGCCGTCCTGGATCTGCACGTCCCATTGCATGGTGCGCTCGATCTGCGCGCCCCATTCGGTGACGAACTCACCCGGCAGGTCCATCACCTCCAGCACCGCCAGCTTCTTCAGCGCCGAGGCGTTGCGATCCCACCAGATATCGGCCGCGCGGCCGCCGTAGGTGACCAGCTGCACCGCGCGTGCGCGGCCGGCAGCCTTGCGCAGGCGCGACTCGTCCGGCTGGCCCAGTTCGATCCACAGCTCGATGTCGCCGGTGTAGTCGCGGCGCCACAGGTCCGGCTCATCGTCCACGCTCAGGCCGCGGCCGAATTCCAGGCGGTCGTCGGCGTTCAGCGCGAACGCCAGCAGCCGTACCATCAACCGGTCATCGGTCTCGGAGGGATGCTGGGCCAGGGTCAGCGAATGGCTGGCGTAGTAGCCGCGATCCATGTCGCTGATCTGCAGTTCGGCCTTGCGGATGGTGGCGGTGAGGGCCATGGGGATACCGGGAGCAAAGAGGACCATGATAGTGGTTTGCCCCCGGGGTGTCCGATGCGGTGCTTCTGCATCGCCGCCATTGGTGGCACGCTTCGCTGCCTGCCGCCCTTGGTTGCCCGGTCCATGCCACGCCCCCGTCCCCGTCGCCTGCAGATCGATGGCGCCACCTTCACCTGCAGCGTGCGCGTGGCACGTGCCGGCGTGCCCGCGGCCGTGGTCTTGACCGCCCACGGGGCGGGCTGGCACCTGCTGGCGGTGGCCCGCCTGCCCGCCGACGCGCAGGCCCCCGGCGGGGCGCCGGCGTGACCGCGCCCAGCCGCCTGCAGCTGCCGCCTGGGACGTGGCCCACCCTGCTGGACGGGCTGTGTGCGCGCTTCCCGCGGATCGACCGCGCGCAATGGGCGGATCGTTTCGCGCGTGGCCGGGTGCAGGATGCGCAGGGCAGGGCGTTGGCCCCGGACGGGCCGTGGCAGGTGGGGCTGGAGATCCGGTACTTCCGTGAGGTGGTCGACGAGGCGGTGATTCCGTTCGCCGACGCCATCCTCTACCAGGATGCGGACCTGCTGGTGGCCGACAAACCGCATTACCTGCCGGTCACCCCGGCTGGCCGGCACGTGCGCGAAACCCTGCTGGCGCGGCTGGTCGCGCGGACTGGTAATGCGGACCTGGTGCCGCTGCACCGGCTCGACCGGCTGACCGCGGGGCTGGTGCTGTTCTCGACCCGGCCGGCAACCCGTGATGCCTACCAGCGCCTGTTCCGCGAGCGCCGCATCGACAAGACCTACGAGGCGCTGGCCCCGGCACTGCCCGGGCTGGTGTTCCCGCTGGAACGGCACAGCCGGCTGGTGCCGGGGGAGCCGTTCTTCCGCATGGCCGAGGCCGAGGGTGCGCCCAATGCGCGGACCCGGATCGAGGTGATCGACGCCGAGGGGCCACTGTGGCGCTACCGGCTGCACCCCGAATCGGGCCGCAAGCACCAGCTGCGGGTGCATATGGCGGCGCTGGGCGCGCCGATCGTGGGCGACGACCTGTATCCGCACCTGCGCCAGGATGCGCCCGGCGAGGGAGCGGTGCCGCTCCAGCTGCTGGCGCGGGAACTGGCGTTTGCCGATCCGCTGGATGGCGCGCAGAGGCGGTTCAGCAGCGCCCTCCGCCTCGGCTAGTACGCGCGCTGCGGCCCGGCCCTACGGCGGGTGGCAATGTCGGGGGGCCGGGCGGCGCCGTTGCCGTTCAGCGCACTGAACGCTGCGCCAGCCAGCGGTCCAGTTCCGCCGCGAAGGCCTGGCGCTCGCGCGGGCCCAGCGGCGGTGGGCCGCCGGTCTGGATGCCTGCGCCGCGCAATTCCTCCATGAAGTTCCGCATCGACAGGCGTTCGGCCATGTTGTCCGGGGTATACAGCTGGCCGCGGGGGTTGAGTGCCACGGCACGTTTTTCCAGGACCAGCGCAGCCAGCGGGATGTCCTGGGTGACCACCAGATCGCCGGCGGACACCCGCGCAACGATGGCGCTGTCGGCCACGTCCAGGCCCGGCGGCACCTGCAGGAAGCGGATCACCCGCGAGGGCGGAACGCGCAGTCCGTGGTTGGCCACCAGGGTCAGCGGGATCGTCACCCGCTCGGCGGCGCGGAACAGGATCTCCCGGATCACCACCGGGCAGGCGTCGGCGTCGACCCAGATGCGGCGGGTGGCAGAACTTGAATCGGGCATTTGGCTGCTCTTAAGGTAGGAAAAGTCTGAATAGGCGCGGTGAATTGGTGTAGGATGGGCCAATCCCTTGTCGCGTCAGGCGGGACGGGGGGATGGCTGAATAAACCAGCTATCGCTTTTTCGGTAAAACACGAGTATCGTCCCCCACACTGTGTTTGCTAGGGTCACCGTGAATCGTGGCCTGGTGCAGTTGATCTCACGATCTGCTCATCGATCCGCTTTACCAACGCCTGCAACTCAGTCTCGGCGCCCACAATGGGCGGCCGCGATTATTTCAACTATTGTTTCAGGAGTTTGTACATGTCTGATCGTCAGAGCGGCACCGTCAAGTGGTTCAACGATGCCAAGGGCTTCGGCTTCATCACCCCGGAAAGCGGCCCGGACCTCTTCGTGCACTTCCGTGCCATCCAGGGCACCGGCTTCAAGTCGCTGCAGGAAGGCCAGAAGGTGACCTTCGTCGCCGTGCAGGGCCAGAAGGGTATGCAGGCTGACCAGGTGCAGGCGGTCTAATCGACCCCCCGCTACCGTCAGGTTGCAATGAAACGCCGGAAGCGAAAGCTTCCGGCGTTTTTTATTGCGCGCGTGCCGGGCAACGACATCGTGGTGGCCGCCCGCCGGTTACGATGACGCTTTGAACCCTGCGGACGCGTCGATGATCAAAGTGCACCACCTGGACCACTCGCGCTCGCTGCGCGTGCTGTGGATGCTCGAAGAGCTGGGCCTGCCGTACCAGGTCGTGACCTACCAGCGCGACCCGAAGACCTGGCTGGCCCCGCCGTCTCTGCGCGAGGTCCACCCGCTGGGCAAGTCGCCGGTGCTGCAGGACGACGCACTGGTGCTGGCCGAGTCCGGGGCGATCCTGGAGTACCTGGCCGACCGTTATGACAGTGGCCGCCTGCTGTCGCCCGAGCTGCTGCCCGCGCAGGCCAGCGAGCGCCTGCGCTACCGCTACTGGATGCACTACGCCGAAGGCTCGGCGATGCCGCCGTTGCTGATGAGCCTGGTGTTCGCCCGGGTGCGCAAGGCGCCGATGCCGTTCTTCGCCCGCCCGATCGCCCGCGGCATCGTGGACAAGGTGATGAAGCGGTTCGTGGGCCCGCAGCTGACGCTGCACCTGCAATGGATGGAGCGTGAGCTGGGCCAGTCGCCGTGGTTTGCCGGCGAGCGCTTCACCGCGGCCGATATCCAGATGAGCTTCCCGATCCAGGCCGCCGCCTCGCGCGCCGGCGGCATGCAGGCCTACCCGAAGCTGCAGGGTTTCCTGCAGCGCATCGAGCAGCGTCCGGCCTATCAGCGCGCCAGTGATCGGGGCGGGGCGCTGGACCTGGGCGCCGGCACCGCCTGAGCTTGCGGGGGCGTCGCGGCGCCCCCATTTCGTGCTGATGAGCACCCCATCCCTGCAGTTCGACAACCGTTTCATCGAGGCACTCCCGGGCGACACGGAAACCGGCCCGCGGGTGCGTGAGGTGCGCGGCGCGGCCTGGTCGTCGGTGCTGCCGACCCCGGTCGCCGACCCGCAACTGCTGGCGCTGTCGGCGGAGGTTGCCGCATTGCTCGGGCTGGGCCCGGATCTCACCGGCAGCCCCGATTTTGCCCGCGTGTTCGGCGGCAATGCGCTGTATGCAGGGATGCAGCCGTGGGCGGCCAACTATGGTGGCCACCAGTTTGGTCACTGGGCAGGCCAGCTCGGCGACGGGCGCGCGATCTCGCTGGGCGAGCTGGTCACCGCCGCGGGGACGCGCTGGGAGTTGCAGCTCAAGGGCGCTGGCCGCACCCCGTATTCGCGCGGTGCCGACGGGCGCGCGGTGCTGCGCTCGTCGATCCGGGAGTTCCTGTGCAGCGAGGCGATGCACCACCTCGGCGTGCCGACCACGCGCGCGTTGAGCCTGGTCGGCAGCGGCGACCGCGTGGTGCGGGACATGTTCTACGACGGCAACGCACGCCCCGAGCCGGGCGCCATCGTCTGTCGCGTCGCGCCGTCGTTCATCCGCTTCGGCACGTTCGAGTTGCCCGCCTCGCGCGGCGACGTGGCGCTGCTGCGGCAGTTGGCCGATGCCTGCATCGCGCGCGACTTCCCCGAGCTGGCCGATGCCGGCACCGAGCGCCATGCCCGCTGGTTCGCCCTGGTCTGCGAACGCACCGCGCTGATGGTGGCGCACTGGATGCGGGTCGGCTTCGTGCACGGGGTGATGAACACCGACAACATGTCCATCCTCGGCCTCACCATCGACTACGGTCCGTATGGCTGGGTGGACGACTACGATCCGGACTGGACCCCCAACACCACCGACGCGCAGGGCCGACGCTATCGCTTCGGTACCCAGCCGCAGGTGGCGTACTGGAACCTGACCCGGCTGGCGCAGGCGCTGTCGCCCCTGTTCGACGACGTGGCCCCGCTGCACGCGGGCCTGGCCCATTTCCAGTCGGTCCATGCGCGGCGCGAGCGCGAGGACATCGCCGCCAAGTTCGGGTTGGCGCAGTGCCGCGAGGATGATGTGGCCCTGGGCGCGGCCTGGCTGCAGATCCTGCAGGACGGCGAGATGGACATGACCCTGGCGTTCCGGGGATTGATGGCAGTGGACCCGCAGGCGCCGACAGTGACGGTGCTGGAGGAGGCCTTTTACAACGCCGAGCGCCGTGATGCCGTGCTACCGGCGTTGCAGGCCTGGCTGCAGCAGTACGCGGCCCGGTTGCGTGACGACCCGCTGGACGCGCAGGCACGCCAGCAGCAGATGGCCGCGGCCAACCCACGGTATGTGCTGCGCAACTGGCTGGCCCAGGAAGCGATCGAACGCGCCGAGCAGGGCGACCTCGGCGGGGTGCACGCGCTGCAAGCGGTGTTGCGCCATCCGTATGACCTGCAGCCCGGCCGCGAACACTACGCCGGCAAGCGACCTGAATGGGCGCGCGACAAGGCCGGCTGCTCGATGCTGTCCTGCAGTTCCTGATCGGCACTGAAAACACCGGAATGCGTGCTCCGGGCCTTGCGCGGCAAGGCCGGCCGACGGACGGTGGACGCTGCCTCACCGCGGTCTACGACAATGGTCGTAGCGGATAAGTTCGATAATCGCACGCGCAGTCGATAAACGCACTTGAATGGTGCAGTGCGATAAACCTACTTTCAATTCCGTTCCACGCGATCCACCCCTGGCGGGCGAGGGCAGTGCCCATCGGTACTGAAGCCAGGTGCAGGGGAAAGACCGCCGGAGTCCCTTTTCCTGTGCGGAGCCTGCGCATGCGTTGCCGTCTGTCTATCGTTTCCCTGTCCCTGCTTGCCCTGCTGCCGTCGCTGGCCCAGGCCTACCAGGCCGAGCCGCCGCGCGAGGCGCTGCAGGTGCTGCACGTGGACCGCTATGCCGATGACGCCGCGCCCGGGTCGCTGCGCTGGGCGATCGGCACCGCCAACCAGGCGCCGGGGCGCTACCGCATCGAGATCGCCGCAGTGGGCGAGGCGCCGTACGTGATCCGCCCCGCCACGCCGTTGCCGGCGATCGTCGGGCCAGTGCAGATCGTCGGCACGCCCTGGGCCCACGATGGCCAGTACGTCGCCATCGACGGCTCGGCCTATGTCACCGGCACCGGCACCGATGCCTGCCCAGGCGCCGAGCCGGGCCAGTCCGGCACCAATGTGCGCACCACCACGCTGCCCGGCCTGGTCCTGCGCGATACGCGCGGCGTCGAGCTGAGCGGGCTGGAGATCCGCAACTTCTGCATCGGCGTGCTGATCAACCGCAGCAGCCACAGCGAGATCCACGACAACCGCATCGTCGCCAACAAGGGCGGTGCCGGGATCATGCTCACCGGCGACGACGGCAAGGGCCAGTCCACCGCCGCCACGACGGTGCACAACCGCATCGTGCGCAACCAGTTCCTCGACAATGGCGACGGCCTGGAGCTCACCCGCGGCGCGGCCTGGAACCTGGTCGCCGACAACCTCTTCCAGTCCACCGCCGCCAACCCGGAGCCGTCGCAGGGGATCGAAATCCTGTGGGGCAACGACAACACGGTGGTGCGCAACCGCTTCGTCGACTACTCCGACGGCCTGCAGATCAACTGGGGCAACCGCAACTACATCGCGGCCAACACCTTCACCGGCAATTCGATCGGGCTGAGCATCACCGGCAGCGACAATGTCGTCGACGGCAACACGATCAGCGGCAATGGAATCGGCATCGCAGTGCGGCCGCAGCCGGTCAGCGCACCCAACCGGTTCAGCGCGAACGTGATGGTCGGCAACGGGCTGCCGATCGAGCGTTGCGAAGCCGGTGGCGCCTGCGTCAAGGGCCAGACGCGCGGGGCGATCGTGTTCGGCGTGCCCGGGCTGGAACACGCCGCGTTCGTCGGTTCGCGCGGGCGTGGGGTGGAGAACGATCCGGCCAAGCGCGCCCGCATCTGCAGCGCGGCCGATACCACCGGCTGCCAACCGGTGCCGAATCTGGGCCAGGCCGCGCCGGTGCTGCAGGCCGTGCAGGGCAAGGGTGCCGCGCGCACGCTGCGGGGCGTTTTCCAGGGCGTGCCGGGGCAGCGCTACCAGTTGGAGGTGTTCGGCAACCGGGCCGCCAACGGCAGCGAGGCCGAACGCCTGCTGGGCAGCACCGAGGCAGTCACTGACGCGCGCGGCCAGGGGCACTTCACCTTGGCCCTGCCGGCGACCACCGATGTCGCCACGCTCACCGCCACCGCAACGTCGGCGCTGGGCGCCACCTCCCCATTGAGCGCGCCGCTGTCGCTGCGCTGACCAGACCCCGAGAGATCCCGATGCGTACTCCGACCCCGACGTACCTGGCCATCGCACTGTGCACCGCGTTGTCCGTGCCCGCATGGGCCCAGGCCCAGGACAGCAATCGTTACGACGGCAAGACCCTGACCGGCGACTGGGGCGGTACCCGCACCGCGCTGGACGAGCAGGGCATCCGCTTCCGTGGCGACTATGTGGGCGAGGCGATGGGCGTGGTCGACGGCGGCTATGGCCGCACCGGCGCACGCTACGCACAGCAGGTGCGGGTCGGCATCGACCTGGACATGGGCCGGCTGGCGGGGTGGGACGGCGGCGCCTTCCACGTGACCCTCAACGACCGCCGCGGCAACAGCACCTCGGCCGACCTGGTCGGCAACCGCTTCCCGATCCAGGAAGCCTACGGCGGCCAGTACACCCGCCTCACCGAGGCCAGCTACGACCAGACCTTCAACGCCGGCCAGTCGTATTTCAAGCTGGGCTACTACGCGATGGGCAACCAGTTCGGCGTGCACAGCCTGCTGACCCACTTCGTCAACGCCGCTTTCTGCGCGCATCCGCTGGCGATGTCGGGCAACAGCGGCTGGTACAACTATCCCACCGCACGCTGGGGCGGTGAAGTGGCCCAGCAGATCAGCCCGGCGGTGAACGTGCGCACCGGCTGGTTCCAGGTCAATCCGAACCTGGGCGGCAACATCGAACGCAACGCGTTCCGGCCCTTCGTTTCGGGCACCACCGGTTCGCTGATCCCGCTGGAAGTCACCTGGACCCCGGCCAAGGGCGGTACCTATCCGGGCGTGTACAAGTTCGGCGGGTACTACGACACCTCGCGGGTGGCCCAGCGCGGGCTGGATACCTCGCCGACCACCGGCCGCCATGGCGCCTACGTGCTGGCCGAGCAGCGCCTGACCCGCGAAGCCGGCGACCCGCAGCGCGGGCTCACCGCGTTCGCGCAGTACATGGTCTCGGATACCGACACCGCGCAGATCCGCCGCTGGTATGCACTCGGCGGCGTCTACCAGGGCATCGGCGCGCGTGCGCAGGACAGCATCGCGCTGGGGTACGTGGGCGCGGACATCAACCGCCGCCTGGTCGGCGCGCGCCGCGCCAACCTGGCCGACATGGGCGTGCCGCTGGATTCGCCGCTGTACCAGCTCAGCCAGGCCGAAGAGCTGTTCGAACTGTCCTACAGCATCCAGGTCAATCCCTGGCTGATGATCCGCCCGGACGTGCAGTACATCGTCAATCCCGGCACGTTCGCCTACACCCGCACCGACAACGCGTGGGCGTTGGGCGTGCAAGCCAAGGTCACCTTCTGATGCGCGCACTCACCCGCTTGTTCCTGGCCGCCATGCTCGGCGGCGTCGCTTCCATCGCCCAGGCCGCCCCCGTGCCGGTGACCCCGTTGCAGGTTGGCGCGCTGCGCATCGGCGAGGGGGCACCACGCACCATCGTGCCGATCACCGGGGCCACTGCCGAGCTCGCCCTGCAGCAGGCCGCCGCGATCGCGGCCAGCCCGTCCACGGATGTGGCCGAGTGGCGCATCGACTACCTGGACATCGCCACCGACGGCAAGGCATTGGTCGCGCTCGGCAAGCGCATCGCGCGCGCGCTGCAGGGCAAGCCGATGATCGTCACCTTCCGCACCCAGGCCGAAGGCGGCAGCAAGCCGATCAGCGATGCCGACTATGCGGCGCTGTACAGCACGCTGCTGCGCGGCGAGTTCGCCCAGTTGATCGACGTGGAGATGTTCCGCGACCCGACCCGGGTGGCCGCACTGGTGGCGCAGGCGCACAAGGCCGGGGTCAAGGTGGTGATGTCCAGCCATGACTTCCACGCGACGCCGGCGCGCGAAGAGATCGTCGCGCGCCTGTTGCGCCAGGAAGCGCTCGGTGCCGACGTGCTGAAGATCGCGGTGATGCCGCAGGACGCCGGCGACGTGCTCACCTTGCTTCAGGCCACCTGGGACGTGCGCCAGCGCAGCAGCAAGCCGCTGCTGACGATGTCCATGGGCGGCACGGGCGTGGTTTCGCGGCTGGCCGGGGAGACCTTCGGCCAGGCGCTCACCTTCGGGATGATCGGCACGCCCTCGGCGCCGGGCCAGGTCGAGGTCGATCAACTGCAATCGGTGCTCCAGGTGATCCACGCCTCCAGCCAGGCCGGTCGATGAGACCTCCCCGCCGGATGTTTTTTTCCGCACGACGTCGTCGCAGGACCCCCGCATGAGCCACGCCAGCGCCTCCGCTCCACCGCTCGTTCTGGAGCGGATGAGTTCCTTCCAATGGACCGCCATCGCCATCTGCGTGCTGTTGAACATGCTCGATGGCTTCGATGTGATGGTGATGGCCTTCACCGCGCCGCATGTGTCGGCCGACTGGGCACTGTCGGGCAAGGTACTGGGGGTCATGCTCAGCGCCGGGCTGGTCGGCATGGCGCTGGGCTCGTTCCTGCTCGCGCCGCTGGCTGATCGCTGGGGCCGCCGGCCGATGATCATCGTCTGCCTGGCGATCCTCACCCTCGGCATGGCCGCCTCGGCGCTGGCGGCCAACGCCTGGCAGCTCGGCGCGCTGCGCGTGTTCACCGGGATCGGCATCGGCGGCATGCTGGCCGGCGTGGGGGTGATCACCGCCGAATATGCCAATGCGAAATGGCGCAGCACCGCCGTGGCGATGCAGGCCACCGGCTACCCCATCGGCGCCACCCTGGGCGGCCTGCTGGCAGCCTGGATGCTGGAGCATTTCAGCTGGCACAGCGTGTTCCTGATCGGGGCCGGTGCCTCGCTGCTGTGCATCCCGCTGGTGCTCAAGTGCCTGCCTGAATCGCTGGACTTCCTGGTCGCGCGGCGCCCGGCCGATGCCTTGCCGCGGCTCAACGCACTGCTGGCCCGCATGCACATGCCGGCCTTGCAGGCGCTGCCGCCGGCACCGGTGCGTGGCGATGGGCGCAAGGGCTATGCGGCGCTGTTCGTCGGCGACCTGCGCAAGGTGGCCGTGCTGATCGCGATGGCGTTCTTCCTGCACATGTTCGCGTTCTACTTCGTGCTCAGCTGGACGCCCAAGCTGCTGGTCTCGGCCGGTGTCTCGGCGCAGCAGGGCATCACCGGCGGGGTGCTGCTCAACCTCGGCGGCATCGTCGGCGGCAGCCTGTTCGGCTGGCTGGCCTCGCGCTGGGCATTGTCGCGGTTGACCGCGGCGAGCCTGCTGCTGGCCATGCTGGCGATGCTGCTGTTCGCCGGCTTCAACACCCGCCTGGAGATTGCCTTCCCGATTGCCTTCGTGATCGGCGCAGCGCTGTTCGGTGCGATGGCCGGGCTGTATGCGGCCGCTCCGGTGGTGTTCGCGGCGGACGTGCGCACCACCGGACTCGGCTGGGCGATTGGCATCGGGCGCGTCGGCGCGATCCTGTCACCGCTCAGCGTGGGCCTGCTGGTCGATGCCGGCTGGTCGCCGGCGGCGTTGTACGTGCTGTGCGCGCTGCCGCTGGCGCTGGCCGCCTGGGCGTGCCTGGGGCTGCGTGTCGGCGTTGGCCAGACGCGTACCTGAGCGCCCAAAGGAAAATGACAATGATGTGCGATTATCGAATCAAGTGGCCGAATATCGGATTGACCGTGCCGGGCGCGCTCCGCACCATGGTCGCTTCCAGAGTCTTCCCGCACGTGGCCGTGCATCGCAGTGCGCGGCAAGGAGCAATGCAGTGATCGACAAGACCGTGGCCAGCGCTGACGCAGCGGTGGCCGATATCCACGACGGCGCCACGGTGATGATCGGCGGCTTCGGCACCGCCGGCATGCCCGACGCGCTGATCGATGCGCTGATCGCACAGGGCGCGCGCGAACTCACCATCATCAACAACAACGCAGGCAACGGCGACAGCGGGCTGGCCGCGCTGATCCAGCACAAGCGCGTGCGACGCATCATCTGTTCGTTCCCGCGGCAGGCCGATTCGCAGCATTTCGACGCCGCCTACCGTGCCGGCGAGATCGAACTGGAGCTGGTGCCGCAGGGCAACCTCGCTGCGCGCATCCACGCTGCCGGGTCCGGGCTGGGCGCGATCTTCACCCCCACCGGCTATGGCACCGAGCTTGCCGAGGGCAAGGAAACCCGCGAAATCGACGGTCGCCACTACGTGCTCGAGTACCCGCTGCACGCCGACTTCGCGCTGATCAAGGCCCACCAGGGCGACCGCTGGGGCAACCTGGTGTACCGCAAGACCGCGCGCAACTTCGGCCCGCTGATGGCGATGGCCGCACGCTGCGCGATCGTCCAGGTCGACGCCGTGGTGGCGTTGGGCGAGCTCGATCCCGAAGCGGTGGTCACCCCGGGGATCTTCGTGCAGCGCGTGGTCGAACTGCCTGCATCCGCCGCTGAAGGAGCCCGCGCATGAACCGCCTGAGCCGCGAACAGATGGCTGCCCGCGTCGCCCGTGACATCCCGGAAGGCGCGTACGTGAACCTGGGCATCGGCCTGCCGACCACGGTGGCCAACTTCCTGCCGGCCGACAAGGACATTTTCCTGCAGTCGGAAAACGGATTGCTCGGCATGGGCCCCGCACCGGCGCCCGGCGAGGAAGACCCGGACCTGATCAATGCCGGCAAGCAGCCGGTGACGCTGCTCACCGGCGGCTGCTATTTCCACCACGCCGATTCGTTCGCGATGATGCGCGGCGGCCACCTCGACATCTGCGTGCTGGGCGCGTTCCAGGTGTCGGCGCAAGGCGACCTGGCCAACTGGAGCACCGGTGCGGCCGATGCGATTCCGGCGGTAGGCGGTGCGATGGATCTGGCGATCGGTGCCAAGCAGGTCTTCGTGATGATGGACCTGCTCACCAAGCAGGGGCAGAGCAAGCTGGTGGCCGCGTGCAGCTATCCGCTGACCGGCCTGCGCTGCGTGTCGCGGGTCTACACCGACGTGGCCGTATTCGACCTGGGCAAGGACGGCGCGACCGTGCTGGAGATGGTCGACGGGGTGACGCTGGCGCAGCTGCGCGACCTGACCGGCCTGCCGCTGCAGATGCGTGAAGGAGCCTGACATGAGCCTGCAGGAAACCTATATCGTCGATGGTATCCGCACCCCGATCGGCCGCTATGCCGGTGCGCTGTCGGGCATCCGTGCCGACGACCTGGGCGCGATCCCGATCAAGGCGCTGCTGGCGCGCCACCCGCAGCTGGACCCGGCGCTGATCGAGGAGGTGTACCTGGGCTGCGCCAACCAGGCCGGCGAAGACAACCGCAACGTGGCGCGGATGAGCCTGCTGTTGGCCGGTTTGCCGGTCAGCGTGCCGGGCAGCACCATCAACCGGTTGTGTGGCTCGGGCCTGGATGCGATCGGCACGGTGGCCCGCGGCATCGCCGCCGGCGAACTCGGGCTGGCCATCGCCGGTGGCGTGGAGTCGATGTCGCGCGCGCCGCTGGTGATGGGCAAGCCGGGCAGCGCATTCGCACGCGACCAGATCCTGGAAGACACCACGATGGGCTGGCGCTTCATCAACCCGCGCCTGCGTGAGCTGCACGGCGTGGAAACCATGGGGCAGACCGCGGAAAATGTCGCCGAGCGGTACGCGATTTCACGCGATGACCAGGATGCGTTCGCGCTGCGCAGCCAGCAGCGCACCGCCGCGGCCCAGCAGCGTGGCTTCTTCGAGGGCGAGATCGTCGCGGTGGATGCGCCGGGCCGCAAGCGCGGCGAAAGCGTGCGCGTGGAGCACGATGAACACCCGCGTGCCGACACCACGATGGAGGCGCTGGGCACGCTCAAACCGCTGTTCCGTCAGCCGGGTACCGTCACCGCCGGCAATGCCTCGGGCATCAACGATGGCGCGGCGGCCCTGCTGCTGGCCTCCGGCGCGCAGGTACAGGCGCTGGGGCTGACCCCGCGCGCACGCATCCTCGGCTTTGCCAGCGCCGGCGTGGAGCCGGCGGTGATGGGCATGGGGCCGGTGCCGGCCAGCCGCGCATTGATGGCGCGGCTGGGGCTGTCGATCGGCGACTTCGACGCCATCGAACTCAACGAAGCCTTTGCCTCGCAGGGCCTGGCCTGCCTGCGTGAGTTGGGCCTTGCCGATGATGCCGCGCACGTGAACGCCAATGGCGGCGCCATCGCGCTGGGCCATCCGCTGGGCATGAGTGGTGCACGCCTCGCGCTGACCCTGCTGCGCCAACTGGAGGCCAGCGGTGGACGGCGCGGCCTGGCGACGATGTGCATCGGTGTCGGCCAGGGCGTTGCGCTGGCCATCGAACGCGTGTGAACCGCGTGCCTTCTTCCTGTTTCACGGCCGCTGCCCGCCTTGCATGGCAGCGTGCCGGTGCCACCCAGCCGCGGTCTCCGGGCCGCCCGCCACTTGGAGTACGCCATGAGCGATCCCACTGACCTGCGCGGTTACCGCAGGCCGTATCCCGGCACCCAGCCGGCGCGCATCCACCTGCCGTATGCGTCCACCCGCCTGCGCGGCCCCGGCCGCGATCCGATCCAGATTCCGGCCACGCTGTCCGAAGTGACCGGGCCGACCCTGGACCGCATCACCCTGGGCGAGCACGCCGCCGACCTCACCGCCGGCTTCAAAGGCCAGCCGCTCGGCGAACGCATCGTGGTGAGCGGGCGCGTGCTGGACGAGAACGGCCGCCCGGTCCGCAACAGCGTGGTCGAAGTCTGGCAGTGCAATGCGGCGGGCCGCTACCTGCACAAGGGCGACCAGCACGATGCGCCGCTGGACCCCAACTTCACCGGCACTGGCCAGGTGCTCACCGACGACCACGGCCGCTACCGCTTCACCACGATCAAGCCGGGCGCCTACCCGTGGCGCAACCATTACAACGCGTGGCGGCCGGCGCATATCCATTTCTCGCTGCACGGCGAGGGGATCGGCCAGCGCCTGGTCACCCAGATGTATTTCCCCGGCGACCCGTTGCTGGCCTACGACCCGATCTACAACTGCGTGGACGATCCCAAGGCCCGCGCGCGCATGGTGTCCTCGTTCGACTGGGAAAACACCGCGAACGAATTCGCCCTGGGCTACCGTTTCGACATCGTCTTGCGTGGCCGCAAGATGACCGTGTGGGAGTAAGCAGATGAGTTTCCAATCCACTCCATGGCAGACCGTGGGCCCGTACTACCGGCTGGGCCTGGAACCGCTGTACCGCACCGACATCGCACCGGCCCAGGCGCAGGGCGATCGCGTGCAGGTGCAGGGCCAGGTCTTCGACGGCGTCGGCGTGCCGGTGTCCGATGCGGTGCTGGAGATCTGGCAGGCCGACGCGCAGGGCATCTATGCCCACCCCGAAGACCCGCGCCATGCCGACCACGACCCGGCGTTCGACGGCTGGGGCAGGGTACCCACCGATGAACACGGCCGCTTCGCCTTCAGCACGATCCGGCCTGGCAGCGTGGCCGGCCCGGGCGGGCGCGCGCAGGCCCCGCACCTGATGGTGCTGGTGTTCATGCGTGGCCTGTTGCGCGCCGCCAGCGCACGGCTGTACTTCAGCGATGCGCCCGGCAATGCCGCCGATCCGATCCTCGCGCTGGTCCCGGCCGAGCGCCGTGGCACGCTCATCGCGCAGGCGCTGGGCAATGGCGTGTACCACTGGGACGTACGCATGCAGGGCGAGCACGAAACCGTGTTCTTCGATTACTGATGTGGCCTCCACGCCTGCCGGCGGCCGGCGCGGGTAAGCTGTCCCGGTCCTGGATGGAGCTGGTTTGATGCACGATTCGCATTCCCTGCTGGGCGGGTTGTTTGGCGATCCGGTGGTGGACGCCCTGTTTACCGACGCCGCGCGGGTGCAGGCGATGCTCGACGTGGAAGCGGCGCTCGCCCGCGCGCAGGTGCGCTGCGGGGTGATCCCCGCCGCCGCGCTGGCCCCGATCGAGGCCGCCTGCCAAGCCGGACACTACCCGCTTGATGCGCTCGGCCAGGCCACCGCGCTGGCTGGCAACCCGGCCATCCCGCTGGTCAAGGCGCTCACCGCGCAGGTGCGCCAGCACGATCCCGACGCGGCGCGCTGGGTGCATTGGGGGGCCACCAGCCAGGACATCATCGACAGCGGCGCCATCCTGCAGTTGCGTGACGCGCTCACCCGGGTCGAGGAGCGGCTGCAGGTGCTGTGCGCCGCGTTGGCGGGTCTTGCCGATGCCGAGCGCGATACCGGGCTGCCCGGGCGCACCCTGCTGCAACAGGCCGTGCCGGTCACCTTCGGGCTGAAGGCGGCGGGCTGGCTCGATGCGCTGCAGCGCAGCCAACGACGGTTGCAGGCGCTGCGCAGCGATACGCTGGTGCTGCAGTTCGGCGGTGCCGCCGGCACGCTGGCCTCGTTGCAGTCGCGCGGGCTGGACGTAGCGCTGGCGCTGGGCGACGCGCTCGACCTGCCGGTGCCGGCGCTGCCGTGGCACACCGCACGCGACCGCATCGCCGAACTCGGCAGCGCCTTCGCGCTGCTCACCGGGACCCTTGGCAAGATCGCCACCGACATCGTGCTGCTGATGCAGTCCGAGGTCGCCGAAGCGTTCGAGCCAAGCGGCGAGGGCAAAGGCGGCTCCTCGGCGATGCCGCACAAGCGCAACCCGGTGGGGTGCGTGGCGGCGATCGCCGCGGCCACCCGCGTGCCGGGCCTGCTGTCCACGCTGTTCGCGGCGATGCCGCAGCCGCATGAGCGTGCTGCGGGGCAGTGGCACGCCGAATGGGAGACCGTGCCGGAGATCGTGCGCCTGTGCGCGGGCAGCCTGGCCCAGGTAGGCGTGGTCGTGCAGGGCCTGCAGTTGGACCGCCCGCGCATGCAGGCGCACCTGGACAGCCACGGTGGCCTGCTTTACGCCGAAGCGGTGGCGGTGACCCTGGCCGGCACGCTCGGCAAGGCCGCCGCGCACGCACTGGTGGAAGAAGCCGCGCGGCGTGCGCTGGCCGAGTCGCGGCATCTGCGCGACGTCCTGCAGCAGATGCCCGAGGTGGCCGCGCAGCTGCCGCCCGCACAGTTGCAGGCGTTGTTTGCCGCCGACAGTTGGCGCGGCATGGCCGATACCTGGATCGACCGCGTGCTTGCGCGCGGCTGATCCGTTTCCTGGAGTACTGCATGCCGTTCCTTGATCTGCCCCTGCACCGCATTCACTACCGCGTCGATGGACCGGTGGATGCGCCCTGGCTGACCTTCTGCAACTCGCTGGGCACCGACCTGCACATGTGGGATGCGCAAGTGGACGCGCTGGCCGCGCAGTTCCGCATCCTGCGCTACGACCGCCGCGGCCACGGCCAGTCCAGCGCGCCGCCGGGCGCGTACAGCGTGGCCGACCTGGGCGCGGACGTGCTGGCCCTGTGGGACCACCTCGGCGTGGAGCGCAGCCATTTCTGCGGGCTGTCGATCGGCGGCCTGACCGGCCAATGGCTCGGCCTCCATGCCGGCGCGCGGCTGCGCACGCTGACCGTGGCCGCGACCGCAGCGAAGATCGGCACGGCCGAGAGCTGGCAGGCGCGCATCGCGCAGGTCGAGCAGGACGGGCTGCAGCCGTTGCGCGCGGGCACCGCCGAACGCTGGTTCACCCCGGCCTTCGCTGCCGCGCAACCAGCCGTGGTGGACGACATCCTGCAGCGCTTCGTCGCCACCCGCGTGGCCGGTTACATCGGCTGCTGCCATGCCGTGGCCACGGCCGACTTCCGCGGCGCGCTGGCCGGCATCACGGTGCCGACGCTGGCCATTGCCGGCGATGACGACCCCGTCTGCCCGCCATCGGACCTGGCGGCGATCGCCGCCGGCGTCGCGCAGGGGCAGGCCATCGCGGTGCCGGGCCGCCACATCTGCAACCTCGAATCGGCCGGTGCGTTCACCGACGCGCTCGCCGCACACCTACGCTGAACCGGCCAGGTGCCGACCGTGGGTCGGCACGCCCACCCCAACAGAGGCATCCCCAATGGACGAACAGGAACGCTACGAAGCCGGCCTCGCGGTACGCCGCGCCGTGCTCGGCGAAGCCCACGTGGAGCGCTCGCTGCAGGCGCGCACCGATTTCACCGAGGAGTTCCAGGCCTTCATCACGCGCACCGCGTGGGGCACGGTATGGACGCGCGATGGCCTGCCACGGCACACGCGCTCGTTGCTCACCATCGTGATGATGGTGGCGCTTGGCCACGACGAAGAATTCAAGCTGCATATCCGCGCGGCGCGCAACAATGGCGTCACCGCCGACCAGATCAAGGAGGCGCTGCTGCAGGCGGCGATCTACTGTGGCGTGCCGGCGGCCAACCATGCCTTCGCACTGGCCAGGCCGATCCTGGAAGAACAGGCCAACGAATCCACGCCCTGACGGAAGGGCCGGCGGCTGGCCGGCACCCTTGCAAGGCGCAACGGCGCGTTTACTGCAGCAACGTCCCCAGCCGCTGCGCCGCCTCACGCAGGCGCGGCAGCAGCTGCGACTGCATCACGCCCAGACTGATGCGGCCGGCCTGGGTGCCGATGTTCAACGCACCCACCACGTTGCCACTGCGCGCATGCACCGGCACGGCAATCGAGCGCAGCCCGATCTCCAGCTCCTGGTCGACCAGGGCGACGCCTTCGCGACGGACCCGCTCCAGGGTATCGAGGAACTCGTCCATGCGCGTCACGGTGCGCTCGGTACGCGGTCGCAGCGGGTTGCGCTCCAGGTAGCTTTCCAGCGTGTCGCGCGGCAGTGCGGCCAGCAGCACGCGGCCCATCGAGGTGCAGTACGCCGGCAGGCGGCTGCCGGCACGCAACCCGATCGACATGATCCGCACCGTTTCGGCACGTGCCACGTACAGCACGTCGTCGCCATCGAGCACGCCCAGCGAGCAGGACTCGTGCACATCGTCGCGCAGTGCATCCAGCACCGGCTGCGCGGCGGCGGTCATCGACGAGGACGCGACGTACGCCCCGCCCATGCCCAGCACGCGCGGCAGCAGCACGAAGCCGCGGCCCTGTTCGCCCACGTAACCGAGCTTCTCCAGCGTGTACAGCACGCGGCGCACCGCGGCGCGGGAAATCCCGGTCTCGGTGCTGATCTGCGACATGGTCACTTCGCGCGGATGTTGCGAGAACACGCTCAGCACCACCAGGCCACGGCCCAGCGAGGTCATGAAATCCGGATCGCCCTGGTTGTCCTGTATCTGCTGCATCAGCTCATGGCTGAGGCCGCGGTCCTGCGGCGGGGCAGGGACGCGCTTGGGGCGACGGCTGGGAGGTACGGCGGACATGGCGGTGTGTCGTGCTCGGTGATCGTGCATGGTAAAGGCTGCACGCAGCGAAGCGAAGCCGATGCGCCACGGTCGGGCGACCGTGGCGCGCGTGGCTCAGTGCGCGGCCGGCAGCGCGTAGGCGATCACGTAATCACCGCGATCCGGCGACTGGCGCGCGCCGCCGGCGGAAATCACCACGTACTGGCGCCCGGTCGTCGGCGACACATAGGTGATCGGCGTGCCCTGGCTGCCCACCGGCATCCGCGCCTTCCACACTTCCTTGCCGCTGCGGCTGTCGTAGGCGCGCAGGTAGTAATCCTGGGTACCGGCGAAGAACAGCAGGCCGGACTGGGTAGCCAGCGAGCCGCCCAGGGTGGGCATGCCGATCGGGATCGGCAGGCGCATCTTGATGCCCATCGGACCGGTGTCTTTCACCGTGCCCACCGGCACCTGCCAGACCAGCTGGTGGGTGGCCAGGTTGATGGCCGACAACGTGCCGAACGGCGGCTTCTGGCAGGGAATGCCGAGCTTGGACAGGAAGCGGTCGCGCAGCGAGCCGTACGGCGTACCGGTCTGCGAGGCCGCGCCCATTTCTACGCCGCCGGCGCCGGTGGTCATCTGTGCACGCGGGATCAGCTTGGTCCACAGGCCCAGGCGCATGTCGTTGACGAACAGGTAGCCGGTGGTCGGATCGACCGAGGCGCTGCCCCAGTTCATGCCGCCCAGCGAGCCAGGCCACTGCAGCGCCAGGTCCTCGCCCGGCGGGGTGAACATGCCGTCGTAGCGGAAGCCCTTGAACTGGATGCGGCACAGCATCTGGTCGATCGGCGTGGCGCCCCACATGTCCGATTCGGTCAGCGTCTGCGCGCCGATCTGCGGCAGGCCCACCGACAGCCGCTGGGTGGGCGAATAGCGCTCGCCGTCGGCGTGGCCCTGCGGTGCCTGGATGTCGCGCACCTCGGTGATCGGCTGGCCGGTGGCGCGGTTGAGCATGAACACCTGGCCGGCCTTGGTGATCTGCAGCAGTGCCGGCAGGGTGCCACCCTTGCCGTCGGGCACGTCGGTGAGGGTGGGCTGCGCGGGCAGGTCGTAGTCCCACAGGTCGTGGTGGACGGTCTGGTAGACCCAGCGCTCCTTGCCGGTGGCCACGTCGAGGGCGACCACGGCCGAGCTGTACTTGTCGTCCTGCGGAGTGCGCTCACCGGCCCACTGGTCCGGGGTGGTGTTGCCGGTCGGCAGGTAGACCAGGCCCAGCTGCGGGTCGTAGGCCATGGAGGTCCACACGTTCGGGGTGGCGCGCGTGTAGTGGATGGACGGATCCAGCGGCACGTCCGGGGTCTCCTTGGACAGGTCCCAGACCCAGGCCAGCGCACCGCTGCGCACGTTGTACGCGCGCACCACGCCGGACGGCTCGCCGACCTCGATGTTGTCGGCCACGCGGCCGCCGACGATCACCAGCTCACCGGCCACCAACGGCGCGGCGGTGAGGGTGTAGAAGCCGGGCTTGATCTCGCCCATGCCGACCTTCAGGTCGACCACGCCATTGACGCCGAAGTCCGGGCAGGCCGCACCGGTGGCCGCATCCAGGGCAAACAGGCGCGCGTCGATCGAGGTCATCAGGATGCGCTTTTCGCACAACGCCGGGGCGGGGGGCGCGGCGGCCAGGGCGGGCGCCGGGGGTGCGGGGGCGGGGGCAGCGACCGCGGCGGCCACGGTTGGCACGCCCGCGATCGGCAGGCTGGCGTCGAAGTAGCCCAGTCCACGGCAGCGCTGCCAGTTCGGCGCGGTCGCCTTGGGATCGAACGACCAGCGCTGCTTGCCGCTGTCCACGTCCATCGCGATCACCTGGTTGTGCGGCGTGCACACGTACAGGGTCTGCCCGATCTGCAGCGGGGTGACCTGGTCCTCGGCACCGAAGCCGTCGCTCTGCGGGACATCGCCGGTATGTGCGGTCCAGGCGACCTGCAACTGGTCCACGTTGTCCGGGGTGATCTGGTCCAGCGCGGCGAAACGGGTGCCGCCGGTGGTGTTGCCCCAGTGCATCCAGTCACGCTGTTCGCTGCCCTTGGCCACCGGCACCACGGCCGGTCGCTGGCCCTGCGCGGTCACCACCGGGCGCGGCTGGAACGCCGAGACGGCAGTGGCGAGCAGGCCGACCAGCAGCAACGCGGCCACGCCGTACGCGCCGCGTCCGGCGGGCACTCCGCGGGCGCGCCGCAACGCGGGCCAGGCCAGCGCCACCAGCAGCGCCAGCACCGCCGGCATCACCAGGCGCGAGACCAGCGGCCAGAATTCCAGGCCCGCATCGGCCACGGCCCAGACGGCGGTGGCCACGAAGGCCACGCCATACACAAGCGCGCCCGCGGGGCGGCGTGCGGCCAACAACACGCCGGCCAGCAGCGAGGCGGCGCCCATCAGCAGGAAGTAGACACTGCCGCCCAGTTGTACCAGGCGGATACCGCCGACCAGCAGGGCCAGGCCGAACAGCATGACCAGCACGCCGAGCAGGATGACCAGGATCCGGCAGGTCGCCGACTGTTTCTTGTTCTCGTTCACGTTGCATGAACCTCTACAGAGGAAACCCGTTGCCGACCGGCAGCGGGCAGGCCCGCGCGCGACCAGCGTGGCGGGGACCGTCGGGCGTCACCTTGCCTGCATGCATCGCCTGGCGACAGCGCGACGGATGTTCCGCTGCTTATCGCGGAAACGAAGTGAACGACCGGTTAGGGCGATTATCGCACCGATGTGCGATTTACGCGTGAACTTGCCATGCCATCGCTGGAACGCAGCAACGCAGCGGCCGCCGGTCGCGGGCGGTGCCCGGCCGAAGCGTTTACCCTATGCCACCCGTTTGGTTTCCCGCCCATGACCGAGTCTTCCGCCACGCCCGCCTGGGCCGGCCGCCTGCGCGACATCGCCGACTTCCCCAAGCCGGGCATTTTGTTCAAGGACATCATGCCGCTGCTGGCCAACGGCGAGGATTTCGCCGCCGCCATCGATGCGATGGTCGAACCGTGGCGCACGGCCAACCTGCAGGCGGTGATGGGCATCGAATCGCGCGGTTTCATCCTGGGTGCGGCGATGGCGCGCGTGCTGGGCGTGGGCTTCGTGCCGGTGCGCAAGCCGGGGAAGCTGCCGGGCCGCACGCTCAAGCAGGACTACACGCTGGAATACCGCACCGACAGCATCGAAGTGCATGCCGATGCGTTGCCGCCGGGCGCGCGCGTGCTGATCATCGATGACGTGCTGGCCACCGGCGGCACCCTGCTGGCGGCACTGTCGCTGGCGCGCCAGTTGCAGGTCGAGGTGCTCGGCGCCGCGGTGCTGGTGGAGCTGGCCGGCCTGGGCGGGCGCGAGCGCTGGGCGGCGGATGTGCCGCTGCTGGCCAACCTGGTGTATTGACGCCTCGGCGCGGTGGCCATGCCACCGCCCACCGTAGAGCCGACCGTTGGTCGGCTGCTGTTGATCGGCTGGCGTTGATCCAGCTTTGGTAGGGCCGGCCGCTGGCCGCTGGCCGGTGGCTCCTTGAGCGGGAGCAGCCGACCAACGGTCGGCTCTACGGCGGGGGAGCAGCCGACCAACGGTCGGCTCTACGGGGGCGGGAGCAGCCGACCAACGGTCGGGTGTACGGGGGCATGGCCGCCCTCCCACCGCGCGTCGCTTACATCTTGCGGACGCGGAACCGACGGCCCTTGATTTTGCCCGCTTCCAGCCGCGCAATCGCCCGGCCGACATGCTCGCGTGCGATCGCCACGTACGAGCGGGTGGCATAGATGTCGATCTTGCCGATCACCTTGGCCGACAGCCCGGCGTCGCCGGTCAGTGCGCCGAGGATGTCGCCGGGGCGCAGCTTGTCGGTCTTGCCGCCGTCGATACGCAGGGTCTCCATGGCCGCCTGCGGCAGCACCGCCGGGCGGGCGGTCGCCAGGGGGGTCTTCTGCCAGTCCAGTGGCTTGCCCTGCGCCGCTTCCAGCGCGTCGGCGCGGTTGCGCTCGCGGCCGGTCACCAGGCTGATCGCCAGGCCGGTCGCGCCGGCGCGACCGGTGCGGCCCACGCGGTGTTCGTAGGTCTCGATGTCGGTCGGCAGCTCGTAGTTGATCACCGCCGCCAGGTCCTGCACGTCCAGCCCGCGCGCGGCCACGTCGCTGGCCACCAGTACGTTGCAGCTGCGGTTGGCGAAGCGCACCAGGACCTCGTCGCGGTCGCGCTGCTCCATTTCGCCATGCAGTGGCAACGCGGAGAAGCCGAACTGCTGCAGCGAGTTGGCCACGTCGTCCACATCGCGGCGCGTATTGCAGAACACCACGGTCGATTCCGGGTTGTACTTGAGCAGCAGCCCGGCCAGTGCCTTCTGCTTGCTGGCCAGGTCGGTCTCGCAGAACAGGTGGCGGATCGCCGGCGCGTTGTCGGCGCCTTCGACGGTCACCTCGACCGGATCGCGCAGCAGCTCGCGCGCGATCGTGCGGATCTCATCCGGATAGGTGGCCGAGAACAGCAGCGTCTGGCGGTCCTTGCTGGTGCGCCCGGCGATCTCGCGGATGGGCTCTTCGAAGCCCATGTCGAGCATGCGGTCGGCTTCGTCCAGCACCAGCGTGGTCACCCCGCCGAGCTTGAGCACGCGCTTGCGGCCCAGCTCCTGGATGCGTCCGGGCGTGCCCACCACCACGTGCGGGTCGTGCGCTTCCAGCGAGGCCAGTTGCGGGCCCAGCGGCATGCCGCCGGTGAGCACCACCAGCTTGAGGTTGGGAATGCCGGTGGCCAGCTTGCGGATCTGCTTGCCCACCTGGTCGGCCAACTCGCGGGTGGGGCACAGCACCAGCGCCTGGGCGCGGATCACCGCCGGGTCCAGCGCCTGCAGCAGGCCCAGGCCGAAGGCGGCGGTCTTGCCGCTGCCGGTCGGGGCCTGTGCGATCAGGTCGCGGCGATCAAGGATGGCCGGCAGGCTCTGCGCCTGCACGGGGGTCATGCGGGTATAGCCCAGCGCGTCGATGCCCGCCGCCAGCGAGGCCGACAGGGGCAGTTCGGAGAATTCGTTCATGGCGCATTCTACCCGCTGCGCCGCTCGCCGGGCGGTGCCGGCCAGGCTCAGGCCAGATCCAGCGCCCGCAGGCGGTGCATCAAGGCGCCGTGCTGGGCGTGGCTGAACTCGCCGAGGCTGGCGCTGACGTCCAGAATCAGCGTGTGAAACCATGGATTGGAATGCTCGATATCTTCCTTCCAGCACACCGCCGCATCCGCGCCGGCGACCTGGCGCACCAGTTCAAGCAGGTCGTCTTCGGCGTCATCCGCGGCCGCGTAGCGCTGCAGCAGCAGCCGGTAGGGGATACGCAGGCAGCTGCGATCGACAGGGGGCACGCGCGCAGATTTCATCGCCGTAGTGTTGCACGGCCCGTGGCTCACCCCAGCCAGGCATGCACGCCCAGGTTGATGGCCAGCCCGGCGCCGATCAGCCAGCCGAACAGCAGCAGGGCCAGCATCAGCGGCTTCAGCCCGGCCTGGCGCAGCACCGAGACGTGGGTGGTCAGTCCCAGCGCGGCCATCGCCATGGCCAGCAGCACCGTATCGACGTCGATGGCCGCGGCGACCACGGCCGAAGGCAGTACGTGCAGCGAATTGATTCCGGCCACCGCCACGAACCCGAACGCGAACCAGGGCACCACGATCGCCGCGCGTCCGGCGCCGGGTTGCGTCGCACGGCCGCGCGCCAGCAGCAACGACAGCGCGACCAGGAACGGAGCCAGCATCATCACCCGCACCATCTTGGCGATCACCGCGGTATCGGCGGCGCCCTCGCTGACCGCGCGTCCGGCCGCGACCACCTGCGCCACCTCGTGCACGGTCGAGCCGGTGAACACGCCGTAGGCCGCTTCGCCCATCGTCAGCCCGCCATGGGCCAGATTGAGCTGGTACAGCAGCGGGTACAGGAACATCCCCAGCGTGCCGAACACCACCACCGTCGCTACCGCCACGGTCACCTGGCCGGCGCGGCCGCGCACCACCGGTTCGGCGGCCATCACTGCCGCGGCGCCGCAGATCGCGCTGCCCGCGCCGATCAACAGCGCACTCTCGCGATCCATGCCGAACCAGCGGGTGCCGGCCCACCAGGCCAGCGCGAAGGTGCTGGCCAGCACCAGGGCGTCGATCAGCACACCGGCCACGCCGACCTGGCCGATGTCCTGGAAGGTCAGCCGCAGGCCATACAGCACGATCCCGGTGCGCAGCAGCCACTGTTTGGAGAAGCCCACGCCCGGCGCGGCCTGCGCGGCGATGCGCGGGTAGACGCTGTTGCCGAGCGCGATACCGAGCACGATGGCCAGGGTCAACGCGCTGATGCCGTGCGCCTGCAGCCAGGGCAGGGTGGCCAGGCCCATTGCCGTCGCGGCCACCAGCAGGGTGAGCAGCAGCCCCGGCAGGCGCCCGCGCCAACGCTGGATAAGGGGCGGAAGCGGCAGAGAAGCGGTGGACATGGTCACGGCAGAACTCCAATCAATGCAGATCGTCAGGATGGAATCGTCCATTGAACCTGTAAAACGGATTATTCATGTAATTTCAACCCGATAAATGGGTTAATGGCCGGATGCACATCACCCTTCGCCAATGGCAGGTTTTCGTGGGCGTCGCCGACGCCGGCACTACTGCGGCGGCAGGCGAGCAGTTGGCGTTGTCGCAGTCGGCCACCAGCGCCGCGCTCAACGAGCTGGAGACCCAGCTCCCGGCGCCGCTGTTCGACCGGATTGGGCGCCGGCTGGTGCTCAACGCACAGGGCCGCGCATTGCTGGGGCCGGCGCGTGCGCTGCTGGTGGGCGCCACCGAGCTGGAGGCGATGGCCGGCATCGGCCGCGAGGCCGGCGCCGGCGGCCCCCCGCTGCACCTTCGGATCGGCGCCAGCACCACCATCGGCAACTATCTGCTGCCGGCCCGGGTCGCCTCGCTGCTCGCCGGCAATCCCCTGGCGCAGGTCGATCTGCGCATCGGCAACAGCGCCGACGTGGTCGCGGCGGTGCAGCGGCTGGAGGTGGACCTGGGCCTGATCGAAGGGCCCTGCCATGACAGCGGCCTGCAGGTGCTGCCGTGGCAGCGCGATGCCCTGGTGATCGTCGCTGCGGCAGGCGCGCCGCTGGGCCCGGCGCCGGACCTGGCCGCGCTGGCCGCGGCCCGTTGGCTGTTGCGCGAACCCGGCTCGGGCACCCGCGAGGCGGTGGAGCAGGCGCTGCTGCCGCACTTGCACCACTTCGGCCGGTCGATGCAGCTGGGCAGTACCGAGGCCATCAAGCAGGCGGCCGCGGCGGGGCTGGGCGTGGCCTGCCTGTCCAGGCATGCCGTGGCCGATCTGGTGGCACTGGGCACCCTGCGCATCCTGGATACTCCGCTGCCGCCGTTGTCGCGCCAGTTGTGGGTGGTGCGGCACCCAGGCAAGCAGGTGCCGCCGGCGTTGGCCGCGCTCCTGGCGCTGCCGCCGGACGCTTTCGCGCACGCCTGAGCGACGCCGCGCGCCGCCAGCCCGTACAATGGGCGGATGCCTCTGATTACTCTGCAAAACGTCGACTTCAGCGTCGGCGGCCCCTTGTTGCTGGAAAAAGCCGAACTGTCGATCGAGCCGGGCGAGCGTATCGCCCTGATCGGCCGCAACGGCGCCGGCAAATCGACCCTGCTCAAACTGCTGTCCGGCGATCACAAGCCCGATGACGGCGAAGTCCGCGTGCAGCAGGGGGTGCGCATCACCCGCCTGGAACAGGAGGTGCCGCACGGTGCCGCCGGCAGCGTCTTCGACGTGGTGGCCGATGGCCTCGGCGAGCTGGGCCAGTGGCTGGCCGAATTCCACCACCTGAGCATGGCCGACGACTTCGACGGCGATGCCCTCTCGGCCGTGCAGGCCAAGATCGACGCCGCCAACGGCTGGGGCCTGGACCAGCGCGTCAGCGAGACCCTGACCAAGCTCGACCTGGATGGCGAGGCGGAGTTCGCGCGCCTGTCCGGCGGCATGAAGCGGCGCGTGCTGCTCGGCCGCGCGCTGGTGTCCTCGCCGGATCTGCTGCTGCTGGACGAACCGACCAACCACCTGGACATCGAGGCCATCGACTGGCTGGAAATGTTCCTCAAGAACTGGAACGGCAGCGTGGTGTTCGTCACCCATGACCGTCGTTTCCTGCGTGCACTGGCCACCCGCATCGTCGAGATCGACCGCGGCCAGGTCACCAGCTGGCCGGGCGACTGGGCCAACTACGAGCGCCGCCGCGAAGAGCGCATGAACGCGCAGGCGCAGGAAAACGCGCGCTTCGACAAACTGCTGGCCCAGGAGGAAATCTGGATCCGCCAGGGCATCAAGGCCCGGCGTACCCGCGACGAAGGCCGCGTGCGCCGCCTGAAGGCGATGCGCAACGACCGCTCGCAGCGCCGCGAACTCGGCGGCAACGTGCGCATGGAAGCGGCGCAGGCGGAGAACTCCGGCAAGAAGGTCATCGACGTCAAGGACATCTCCTTCGCCTTCGGCGAGCGGATGATGGTCAAGGATTTCAGCACCGTCATCCTGCGCGGCGACCGCATCGGCCTGATCGGTCCCAACGGTAGCGGCAAGACCACGCTGCTCAAGCTGCTGCTGGGTGACCTGCAGCCGCAGAGTGGTGAAGTGCGCGCCGGCACCAACCTGCAGATTGCCTATTTCGACCAGTACCGCGCGGTGCTGCGCGAAGACTGGACCGCGATCGAGAACGTGGCCGAAGGCCGCGATTTCATCGAGTTCAACGGCAAGCGCAAGCACGTGCATGCCTACCTGCAGGACTTCCTGTTCTCGCCCGAGCGCGCGCGTGCACCGATCACCCGCCTGTCCGGCGGCGAGCGCAACCGCCTGCTGCTGGCCAAGCTGTTCGCGCAGCCGTCCAACCTGCTGGTGATGGATGAACCGACCAACGACCTGGACGTGGAAACCCTCGAGCTGCTCGAAGAGCTGCTGAGCGACTACACCGGCACCTTGCTGCTGGTCAGCCATGACCGTGACTTCCTCGACAACGTGGTGACCTCCACCATGGTCATGGAAGGCGACGGCGTGGTCGGCGAGTACGTCGGCGGCTACACCG
This sequence comes from Stenotrophomonas sp. 05N37, assembly GCF_056397365.1. Taxonomy (NCBI): domain Bacteria; kingdom Pseudomonadati; phylum Pseudomonadota; class Gammaproteobacteria; order Lysobacterales; family Lysobacteraceae; genus Stenotrophomonas; species Stenotrophomonas sp. 05N37. Next base: position 10,142 of record NZ_JBFTNG010000012.1, on the reverse strand, counting down.
ACTGGCAGCGCCACGCCGCACGCGTGGCGGCGGCGGCCGCGTCGGCACCGGTGGCGGCGCCCAGGCCCGTGGCGGCTGCAGCGGCCGCTGCGGCCCCGGCCGAGCCCAAGCGCAAGCTCAGCTACAAGGACGCACGCGAGCTGGAACAGTTGCCGCTGAAGATCGAAACCCTGGAGAAGGACGTCGAAGGCCTCACCGCCGCGATGAACGACCCGGCGTTCTACCAGCGCAGCGCCGCCGACATGGCCGCGCACACCCAGCAGCTCGGCAAGCTGCAGGCCGAACTGGATGCCGCCTACGCACGCTGGGAAGAGCTGGACGCCTGATCCCGTGATCGGCGTAGAGCCGACCGTTGGTCGGCTTGACGGTACGGGACGTATGGAAAAGACCGCGGGTCGGCCTCACCCGTAGAGCCGACCGTTGGTCGGCTGGCGTCAGAGGTTCATGACGCCCGAACGAAAGGCAGCCGACCAACGGTCGGCTCTACCATTCAGGGGGTCATGACGCCCGAACGAAAGGCAGCCGACCAACGGTCGGCTCTACCATTCAGCCCTCACCCGTGGAACCGACCGTTGGTCGGCCTCACCTGTAGAGCCGACCGTTGGTCGGCTGGCGTCAGAGGTTCATGACGCCCGAACGAAGGGCAGCCGACCAACGGTCGGCTCTACCATTCAGCCCTCACCCGTGGAACCGACCGTTGGTCGGCTTCACCCGTAGAGCCGACCGTTGGTCGGCTGGCGTCAGAGGTTCATGACGCCCGGACGGAAGGCAGCCGACCAACGGTCGGCTCTACCATTCAGCCCTCACGCGTGGAACCGAGCGTTGGTCGGCCTCACCTGTAGAGCCGACCGTTGGTCGGCTGGCGTCAGAGGTTCATGACGCCCGAACGAAAGGCAGCCGACCAACGGTCGGCTCTACCATTCAGAGGGTCATGATAGGCAGCCGACCAACGGTCGGCGCTACCGCGGTCATTTCACCCCGTGCAGGTCCCGCAACTGGCTCGGCCGCGACCCGAAATACGCGGCGAGGTCGGCAATGTCCTGATCGCTCAGGCCGGTTGCCTGCGGGGTCATCAACGCATGTTGGCGGTCGCCGGCCCGATAGGCCTGCAATGCATGCGCCAGATAGTCGCCGTATTGCCCGCCCAGTTTCGGGTAGGTCGGGTCGATCGGCTTGTTGCCGTCGGCCCCATGGCAGTCGATGCAGCTCTGCCCGGTCGCTTTGCCTTTGACCTGGGCCCGGGCCTCACCGGCGGCGATGCGACCGGCGGGCAGGCCGGCGGAGGAGCCGGACCCGTGCTCGCCACTGGCGTGGCCCGGATCGGCGGCGGAATCTGCGCTGTTTTCCACCTGCGACTGCGAACACGCAGTCATCAGCAGGGCAACGGACAGGGCGATGGCGTGACGCTTGAAGGGCGTGGCTTTCGACATGAGCGCGCTTATTTGACGGTGGACAGGTAAACAGCGAGATCGGCGATCTCCTGTTCGCTGAAACTCATGGACTGCGCCTGCATCGTGGGATGTCGGCGCTTGCCCTGGCGGTATTCGCTCAGCGCCTGGCTGAGGTACTGCTGGGTCTGCCCGCCAATCTTGGGCACCCGGTAGCTGGGGTAGGCGTTCTTGTAGCCGGTGATGCCGTGACACCCCTGGCAGGTATAGGCGAGCACGCGGCCATTGTCGAAGCTCCCGGTGAGGGGGGCGGGCGCGGCGGCGGCAGGGGCGGTGGCAGGTGCGGCAGGTGCTGCGGGTACTGCAGGAGCAGTGGCGGCCTGTGCGGCGGCCCCGAGGGGCAGGAGGACGGCCAGAAGACAAGCGGCGAGCGGCTGCGGGCGCATGATGTCCTTTCCGGTGTACGGGTCTGGTCGTTCCGGCGTGGGGTACGGAACTGGCCCGAGTATAGCCTGCGTTTTCAGCTAGCTGAAACCGGCCCGCGCAGGGAGGTTGCCGCAGGTCACCATGACCTTTGGGATATGGTGTGATCGTGACGTGGTGCATTACTTTGCTACCACACCTGCCCACGCATCCTTCAGGGACACGACGATGTCGCGAACTTCTCTCCTGCACGGCCGCACCGGAACCTGCGCCGCTGCCCTGCTTCTCTCTACCTCCCTGCTGCTGAGTGGCTGCGGCGCGGGCACCGGCACCGCCGATGCCCAGGCCGCCGAAAAGGACCCCAAGGCCCAGAAGGCGGTGGACGCGGTGCCGGTCGAGGCAGTGACCGCCAGCCGTCGCGCGGTGGCGGCCAGTTACACCGGCACTGCTGCACTGGAAGCGCGCGCCGAGTCGCAGGTGGTGGCCAAGACCTCCGGCGTGGCATTGGCGGTGTTGGTGGAGGAGGGTCAGCCGGTCCGCGCCGGGCAGCCGCTGGTGCGGCTGGACCCGGATCGCGCGCGGCTGGCGGTGGCCCAGAGCGAAGCGGTGATGCGCAAACTGGAGAACAACTACCAGCGTGCGCAGAAGCTGATCGGCCAGCAGATGGTCAGCGCCGCCGACGTCGACCAGATCAAGTACGACGTGGAGAACGCCCGCGCGCAGTACCGCCTGGCCACGCTGGAGCTGTCCTACACCACGGTGGTGGCGCCGATCTCCGGCGTGATCGCCTCGCGCTCGATCAAGACCGGCAACTTCGTGCAGATCAACACGCCGATCTTCCGGATCATCGACAACTCCCGCCTGGAGGCCACCCTCAACGTGCCCGAGCGCGAACTGGCCACGCTGCGCGCCGGCCAGCCGGTGACGCTGGTGGCCGACGCGCTGCCGGGTAAATCGTTCCCCGGCGTGGTCGACCGCATCTCGCCGGTGGTCGACGCCGGCAGCGGTACGTTCCGCGTGGTCAGCGGGTTCGGCGAAGATGCCCAGGGCCTGCAGCCGGGCATGTTCGGCCGCATCCGGATCGACTACGACCAGCGCGCCGACGCGCTGGTGGTGCCGCGCCTTGCGCTGCTCGACGACGGCGAGCCGGCGGTGTTCCGCGTGCGCGCCGGCAAGGTCGCACGGGTGCCGGTCACGCTGGGCTACGCCGAAGGCCCGTGGGTGGAGATCCGCGACGGCCTGGCCGAAGGCGACCAGGTCGTCACCGCCGGCAAGGTGGCCCTGCGTGATGGCACCGCGGTGCAGGTGATCGGCGCCAGGCCGACCACCACCGCCGCCGCGGCGCCACCGGCGAAGAAGGCGGAGAGCCGTCAATGACCTCGGCCGGCAACGACCACGGCAACGATCCGCACCACGGCGGGCGGCCGGGGGCACACGGCGGCGGCCTGGTGGAATTCGCCACCCGCCGCCGCGTCACCATCGCCATGTGCACGGTGACGCTGATGCTGTTCGGCTTCATCGCCCTCGGCAACCTCAAGGTCAACCTGCTGCCCGACCTGAGCTATCCCACCCTGACCGTGCGCACCGAGTACACCGGTGCGGCGCCGACCGAAATCGAAACCCTGATCAGCGAACCGGTCGAAGAGGCCGTGGGCGTGGTCAAGAACCTGCGCAAGCTCAAGTCGGTCTCGCGCACCGGGCAGAGCGATGTGGTGCTGGAGTTCGCCTGGGGCACCAACATGGACCAGGCCAGCCTGGAGGTGCGCGACAAGATGGAAGCGCTGAACCTGCCGCTGGAGGCCAAGGCCCCGGTGCTGCTGCGCTTCAATCCGTCCACCGAACCGATCATGCGCCTGGTGATTTCGGCCAAGGCCGATGCAGCCTCGGCGACCGATGCGGTGCGCCAGCTCACCGAGCTCCGCCGCTACGCCGACGAGGACCTGAAGAAGAAGCTGGAGCCGGTGGCCGGCGTGGCCGCGGTCAAGGTGGGCGGTGGCTTGGAAGACGAGATCCAGGTGGACATCGACCAGCAGAAGCTGGCCCAGCTCAACCTGCCGATCGACAACGTCATCAAGCGGCTCAAGGAAGAGAACATCAACATCTCCGGCGGTCGCCTGGAGGAAGGTTCGCAGCGCTTCCTGGTGCGCACCGTCAATCAGTTCGCCGACCTGGAGGACATCCGCAACCTGCTGGTGACCACCCAGGGCAGCAATGGCAGCGCTGCCGACGCAGCCATGCAGCAGATGTTCGCGATCGCCGCCTCCACCGGTTCGGACGCGGCCGTCGCGGCCGCCTCTGCGGCGCAGAGCGCCTCCAGCAGCAGTTCCTCCACCATCGCCAATGGCGTGCCGGTGCGGCTGAAGGATGTCGCCAGCGTGCGCCAGGGCTACAAGGAGCGCGAGGCGATCATCCGCCTGGGCGGCAGGGAAGCGGTCGAGCTGGCCATCTACAAGGAAGGCGACGCCAACACCGTGGCCACCGCCGAGGCGCTGCGTGCGCGTTTGGAGCAGATCAAGGGCCAGATCCCCGGCGATGCCGAACTGACCACCATCGAAGACCAGTCGCGCTTCATCGAACACGCCATCAGCGACGTCAAGAAGGACGCGGTGATCGGTGGCCTGCTGGCCATCCTGATCATCTTCCTGTTCCTGCGTGACGGCTGGAGCACCTTCGTGATCAGCCTGTCGCTGCCGGTCTCGATCATCACCACGTTCTTCTTCATGGGCCAGATGGGATTGAGCCTCAACGTCATGTCGCTGGGCGGCCTGGCGCTGGCCACCGGCCTGGTCGTGGACGACTCGATCGTGGTGCTGGAGAGCATCGCCAAGGCACGCGAACGTGGGCTGGGCATCCTGCAGGCCGCCATCGTCGGCACCCGCGAAGTGAGCATGGCCGTGGTCGCTTCCACCCTCACCACCATCGCGGTGTTCCTGCCGCTGGTGTTCGTGGACGGCATTGCCGGCCAGCTGTTCCGCGACCAGGCGCTGACCGTGGCGATCGCCATCGCGATCTCGCTGCTGGTGTCGATGACCCTGATCCCGATGCTGAGTTCGCTCAAGGGCCGCCCGCCGCTGGTCTTCCCGGAAGAGCCCGCGCAGGCCGCATGGCAGCCGCAACAGCGCTGGCTCAAGCCGGTCGCCGGCGGCCGCCGTGGCATCGGCGCGCTGGTGCGCTGGAGCTGCTTTGGCCTGGCCTGGGCGGTGGTCCGGGTCTGGCGGGGCCTGGCCGCGGTCATCGGCCCGGTCATGCGCAAGGCCAGCGACATCGCGATGAAGCCCTATGCCGGTGCCGAGCGCGGTTACCTGAAGCTGCTGCCCGGGGCCCTGCATCATCCGGGCAAGGTGCTGGGCCTGGCCGCGCTGGCGTTCGCGGCCAGCCTGGCGTTGGTGCCGATGCTCGGTGCCGACCTCATCCCGCAGCTGGCCCAGGACCGCTTCGAGATGACCGCCAAGCTGCCGGCCGGTACGCCGCTCAAGCAGACCGACGCACTGGTCCGCGAGCTGCAGTTGGCGCATGCCAAGGATGCGCAGATCGCGTCCCTGTACGGCGTCAGCGGCAGCGGTACGCGGCTGGATGCCAGCCCCACCGAAAGCGGTGAGAACATCGGCAAGCTGACCGTGGTGATGGCCGGTGGCGGCGACGCGCGCACGGAAGCGGCAATCACCGAGCGCCTGCGTGATTCGATGCGGCAGCATCCCGGCGTGCAGGTCGATTTCGCGCGGCCGGCATTGTTCAGCTTCTCCACGCCGCTGGAAGTGGAACTGCGCGGCCAGGACATGGCCACGCTGGAACGCGGCGGCCAGGCGCTGGCGGCGATGCTGCGCAACAACCCGCACTATGCCGACGTCAAGTCCACGGTGGAGGAGGGCTTCCCGGAAATCCAGATCCGTTTCGACCAGGAGCGCGCCGGCGCGCTGGGGCTGACCACGCGGCAGATCGCCGACGTGGTGGTCAAGAAAGTGCGTGGCGACGTGGCCACCCGCTACAGTTTCCGCGACCGCAAGATCGACGTGCTGGTGCGTGCCCAGGAAGGCGACCGCGCCAGCGTGGACAGCATCCGTCGCTTGATCGTCAATCCCGGCAGCAGCCGTCCGGTCACGCTGGACGCGGTGGCCGAGGTGGTCGCCACCAACGGCCCCAGCGAGATCCATCGCGCCGACCAGACCCGCGTGGCGGTGGTCTCGGCCAACCTGCGCGACATCGACCTGGGCGGTGCGGTGCGCGAAGTGCAGGAGATGGTCGCCAAGGACCCGCTGGGCGCGGGCGTGGCGATGCACATCGGCGGACAGGGCGAGGAGCTGGCCGAATCGGCGCGCTCGCTGATCTTCGCCTTCGGCCTGGCGATCTTCCTGGTCTACCTGGTGATGGCCTCGCAGTTCGAGTCCCTGCTGCATCCGTTCGTCATCCTGTTCACCATCCCGCTGGCCCTGGTGGGCGCGATCCTGGCGCTGATGCTGAGCGGCAAGCCGATCTCGGTGGTGGTGTTCATCGGCCTGATCCTGCTCGTGGGTCTGGTCACCAAGAACGCCATCATCCTGATCGACAAGGTCAACCAGCTGCGCGAAGCCGGCGTGCCCAAGCAGCAGGCGCTGGTCGAAGGCGCGCGCTCGCGCCTGCGCCCGATCATCATGACCACGCTGTGCACCCTGTTCGGGTTCCTGCCGCTGGCGGTGGCGATGGGCGAGGGCGCCGAAGTGCGCGCGCCGATGGCGATCACCGTGATCGGCGGCCTGCTGGTGTCCACGCTGCTCACCCTGGTGGTCATCCCGGTGGTGTACGACCTGCTGGATCGACGCGGTGATGCCTACTACCGCGAACGTGGGCGCAAGCACGCCGGCCACGCCGAGCCCACCGCCGGCGGCGCTGCACAGGAGCCGGCATGAGCATCGCCGAGTTCTCCATCCGCCGCCCGATCACCACCATCATGTGCTTCGTGTCGTTGGTGGTGGTGGGGCTGATCGCCTCGTTCCGGCTGCCGCTGGAAGCCCTGCCGGACATCTCCGCGCCGTTCCTGTTCGTGCAGGTGCCCTACACCGGCTCCACCCCGGAAGAGGTGGAGCGCAACATCATCCGCCCCACCGAGGAGGCGCTGGCGACCATGACCGGGATCAAGCGCATGCGCTCCTCGGCCACCTCCGAAGGCGCCAGCATCTTCATCGAGTTCACCGACTGGGACCGCGACATCGCCATCGCCGCCTCCGACGCGCGCGAGCGCATCGATGCGATCCGCAGCGACCTGCCCGACGATCTGCAGCGCTACAACGTGTTCAAGTGGTCCAGCAGCGACGAGCCGGTGCTGAAGGTACGCCTGGCCAGCAGCGCCGACCTGACCGGCGCGTATGACATGCTCGACCGCGAGTTCAAGCGGCGCATCGAGCGCATTCCCGGCGTGGCCCGGGTCAACATCTCCGGCGCACCGCCCAACGAGGTGGAGATCGCGATCAGCCCCGACCGCCTGACCGCGCACAACCTGAGCATCAACGACCTCAGCGACCGCCTGCGCACGCTCAACTTTTCCATCTCCGCCGGGCAGATCGACGACAACGGCCAGCGCGTGCGCATCCAGCCGGTCGGCGAGATCACCGACCTGCAGGAGCTGCGCGACCTGGTGATCGACACCCGGGGGCTGCGCCTGGGCGATATCGCCGACATCCGCCTCAAGCCGACCCGCATGAGTTACGGCCGGCGCCTGGATGGCAATCCGGCGGTGGGCCTGGACATCTACAAGGAGCGCAGCGCCAACCTGGTGGAGGTCTCGCGCGCGGCGCTGGCCGAGGTCGAGGCGATCCGCACGCAGCCATCGATGCGCGACGTGCAGATCAAGGTGATCGACAACCAGGGCAAGACGGTCACCTCCTCGCTGCTGGAACTGGCCGAAGCCGGCGCGGTCGGCCTGCTGCTGTCGGTCACGGTGCTGTTCTTCTTCCTGCGCCACTGGCCGTCGACGCTGATGGTGACCCTGGCGATCCCGATCTGTTTCGTGATCACGCTGGGCTTCATGTATTTCGCCGGCGTCACCCTCAACATCCTGAGCATGATGGGCCTGCTGCTGGCGGTCGGCATGCTGGTGGACAACGCGGTGGTGGTGGTGGAGAGCATCTACCAGGAACGCGAGCGCATGCCCGACCAGCCGCGGCTGGCCTCGATCGTCGGCACCCGCAACGTGGCCATCGCGCTCAGCGCCGGCACGCTGTGCCACTGCATCGTGTTCGTGCCCAACCTGTTCGGCGAAACCAACAACATCAGCATCTTCATGGCGCAGATCGCGATCACCATTTCGGTCTCGCTGCTGGCGTCGTGGCTGGTCGCGGTCAGCCTGATCCCGATGCTGTCGGCCCGCATGCAGACGCCCAAGCTGGTGCATTCGGAGAGCGGGGTGATCGCACGCCTGCAGCGCCGCTACGCGCGCCTGCTGCAATGGACGCTGGAACACCGTGGCTGGAGCGTGCTCGGCATCGTGATGGTGGTGCTGGTCAGCCTGGTACCGATGAAGCTGACCAAGGTCGACATGTTCGGCGGTGAGGGTGGCAAGGACATCTTCATCGGCTACAACTGGAAGGGTGCCTACACCTACGGGCAGATGTCCGAGGAAGTCGCGCGCGTCGAGCGCTACCTGGATGACAACCGCGAGAAGCTGCACATCACCCAGGTGTATTCCTGGTACAGCGAAGAGGAAGGCAGCAGCACCACCGTCACCTTCGACGCGGCGCATGCCGACAACCTGCCCGCCGTGCAGGAAGTGCTGCGCAAGGGCCTGCCGCGCTCGGCGCGCGCGGACTACATCGTCGGCAACCAAGGCGGGGATGGTGGCGGTGGCGGCACCCAGTCGGTGCAGGTGCAGCTGGTCGGGGACTCGACCAAGATGCTGCAGGAGATCGGCGAACAAGTGGTGCCCCTGCTGGCCCAGCGCAAGGAGCTGCGCGATGTGCGCATCGACAATGGCGAGAAGGGCAGCGAACTGGCCATCCACGTCGACCGCGAGCGTGCCGCCGCCTTCGGCTTCAACGCCGAACAGGTCGCCAGCTTCGTCGGCCTGGCCCTGCGCGGCGCGCCGCTGCGGGAGTTCCGTCGCGGCGACAGCGAAGTGCCGGTATGGGTGCGCTTTGCCGGCGCCGACCAGAGCAGCCCGGAAGACCTGGCCAGCTTCACCGTGCGTACCGGCGACGGCCGCTCGGTCCCGCTGCTGAGCCTGGTCGACGTCTCGATCAAGCCATCGGCTACCCGGGTTGCCCGCACCAACCGCCAGACCACCCTGACCATCAAGGCCAACCTTGCCGAGAAGATCACCACCCCGGAAGCACGCAAGGCCATGGAGGACACCCTCAAGCCGATGAGCTTCCCGGCCGGTTACAGCTTCACCTTCGATGGGGGCGACTACGGCAACGACAACGAAGCCATGCAGCAGATGCTGTTCAACCTGATCATCGCGCTGGTGATGATCTACGTGGTGATGGCCGCGGTGTTCGAATCGCTGTTGTTCCCGGCCGCGATCATGAGCGGGGTGCTGTTCTCGATCTTCGGCGTGTTCTGGCTGTTCTGGCTCACCGGCACGTCGTTCGGGATCATGTCCTTCATCGGCATCCTGGTGCTGATGGGGGTGGTGGTGAACAACGGCATCGTGATGATCGAGCACATCAACAACCTGCGCCGGCGCGGGGTAGGGCGCACCCAGGCGCTGGTGGAGGGTTCGCGCGAGCGCCTGCGGCCGATCATGATGACCATGGGCACGGCGATCCTGGCCATGGTGCCGATTTCGCTCACCGACACCCAGCTGCTGGGCGACGGCCCGCCGTACTACCCGATGGCGCGTGCCATCGCCGGCGGCCTGGCGTTCTCGACGGTGGTCAGCCTGCTGTTCCTGCCGACCATCTACGCCATGCTCGATGACATGAGCACGGCGGTGTCGCGGATCATCCGCCGTGCGCGCGGGCTGCCGGCGAAGGGCGACGCGGCAACGGTCGCCTGAACGGGCCGGTGGCCGCCGGCCAACAATCCCGGCGTTCGGTAGTGCCGGCCGTCGGGCCGGGGTGGGCACTGCCAGGCGGTGTCTCCGTTCGGGTCCGTCGCGCGCATGTGGGCCCCGTAGCAGCCGGTAGGCCCCTGGCGCAAATGTCCCCCGGCCGCGTGGCGGCCTCCTCCTTTATTTTGCCCAGGAGCCTACCGGCTGCGACGGGGCGCGGCTTGCGGTGCGCAGGTGGAAGCAAGGCTCTGCTGGCGCTGACGCTGGTCGGTGGGTTGGGCGCTGGGGCCCCATGCCCTTGGAGGCGAAATAAAGGAGGAGGGGGCGGCCGCAGGCCGACGCCGGGGGACATTCGCCGGAAAGGGCATGGG
>NZ_JBFTNG010000011.1:0-60994 GCF_056397365.1 Stenotrophomonas sp. 05N37 | reverse complement strand
AAAACCCCGCTGCGTGAGCAGCGGGGTTTTGGGTATAAACCCTGGCGATGACCTACTCTCGCATGGCTTGAGCCACACTACCATCGGCGCAGCTGCGTTTCACTTCCGAGTTCGGGATGGGATCGGGTGGTTCCACAGCGCTAATTTCACCAGGGAGGCTTTTGGAGTGTCGCCGCGAGTCGTGTCTTTGCAGGGAGCGGGCACGTGAGTGCCGGCTTTACAAAGAGACGCGCCTGGGCGCCTGCCTCTCGTTTGGTCTTGTGACGTAGCGTGCACTTGGGATCTATCGACATGTCATGTCGGCCAAGGCAACTTGAGGTTATATGGTCAAGCCACACGGATCATTAGTATCAGTTAGCTCAATACATTGCTGTACTTACACACCTGACCTATCAACCACATAGTCTATATGGTTCCTTCAGGGGGCTTGTGCCCCGGGAGATCTCATCTTGAGGCGCGCTTCCCGCTTAGATGCTTTCAGCGGTTATCGCTTCCGAACATAGCTACCCGGCAATGCCACTGGCGTGACAACCGGAACACCAGAGGTTCGTCCACTCCGGTCCTCTCGTACTAGGAGCAGCCCCTCTCAAATCTCCAACGCCCATGGCAGATAGGGACCGAACTGTCTCACGACGTTCTGAACCCAGCTCGCGTACCACTTTAAATGGCGAACAGCCATACCCTTGGGACCGACTACAGCCCCAGGATGTGATGAGCCGACATCGAGGTGCCAAACACCGCCGTCGATATGAACTCTTGGGCGGTATCAGCCTGTTATCCCCGGAGTACCTTTTATCCGTTGAGCGATGGCCCTTCCATACAGAACCACCGGATCACTAAGTCCTAGTTTCCTACCTGCTTGATCCGTCGATCTTGCAGTCAAGCACGCTTATGCCTTTGCACACAGTGCGCGATGTCCGACCGCGCTGAGCGTACCTTCGAGCTCCTCCGTTACTCTTTAGGAGGAGACCGCCCCAGTCAAACTACCCACCATACACGGTCCCCGATCCAGATTATGGACCCAGGTTAGAACGTCAAGCACGACAGGGTGGTATTTCAAGGATGGCTCCACTGCAGCTAGCGCCACAGTTTCATAGCCTCCCACCTATCCTACACAGACGAACTCAACGTTCAGTGTAAAGCTATAGTAAAGGTTCACGGGGTCTTTCCGTCTTGCCACGGGAACGCTGCATCTTCACAGCGATTTCAATTTCACTGAGTCTCGGGTGGAGACAGCGCCGCTGTCGTTACGCCATTCGTGCAGGTCGGAACTTACCCGACAAGGAATTTCGCTACCTTAGGACCGTTATAGTTACGGCCGCCGTTTACTGGGGCTTCGATCAAGAGCTTCGCCTTGCGGCTGACCCCATCAATTAACCTTCCAGCACCGGGCAGGCGTCACACCCTATACGTCCACTTTCGTGTTTGCAGAGTGCTGTGTTTTTGATAAACAGTCGCAGCGGCCTGGTTACTGCGGCCCTCTTCAGCTATAGCTCGCATGAGCCACCAAAAAGGGCGCACCTTCTCCCGAAGTTACGGTGCCATGTTGCCTAGTTCCTTCACCCGAGTTCTCTCAAGCGCCTGAGAATTCTCATCCTACCCACCTGTGTCGGTTTACGGTACGGTCTGCGTAAGCTGAAGCTTAGGAGCTTTTCCTGGAAGCGTGGTATCAGTGACTTTGTCTTAAAGACTCGTCTCGGTGCTCGGTCTTAAAGGATCCCGGATTTGCCAAAGATCCAAACCTACCGCCTTTCCCCCGGACAACCAACGCCGGGTACACCTAACCTTCTCCGTCCCTCCATCGCACTTACGCGAGGTGCAGGAATATTAACCTGCTTCCCATCGACTACGACTTTCGTCCTCGCCTTAGGGGCCGACTCACCCTGCGCCGATTAACGTTGCGCAAGGAAACCTTGGGCTTTCGGCGTGCGGGTTTTTCACCCGCATTATCGTTACTCATGTCAGCATTCGCACTTCCGATACCTCCAGCAGACTTCTCAATCCACCTTCAACGGCTTACGGAACGCTCCTCTACCGCGTACATATAAATATGCACACCCCAAGCTTCGGTTCACTGCTTAGCCCCGTTAAATCTTCCCCGCAGACCGACTCGACCAGTGAGCTATTACGCTTTCTTTAAAGGGTGGCTGCTTCTAAGCCAACCTCCTGGCTGTCTGTGCCTTTCCACATGGTTTTCCACTTAGCAGTGAATTTGGGACCTTAGCTGTGGGTCTGGGTTGTTTCCCTTTTCACGACGGACGTTAGCACCCGCCGTGTGTCTCCCATACAGTCCGTCTCGGTATTCGGAGTTTGCAATGGTTTGGTAAGTCGCGATGACCCCCTAGCCATAACAGTGCTCTACCCCCGAGAGGATACATATGAGGCGCTACCTAAATAGCTTTCGAGGAGAACCAGCTATCTCCGGGTTCGATTAGCTTTTCACTCCTAATCACAGCTCATCCCCGTCTTTTGCAACAGACGTGGGTTCGGGCCTCCAGTACCTGTTACGGCACCTTCACCCTGGCCATGACTAGATCACCCGGTTTCGGGTCTACTGCCCGCGACTATGCGCCCTTATCAGACTCGGTTTCCCTTCGCCTCCCCTATACGGTTAAGCTTGCCACGAACAGTAAGTCGCTGACCCATTATACAAAAGGTACGCAGTCACTCTTTCGAGCTCCTACTGCTTGTACGCACACGGTTTCAGGATCTATTTCACTCCCCTCTCCGGGGTTCTTTTCGCCTTTCCCTCACGGTACTGGTTCACTATCGGTCGGTCAGTAGTATTTAGCCTTGGAGGATGGTCCCCCCATGTTCAGACAGGGTTTCACGTGCCCCGCCCTACTCGTCTTCACTGGAGTGGCCCTTTTAAATACAGGGCTATCACCTTCTATGGCCAGCCGTTCCAGGCTGTTTTTCTAGAACCATTCCAGCTTAAGGGCTAGTCCCCGTTCGCTCGTCGCTACTCAGGGAATCTCGGTTGATTTCTTTTCCTCTGGTTACTTAGATATTTCAGTTCACCAGGTTCGCTTCCAGCAGCTATGTATTCACTGCAGGATACCCGCAAGCGGGTGGGTTTCCCCATTCGGACATTACCGGATCAAAGCTTGTTGCCAGCTCCCCGATACTTTTCGCAGGCTGCCACGTCCTTCATCGCCTCTGACCGCCAAGGCATCCACCGTGTGCGCTTATTCGCTTGACCATATAACCGCAAGTTGCCTTGGGTTACATATATGACCTGGGGGTACAAAGCCCAGATACGAAATATAACGACTCAATTAATAAGAAGACATTTAAGTCTTCCGCCTTAGCCTCACGACACGTCAAGATAGAATCTCAAACGCTCGCTACGTCACAAGTTTTAAAAGAACACGTACCGGCCACAATGCCGATGCGTAATAAATTCTTTGTATGCGCTAGTCATTCAGAGTGGTGGGTCTGGGTAGACTCGAACTACCGACCTCACCCTTATCAGGGGTGCGCTCTAACCACCTGAGCTACAGACCCAATGTCCGTTCAGCTCATTGCCGTTTGCGTCGATAAACACGCAACGTGTGGTGGAGCCTGTCGGGATCGAACCGACGACCCCCTGCTTGCAAAGCAGGTGCTCTCCCAGCTGAGCTAAGGCCCCATATACGGGACTATCCACGTCGGCCAGGCCGACGTGAAACTCTGAATGCAGGTTACTTGTGAAGACGCCCGACAGGACGATGCTGTCTTTGCTCAAAAGGAGGTGATCCAGCCGCACCTTCCGATACGGCTACCTTGTTACGACTTCACCCCAGTCATCGGCCACACCGTGGCAAGCGCCCTCCCGAAGGTTAAGCTACCTGCTTCTGGTGCAACAAACTCCCATGGTGTGACGGGCGGTGTGTACAAGGCCCGGGAACGTATTCACCGCAGCAATGCTGATCTGCGATTACTAGCGATTCCGACTTCATGGAGTCGAGTTGCAGACTCCAATCCGGACTGAGATAGGGTTTCTGGGATTGGCTTGCCCTCGCGGGTTTGCAGCCCTCTGTCCCTACCATTGTAGTACGTGTGTAGCCCTGGTCGTAAGGGCCATGATGACTTGACGTCATCCCCACCTTCCTCCGGTTTGTCACCGGCGGTCTCCTTAGAGTTCCCACCATTACGTGCTGGCAACTAAGGACAAGGGTTGCGCTCGTTGCGGGACTTAACCCAACATCTCACGACACGAGCTGACGACAGCCATGCAGCACCTGTGTTCGAGTTCCCGAAGGCACCAATCCATCTCTGGAAAGTTCTCGACATGTCAAGACCAGGTAAGGTTCTTCGCGTTGCATCGAATTAAACCACATACTCCACCGCTTGTGCGGGCCCCCGTCAATTCCTTTGAGTTTCAGTCTTGCGACCGTACTCCCCAGGCGGCGAACTTAACGCGTTAGCTTCGATACTGCGTGCCAAATTGCACCCAACATCCAGTTCGCATCGTTTAGGGCGTGGACTACCAGGGTATCTAATCCTGTTTGCTCCCCACGCTTTCGTGCCTCAGTGTCAGTGTTGGTCCAGGTAGCTGCCTTCGCCATGGATGTTCCTCCCGATCTCTACGCATTTCACTGCTACACCGGGAATTCCACTACCCTCTACCACACTCTAGTCGCCCAGTATCCACTGCAATTCCCAGGTTGAGCCCAGGGCTTTCACAACAGACTTAAACAACCACCTACGCACGCTTTACGCCCAGTAATTCCGAGTAACGCTTGCACCCTTCGTATTACCGCGGCTGCTGGCACGAAGTTAGCCGGTGCTTATTCTTTGGGTACCGTCAGAACAACCGGGTATTAGCCGGCTGCTTTTCTTTCCCAACAAAAGGGCTTTACAACCCGAAGGCCTTCTTCACCCACGCGGTATGGCTGGATCAGGCTTGCGCCCATTGTCCAATATTCCCCACTGCTGCCTCCCGTAGGAGTCTGGACCGTGTCTCAGTTCCAGTGTGGCTGATCATCCTCTCAGACCAGCTACGGATCGTCGCCTTGGTGGGCCTTTACCCCGCCAACTAGCTAATCCGACATCGGCTCATCTATCCGCGCAAGGCCCGAAGGTCCCCTGCTTTCACCCGAAGGTCGTATGCGGTATTAGCGTAAGTTTCCCTACGTTATCCCCCACGAAAAGGTAGATTCCGATGTATTCCTCACCCGTCCGCCACTCGCCACCCATAAGAGCAAGCTCTTACTGTGCTGCCCTTCCTGCAGGCGCCTTCACAAGATACCTGCGCATACTGTCAAAGAACTTTGGAGTCGGCCTCAGCGCCTTCCTCCGTGTGCCCCGACGTTTCCGTCGTTGCGAGCCGCCCATTATAGCCGGCTTATCTGCTTCGTCAACACCTTTTTTTCAAGGCCGTTTCACCGAAGTGAACCGTTGTTGCCGATGCCGCTTCGTGGTTTGCCCCGAGAGGCTTTCGTCGTTGCGAGCCGCCTATTATGTCAGGCTTTTCGTTTCCGTCAACACCTTCTTTCGAAGCTTGTTGCCGTCGCTGCGGGTGGGTGTTCACCGGGGTGAAGACCGCGTCACAGCGAGGGAGCGAATACTAAAGACTTCTGAAAATTCGTCAAGCGTTTTCGTCGATCTTTTTCATCAACGCGTCATCCGTGCGTGCTGCTCATCGACAAGCGCGGCAGCACGCGCGTTGCGCGTGCTGCCGAAGGCTTGCTAACAATGCATCCCTTGTCGTCAGGAATGCATGCGATGTCTGCCCTCCCCAAGCGTTCGTTGTTGCGCGATGCGTCGTTGCCCGCGCTGATGGCCGGCTTCATCACGGTGTTGGTGGGCTTCGCCAGTTCGGCAGTGATCGTGTTCCAGGCCGCCCGCGCGGTGGGCGCGACACAGGCACAGATCGCGTCGTGGATGTGGGCCTTGGGGCTGGGCATGGGCATCACCTGCATCGGACTGTCGCTGCGCTACCGCGTGCCGGTGGTGACGGCATGGTCCACCCCGGGGGCGGCAATGCTGGTGGTGGGCGCCGGCGCAGTGGGCTACAGCGATGCGATCGGTGCGTTCGTGCTTGCAGCGGTGCTGGGGATGATCGCGGGCTTCTCGGGCCTGTTCGCGCGCGTCATGCGCCGGGTGCCGATGGCGCTGGCCGCAGGCATGCTTGCCGGCGTACTGCTTCGGTTCGGGCTGGATGTCTTCGTGTCCATGCAGACGCAGCTGGGGATGGCATTGGCGATGTTCGTCACCTGGCTGCTGGGTCGGCGCCTGT
Source organism: Stenotrophomonas sp. 05N37 (assembly GCF_056397365.1). Classification (NCBI taxonomy): domain Bacteria; kingdom Pseudomonadati; phylum Pseudomonadota; class Gammaproteobacteria; order Lysobacterales; family Lysobacteraceae; genus Stenotrophomonas; species Stenotrophomonas sp. 05N37. The sequence goes on along the minus strand of NZ_JBFTNG010000011.1, from coordinate 54,771 downwards.
TCGCACGCTATGCGGTCATCGCCACCCTGCTGGTGGGCATCCTGGTGGCGGCGGCGCAGGGGCTGCTGCACCTGCAGGCGGTGCGCCTTGAACTGGCCACGCCGGCGTTCACCTTGCCGACCCTGTCGTGGCCGGCGGTGATCGGCATCGCGCTGCCCCTGTTCGTGGTGACCATGGCGTCGCAGAACATCCCCGGGGTGGCGGTGATCCGCGCGTCGGGCTACGACACGCCGATCTCGCCGGTGATCGGCTGGATCGGGGTGGCCAATACGTTGCTGGCACCGTTCGGCGCCTATGGGCTGAACCTGGCGGCGATCACGGCGGCGATCTGCATGGGCCGCGAGGCGCACGAGGACCCGGCCCGGCGGTATACGGCCGCGGTGGCAGCCGGTGCCTTCTATATCGTGGTGGGTCTGTTCGGGGCGACGGTGGCGGCGGTGTTCGCCGCCTTCCCCAAGGAACTGGTGGCCTGCGTGGCCGGCATCGCGTTGTTTGGGACCATCGCCAACAGCCTGTCGATGGCACTGCGGGAGGAGGCCGACCGCGAGGCGGCGCTGGTGACGTTCCTGGTCACCGCCTCGGGGGTGTCGCTGGCCGGGATCGGGTCGGCATTCTGGGGCCTGGTGGCCGGCGCGATCTGCCTGCTGGCGCTGCGCCCACGCACGCGCCAGGGCTGAGCCGGGATCAACTGTCGAACAGGAAGCTCAGGCCACCGAGCACGGCGACGTAGGCAAGCAACCCCAGCACCACCGCCGACCAGCGGGTGCCGCCGCGGGCAGCCAGCTCGGCGTGCAGGGCCTGCGTGTTGTCGCGGTGCGTGGCGCGGGCCTGGGCGATGATGCGGTCGGCGTGGCGCAGGTAGAGATGGTTGCCCAGGGCGCCGGCGGTGGCGCTGGCACCGAAGGTGATCGCAGTGGACAGCGCGCTGCTGGCATTCACGAGGGCTTCCAGGAAAGACAGGCCGACCAGGGCTGCGATCCAGCCGGCCGCCACGGCATACATGCGCCGGTACAGCATCCAGAAGGCCCCGAACAGGAACGCGGGCCAGTGCCAGCCGCTGGCGTTGTGGCCGGGCCGGTCCAGCCGCCACTTGCGCCGGTACACCGGGAAATTGCTGCCCACGAACGCGGCGTAGGCCTGCTGGCTGGCATCCGGCGCGGCCCACCCGCCACCGTTGCCGGGCACCAGGCTGGAGGCCGGGGCGGCGTAGGGATCATGCGCCGATGCCGATGCTGGTTCCCATGCCGGTGCCAGCACCTGTGGCGGTGGCGGTTCCGGCTCTGCCCGGGACAGCTCGGCCACGCTGTGCAGCGGCTTCCACTGCGGCATGCCCTCGCACCAGACCACGGTATCGATATCGACCGTGCCCTCCTGGTGCAGGCGTCGCAGTGCGCCTGTGGGCAGCGGGCCCTGCCGCTGCTGGCCGATATCGGCGTAGTACCACTGGGTCTCGGTCATGACTCGTTCCTTGAGAGGCCGTTGATGGAATTACAGTGGCAGCAGGCGCAGGGTCTGCTGCAGTACATGGCGTGCGCCCGGGGCCAGGGTGACCACGTCCGGGCCGGCATTGGCCGCTTCCAGGCAGACGTAATTGCGCCAGCCGCTGCCGACGTCGGCCATCTTGGCCGCCCCCGCTTCACCCGGGTTCCAGGCGACCAGCGTGCGGCTGCCCTGGGTGCTGATCTCGATGCGCCGCTTGAGGGTGGGATCCTTGAGGATGTAGTGGCCACCGGCCTGGGTATAGATGCGATCGCTGCGACCGGGGTCGCGCGGGTCGCGCAGGTTCCAGTCGCCCTGCTGGACGCGCGGGGTGGCGTAGTCCTCGAACTTGTCCAGGTAGGTCAAGCCATCAAGCCCCTGCACGTCGACGCGGGTGGCATCGCCGACCCGGACGTAGTTGTGCAGGGCCTGGGTGAAGCTGACCGGCTGGCCGCCAGTGTTCTCGGTGACCAGGCGCTGCTCCAGGGTGCGGCCGATGCGCAGTTCCATCTGCAGGCGCAGGCCCAGAGAATCCAGCGTGGGCGGGGCGAGGGTGAGCACGACGGTGCCATCGGCATCGCGGCGCGCATCCTTCAGGGTCCACGGCAGGGTGCGCACGAAGCCGTGCGAGGGCACGTCGGTGCCCTGCCCCTGGCGGCCGAAGTACGGCCAGCAGACCGGGCTGCCGCCGCGGATCGGGGTGGGCAGTGCCTGCGCGGTGGGCGACAGCCACAACACGTCCTGGCCCCCCTTGGGGACGTAGGACAGCAGTTGCCCACCGAACACTGCGATGGCGGCGGTGGCGAACGGGGTCTCGACCTTCCACGCGGGGAAGCCCTGCACGGTGCCCAGGCTCAGGCCATCGACCTTGGGCAGCGCGGCGCTGGGACCGGCCGGGGACTGCATCAGGCGGGCGTGGTTGGGCGGCAGGGGGAACACGGTGGATGCGGGCATGGCGGTCGACGGGGTCTTGATGGGAGGGGCGCTGCGCAGGGCGGTGAGGATGCGTTGGCCGGCGCGGCCGTCGGTGGTGGTCCAGCCCAGGCGCTGCTGCTCAACCTGGATGGCGCGACGGGTGGCGGTGCCGACCATGCCGTCGGCGGCACCGATGTCATGCCCGCGGGCGAGCAGCAGGGTCTGCAGTTCACGGCGCTCGCGACGGCCGATGCCGGGATCGTCGGTGGGCCAGGCCGCCACGGTGCCGCTGCCGCCACGCAGGCGATCAGCCAGCGTGGCAATGGCCAGGGCGTAGCTTTCGGCGGCGTTGTAGGCGTAGATCGCGTCGTAGTTGCGGAACACCAGCCAGGCCGGGCCGTTGGCGCCCGTGGGCAGCAGCAGCGCGGCGTTGCTGTCGGCGGGCAGGCCCGCCGGCGCCAGGGCGCCGCCGCCGACCGGGACGATGCCGAGCGCGCGCCAACTGGCCAGCGGCTGGCGCCGGGTGCGGCCGGCCACGGCCGCGTTGAAACCGGGCGGGAGCGTGACCTCGATGCCCCACGGCTGGCCGGTACGCCACCCGGCCTTGGCCAGGTAGTTGGCGGTGGAGGCCAGCGCGTCGGGGATGCTGGCGACCAGGTCGCGGCGACCGTCGCCATCGCCGTCTACCGCGATGCGCGCATACGTGGAGGGCATGAACTGGGTATGCCCGAAGGCCCCGGCCCAGGAACCGGTGAGGCCATCGGCCTGCAGGTCGCCAGCGTCGAGCAGCTTGAGCAGGGCCAGCAGTTCGCCACGGAAGAAGGGCTGCCGGCGGCCGTTGCACGACAGCGTGGCCAGCGACTGCAGCAGCGGGCGCTTGCCGAACACGCGGCCGTAGTCACTCTCCACGCCCCAGACCGCGACGATGGTGGCGGGGTCGACGCCGTACTGGGCGGACACGCGGTCCAGCAGATCGCGGTGCTGGACCAGCAAGGCGCGTCCATCGTCGACACGCTGGCTGTCCACCAGCGCGGCCAGGTAATCCCACAGCGGCGTAGTGAATTCCGGCTGCGCATCGAGCAGCGGCAGCACGCTCAGGTCCGGGGTGAGGCCGGCGGTGAGGCGGCTGAAGCCGGTCGCGCTGATGCCCTGCTTGAGCGCCTGCGGTTGCAGGGTGGCCAGGCAGCGATCGAAGCTGTCCTGCGCGGCCGCGCTGGTGGCGCTTGCGAGCAGCGCCAGCGCGATGCCGGCCAGGCGCAGGCCAAGGCGGTGGATGGCGGGCAGTCGGGCCGGGGGACGGCGTGCGGGCATGATCACCTGGGGGCAACGGAAGAAGGCATGGCTGCAGCATAGGTCAATGCGTGGCCAGGCAGGGATCATGCAGACAGGTCCCGCACCAGCACGGCCAGCGCCGACACGTGCTGCAGCAGCGTCGGCCGCCGCGCGGGTACCAGCGCCGCGCGCAGTTGGCCGAGCTGGGCAGCCGCCTGGCGGTAACCGGCCAGCCGCAGGCAGTGGGCCTGGTCCTGCACGCGCTCCCAGTCGCCGCCGTGCTGGTGGCGAAGGCCTTGCTGCAGCAGCAGCGACAGGTGTTCGAGGGTGTCCAGCAGCGGCGTCGATGCGGCGGCGGCCACCGAGCGCAAGGGCAGCGCTGCAACGGGCGGGTGGACCTGCGGGACCACCGCCTGGGTGTCGGTGAGCAGCGCGGTGGGTTGCATGACCAGTGCCCCGCCCTGCAGGCAGACGTTGCCGGCCACCGCACGCAACGCGCCGTAGTGGCCGTCGAGCACGCGGGCCAGCACGTCCACCGCATCGGGTGCGGCGGCGCGGTGCGGATGCAGCAGGCGCAGGCCGATGCTCTGGCCGTCGCGTGCGACCAGGTCGGCATGCAGGGTCTGGGTGATCGGATCCCAGTCGACCCGTGCCGGCTGCAGCGCGTCGACCTGGACGACATGGAAAGCCGCCGGCGCACCGCCGGCGACACCCGCTGCCGCCAGCCGTGGCTGGGTGAATGCCGGCGGCTGCCGGGCCAGGTGCGCGGCCAGGGCCGCCGGGTCGGGCTGGCGCAACGGTGCGCCCAGTTCGTCCCAGGCACGGGGCGACAGCGGCAGCAGGCCAGTGTGCTGGCGCTGGGCGGCGACGCTGACGGTGCCGTTGGCGCTGCGCGTGGCGCGCTGGGTGACGACCTGGCTGGCGGCCAGCTGGCGCAGTGGATGCCCGGCGACGCGGCGCTCGCCGAGCTTGAGAGGTGCCTGCGCCTCCCGTGGCCACTGCCGTGCCATCACCGTGACCGACTGGGTATCCGGGTCGGCCCAGAGCACGGTGGCGCCCTGCTCGCGTTCATCGCCCCACAGCGCGGCACCAAGCGAGACCAGGCGCACGCGGTCCAGCGCGACCTCGCCCTTGACCCCGATCCCCAGCACCTGCGCGGCGGGCAGCGCGGGCGCCACCTGCCGGGCCAGCTGCGCGGCCGCTTGCAGACGGGCCCACAGCCCCACCACCAGGTCGAGCAGGGCCAGCGGCGCGAACCGGGTGCTGCGCGCCTGCCGTGCCTGCAGCAGCTGGCGCAGCTCGGCCAGCGCGTCATCGATCCAGCACCAGCCCTGCGCCTGGGCGCGGGTGCGCAGCGCCTGGATGCGCGCGGCCACGGCGATCAGCGGTTGTGCGCCACCGTCGAGCCAGAGCGAGAGCAGCAGCGCGTCGATGTCGGCCTGCAACGCCTGCGCGGCGCTGTCCCAGCCACTGGCGGCGTCGGGTGCGGCGTCGGCCGTGCGCAGTTGCAGGGTGTGCGGTGCCTGCAGCGGGCCGAGGCGCTCGGCCTGGGCGAAGGCCATCACCGCGAGCACGACGTGGGCGCAGTTGCCGCCCTGGCGGCAATCGCAGCGCGCGTGGGCGATGGAGCCGCGGGCAAAGAAGCGCACGCTGCACATCGGCAGCTGCGCGCCGGGTGGGCTGGCCGCGCCGGCCCACGGGGACACGGTGATCACCGGACCGTCCTGGCGTAGTCGCTCGGCCTGGTCCATCACCCCGGGGGGCAGCACGGCGGCCAGGCTCGGCAGGTCGAACTGGGCCGGGCTCCAGGCCGCGTCGGATGCGGCCTGGCCGTGGTCGAGCGCGAGGTCGGTGGCAGGCGGCGGCAGGGTGGCGGCCACCTGCGCCTGCCAGGCCAGCACCAGCGTGACCCGATGGCGGCACATGGCCGTGGCGGTGCAGCTGCACTGGGCATCACGCAGGGTGCAGCCCACCGGCAGGCGCGTTACGCAGCCGTCGTCGTAGGTGGCGGTGAGGGTGCCGCTGGCGTCGATGTCCAGCGCCGGTGCCATCCCGGCGGCAAGGTCCTTCTGCGCGCGCTTGACGAAGCCCGGGTTGGCCAGCGCCATCAACGCGGCCGGGGTGAGTTCCAGCAGGTCCTGGCGCAGGTTCATGCCAGTACCTTTTCGGCCAGCCATGCGGCCAGCTCGCCCGGCGTCATCGCCGCGATGTGCGCGCCGACCTTGACCAGGCGTGCCGCGGTTTCGCGGTCGTAACTGGGCTCGGCCTGCGTGTCCAGCGCGGCCAGCCCCAGCACCTTGACCCCGGATTCGACCAGCGCCTTGACCCGCCGCACCAGGTCGCCATCGGCACCGCCTTCGTAGAAGTCGCTGACCAGTACCACCACACTGCGCGAGGGATTGACCACGCGGCCCTGCGCGTAGGCCACGGCGCGGGCGATGTCGGTGCCGCCGCCGAGTTGCACCTTCATCAGCAGTTCGACCGGGTCGGCGACATCGGCGGTGAGGTCGACCACCTGGGTATCGAAAGCGATCAGGTGGGTGCGCATGCCCGGCAACTGCCACAGGCAGGCGGCCATGACCGCGCTGTGGATGACCGAGTCGACCATGGAGCCGCTCTGGTCGATCAGCAGGATGATGTCCCACGGTTCGGCCTGGCGACGGCTGCGGCTGAAGAACATCGGCTGCTGCACGTAGAGCTTGCCGCTGGCCGGGTCGAGGCGATGCAGGTTGGCCGCCACCGTGCGGCGGAAATCGAAGTTGCTGGCGATCTGCCGGCGCGAGCGGCGGCGGCGGTCGCGGGTGCCGCTGAAGGCCTGGTGCACCTGCGTGGCCAGCCGCTCCATGATGCGCCGCACGACCTCGGCCACCAGCGTGCGGGCGGCGGCGAGCACCTGCGGGTTCATCAGGTGCTTGGTATGCAGCACCGCGCGCAGCAGGCTCTCGGAGGGCGCGATGCGCTCGAGTACCTCCAGGTTGGTGACCACTTCGTCGATGCCATAGCGCTCCACGGCGTCGCGTTCGAGGCGTTCGATCACCTCGCGCGGGAACAGCCGGTGGATGTCGTTGATCCAGTCCGGCGTGGACAGCTGCGATGCACCGCCGCCGCCACTGCGTTCGCCACGCAGCGCGCGGTCGCCATCACGGCCGTACAGCCACTCCAGCGCGGCGTCGGCGGCCTGGGCCTGCGCGCCGAGCGCACCACAGGCCGGCTCGGCCGGTTCGCCCAACAGCAGGCGCCAGCGCTGCAGCGGATCGGGGATGTCCAGGCTCATGACGCGGCGTCCTGCACGGGGGTGATGCCCCAGCGCGCGAGCGCGTCCAGCGCGGCGGTTTCGCGCTGGGCGGCGCGGGCCAGGGCGTCGGCAGGCGCCTGCCCCGGCACCGCCGCGGTCAGCACGCGGCCGGACAGGTGGTCGGCGCCATGCAGGGCCAGCATGCGGGTGGCCAGCGCGCCGCGCTCGCGTGCGGGCAGCCAGGCGAACGCGCTGCGCAGCGCCGGCAAGGCGAGGATGAAGTCGTCTGCCTGCAGGGCCTGGATGAGGCCGTCCAGCGCGGCGGTGAAGCCGGGCTCGCTGGCCAGGCGGTCGCGCGCCAGCGCCAACAGGCCGGCCAGGGCATCGCCCATCTGCGCCGGCGCCAGGCCCTGCAGCAGGGCCATGGCCTCGTCGGCAAACGGGAGCGTGGCCGCCCCCACCCGCTCGCGCAGGCCCACCAGCGCACCGAGCGAGGCGCCGCGGCTGACGGCCGCCGCCTGGGGATTGGCGAGCTTGCGCTGCCATACCGCCAGCGCGCGGGCCGGGGCGGTGGCGAACGTGGCGGCGCCGCCGGGCTCGTGATCGGCCAGGCGATCGATGAGGATCTGGCGCAGCGCCAGGTGGCCGCGCAGGTGGGCGTCGGTGTCGGCGCTGCTGACCTGGCCGGGCGCTTCGAGCAGCCACAGGGCACGGTCCAAGCCGGGCCCAAGCAGGGCGTTGAGCATCGGCGCCTCCTGCATGCCCAGCATGTGCCCATGCCGGCGCAGCAGGTCCAGCTCGCCCAGCGCCGGGGCCAGCACCTCGAAACGCGCTTCGCTGGCGACCGCCGTGGCCAGGTCGTCGAGCACGGCGGCACTGACGGCCGGCAGTGCCGCCCATGCGGCGCGGTTGAGCAGCGGGACCCGTCCGGCGATGCCGCGATCGGCATGCCGCAGTGCATCTTCCAGCCGGGCGCGGGCGGCATCGCCGACAGTGGCGCCCCAGGCGCCGGCTTCGATCAGCGCGGCGTGCTGCTCCACCGGCTGGGTCAGCGACCAGGTCTCGTCGAACGTGTCGCTGATGGCCTGCGCCGGGCCGTGGGTACGCACGATGCCGGGCACCTGCAGCAGCAGCAGCCGATGCAGCAGGACGCTGCGCTGGCGGTCGTGCGGGTCGAGCAGGTCCAGCTGGCAGCGTTGGCCCAGCGCCAGCCCGTGCGCCTGCAGTTGCGCGGCGAGGTCGGCCAGCAAGGGCGGTTGCGGGGTCAGCGGGTCCAGCAGACCGGTGCTGTCGCCGGTCAGCACGTCCATGATCTGGACCAGGACCGGATCGGTGCCGGCACGCAGTCGGCCGCGGTAGGTCCACGGCAGCGGTGCGTCCAGTGCGTCCTTGACCAGCGCCCCGGCAAGCGCGTCGAGCCAGTCCACGCGCTGCGGACGGGCATGCCCGCGCAGCCGCGCCAGGCCTTCAGCCCGCAGGCGTGCGGCGATCAGGTCGGCGGTGGACGCCGGCAACCCGCGCCCACGCAGCCGCGCCATCACCTGGCCGAGCATGTGGGCGTCGGCATCCACGCCGTGCTCCCACTGCCACTGGTACCAGCCCGGCGAGGGCATTCCGGAGGCGTACCCGGCGAAAGCATCCAGGCGCTTGAACGTATACGGCACGAGGAACGAACCATGGCGCACCGCCCCGCCACTGCCGTCCTGCGGGGTGGGCACCGCCGGCGGCGTGCTCGCCGCCGGTTGCTGCGCCCACAGCTGCTGCAGCGCGGGCGCGTGGTAGCCGCCACAGACAACGAGCACGCCGTGGCGACCGTCGTGCGCCGGCTGGCGCATTGCCCAGGCGATCCAGGCGGCCATCATCTGTTCGCGTCGCTGGTTGCCCAGCGAACCGCGGTCATCACCGCGCAGGTGGACGAAGTAGGTGTGCAGGCGTTCGTGCAGGCCATCGCCGGCGTCGTCCTGCTCGAACAGGTGGTCCCACAGCGCATCGCGGCCCTGGACGGCCAGGCGCTCGCCGAGCGCGCGTTCGTAGGCGTCGGCGCGGGCTTCGTGGGCATGGTCGGCGCTGTCGGCATAGCGGTTTTCCAGCGCCGCGAAGGCGTCGTCCCACGCGGGCAGGTCGATGAAACGTACCTGCGCGCCTACTTCGCGGCCCACCACCAGTGCCTGCCATTCGGGCGAGTGCTCGGCGAACGGGGTCCACGAGCCGTGGTGGGCGCTGTCGTCGGACCGATGGCTGTAGATCGCCAGCGGCAGGCGATGGTCCAGGTGCAGCTCGTCCAGGCGCGGGTTGAAATCGGCCGGGCCTTCGATCAGCACGAAGGCCGGGCGCTGGCGGCGGATGCGCGCGGCCACCAGCCGGGCGCAGGCCGGGCTGTGGTGGCGGACGCCGATGATGTCGGGCTGATCGATCACGGCAGGCGGTGGCGCGCCTCGTAGTACGCACGCCAGGACGGGCCCTGACGGCGCGCGACGGTGTGTTCGAAGTACCGGCGCAGCTTGGCGCGGTCCTCGGCGCTGTCCTTGACCACCGTGCCGGCGATGCAGTCGACCAGGTCGGCCGGTGCACCTTCGCGCTGCTCCAGGAACCAGGCCCGCACGCCCACTGCATGGGCGACGTTGACGGCCTCGGCGGTGGACATGACGGCCGACAGGCGATCCATCGGCGTGTCGCCGCCCTGCCCGTCCGGCGCGTGGCCGCTGCGCAGATCGCGGAAGGTGGTGACCAGCAGTTCCAGCACCGGTACCGGCAGCGTGGCCGGAATGCCGCTGCGCTCGAGCAGGCGCGCCGACGCCTGCTGCACCAGCTGCAGTTCCAGGTCGAAATCGAGGATCGCCGCGACGGTTTCGAAATCGAAGCGGCGCTTGAGCGCGGCGCTCATTTCATTGACGCCGCGGTCGCGCGTGTTGGCGGTGGCGATGATGTTGAAGCCCTCGCGGGCATACAGCATGGCGTGCTCGCCCTCGAGCTCGGGCACGGCCATGACCCGGTCCGACAGCATGCCCAGCAGGCAGTCCTGTACTTCCTGCGGCGCGCGGGTGATTTCCTCGAAGCGCACGATGCGGCCATCGCGCATGCCCTGGTACAGCGGCGCGGGCACCATCGCGCGCGGGCTGGGGCCTTCGTTGATCAACAGCGCGTAGTTCCAGCCGTACTTGATCTGGTCTTCGGTGGTGGATGCGCCGCCCTGGATGGTGAGGGTGGACACGCCGCAGATGGCGCTGGCCAGCAGTTCGGACAACAGCGACTTGGCGGTGCCCGGCTCGCCGACCAGCATCAGGCCGCGGCCGGTGGCCAGGGTGACCAGCATGCGTTCGATGCTGGCCACCGGGGCCACGACCTTGGCCTGGATGCCCAGCGCGGGATCGCCCAGGATGAAGGCGCGCGCGGCCCGCAGGCTGAGCGCCCAGCCCGGTGGACGGGCATCGCGGTCGTGCTGGCGCAGGCGGGCCAGTTCGTCGGCATGCAGCACCTCGGCGGGCGGGCGCTGCATCGCGGCGGTGGGCGCGGGGGAAACGGAGGACGGGGCCATCGGGGTATCCGGTTGCACGCACGCGCCGGGCGCGCGCGTTCGGGTGGGAGGCGGGCCACGCCGGCGGCGCGGCCCGCAGGGCTCAGGCGCGCAGCGCCTCCAGGTCGCGGATCAGTTCGCTGGCGGCGATCGGGTCCAGGCCGGACAACGGGTCGGCCTGCTGCATGTCGCCCCAGGCACCGGGGGAGCCGAACTGCACGTCGCCCAGTTCCTGTTCGGGGTACTCGTTGACCATGCCCACGATGATGCCCGGATCGAGCAGCAGCTCGATCACCTTGCCGTTGGCCAGCGGCTTGGTGAAGTACCAGATGCCGCCGCCGTCCTGGGCCATGCCGCGACGCCAGCCCTTGTTGACCAGGCCGAGCACGCGGCCGGTGGGCACTTTGGCGCCCTTCCAGCGCAGCAGCTTGTCCTGCGGGTGTTCGTCGGCCCGCAGGGTGTAGGTGTCGCGGCCGATCTGCGCGAACGGCTGCAGCAGTTCGTAGTCGGCCAACACCTGGCCGAACGCGGCGGCATCGGCGGCCGACAGCTCCAGCGCATGCGGCACGCCGATGCGCACCGCCTCGCCCTCGGGCAGGTCGAACGGATCGTCGTTGGCGTCGGTGAAACTCCCATCCTCGGCCACCCGGAAGCAGGCCTGCAGGGTGCCGCCATGCGACTGGCCGTCGCTGACCGCGTACACGCCCCAGACCAGGCGCTGCACCAGGTGGCGCAGCAGCGGGTGCTCGACCAGGAACGCGCGGTACAGGGCCGGAGTCCAGCGCCTGCGCGCGCACATGGCCAGCTCCAGGCGCAGCACCTGCTGGCTGGCGATGGTGCGCACGTCTTTCTTCAACGTCTTGAAGCGCTCGACACTGGCCTTGGCCAGCGCGGGGTCATCGCTCTTCTTCGGTTTGGGCAGATCTTCCAGGCGCGGGCCGTCGCCACTGGCGAGGATCTCGCGCACGTAGGGCTTGAGCGCTTCGTCGAACCCGACCTTGAAGGCGCGCGGACCAAACTCCAGGCGCAGGGTGCCGTGTTCGTCCAGGTCCAGGTCCGGGGCGAGACGGTCCTCCAGTTCTTCGGTGGTGAGCTGGCGTGCCTCGGCGATCGCCGCGATCTTCTCGCGGGCCTTGTCCTGCAGGCCCTTGAACTTGATCTTCTGCGCGATGCCGTTGATCTGCATCAGCGCCACGTCGGTACCGATGGTCGCCAGCACATCCAGCCCCAACACCGCACGGGCATGCGCGGCCTCGCCCGGCCAGGTGCGGATGAAGGGGGTGAGGCGGCGGGCGGTGTCGTCGTTGCCGAGCAGGCCCTGCGCGGTCAGCACCCAGCTTTCCTTGCCGGACCCACCCGCATTGAGCCAGGCACCGAACAGGTCCCAGGCAAAGTCGGCGAGGCTGTCGGGGCGGCAGGCCGCGATCACCTGGCCGATGCCGGCGTAGACCTCTTCGTTGGTGGGGAAGGTAAGCATTTCGCCGAGCAGGTCGATGGCCTCCTCGCCGAGCGCCTTGCCGTTGTGCAACAGCGGCCGTCGCCAGCCGCTGGGCGCCCAGAACTCGGGCAGCTTGCTGCGCCGGGTGGGATAGCGCTGCAGCGGGTCGTCGTCGAGCACCTGCTGCAGCGCCTGCATCACGTCGTCGCGGCCATGCCGCGCGGCCACCTCGCGCAACACCGCTTCATGGCCCTGGGCCGCGAGCAGGCGCACGCCGGCACCGGCACTGTCGCGCAGCTCGCCGGCCTTGCCGAAGGCCGCGGGGAGCAGGCCGGCAGCGGCGTGTTCGGGGTAAGTAAGCAGCCACTGACGGCCGATGTCGCGCACGGTCTTGAGCCTGGCGAACGCGCGTGCGGCCGGCAGGGCCAGTTCCACCGCACCGACATGCAGCGCATCGGCCATGCAGTCGGTGGGTTTGCTGCGGACCATGGTGATCAGGGCGGGCAGTACCGCCAGGCCATGCGATGCGACCATGCGCGAGATGCTGCCGCTTTCGGTTTCGCCGGCGATCGCATTCCAGAACGGCGCGGCCATGCCCTCGGGCAGGGCGTCGATGTATTCGGGGTAGAGGCAGAACCAGTAATACTGGCTGCGGCGGCGCACGGCGACCATGTCCCGCCACAGGCTCACCAGCTGCGCGGTATCGCGCGCCACGATGGCCGCGGCAGCCTGGGCGTTCAGCGCCTTGAGCTCCTCATCGCGCAGGGTGAAGCCGATCTCGTCGGCGGCGCGCGTCGGCTGCTGGCGGCACTCCTGCATGCGCTGTGCCTGCCAGTTGCCCAGCTGCATCGCCGCGTCGCGTGTGCCCGGCGCCCAGTGCTCCACCGGCTCGACCGGCAGCAATGGCACGTCCAGCACGGCCTGCGCCTGGCGCGTACGCGGCTGGCGCCAGGGCGCGGCGGCGAGCACCGGCGGCAGTTCGTCGTGCCCTGCCGTCTCCTGCGGTCCGCCAAGCAGGGCCCGCTGGCGCTGGATCACGGCCAGCGCGGCCGGCTCGATCCACGGCTCCACGGCCACGACGCGCTCGCCCATCGCGCGCAGCAGCTGCACCAGCGTCGGGGTGAGCAGGCCGGCGTCCTTGCCACCGGCGGCGACCACGCGCGAGATGGCCACCAGCGCGGCCTCCGGCCAGCGATTGACCGCCAGCCCCAGCCGGGCCAGCGCATGCTTGGAACTGCTGGCCGCGCGCGCCAACGCGTCCACCGCATCGGGGAGACCGATATGGGCGAGCGCATCGCCGGCTTCTTCGACGATGGCGCCGGGCGCCAGCAACGGCAGTGCCGCCACGCCGCGTTCCACCAGCACCGTGGCGGCGAAACGCGCATGGTTCCAGAATTTTTCGTTGGGCCGCAGGCGCATGGCCACCGCGCAGGCGGCCGGATCGGTGGCGATGGTCATCAGCCAATGGGCGCTTTCGTGCAGCGCCGCGGCGGCGCCCGGCGCCAACAGAAGCGCGTGGGCCAGCGCAGGTGCGTCGGGCAGCAGCAACAGCAACGCCGGCTGCCGGCAGGCCACCACGTGCGGCAGATGACCACCGATGCGCTCCACGCAGGCCTGCCACACCGCTTCGTCGGCCACCGACAGATGGCTGCGCAGCGCATCCTCGGCCGCACCCAGCGGGGCGCTCCAGCGCGAACCGAACGGCTCATCGACCTGGCCATGGAAGCGCAGGGTATGCCGCTGGGTGGAATGGTCGTACTCGCTGGCGATCTGGATGTGCTGCGCATCCAGCAGCATCGCCACCACCTGCTCCAGGCCGTGGCTGGCCACCAGCCAATGCACCGTGTCGGCGAACAGTGCTTCGTGCCCGTAGTGGTTGTTGAGCGCGATCACCAGCAGCATCAGGTCGGCATCGCGGTCCGGCGCAGGCACCTGGGCACGCAGTCGTTCGACCATCCTGCGCAGGGCCGGCAGCAGGGCCGGGTCGCTACGCACCTCATCGACATCCACGTTGAGCTGGGTGGCGAAGGCCTGCCACAGGGCGGCCGGGTCGTGCGCGGGCAATCGGGCCGGGAAGCGACGCGAGGCGTACATCAACGCCAGGTGCTGCGGGGTGATGCGCACCGGCGCGCCCTGGGCGAGCCACGGCGGCAGGCTGGGGTCATGCGGCAGGTCCGCCGCGGCCACCGGAACGGCGGTGAAGCAGTCCGCCCCGGGGTTGGCCGCGGCGGCCGGTGCATCCTTGGCAATCTGGGTGCTCCAGCGACTGACCATCCCCGCGTCCCGGAGCGCCGCATAGGCGAGCTGGGCGCCGACCTCGCTGACCCCGGCGCGGCGACGCAGGCCGGTGACGGTGAGCGACTCGCCCGGTGCAAGCGCGCCGGTCAGCAGCGCCTGGCGGATATGCTCGAAGGCCGTCGCCGCCTCTTCATCGGCGTTGGCCACCGGCGTGGGGGCCGCACTGGGTGCAGGTGCATTTGCAGGTGCAGCGGCGGCAGGCTGGGGCGCCTTGGCGGCGCGCGGCGCGGCCGTGGCTGGCGCGGTGGCTGCGATCGCGGGCGTGGCCGTGGCACCGGTTTCGCTGTAACCCTTGCCGGTTTTTTCATTGACCAGCCTGGTCAGCGCCGACGCGGCCTTGGCGGCATCGGCGAAGGACTTGGTCTGGCTTTGCCCCTGCGTGCCGATGCGTCCCCAGCGCACGTTCAAGTCGCTGCCGTCCTGCTCCACTTCCCAGAACTTGCTGGCGCTACCTTCCACGAGTTCGAATCGACGCATCACGTCCGTACTACTCCCTGGCCTGCGCGGTGGCCACAACGCAACCGCTTCCATGCGTCCATAGCATATCGGCGAACGGCAGCCCCCGCATGACCGCCAGCGCACTGCCGGCGGTGCAGCGTGCGCCGGAGAGGCGGTTCAGGCGCGCAGGGCTTCCAGGTCGCGGATCAGCTCGCTCACGGCAATGGCATCGAGCGCGGGCGCGACACTGCGTCCACGCCGGGTTAGATCAGCACGGTGGCCACGAAGCGGGCATCGTCCCAGAACTTGGGGGGTCTTTTTGTGCTGTTCGATCGCCACGGCGATGGCCTGCGGATCCCGCGCGGTGGTGAGCAGCCAGTGCGCCGCGGCGGGAGTGCGTCAGACCGGGCGCAGCAGCGCGAGCTCGAAGGCGGGATCGCGGGCGTTCCAGCGCGTGCAGACCTGCAGGCCCGCCTGGGCCACCAGCGTCGCGAACGCGGCCTCGGTGTACTTGTGGCTGTATTCCACGGTCATCGCCTCGCCCTCGGCGAAGTCGAACGGTTGCCCGGCCACGTGCACGGTCTGCGCGCGCGTACTGACCAGCTCGGTCTCGATCCGCAGCCGCTCCACGCTGTAGCGGGCGCGGTGCTGGAAGGCGTCCAGGTCGAAGTCGCTGCCGATTTCGCGGTTGAGCCTTGCCAACAGGTTGAGGGTGAACGCGGCGGTGACGCCGGCGGCATCGTTGTACGCCGCTTCGATCAGCGCCGGGTCCTTGTGCAGGTCGATGCCGATCAGGGCCATGCCGTCAGCGCCCATGGTCTGGCGCATCGCCTGCAGCAGCCTGACGGCCTCGGGCGCGGCGAAGTTGCCCAGGGTGGAGCCGGGGAAGAACAGCAGGCGGCGCGCCGGTTCGCGTTGCGGTTCGGGCAGCTGTACCGGGCGGGTGAAGTCGGCGCAGACCGGGAGCATTTCAATGTCCGGCAGGGCCTGCGCCAGCCGCGCGATGCTGGCCAGCAGGGCGGCGCGCGAGATCTCGATGGGCGTGTAGGCCACCGGGTCGGCCAGCGCGTGCAGCAGCAGTTCGGTCTTGCGGCCGCTGCCGCTGCCCAGTTCGACCACGTGCAGGCGCGGGCCGACCACGCTGGCGATGTCGGCGGCGCAGTCCTGCAGCAGGTGCAGTTCCGTGCGCGTGGGGTAGTACTCGGGCTGGCGGGTGATCTGTTCGAACAGGGCCGAGCCGCGCGCGTCGTAGAAGTACTTGGATGGCAACTGGCGCGGCCGCTGGGACAACCCCTGCAGGATATCGGCGGTGATCCGCGCACGGTCCGGCTGCAGGTCGGTCAGCGCCTCGAGCGCGTCGCTTACCGTACTCATGCCGGGTCCCGCGCCAGGCGCAGGCCGGAGAACTGCCAGCGCGCCGACGGTGCGAAGAAGTTGCGGTAGCTGGCACGTACATGCCCCTCGGGGGTCACGCAGCTGCCGCCGCGCAGGATCCATTGGCCGTTCATGAATTTACCGTTGTATTCGCCGAGGTTGCCGGCAAAGGGGCGAAAGCCCGGATAGGCGCCGTAGGCGCTGCTGGTCCATTCCCAGACGTCGCCGAACAGCTGCCACAAGGCGGTGTCGGTGCCCTGCCCTGGCGCGCTGGCGCCACCGGGATGCAGCCGGTCGGCGTCGGCGAAATGGCCGTGCGCTGGCTGGCCGGCGGCGGCGGCTTCCCATTCGAACTCGGTGGGCAGGCGCGCGCCTTGCCAACGCGCATAGGCGTCGGCCTCGAAATAGCTGAGGTGGCAGACCGGCGCATGCCGATCCAATCGCTGCCAGCCGCCCAGGGTGAACTCGCGTTCCAGCGCGTCGTCCCAGTACAGCGGGTGCTGCCAGCCTTCGGCCTGGCACAGCGCCCAGCCTTCGCTCATCCACAGGGTGACGTCGCGGTAGCCGCCAGCCTCGATGAACGCACGGTACTCGGCGTTGCTGACCGGACGGTTGGCCAGCGCGTGGGCCGGGACCAGCACGCGATGCACGGGGGATTCGTTGTCGTAGGCGAAGGCAGGGTGCGTGGGCCAGGCCGGCGCCCCGATCTCGACGATCTGCTCGGGGGCGTCGCGCCACTCCAGTGGAATGGCGGGCGCCTCGTGGCGGGCAAGGTCGTCGCGGTAGGCCGGCTGCAGGGGATTGCTCCACAGCGCGTGCTTGATGTCGGTGAGCAGCAGTTCCTGGTGCTGCTGTTCGTGATGCAGGCCGAGCAGCAACTGGTGGCGCGCCTGCGGGTCGAGCGCGTCGGCCTGCAACAGGGCGATGACCTGCTGGTCGACCCGGGCCCGGTACTCCAGCACCTGCGCCAGTGACGGGCGCGACAGCAGGCCGCGCTGCGGCCGCGCGTGCGCCGGGCCGATGCTCTGGTAATAGCTGTTGAAGAGGTAGTGCCAGTCGGCGTCGAAGGGGGCGTGGTCGGGCCGGCTGCCCAGCACGAAACGTTCGAAGAACCAGGTGGTGTGGGCCAGGTGCCATTTGCTCGGGCTGGCGTCGGCCATGCTCTGCACCATGGCGTCCTCGGGACTGAGCGGGGCGGCCAGCGCCACGCTGCGCGCGCGGATCCCGGCGTAGCGGACGGCCAGTGCTGCGTCATGCGTTGTGGCGGGCGGCGGTGCGGAGGCGACGGCGGTATTCATCGCGCTCAGGATCGGCCAGCCGCGGTGAGCGGCATGTCATGGCAAGGCTCAGATCATGTGACGCACTCAAGTTGAATACGCAGCGGCCGCTATCGGGAAGACCATCGCCTGTGTGGTCCGGTTTGCACGTGCAGCCATGGCGCGCCGGCCCACACCCGTGGAACCGTCCTTGCGCAACCACCTGCTACGCCAGCCTGGCCATTACCTGTTCCTGCTGCCCGCCATGCTGGTGGGGCTGGGACTGTGGTGGGCCACGCCGGCCGATGAGGTGGGCAGCCCGGTGCACCGGATCCTGCCGCTGGTGCTGACCTGCCTGGGCATCGGCCTGGGCCTGATCTACAACCGCGTGCGCGCGGTGTGCCTGCTGCTGGCGATCGCGCTGGCATTCGCGATGCTGCATGGCCTGGTCGGCAGCTTCCTCAATACCGGCGCGGTCACCGCGCTGACACCGCTGCTGTTCCACTCGGTCTCGCTGTGGCTGCCGCTGCTGTTCGCGCTGCATGGGCTGTGGCCCGAGCGCGGCCGCCTGCGCCAGGACCTGCTGCTGCGCGGGGTGGTCAGTGGCGCGGCGGTAGGCGTGTTCGCCCTGCTTGCCGCGCAGGGGCCGCAGGGCATGCATGACCTGCTCTCGGACCACCATTGGGCGTGGCTGCCGACCGGCTGGAGCCGGCTGGCGCAGCTGCCCACGCTGGTGTTCGTGGCGGCCCTGGTCGGCCTGGGCGTGCAGGCACTGCGGCAGCCGCGGCCGCTGCATACGGCGATGCTGATCGCGCTGCTGGTGGTATGGGCGATGCTGCCGCGGGTGTTCCTGTCGCCGGCGCTGCTGCCGGCACTGGCCAGCACCGCGCTGCTGCTGATCGTGTCGGCGATGCTGCAGGAATCCTTCCACATGGCCTACCGCGACGAGCTGACCGGGCTGCCCGGGCGCCGCGCCTTGAACGAGTGCCTGCAACGGGTGGGCGCGACCTACACGATCGCGATGGTGGACGTGGACCACTTCAAGCGCTTCAACGATACCCATGGCCACGACAATGGCGATGACGTGCTCAAGCTGGTGGCCACGCGGCTGGCCGAGGTGGGCGGCGGCGGACGGGCCTTCCGCTACGGCGGCGAGGAATTCGCCCTGGTGTTCCTGGACCGCCCCGCCCCGGCCTGCGTGGAGGCGGTGGAGGCGGTCCGGGCGACGGTGGAGGCCACCCGGCTGCAGCTGCGCGACCGCGCCGCGCGCGCGCAGGACGACGCGGTGGGCCGCCTGCAGCGTGGCCGCGGCGGCGGCGGCACGGTGGTGCAGGTGACGGTGAGCATCGGCATGGCCGACCACCGCGCGGGCGACGACGCCCAGGCGGTGATCAAGGCGGCCGACCAGGCGCTGTACGCGGCCAAGGATGCCGGGCGCAACTGCGTGCGCGCCCACGGCCAGCAGCGGCCGGTGGCGGTGCGCAGCCGCGAGGCGGCTCAGGGCAGCGCGTCGAGGTAGAACCAGCGGCCGTCTTCGCGGACGAAGCGGCTGTGTTCGCGCATCTTGACCGCGCTGCCGCCGCCGATTCTGTAGCGGGCGGTGAAGTCGACCTGTGCGTGGTCCGGGTCGGCGACGGTGTGCTGGTGGAGGGTCAGGCCGAGCCACTGGGTGCGTTGGTGGGCCGGTTCGTCCAGCGACAGCGCGTCCGGGCGCGTGGACGGATGCCAGCTGGCCAGCAGGTAGTCCGGCCGCTGTTTGACGTAGGCGCTGTAGCGCGAGCGCATCAGGGCCTCGGCGTCGGGGGCGTGGGCGCCGGCGTGATAGAGGCCACAGCAGGCGGTGTAGGCCAGGGGGCGGCCGCAGGGACAGGGGTCGGGATTGCTCATGCGGGCATTGTCGCGCGTTTGCCCTGTGCCGATGCCGGGGCAGCCGACCAACGGTCGGCTCTACCGGGTGCTGGGGGCCAGGCGTATGCTGGCGCGCCTTGCATTGCGGTGTCGCCGTGTTCGAGCTGGTACCCCCTGAGCTGTTGTGGTTGGTGGCGATCGCCTTCATCGCCGGCCTGGTCGATGCGGCCGTGGGCGGCGGCGGGCTGGTGCAGTTGCCCGGTCTGTTCACGGTGCTGCCGCAGCACACCCCGGCGATGCTGTTTGGCACCAACAAGTTCAGCTCGATGTTCGGCACCGCTGCGGCCGCGTTCCGCTATGCGCGCAACGTGCGCTTCCCGTGGCGACCGGTGCTGTTCGCGGCCGGCACCGCCTTCGTGTTCTCCTTTGCCGGCGCCACGGCGGTGAGTTTGCTGCCCAAGGATGCGGTGCGTCCGCTGGTGCTGGTCCTGCTGGTGGCGATGCTCGGCTACACGCTGTGGAAGAAGGATTTCGGCGCGCTGCACCGGCCGCGCGAGATCGGGCGCAAGGAGCTGGTCACGGCCTTGGCGATCGGTGCGGTGATCGGGTTCTACGACGGCTTCTTCGGGCCGGGTACGGGCAGCTTCCTGATCTTCCTGTTCGTGCGCTTCTTCGGCCTGGATTTCCTGCGTGCCTCGGCCGCCTCGAAGGTGGTGAACCTGGCGACCAACGTGGCCGCCATTTCGTTCTTCGTGCCGACCGGCAACATCCTGTGGCTGTTCGCGTTGCCGATGGCCGCCGCCAACATCATCGGCTCGGTGGTGGGCACGCGGCTGGCGCTGCGGGGCGGCACGCCCTTCATCCGCAAATTGTTCGTCGGCCTGGTGGTGGTGCTGATCGCGCGGATGGGCTGGGATACGTTTGCCGGGTAACGCGTAGAGCGGAGTGCCGGGGCGCCGGGGTTGGCGACCGGTGATGGAGCAGCCGACCAACGGTCGGCTCTACGTGGGCGCGGGATTTCCGGTGCCGGCTCAGGATTTCCGTTGCCGGCGCGGGAGTTGCCGTTGTGGGCGCGCGATTGCCGGTGCCAGTGCGGCGCAGGCGTGCCGACCGGTCAGGCGACCGGTTCGGCGTCCTGCTGGCGGCTGCGCTCGGGCAGCTTCAAGCGCTTGGCTTCCTCGTCGTACTCGATCAGCAGCACGCCGGAGTCGTGGCGGCCGCTGATTTCGACGAAGCAGGCGCCGCCGATGAACGGTTCGAGCGTCATCACCGACTTCAGCGGCGTGGCCACCACCATCTGGAAACCGAAGTTCTCGAAGATGTTCATCGCCAGCGCGGTGAACTCGTTGTCGGCCTTGTCGAAGGCTTCGTCGAGCACCACGGCGGCGTAACTGGGCAGCTGGCTTTCGGCGCCGCCGAGCTGGTAGCGCAGCGCGGCCGCCAGGCAGGTGGTGGCCAGCTTCTGCCGCTGGCCACCGGATTTGCCGGCGCCGCTGCGGTAGATCTCGACCTGCTGGCGGGTAGCGGCGTCGAGCTCGACGCCGATGAATTCCACATGCAGGCGCACGTCGAGCACGTTCTCGCGCCAGCGTCGGTCTTCGCCTTCCTGTGAGCCCAGGCGCTTGACCAGTTCACGCAGCACCGCGAACTGCGCTTCGGCCACCTCGCGCTCTTCGGTCTGGTGGTGCGACAGCACTTCGCGCAGCTGCTGGTGGAACTCCAGCACCTCCGGCAGGCGCCGGTCGCTGAGCTCGATGGTCAGCAGCGTGCCGCGGTTGAACGGCACCTGCTCCAGCGAGGCATTGACCTCGTCCAGGCGCTGGCCGATCGACTTGCGTGCCTCGGCACTGTGCCGCTGCAGGGCCAGCAGGTTGTTCTTGCTCTGGTTCTGCAGCAGGTCGAAGAAGCGTTCTTCGTGCTGCGGCAGGCCATCGCGCTCCAGGCGCTGCAGGCGGGCGAGGAAGTCCTCGGCCGAGGCCACCGACGCGGTGAAGTCACCGGATTCCTCCGGCCATGCCTGTGCGAAGCGGCGGAAGCAGGCCACCAGCTGGGTCTCGACGCGGTGCACGTCCTGCTGCGAGGCGGCGAGGCTCTCGTTGATGCCCTTGCTGATCTCGCGCATGTGCGCTTCCAGCGTCTCCAGGCTCAGCCCACCCAACCGTTCCAGGCGCAGCTGCAGCCCCGCTTCCTGGGTGGCGCCGAGCGCCGGCAGCACCAGCGCACGGCTGCGCTGGCGCTGGGCATCGAGCTTGTCGCGCTCGCGGGCGTGCTGGGCCAGCTCGACCCGGGTGTCTTCGTAGGTGCGGCGTGCCTGCGCGATATCCGCGCGGGCCTGGTCGATCTGCTGGGCCAGCCGGGCCAGGTCGGCGTTGCCTTCCTTGAGTTCGCGCAGCGAGGACTCGATGTCCTGCAGGCGCTGGACCGCCGTGGCGATATCCACTTCTTCCCAGACGAAGTTCACCAGCTGGTTGCAGGCCAGGCGACGGTCGTTGTCACGATCGCGCTGGCTGCGCAGCCGGGCGACGTCTTCGTCGCAGGCAGCGATGCGCTGGGCAAGCTCCTGGGCTTCCTTGCGGAACACCGCCAGTTTTTCCGTATTGCTGAAGCCAAGCAGCCAGCGGCGGCGATCGCCGATCGCGTTGCGGTCATCCTTCTCGAAGCGGTCGCCCGGGTGCTTGACCTGGCCTTCGCGCGAGATACCCCGTTCCACGTCGCGCAGCTGCTTTGCCTCGACGCACTCGTAGTCGTAGCGCTTGCCAAGCTCGCGGCGCAGCCACGGCTCGAACGGGCTGTCGCGGAACTCCAGCTTGTGCAGCAGCGACCGTGCCGACGGTTGGCGCGCAATGGCATCGTCATTGCGACGCACGCGATAGTAGGTCAGCCGCATGCCAAGCTGGGTGCGATTCACCCACGCATTGACCTCGTTGTAATGCTTGTCGTCCACCAGCAGCGACTGCGCGAAGCCGAACAGCACGCGCTCGATCGCGCCCTGCCAGGCGCCCTCCTCCTGGCGGACCTGGACCAGCTCGCCCACGAACGGCAGTGCCGCCTCGGGGACGCCGGTTTCCTCGGCCATGCGGCTGCGCAGCTTCTGCAGCGGCGCGGGAATGCTCGACGGGTTGCGCTCCATCGCCTCCAGCTCGGCACGGACATCGCCGAAGCGACGCGTGTCGTCCTGTTTGCCGGACAACCGCTCGGTAATGGCATCGTCCAGCGCGGCGGCCGCCTGCTGGCGGTTGTCCAGTTCGCCCTGCGCGCGGGCAATCAGTTCGGCAAAGCCGTGGGCGTCGTCGGGCAACGCGTCGCCCAGCGTCTGCGCGGCCTGGCGGGCCTGCTCGCGTTTTGCCTGGCGGCGGTCGCGCTCGGCCTGGGCACGCCCATGCTCGCGCTCCAGTTCCTCGATGCGCTCGCCGCCCTGCTGGCGTCGCTGCAGCTCGAGTTCGGCGAGGTGCTCTTCATGGTTGGCCAGCCCCTGGCGGCGCTGGGTTTCTTCGCCGAGCAGGCCACGGTGGCGGACATCGATCTCCTGCAGGCGCTTTTCCAGCAGCTGCTGCAGGCGCGATTCGCGGAAGCTGTCCAGCCCGAGCTTCAGCGTCTCCTCGTCGGCACGCTGCAGGTTCATCGCCTTCAGCTCGGCATGCAGCGCACGCGCGGGCAACAGGGTTTCGACCTGGCGCCGCGCGGTGACCACCGATTTGTGCGCGCCATCGAGCTCGGCGAAGTCGCTCACCAGGCGCTCGGCGGCGTCGAAGGTCTTGGGCGTGTCCAGCATGAAGTCACGCAGGAAGACGTTCAGGTCGCCCAGGTTCTTGGCCGACTGCGTCTTGTGCAGCAGGCGCAGCGCCATCTCATTGTCGATGCCGAGCAGGTGGCGGAAGCGCTCTGCGTAGCCGACGAAGCTGTCGAAATGGTGCACGTCGCCCAGGCGCTGCTTGAGCTTGCGCAGGTCCAGGTCGAAGCCGCCCAGGTCCTTGGCGATATCGAACGGACGCTCGGCGATGAGGTAGTGCTTGCGCACGTCGGCGGCCGCCGCGCCGTTGCCGGCGATCCAGAACAGGCGCACCAGGCTGACCACGCGGCCATCGCCGGCCCGGTATTCCAGCACCAGTGCGGTCCAGGTCGCGCCCTTGCGCAGGTACTGGGTGGCGATTTCGCCGGTGCCGCGGTCCTGCTGGTCGGCCCACGCGCCACGCACGTAGGAGACCAGGTTGCGGTCGCGGCCGCTGCGCTCGGCTTCACGCGCGGCGGCGTTGAAGTCGACGATCGACGGCGGCACCAGCATCGCCGACATGGCGTCGAGCAGGGTCGACTTGCCCGAGCCGGAGCGGCCCACGAACAGGAAGCCGCGCTCGGCGATGGGCACTTCGGTCAGGCCGTTGAAGGTGCCCCAGTTGTGCACCTGCAGGCGGCGCATGCGGAACTGCTGCAGCCGCGGATCCGGCAGCCCGTCGGTGAACAGGGCGGGGGTGTGCTTGGAAATGGCCATGCGTTATCGGTGGTCCGTTCAGGCGTTTGCAGCGGGGGTGTCGCGCAACTGGCGGTACACGGCGGACAGCGCGGAGACGTCTTCGGCGGAGAACAGCAGCTTCAGCGCCGGCGACACTTCGTGTCGGTCGTCCTGGCCGGCCAGGCGGGTCAGGATGTGGTTCTCTTTCATCTTCTGCACGGCGGCGGCGACGCGGCGATTGAAGCCGGCCCGATCGGTGGACAGGTTCTTCTCGTAGATGGCCAGCGCTTCGGCCATCTCGGTGTCGGCCACCACCGCGCGGTTGCCGCGCGCGTCCGCTTCGGCCAGCTGCTGGCGCAGGTACAGCAACAGCACCGAGTCGATGAAGGTCAGCGGCGAGCTGCGCAGCAGCACCGGTGCGTCGATGTCCTCGGTATCGGCCTGGCGGGTGAAGGCCACGCCGCTGTCACGGTCGAGCACCAGTTCCAGGAACAGGTCCGACAGCGCCGAGCGGATCGCCGCCTCGCTGCGGATCAACGCCGGCCACAGCTTGGCGTGGCGCAACTGGTCGATGCTCGGGCCGATCAGCAACTGGCACAGCGCGCGGCGACCATCGAGGGGCAGCCGGCCGGTGTCGCCCAGGTAGAACACGTCATTGCCACGCCGCGGCAGCGGCGTGACCACGACCGGTTCGGCCTCGTGATCGTCTGCCACCGCGTCGACCGGGGCGGCATCGTGGGACTCTTCATGCCAGTTCATGGCGTTTCTCCTGGGTGAACCAAACCAGCGGGATGCGGGCGCGTCGCCACTGTCCATCGCCGCCACGCCAATGGGCGGTTTCCTGCTCGCCTTCGACCACCACGCCGTGGCGGGTGCCCAGCGACAGGTAGCCGATCACGCTGCCCAGCCCCTGCGGCGCTTCGCGCTGCGACAGGGCCTGGGCGATGCTCAGTTTCGGCTGCGCACCCAGCAGTTCATGCAGGTCGCGGCGCAGCGTGCGGAAATCGATCTCCGAGGACGCCACCAGGTCGCCGACGCTTTCCAGGCTGATGCTGGCCGCGTCGTTGCGCTGCACGCTGCCATCCACCTGCGCGCTGCGCGGGTCGTGCAGCTTCCATTGCGACCAGGAGCGCAGGCGGCTGGTGGTGAGCTGGAGGTCGCGGCCGATCGGGCGCTGGGCGGAGAACGCATCGCGCAGCGCCAGCGCTTCGGATTGCGCCTGCTTGAGCAGCTGGTTGAGCCGGCGCTGTTCCAGGTAGCCACGGCTCTGCACGAAGCCACGCAGGCTGCGCGCGAAGTGCTGCAGCACGTCGTGGACCTGGCCGCCGCGGTCGAGCATGGTGGCGGTGAAGCCGCGCAGGAACGCGCGCTCGTTGCGGTCCAGCTTGCGCGCGAAGCCGCGCGCCAGCACCGCCTCCAGCGCGGCGTCGAGCTGGGCGCTCTGCTCGGCATCGTTGAGCAGCCGCCAGAAGGCCTGGAAGCTGCGGCCGGCGTCGCTGTCGCCAATCACGTCCACGCCTTCGAACAACCGGGACAGCACGTCGCCACGTTCGCTTTCATCGTCGATGATGCGCTCGCGGAACTCGCGGTTGAGGCGTTCGAAGTCATCGCGGACGCGGCGGAAATCCTCGGTGAGGTCGTCGGCCAGGCCGATGATCTGGCGCGCGCGCTCCAGCGCGCGCTTGCCATCCAGCGCCACCACCCGGCCTTCGCCAACCCGGGCGATTTCGGCATCGATGCGGTCGCGTTCATCGCGCAGCGCCGACAGCCGTGCATCCGGGTTGGATTCGGTCTGCGCGGCCAGCTGCGAGAGCTGTTCGATCACCAGCGCGAGCCGGCTTTCGGTCGCGGCCACGCGGCTCTGCTCCAGGCTGTCGGCGAAGCGGATCGCCTGCAGGGCCTGGGTGGACAGTTCGTATTGTTCCTGGTCGGCGCCCTCGGGCAGGCGCCGCTCCAGCCAGCCCTGGGCCAGCCAATGGGCGATGTAGGCCTGGGCGGTACGCGGCAGCTCACGCGACAGTTCGTCGCCGTTGAGCTGGTCCAGCGCCCGCTGCAGGCGTTCGTGCAGGGCGGCGGCCGGCAGCGTGCGCTCCCCGTCCATCAGCAGGCTCTGCAGCAGGCCGATGATCTCCGGGGCGTTGGCGGCGGCCAGCAGCTTCCACTGGGGCTGTTCGCGCAGGGCGCGGTAACGGGTGATGCGTTCGCGGTGCTTCATGCAGCCAGGACATCCGGAAGAACACCGCGCGGCCAGACGCCGCGCGGCAGGAAGGGGAACGACCCGGCACCGCGGTGCCGGGCGCGCGGCAGGTTCAGCGCTTGCCGCCCACTTCGATGAAGCGCAGGAACTCGGCGCGGGTGCGCGCATCCTCGCGGAAGCTGCCCAGCATCTTGGAGGTGACCATGCTCACGCCGCGCTTGTGGATGCCGCGGGTGGTCATGCACTCGTGCGCACCTTCCACCACCACGCCCACGCCGATCGGCTGCAGCACGTCCTGGATGCACTGGGCGATCTGCGCGGTCATCTTTTCCTGGACCTGGAAGCGACGCGCATAGGCCTCGACCACCCGCGCCAGCTTGCTGATCCCCACCACCTTGCCGGCCGGCAGGTAGCCGACGTGCACGCGGCCGATGATCGGCGCCATGTGGTGTTCGCAGTGGCTTTCGTACTCGATGTCGCGCAGCACGATCAGTTCATCGTAGCCGGCCACTTCCTCGAAGGTGCGCTCCATGTAGGCGCGCGGGTCGTCGCGGTAGCCGCTGAACCAGTCGCCGTAGGCCTCGGCCACGCGCCGCGGGGTATCCAGCAGGCCTTCGCGGGTAGGGTCTTCACCGGCCCAGCGCAGCAGGGTGCGCACGGCCGATTCGGCATCGGCCTGGGTGACCGGGGTGGCGTCGTTGTCTTGTTTGCTCATTACATACAGCACCCGAAGGGGGGCGAGCATCGTACCCGACAGACCCCTCGGGCGTCCCCCCGCGCCGGGCCGGGGCCGGCCAGCGCGCGCCAGGCATTGGGCTGCGGTTGGGCTGGGGGTATTGATAGGATAGAAATTAGTAGTATCCTATCGATCTGCCATGAAACGCACCCTCGACGAACGCACCCAGCTGCAGATGCAGCTCAGCTCCGGCCTGCTCTATGCAGGGCGGCAGTGGCAGCGCCTGGCCGACCAGGCCCTGGGCAGCTATGGCATTTCAGCCGCCTGCACGATGCCGCTGTTGATGATCGGCCGGGCCGGCGGCGGTATCCGCCAGGTCACGCTGGCCCAGCAGCTGGGCATGGAAGGCCCGTCGCTGGTGCGCCTGCTGGACAAGCTGTCGGCCAGCGACCTGGTCCGCCGCGAATGCGACGCCAGCGACCGCCGCGCCAACCTGCTGTGGCTCACCGACAAGGGCGAGGCCCTGGTCAGCCAGTTGGAGACCGCGTTGATCGGCCTGCGCGAGGACGTGTTCGGCGCGCTGTCCATGGATGAACTGCGCACCGTGCTGAAGCTGTGGCAGCTGCTGGCCGATGCGGCCGACCGCGTGACGTAAACCGATGCGCCGCTGTGCCGCCCGGTGCCGTGCTGCGGCGCCGGGCGTCCCCCTTTCCGCTCCCCCAGTGAACCCTTTGCCTCGATGTACGGTGAATTCAGTCTCTATGGTGTGTTCGTCCCGACCCTGCTCGGGCTGATGCTGCTGGCCTACCTGCTCATCAGCGGGTTGCGCCTGGTCCTGCAGCGCACCGGCGCCTACCGCCACATCTGGCACCCCGCCCTGTTCAACCTGGCCGTGTACGTGATCGTGCTCGGCGGGTTGTTTTCCCTGATGCGTTGGATGCAATCGTGAACAAGATCCTCAAGCGTGCTTTCCCGGTCGTACTGACCGTCGTGGCGGTGGTTGCCGCCGTGCTGGTGCTGCGCCACCTGTGGGCGTATTACATGGACGAACCGTGGACGCGCGATGCGCACGTCAGCGCCGACGTGGTGCAGGTGGCGCCGGATGTGTCCGGGCTGGTGGAAGCGGTGAAGGTGGCCGACAACCAGCCGGTCAAGCGCGGCGAGGTGCTGTTCGTGGTCGATCGGGCCCGCTACCAGATCGCGCTGGAGCAGGCCCAGGCCGCCCTCGGCGAACGCCGCGCCACGCTGGACCAGCTGCGCCGCGAGATCGCGCGTGACCGCAGCCTGCAGGACCTGGTCGCCGCCGAGGACGCCGAAGTGCGCCGCGCCAAGCTGCTCGCCGCGCAGGCCTCGATGGCCACCGCGCAGGCCGCAGTCGATCTGGCGAGGCTCAACCTGGCCCGCACCGAGGTGCGCAGCCCGAGCGACGGCCACGTCAATGACCGGACCGTGCGTGCCGGTGACTACGTGACCGCCGGGCGCCCGGTGATGGCCGTGCTGGATACCGGCTCGTTCCGCGTGGATGGGTACTTCGAGGAGACCCGGCTGCGCGGCGTGCATCCCGGGCAGAAGGTGGACATCCGCCTGATGGGCGAGGCGCAGCCGCTGCAGGGCCACGTGCAGAGCATCGCCGCCGGCATCGAGGACCGTTACCGCAGCGAAGGCAGCAGCCTGCTGCCGAACGTGACCCCGGCCTTCGACTGGGTGCGGTTGGCCCAGCGCATCCCGGTGCGCATCCACATCGACACGGTGCCGGCGGGCGTGAACCTGATCGCCGGGCGCACCGCCACGGTCACGATCCAGCCGGATACGGCCACGCCCACGCCCACGCCGGTGCGACCGGCACAGGCGGCGTTGTGAGCCGCCCTGCCCTGCACCGCATCGCGCTGGGGCTGGCGTTGACCACCCTGGCCGCGTGCAAGACCGTGGGCCCGGATTACGCCGTGCCCGAAGGATCGGCCTTCCAGCGGCCCGAGGCCAACGCGGCCTTCATCGACACCGGCAACCCGCAGGTGGCCGCCGGCGCCACGCTGCCGGCGCGTTGGTGGGAGCTGTACCAGGACGACACCCTCAACGCACTGGTGCAGCAGGCCCTGCGCGACAACGTGGAACTCAAGGTGGCCGATGCCAACCTGCGCCGCGCCGCCGCCGTGTACGAGCAGGCGCTGGATGCCGGTGGTTTCGAGTACGAGGCCGAGGCCGGGGTGAGCCGCGCGCAGCTGTCGGCCGAATCCTTCCTGCTGGAACACGAACTGCCGCCGATCAACCTGGCCGACGGCAAGTTCGCGGTGTCCTACCAGTTCGACCTGTTCGGCAAGCTCAAGCGCGCCTCCGAGGCCGCGCACGCCGACGAGCAGGGCGTGGCCGCCGCGCTTGACCTGGCCCGGGTGTCGCTGGTGGCGCAGGTCGCCGGCAGCTACGTGGAGATCTGCCATGCCAACCATGAGCTGCACGTGGCCGAGCACTCGCTGCAACTGCAGCAGCGCAGCCGCGAGGTCACCCAGCGGCTGATCAACGCCGGCCGTGGCACGCCGCCCGAGCTGGCCCGCGCCAACGCCCAGGTCGCGATGCTGGAGGCGGCGCTGCCGCCGCTGCGGGCGCAGCGCCAGGCGTCCGAATACCAGTTGGCCGCCCTGCTCGGCCGCACCCCCGGGCAGCTGCCCGATGGCGTGGCCGACTGCAGCCAGGCGCCCACGCTGGCCCAGCCGTTGCCGGTGGGCGATGGCCGTGCACTGCTGGCACGCCGCCCCGACGTGCGCCAGGCCGAGCGCCGCCTGGCCGCGGCCACCGCCCGCATTGGCGTGGCCACCGCCGAGCTGTACCCGGACATCCGCCTGGGCGCCTCGCTCGGCGCGGCCGGCCTGCTGGAGGATTTCGGCCAGCCGCTGACCCAGCAGTGGTCGATCGGCCCGCTGATTTCCTGGACGCTGCCGTCCTCGGGCACCCATGCGCGCATCCACGCCACCGAAGCCGGTGCCGATGCCGCCCTGGCCGAGTTCGACCACAGCGTGCTGCAGGCGCTGCGCGAAACCCAGACCGCGCTCAGCCGCTATGCGCACGACCTGCAGCGCCTGCAATCGCTGCAGACCGCGCAGCAGCAGGCCGAACTGGCCGCCAGCCAGAACCGGCGCCTGTACCAGGGCGGGCGCACCCCGTACCTGGCCAGCCTGGACGCCGACCGCACGCTGGTCTCGGCCGATGCAACGCTGGCCGCCGCGCAGGCGCAGGTGTCGCGTGACCAGATCCAGCTGTTCCTGGCGCTTGGCGGCGGCTGGAACGCCGACGCCGTGGCCCCGCGCGCGGCAGCGAGGTAAGCCATGCTGCTGCTGGATCGCCAGGCATGGCTGTTTTCGGTCAAGACCTTCCTGGCCGCGCTGGCTGCGCTGTACATCGGCCTGGCCGGCAACCTGTCACGCCCGTATTGGGCGATGGCCACCGTCTACATCGTCACCCAGCCGATGCTCGGCCCCACCCGCGCCAAGGGCGTCTACCGCATCCTGGGCACGCTGCTCGCCGGCGCGGCCACGCTGTGGATGCTGCCGCACCTGGTGGAAACGCCGTTGCTGCTGAGCGCGGCGATGTCGCTGTGGTTGTCCGCCTGCCTGTTCATCGCCCTGCTCAATCGCGGCCCGCGCGGCTACGCGTTCCTGCTGGCCGGCTATACCACCGCCTTCATCGGCTTCCCGGCGGTGACCTCGCCGGACACCATCTTCGACACGGTGGTGGCGCGCAGCGAGGAGATCATCCTGGGCACGGTGGTGGCGGTGCTGTTTGCCTCGCTGTTCTTCCCTGCCTCGGTGCGGCCGATGCTGCGCTCGCGGATCGGCAACTGGATGGGCGATGCGGCGCAGTGGTGCCGGCAGATCCTGCTGCGCGGCCAGGCGCATGCCCCGCGCAACCGTCTGGCGGCCGACCTGGTGCAGTTCGAGGCCTTGATCGAATTCCTGCGCCGCGACGACCCGCGCCATGCCGGTGCGGCGATCTCGATGGAACGACTGCGCGAGCGGATGCTGCTGATGCTGCCGGTGCTGTCCTCGATCGCCGACCGCCTGGGCGCGTTGCGGGCCGGAGGCCGTGCGCTGCCGCCAGGGCTCGAGGCGCTGGTGGCCGACATCGCCGACTGGCTGGACACGCCGGGCCGCTCAAGCGCCAGTGCGTATGCGGCGC
Organism: Stenotrophomonas sp. 05N37; assembly: GCF_056397365.1. Taxonomy (NCBI): domain Bacteria; kingdom Pseudomonadati; phylum Pseudomonadota; class Gammaproteobacteria; order Lysobacterales; family Lysobacteraceae; genus Stenotrophomonas; species Stenotrophomonas sp. 05N37. The sequence goes on along the minus strand of NZ_JBFTNG010000011.1, from coordinate 24,217 downwards.
TGCGCGAGCGCATCCTGGCATTGAAGCCGGCGGTGGATGGCGAACTGGACCACCTGTTGCTGGTCACCCTGCTGCTGCGCCTGGAGGAGCTGGTGGACCTCTGGCAGGACTGCGCCACCCTGCAGGACGCGATCGAACACGGCAGTGCCCCGCGCGACATCGCCCATTACCGCATCCGCGCCAAGCGCGTGGGTGACGCACGCCACGTGGACTACGGCATGGCGCTGTTCTCCGCCGCCAGCGCCGGCGTCGCATTGATGACCTACTGCGCGCTGTGGATCGCGCTCGGTTGGGAAGGCGGCGGCAATGGCGCGATGATGGCCGCCGTGGCCGCGGCATTCTTCGCCGCCCAGGACGACCCGGCGCCGAGCATGCTGTCCTTCCTGCTGTGGGCGATCGTGGCCAGCCTGGTGGCCGCTGTGTACCTGTTCGGCGTGTTCCCGGCGGTGCATGATGTCGGCAGCCTGGCGCTGGTGCTGGCGGTGGTGTTCCTGCCGGTGGGCCTGCTTCTGCACAAGCCGCAGACCGCGCTGATCGGGCTGCCGCTGATGGTCAACCTGGTGGCCCTGCTCAATGTGCAGAACACCTACAGCGCCAACATCCAGACCTTCATCAACTCCTCGGTGGCGATGTTCATCGGCATCGGTTTTGCCGTGGTGATGACCCGCTTGTTCCGTTCGGTGGGCGCCGAATGGACCGCGCGCCGGCTGGTGCGACAGGGCTGGACCACGCTGGCCGAGGCCGCCGAAGGCCATGGCCAGCAGGACCGGCAGCAGTTCGCCGCGCGCATGCTGGACCTGCTCGGCCTGCTTGCCCCGCGCCTGGCGGCCACCCCGCAAGGCAGCGACATCGCCTCGGTGGACATGCTCACCGAAGCCCGCATCGGCTTGAACATCCTGCAGCTGCGGCGCGCCCGGCACGACCTGCCACCCACCAGCATGGCGGCGATCGAATCGATCCTGGACGATGTGGCCACGCACTACCGTGCACAGGTGGCCCATCGGGGGCCGCTGCCGGCACCGACCGCTCTGCAGGCCAAGCTGGAGGCCTCGCTGAAGCGGGTGCAGACGGTCGCGCCGGGCAAGGCCCGCGACGAGGCGTTGATGGGCGTGATGGGGTTGCGCTTTGCGTTGTTCCCCGAGGCGCCAGTGGTGGCCAGCGCCGCACCCGACGGCGCCATCGCCGCCGGCTGACGCCAGGCGCCATCGCGATCCGCAACGCGCGGTGGTGCCGGCGCAACACACCGCGCAAGGCGCCTGCGGGTGCGCGCCTATACAGGAGGCGCAGTGCATCGCCGCGCGTGGACCACGCCGGCAGACACTGCCGGCAACGCCCACGATGGTCGTTGTCGCACCGGTTGTCCTGTCCAGGAGTACGCCCATGCACCGTCCACTGCACGTCCTGCAACGCCCCGCGCTGTCCCTGTGGTTCGGCCTGATCCTGTGCCTGGCAGCGATCCTGCCCGCGCAGGCACAGTGCGTGGTGGCAACCACCGCCACGGCAGCCGATGCCCAGCAGGCGTCCGCCGCGATCGCCGCGCATGCCTTCGCCGGGCACCAGGCCGAGTTCGTCACCGGCAACATCAAGGCCGGACTGGCCTTTCCCGGCCCGACCCTGGTCGATGCCGCCGCGCTGGAGGGCTTCGTACAGGCCATCCTGACCGGTACGGCCGGGGTCGCGCTGGCCGGTGGCGCTCGCACCAAGTACTGGCATGCCGCCAGCGGCACGATCGTCATCTTCAACAACGCGGTCGCCGACTGCGGCACGGCATTCCGGCCCACGGGCGGGATCACCTACTACAATAACCAGAACTGACCGCCTGCCTCCGTCGCCGGGGGCCATGGGAGCCATCATGCGAGACACCGGGCATTTTTCCCTGCTGCTGGAGCATGACGAGGCGATCGGCGTCCTCAACGCGCTCAACTATTTCGGCTTCGGCGTCGATGCCGATACCTGCCATACCGTGACCGGCCTGGACCAGGACCGCGTGCAGGCCCTGCACGCGCGGCTGCACCTGGCCCACCGTGGCGACAGCACGGTGCCCTGAGCGCCGGCGGTGCTGAGTACGCGCGCGTCGCCCGGCCCCCCCTGATGCAGACCCCCTCGCCACCGCGCGCGTGCACGGTGGCGTCTGCGTGTGCGGGGTGCGCGCAGCGCATTGGCAGCGGCTGACAAAACGCTGCAACGGCGCGCGCGTTGCCGGCGCGGGGCGATCGCTATACAGCAGGTGCATCCGGCCGATCCGCGACCGAGGTGCCCTTCCCCTGCGGAGACCGCGCATGCACGCCGACGCCGATGCTGTTCCCTCCTCCCGTGCACCGGCGCTGCGCGCCGTGCATTGCCTGGCCTGCACGCTGGCGCGTCCACGCCGGCACGCAATGCTGCCGCAGCTGTTCCGCATGGAGCAGCTGGGCCTGCAGCGCGGGTTCCTGGACAGCGTGGCCGCCTACGCCGCGCAGTTGCCGTGGGATGCCTACGACGTGGCCCGGCGTCGCCGCCAGGTGCTGCAGCGGCACGCCAGCATCCTCGCGCCTGCGCAGCGCGCGCTGCTGGAGGACGACGACGCCGCGCCCGACGCGGTATGGAACGCCGTGCGCGACCACCTGCCCTCGGTGCTGCGCGCCGCGCTGGAGCGCATCCAGCCGCACCGCCGGCGGGCGATGCGCAAGTACGACGCACGGCGGGTCTCCACCGCCTGCTGGCAGCTGCAGCCGCTGGACGACCCGCATTTCGTGCAGCCCGCTGCGGCGGCCCGTGCCCCGCACCGGGTGTTCGCGCCGATCGCTGCGGCGCTGACCTACCATCCGGACACGCTGCGGCTGGTCGCCGGCATCGCCGAAACCATCCACCAGCGCTGCGCGGCCACGCGCCTGCAGCTGGTGCTGCACCAGATGCTGACGATCGCGCGCGGGCCTGGCGCCGCCGAGCCGGCGCCCGAGGGCCTGCACCAGGATGGCGCGGACTACATCCTGTCGGCATTGGTGATCCGTCGGCGTGGCGTGCATGGCGGTGCCTCCCGCGTCTACCGCGGCAGTGCCGGCCCCTTGCTGCTGGAGCACACGCTGGGCGAAGGCGAGGGGCTGTTCCAGTCCGATGCCGGCTCGCCGCTGTGGCACGAGGTGTCGGCGCTGCATGCCGAGGACCCGCATGGCGAAGGCCAGCGCATGATCCTGGGCATCGATGCGCACGTGCTGTCCGAGCGACCGGCATGAGCGCCCGCGCCCCGCGCAGCCGCGCGCGCCCGGTGCGGCCAGCCTCGGTATGGCGCACGCGCCTGCTGCGGCTGTTGCACCTGGTCGCCGAGCAGGCCTTGCCACTGACCATCGCCGGGGTCTCGTTCGTGATCGCCCTGGACGCGTGGCTGTCGGCGCGCCCGGTGCTGTGGGAACACCAGCGCGCACTGGCCTCGCTGAGCATCGCCAGCGACCTGGAGGGCACCACGGCGGACGGCATCGACAGCCGCCACACCGTCACCATCAGCAACGTCGGTGAACTCAGCTTCGCGGTGCTCGACGTGCAGGTCGACCTGGCGCTGGACGACGGGCTGCAGGCGCCATGGCTGCAGAACACGCTGCTGCAGGCGCGACCGGTGGCGCTCCCGATCGGACTGCAGCCGTTCCACCTGGAGGCAGCCCGCGATGGCCGCAGCGCGCGCTTCGCCTTCGCCCAGGAAGCCTCCGGCTGGCATGTGATCGACCCGGGGCGATCGGTCGACCTGGTGTTCGCGCAACCGGTGCAGGGCCATGGCCGGATGGGGGTGAGCGTGGAGGTGTTCACCCAACCGCTGCGCATGGGCGCGCTGGAAGACCAGATCACGGTGGAACGGGTGATCGCCGGCCGTCGTCGCCATGTGTTTCCCGAGTCGGGGCCGGACGATGTCTCCGACCTGGGCGTGTTCCCGTACAGCGCGGCCAGCATGGTGATCGTGGCCGCGCCCACGCCGCCACGCAGCCGGCACGCGGCGTCGCCCCGCCGACCGACGCCGCGTCGCTGGAACGCGCCGGCAAACCCCTGAAACACGCCAACCAACCGGCGTCCCGGGCTGGCCCTATACCTGTGCTGCACGGCGCGCCGCGGCGTGCGTCCCCTCCGCATGGAGCACGCTCATGGCCTCGCCCGTCGATCCAACGTCCGCGGCTGTCGCGGACCACCACCAACGCCGCTACCGCGGCTTCCTGCGCCTGGCGGTGCTGCGCATCCTGGCGATGCTCGGTGCGGTGCTGCTGGGCCTGTGTGCGCCGCATGCGCCGGCCCACGCCGCCAACGGCCCGCAGGTGACCCAGCTGCAGGGTCACCTGGAGCTGGACTACAGCGTGGAAGTGCGCGTGGAGGGGCTGGCCGACTGGGCCGCCGACAACGATCCGCGCCGGCTGGTGCCGTTCATCGATGGGCGCGCGCTGCCGGGCAATCCACCCGAAGCGATCGACGTGACCCGCGGCCGGCTGTTGTTCCACCTGCGCGTCAACGAGGACAGCCGCGCGGTGTGGACCGACCTGCTCGGCGCGCCCGAGGGATTGCGCCGGCCGGTCACCTTCAGCGTGGGCCCGGTCGATGGCGCGCCGTTCGACACCGTGTACGGCGACGGACGGCGGGTGATGCTCACGGTGATTTCGCCGGTGTACGGCGGCATCGCGCTGCTGCTGGTGGTGGTGACGCTGGCCGTGTTCGTGCAGCTGGCACGCACCACCAGCATCATCCGCAAGCCGGCCGAAGGCGGTCTGGGGCCGTATGACCTGGGCCGCTTCCAGATGGCGGTGTGGTTCTTCCTGATCTACCTGTCCTACACCGCCATCTGGCTGATCACCGATGCCACCGACACGATCCACCCATCGCTGCTGGCGCTGCTGGGCATCAGTGCCGGCACCGCGCTGAGCGAGGCGGTGATCGATGCCGGCGGCGCGCCCGCGCCGGAGCCACGCCAGCACGCGTTGCTGGACGAACGCCAGCAGCGGGTGCGCGAGATCGGCACGCGCGGCATGTGGCAGGACGGCAACGAGGGCGCGGGCGGCGACCCGCGCGAGCGCCAGCAGGCCGCGCGGCAACGGGTGATGCAGATCGACCGCGAGCTGCGCGCGCTGCAGGCCCCTGCGCCGGAGATGGCGTCGCGCGGACTGCTGCATGACCTGCTCTCGGATGCGCAGGGCTACCGTTTCGATCGTTTCCAGATCTTCGCTTTCACGCTGATCCTGGGCGTGATCTTCCTGTCCGATGTCTACAACAACCTGAGCATGCCCGAGCTCAGTCCCACCCTGCTGGGGCTGATGGGCCTCAGCTCGGGCACCTATATCGGTTTCAAGCTGCCCAACCGCAGCTGACCCCACGCCGGCCCACGGCGTGGCGCCCTCTCCTGGATGCGCCCAGACCAACGAGGATCCGCAATGAACAGCATGACGTTGAGCCCGCAAGGGATCGAATGGCTCAAGCAGGTGGAAGGCCAGCGCCTGCAACCCTACGACGACCAGACCGGGAAGCCGGTCGACCACTGGGTGGCCGGCGCCACCGTCGGCTACGGGCACCTGATCGCCCGCGCCGAGTGGGACGGGCTTGCCCGCGGGATCACCCTGGAACAGGCCGAGGCGCTGCTGCGCAAGGACCTGGCGCCGTTCGAGCAGGCCGTCAACCGTGGCGTGACCGCGACGGTGTCGCAGTGCCAGTTCGATGCACTGGTGATCCTCAGCTTCAACATCGGGGTGGGCAACTTCGCCCGCTCCTCGGTGCTCAAGCTGGTCAACAACCCCCAGGCCAGCACCACCTTTGCCACGCTGGAGGCGGCCTGGATGGCGTGGACGCGGTCGCAGGGCAAGGTGATGAAGGGCCTGGTCAACCGCCGCGGCGCCGAGTGGCGCATGTACAGCAGCGGCACCTACGCACACTGGTAAACGGCAGAACGCCGCGGCACCCGATGGGGTGCCGCGGCGTGTCGGGTGCGCCTGCAGGTGGGCTCAGGGCGTCACGCGCTGCAGGACGCAGCCTGGCGCGCATTCGCCGATCGCCGGCTCGATGCGCAGGCGGGGGGTGTCATCGAGGGTCTGCACCACGATCCAGCGCCCCACCAGGCGATCGCAGGCGGCACCGCCGTTGCCGGGCCGCACCGAGTACCACGCGCCCTCCGTGGTGCGCCCCTCCAGGCGCAGCGGCACCCGGCAGTTGCGCGGACTGGCGTAGGCCAGGCTGCTGCCCAGGTCGCCCGGCTCGCTGCCCGCCAGCGTCAGTTGCAGGTTCACCGGCAGGTTCGCCGCGCCCTGCACCTGGGTGGCCCAGCGCCCTGCCAGCGCTGCCGGCAGGCGGGCCGCGGCGGGGACCTGGCCACTGGCCCACAGCGACACCTCCGAGGCTGCCGCGTCGCTGCGCACCTGCAGCGTGGCCTGGCCTTCGCCCACCTGCAGCTGCACGCGGCCCGGATACAGCCGGTTGCACCAGCGCCCGCCGTTGGCGCCGACCAGGTCGTACTGCAACTGGCCGTCGCCCTGGTGGGACAGGCGTGCGTCGAGACGGCAGTTGCGCGGCTCGCCGAACACGATCTGGGCCGTGTCGCTGGCCGGCTGCAAGGCCAGGCGCACCGATGACGGCCGCCCATCGGCGGTATCCACCCCCACCCACGTGGCCGCCGTTGCGGCGTCGGGATGGGCCTGTGCATGGGCGAACAGCGGGGCCAGCAGAACCAGCCACCCCAACGCCCGGCGGCAATCGTATGTCCTCATCGTGTACTCCTTGGTGGTTGAAACGCCAGGCGCGGGCAGCTGCCCGCACCCGGCTCAGAAATAACGCGTCATCAACGCCACGCCGAGCGCGATCAGCCACAACGTGGCCAGCAGCCGCTGGCGGCGACGACGGGCACGCGCGGCGGCCGCGGCGCGCTTGCGGGCCAGCAGCGGGCCCAGCCATTGGCGTACCTGGTGGGCGTCGTCGTCGGACAGCAACAGGCGCAGGCGGTCGGGTCGGGCCATGTCATGCCTCCGCGGTCGAGGGGGGATCGAGGCTGAAACGGCGCAGGCTCTGGCCGTCCAGCAGCAGTTCGCCGTGCAGCGGGGTGCCGCCATGCAGGCAGATGGTCAAGCGGTGTTCGGCCTCTCCGGTGCACGGGTGCAGCGCGATCCTCGCCGGCAGGCCATCGGCGCCGGCCACTTCTTCGACCTCGCAATCCAGCTGCACTTCCAGCGTGGTGGCCAGGATGCCGCGCGGCACGATCAACTCGGCCAGCGGTACGTCGTGCTGCAGCCATTGCCCATCGACGAGGCTGCGCACCACCAGCGTCTGGCCCGCGCCGAGGCGGGCCTGCAGGCGCTGCAGGTGCGCATGCGCGCAGCGGTGGCGGCTGTCCGCCAATGCCCGGGCGAGGGTATGGATCAGGTCATCGAGCGGATGGTCGGCCATCGACAGGCTCCCGTGCCGCTCATTCGGCCAACCACACCGGACGGCGCGGAAAGCCGACGTGGTAGGCCAGCCACTGCAGCACGACCTGGTGCTCGCCGATCTGCAGGATGGTGAAGCTGCGTTCGATCCCCAGGATCGCGCCCTTCGGCGTATCGCTGAGGCAGCGGTTGAGCAGGTCCTGGGCCTGGCCCAGGTCGGCATCGGTGAGCATCTGGGTGGGGTTGTTGCTGCCTACCACGATGCGTTTGACGAACTTGACATCATTCAGATCGAACATGGCGGTCTTCCCTGCGTTGGACATGCCGGACCCGCCGCGTCTTGGCGACGCGACGGGTCATTCCACGATTGCGTTCACCGCGATGGGCGCAACGCCCATGTCAGGCCACCGGTACCGGGGCGCCGATCTTGCGCGGGGCCGAGGCGGTCTGCAGGATGTCCATCACCCGGGCCAGGCCTTCGGGCATGCCCTTGTCCTCGGCGTGCACGGCCACGGTGTACTTGGCCGAATTGTCCGACGTGCGGGTGTTCTCCTTGTGCGAGGCCACCGAGCCCTGGATGTTCACCTTGGCCGAGAACACGCCCCAGCCCACCTTCATTTCCGCCTGCATCGCCGCCGAGTAGTCCTGGCTGTCCTTGGCCGAGAACGACGACTTCACTTCCATCTCGAAGTTGATGTCCACGCTGTAGATGCTCAGGTTGGGCACCTTGACGATGGCCAGCAGCGGCACTTCCAGCTCCACTTCTTCCTCGGAGAACGGCTGGGCCTCCTTGGTGGCCGGATCGAGGTTGTCGACCGGGCGCTTGAAGCGGAACAGCGCGGTGCGGGTGCCGCCGACCGCGTTGGGATCGGTGTTGGCCGGGTCCGGCGGCAGGAAGCCGACCGAGCGGATGAAGCTGGCGGTGGCCTGGGCCAGTTTGATCTGCGAATCGCACGCTGCGGTGAGCGGGCCGCCGATCAGGTCGGCCATGGGCAGACCCTTGAACTGGCTGGAGATATTGACGAGTTCGTCAGGCATGGTGATGCACTCCTAGTGGTTGGCAGGCAGCGACGGCCGTAGCGCGTGGACGCCGCCGTGGTGGTGGATCAGGTGGCTTTGATGGTCTTGAACACCCCCTGGCTCTGCGCCAGGTGGTTCATCAACCGCGCCGCGCCATCGGTCGGCTCGGTTCCCTCCACGCGCAACTGCACGTGTACGTTGCCCACGCCCTTGCCGCGGCCGGTATCCAGTCCTACGTGTCGCGCCGCCGGCCGCGGCGTCTCCCAGGCATCCGGAGCGCCCGGCGCAGGCACATCCAGATCCTCGGGGCCCAGTTCCGCCAGGTCCGCGTTGAAGCTGATCTCCACCTCCCGGATGCGCAGGTTGTTGGTGGACACCAGCGGCAACAGCGGCGCGCGGTAGAGGTCCTCATCGCCTTCCTCGGCCTGCGGGTGCAGGGAGGGCATGCGGATGGTGACGCTCCTGGGCCGGTTGTCTTCGTCGAAGAAATCGCGCAGGTGGGAAATCTGGTGCATCTCGATGCTGTCCTGGGCTTCGATGACCGCCCCGGCCAATGCTTCGATCAACGTGTGGAATGACATGGTTCCGCTCATCTCGCCTTCGCTCCTGGTCGTGGGACCTGCCATCGATACGGGTCGATGTCGGTGGTGTTGCTTCCACGGGGTTAGTGATACCCGCCGCGCCGTGCGCGCGTGCGGCGATGCGTTGCGACCGCTTAGCCGCGCGTTGCAGGCGAGCGGCGCGGCGGCGGTGCGCAGCACGCACCGCGCATGCTCGACGGCGGCTCGCCGTAGTGGTGCCGATACGCGCGGCTGAAGCCGGACAGGCTGACGAAGCCCACCGCGTAGGCCACGTCCGACACATTGCCCTCGCCCTCGCGCAGCAGGCGCCGCGCCAGGCGCAGGCGCACCAGCCGGATCAACTCGCCGGGCGGGTGGCCGATGCTTGCCACCAGCTTGCGATGCAGGCTGGTGCGCGACATGTTCAGCGCTGCGGCCAGCCGATCGACGGAAACCTCCTCGTCATCGGCATGCTGTTCTATCCACTCCCGCGCCCGCTCCACCAGCCGCGTGGCGGCGGTACCGTGCGGGCGGATCCGCGTGCGTGCCAGCAGCGCCTCCCAGGCCAGGTCGCCGTCGGCCGCCGTGGCACCGGGCTGGCACGTGCACTGGCACATGTGCGACAGCAATGCCAGGCTCCACGCCAGGCTCTGTCCATCACCATCGTCGACATCGCCACTGCCCGCGCCAGGCGGACTGACGAAAACCTCCAAACCTCGCTCGAAAACGTCCATAGCCCTGCCCCCTTCCTTCTGCTGATAAGCCGAGTCGGTGCATCGACGAAGCCAGCCGCAGGCGTCCCCAGGCACGAACCGGTCAGGCGTGATCGCACTGGATTTCCCCTGCAAAGCGCGTCGAGTACGACACCGCAGTTCCTCCACTACCGGTGTAACCGGAGCGTTGCCGGTGGACTTGGCGCTGCGTTGCAGATGCTTGTCACAGCGTTGCAGGGCGCTTTCGCACCGGCGTGCAAGTGGCGATACTGGATCGACGCATGCGTGTGAAACTGCAGCGACCGGCGATGATGTGTGACCGCCCGCACTCACAATGTGAGGCGCCCTACTCACTACGGATTTGCTGTCGATCACATGGCTGACTGGGCCACGGCGCGCTGCCTGCGCTCATCGCCACCGGATCAGGGCTATGCTGATGTCCTCTTTCCTGCGTGATGTTCGACCAGATCCCTATGAGCTATGACCTGATGGTGTTCGACCCCGCCGTGGCCCCGCGCGATGCGGAGGCGTTCCTGCAGTGGTACGACGCGCAGACCGAATGGAACGAAACCCACGAGTACGACGATCCGGCGGTGTCGGTGCCGGCGTTGCAGGCGTTCTTCGCCGCGCTCGTCGAGCACTTCCCGCCGATGGACGGGCCGCTGGCCGATGACGAGGACGACCGCCCGGAAGTGACCGACTACAGCGTCGGCCAGCACGTGATCTACGCCTCCTTCGCCGATGAAGTGGCCGAGAACGCGCATGGCCTAGTGCAGGTGCTGGCCCATACCCACCAGTTGGGCTTCTTCGATGTCAGCGGTGACGGCGCCATCGTGTTCCCCGATGGCACCGTGGTGATCCCGGAGTAAACCGGATGCGGGGCTAGAACAGCTGGCCCTGGGCCGGCGTCGGCGCCGCCGGGGCAGCGTCAGGCGCGGCCTCGCCGGCCTCGCCGGTGTCCTCGCCCAATCGCGCCGCCAGCCCGGACAACCGGCTGGCGTGCCGCTTCAGGGCCGCGCCGATCACCTCGGCGCTGCCCAGTACATGCAGCGACTGGCGGGCCCGGGTCATGCCGGTGTACACCAGCTCGCGCGACAGCACCCGGTTGTCGCGGCGCGGCAACTGCAACCAGACCGTGTCGAATTCCGAGCCCTGGGCCTTGTGCACGGTCATCGCGAACGCGCTTTCATGCGCGGGCAGCGCACCGGGATGGAAGCCCCGCGGCTGGTCCGGCGTATCGCCGGGGAACCAGGCCGTCACCGCGCCGTGGCGGTCGGCCAGGCAGATGCCGATATCCCCGTTGAACAGGCGGTGGCGGTAGCTGTTTTCGGTGACCAGCAACAGCCGGCCGTGGAAATAGCCCGGCGCCATGCCCGGGCGCGGCACGCCGGCCAGCAGCGCTTCGATGCGCGCGTTGAGTCCGCGTGCGCCCTGCGGCCCTTCGCGCACGGCGGTGAGCAGGCGGATGCGCCCTGCGTTGGCCAGGGCCTGGCCCGGGTCGGCGGCCTCGCCCAACCCGCGCCAGTGCGCGAGCAGCGGCGCGCGGTGCTGCTGCAGCGGGTCGCTCTGGTCCTCGTGGAAGTGCACGCCTGCCAGCGTGCCACCCCGCAGCAACGCCAGCGCGGTATCGGCGTCGCCGTGGCGCACCGCATGCGCCAGCGGTGCCAGGTCCAGCGCATCGGTCTGCCGGTAGCCGCGCTGCAACTGCACGCGCCGGCCGTCGAACCGGGTCGCCGCGGCCACGGGCTGCAGGCTGGCGGGGGCCAACAGCGTGCGCAGTGCCTGCGCGTCATCGGCGCGGGTGCCCAGGCCGTCGCCGCTGGCGCGCAGGACCGCGCTGAGCACGTCGCCAGCCTCCACCGACGGCAGCTGGTCCGGGTCGCCCAGCAACACCAGCCGGGTGCCCGAGGCGATCGCCTCGACCAGTTTGGTCATCAGCGGCAGGTCGATCATCGACGCTTCGTCCACCACCACCACCTCGAACGGCAGCGGGTTGTCGCCGTGATGGCGGAAGCGCGGCGCATCGGGAATCACTCCCAGCAGCCGGTGCAGGGTGGTTCCGGTGGTGGGCATGGCGTCGCACAGGGCCGGCGCAATGCCGAGCAGGCGCAGCCGTTGCACGGCCAGGCGCAGGCTTTCGGCCATGCGCTCGGCGGCGCGGCCGGTGGGGGCGGCCAGCGCCACCCGGGGCAACGGCGTATCGGCCTGTGCCGCCTGCGCGGCCAGCAGCACCAGCAGCCGCGCGATGGTGGTGGTCTTGCCGGTGCCGGGGCCGCCGGTGACCAGCACCAGTGGGTGACGCAGCGCCACGGCAGCGGCACGGGCCTGGTGGTCGATGCCTTCGCGGGCTTGCGGGAACAGCTGCGCGAACAATGCCGCCAATGCATCCGGGTCGGCCGCGGGCAGTGGCTGGCTGGCGATGCGCTGCAGGCCTTCGGCCAGGCGGCGCTCGTATTCGCGGTAACGGCGCAGGTAGAGCAGGCCGTTCTCCAGCACCAGCGGTGCATCGGCAGCCGGCGCGGTGCGGCTGTCGGGCACGTCCACCCACGGTGACGCACGCAGCTGCGCCAGCCAGTCCGCCGGTGCGGGCCAGTCGGCGTCGCCTTCGACCAGGCGTTGCGGCTGGCACGGGTCCAGCCCGGCATGGCCCTGGGACACCGCCAGCGAGGCCAGTGCGGCGGCGGCCAGCACCGCATCGGGCGTGTCCGGCCGCAGCCGGCGCAGGCTCAGCGCCAGCGCGTGGTCGAGGGTGCGCAGGGCGTTGCGCTGTTTCAGCGCGGCAAGCAGGCTCATGCCTCCCCCCGTGCGCGTGCAGCCATGCGGGCCTGGGCGTGTTCGCCGCCGGCGAACAGCGCATCCATGGCGTCGACCAGGGCGGGATCGAAGCGCTGGCTGTACAGCCCGGGGCTGTCCTGCCGCGTTGCATCCAGGCCACGGCAGAACAGGTAGCGGATGCCGCCCATGTCGCGCGCGTAGTCGTAGCCGGCCCCCAGCCGGAAGCGCAGCCAGCGGTGCAGCGCAACGGTATAGATGAGCGCCTGCAGGTCGTACTCGCTGTGCCGCATGGCGCTCTCCAGCCGCGCCGGGTCGTAGCCCGGCAGGCGGTTGGATTTGTAGTCGAGCACGTACCAGCGCTCGCCGCTGCAGTAGGTGAGGTCGATCTTGCCGGTCATCAGGCCTTCCAGCCTGCGCCGCGTACCAAAGCCGCGGCGGTCGCCGACCAGGCCGTAGGCGTGCAGCAGCTCCAGCAGCTGCGGCACTGCGGTGGGCTGCATCGCAAAGTGGAATTCGATCTCGGCCCGGCGCGCGGTCGGCGGCAGCGCGTGCAGCGCGCCGCCTTCGGGCAATGGCACGGTCAGGGTCTGCCCGACCAGGGCGGTGAGCACGGCCACGCCATCCTCCAGGTCCTCATCCGGGTAGCCCTCCTCGGCCAGCGAGGTGCGCAGCACCTGCGCCTGCTCCTCCGGCGCCGGTTGTCCCGGCTGCCAGCGTGCCCAGCACGCGAAATCGGTGTTCTCCAGCGCATCGTGCAGCACGTTGCCGAAGCGGCTGCCCATGAAGCGCGGGTCGATCTCCTCTTCACTCACCGGCACCGCCGGATCCGCCTCCAGGCTGAGGTCCACCCCGGCCGGTTCGTCGGCCGCCGGCGCGGGGACTTCGGTGGCCGCCGCGTCGGTATCGTGGCCGGCGTCGGCATGCGCCAGCTGGGTGAAGCTGTACACCCACCAGTCGTGCGGGATGCGCCGGGTGAGCGCGCGGACCGGCGGCAGCTCACCGTCGCGCTCGACCGCCAGTTGCGGCGGGCGCGGCTCCAGCGGCGTCTCGACCACGGCGACTGCCGGGTGCGCACGCAGCGCCTCCAGGTCGGCCAGCATGGGCGCCAAACGGGTCTTCGCCAGCCCGGCCAGGTCGCCCGCGGCGATCCACAGCGCGTGCTCGGCGCGGGTCAGGCCCACGTAGAGCAGGCGCGCGTCTTCGGCCTGCTGCTCCTGCGTGTTGCGCGTGCTGGCCTCGTCCCAGGCCGGGTCCTTGTCCAGCTTCCAGTGCAGCTCGCGGCGGCCGTGGGCATACACCGTGCAATGGGCGTCGGTGTTGGGCCCCTGGCCGCCGATGCCCACGAACGGCAGGAACACCAGCGGATATTCCAGGCCCTTGCTCTTGTGCAGGGTGATGATCTGCACGCGGCGTGCATCCGACTCCAGCCGCAGCAGCTGCTGCTCGTCGTCCTGGTCGGCGTGCGCCATCTGCACCTGCAGCCAGTCCAGCAGGCCGTGCATGCCCAGCGTCTGCGCGGCGGCCTGTTGCAGCAGTTCCCCCAGCTGCAGGTAGTTGGTCAGCCGGCGCTCGCCATCGAGCAGGCCCAGCAGGCGCTCGGCATGCTCGGCACACAGGTCGGCGATCACCGCGAACGGCCCGCCGCGCTGCCAGCGCTCGCGCCACAGCAGCAGGCGGATCTGGAAACTGCGCTGCGCATCGCCTTCGCGCTCCATCGCATCGATGGCCGCCGCATCCTCGCCCAGCAGCACCGTGGACAGCGCTGCGCGCAGGCGGCCTTCATCGGCCGGCTGCAGCAGGGCCAGCAGCAGCAGGCGCAGGTCGTGCGCCTCTGCGGTGGCATACAGGCTCTGCTTGCCGGCGGCCACGGCCGGAATACCCACCGCGCTGAGCGCCTGCTGGATGCGCGTGGCCTCGCGGTGCGAGCGCACCAGCACGGCGATGTCGCCCGGCTGCACCGGTTGCCCGCGCAACAGCGCACGGCCCTGGCGGGCTTCGCTGAGCAGCTGGTGGATGGCGGCCACGCAGGCATCGCCGGCCTGGGCGCGGGACGGATCGGCCTTGAGTGCGCCGCCGTCGGGGTTGTGCAGCACGCGCACGGTCAAGCCGGGCGCGGGCACCCCATCGCGCAGGAAATCGGCGTCCACGCGCGTGCTGCCCGGCTGCACCGGCTCGAAACCGATGTCCGCCTCGAGGAAGGCATCGGCGCCGGCGTTCGCGTACAGCGCCTGGATGGCCTGCAGCACCGCCGGGCGCGAGCGGAAGTTGCGGTCCAGCGGGGGCGCCGCATCGGCCTGGTGCTTGGCCTTGAGATAGGTGTGGATGTCGCCACCGCGGAAACCGTAGATGGCCTGCTTGGGGTCCCCGATCAGGAACAGCGCCGGGGCCAGGCCGGCCGCGCGGGTTTCCGGCGAATCGCCGAACACGCGCTGGAAGATGCCCCACTGGCGATCGTCGGTGTCCTGGAACTCATCCACCAGCGCGATCGCGTACTGCGCGCGCAGCTGCTGCACCAGCACCGCGCGGTGCGGTCCCTCCAGCGCATCGGCAACGCCATCGATCAGGTCGTCATAGGTCTGCACGCGGCCGATCCGCTTCAGTTCGTCCAGCCGCGTCCGGGCCTCGTCGCGCAGCGCGTGCAGGAACGCGATGGCCTGCCCGCGTTGCCACTGCGCCAGCGTATCGGCGGCCGCCACGTACACCGCCAGCGCGTGCTGCAGCGGCGACTGCGGCGCCTTGCCGGCGTGCGCCTTGTTGGTGCGCGCGGCCAGTTCCTCCACGCCCAGCCGGCGCAGCCGCTCCACGTCGGCCTCCAGCGGCGTGTCCGGGTCCGCGGCACCGGCCCAGCGATGCAGCTGCACCGCCAAGGGCTCCAGCCAGGCCAGCTTGTAGCTGTTGCCGTTGAGCACCTTGTTCTCCACCGCCGCGCAGAGCTCGCCCATGAAGGCCTCGCCATGGTCGCGGTAGGCCGCGGCGAGCTGGTGCGCGGCCTGGGCGTGTGCCGGGCGTGGGTCGTGCTCGAGCCCGGCGGGTATCGCCGGCAACAGCGGCAGTGGCTTGATGAGCGTGCCCATATCGGCGGCCAGCGCCTCCGGCGAGGACCACAACCGGGTCAGCGCATCCACGGTGGCCGCATCGTTGGCATGCACGCGCCACAGGTCGGCGGCCAGTTCATCGTGCAGCGCGCGTTCGCTGGGCAGCAGGGTCGGCGGATCGAACGTATGCCCGCTCTCCAGCGCGTGCTCGCGCAGCACGCGGGTGCAGAAGCCGTGGATGGTGAAGATCGAGGCCAGGTCGATTTCATCGGCGGCGGTCTGCAGGCGGCGTGCCAGCGCGGCCGGGCGTTCCTCGCCCAACCCGAGCTGCCGTTGCAGGATCAACCGGGTCAGCGCCACCTCCGGGCTGTCGTCCTCGCCGGGTGCGCGTTCAACCAGCTGCGCGGCCAGCGCCAACCGCTCGCGGATGCGCTTGCGCAGTTCCTGGGTGGCCGCGTCGGTGAAGGTCACCGCCAGGATCTGGCCGATGCGCATCCCCTTTTCCACCACCAGGCGGGTGAACAGCGTGGCCAGGGTGAAGGTCTTGCCGGTGCCGGCGCTGGCCTCGATCAGGCGCACGCCGTCCAGCGGCAGCGCCAGGTAGGGGTCATCCAGCAGGTCGGGTGTGTTCATCGTGCGAGGCCTTGTGGTTCCAGGCCGGTGAAGACGCGGCCTTCGCACACCGCGGTGAACACCACCAGGCTGTTGTGCAGGAGCTGTTGATAGGTGTCCGCGGTGGCGAACGGATCGCGCCCGCGCAGCGCCAACTGGTAGGCAGCGCCGCTGGATTCGCCCCAGCTGCGGTCGCTGCCGTACCACTTCGCGCGCCCCTCCGCGTCGCGCTTGGCCTCCACGGCGGTATACAGCGCCCAGCCGGTGGACGGCGCATACAGCAACGGGGCACACAGCCCTTCGTGGCGCAGCTGCAGCAGCCGGCGCAGTACCTGCCGGGCCTGCGCACTGCCCAGCGGCGCGCGTTCGTGTGGGCCCAGGCCGTTGTCGCCAGCATCGTGGAACTGCACCAGCGGCAGCGCATCCCCGGCCGCGTTGGCCAGCAGCCAGTCCAGCCCGTGGCGGATCGCCGCGCGGGCATTGAGCGGGCCGGGGCGCAACCGCACCAGCCCCTGTGGATGCACGCCCTCGACCCGGCCATGCAGGCGCACCCCGTCGATCTCCACCTCGTAGCGGCGGCTGTCGGCGCGGGTGCCGGCCTGCCACTGCGCCAGCGCCTGCGCATACGGGCGGGTCTGTGCCTGCAGTACCTCGAACTGGCGCTCGCCCAGGGCACCGGACGGCAGCAGGGCGCGGGCGCGCAAGCGCGGATACAGCGGCGCGGCGTCGTCCTCGAGGGTGGCCTGGATCACCGCCTGCTGCAGCAACAGGGTGTCGCTGCCGCGCGTGGCCATCACCAGCGGCTCCACGTCATCGGCATCGCCAAGATCCTCGGGCAGGCGCAGGCCGAGACGCTGCGAAAGAAACTGGCTGGCCGGGTCGGTGAGGAAGCGGCGCAGCGCATCCAGGCTCAGTTCGGCCTCGTCCAGCAGCGTCTCCGGGACCGGCAGCGGCGCATCGAACCACGCCGCCAGCGCGCGTCGTTGCCCGCCCAGCGAGCCGGCGGCCGGGTGCCATTGCTGGCGGTAGCTGAAGCGCCGTGGTTCGTCGCCGCCGCCAAAGGCCGCCGGGGCGAACGGCTGCAGCGAATGCCGCACGGTCAGTTGCCGGGCCGCATCGGCCGGCACCTGGTGATAGGCCGCCGCCGCATCGATCAATTCGCTGACCAGCACCGACGGCTCACGCACGCTGCCGTCGCGTGGATCGGCGCCGAGATAGCTCAGGTAGAACACGTCCTGCGCCGACGCGAACAGCTGCAGGAACAGGAAACGATCATCCTCGCGCAGCGAACGGTCGCCATGCCGGCGCTTGTCGGTGCCCAGTTCGGCGGTGAGCTGGTTGAGCCCGGCGGCCGGATCGCGGCGCGGGAAGTCGCCATCGTTCAGGCCCAGCACGCAGATCACCCGGAACGGCAGCAGTCGCATCGGCACCATGCGCCCGAAGCTGATGCCGCCGGTGAGCAGCGGCGCGCGGGTGTCGGCTTCGGCCAGTACCCCGGCGAAATGCGCGCGCACCACCTCCGGCGCCACGTCGCCGGCGAAACCGGCCTGCGCCGCGTCGCGCGCGAATTCGTTGATCAACTTGCGCAGGCGCTCCAGCGCGCGCTGGCTGTTGGCCGCCTGCGGTGGTTCGGGCAACAGCGCATCCAGCATGCCCAGCAGGCGGGTGCGCCACTGCGCCGGCGGCAATGCCTTGCCCAGCGCCTGCTGGTAGCGGGCCAGCACCCGCAGCAGCGCGAGCAGGCGATCCAGCGCCTCCAGCGCGCTGCCCTCCAGTTCCGGCCACGGCGCCACCCCGGCGATGTCACCCTCGCCGCCGCTGGCATGGCCGAGCAGCAGGCGGTCCAGCGCGAACTGCCAGGTGAACGCGTCATCGCGCGGCGCCTGGTGCTGCTGGCGGTGCTGGGCATCCAGCCCCCAGCGCGCGCCGGCGGCCTGCAGCCAGTCGTGCAGGCGGTCGAAGGCCGCTGCGTCCAGCCCGGCCGCATCGGCCAGTGGCGCGCTGGCCAGCAGGTCGAGCACTTCGTTCAAGCCGAAGCGCGACACCGGCAGGCCGAGCAGGTGCACGAACACGTCGGCCAGCGGCTCGCCGGCCAGCGGGCTGGTGTCGGCCAGCGCATAGGGAATGTGTTCATCGCCACCGCTGCGGCCGCCGAACACCGCTTCCAGGTACGGCACGTACGGGTCGATGTCCGGGGCCAGCACCGCGATCTCGCGCGCCTGCAGCGGTGGATCGAAGCGCGGGTCCTGGAGCAGGCCGCGCAGCTGGTCGTGCAGCACCTGCAGTTCGCGCAGGCGGGTGTGGCAGGCATGCACCTGCAGGCTGGGATCGTCGCGCCGCAGGCTGTCGCGGCGCGCGCCGGCCGGTTGCCCGCGGCGGTGGAACAGATCGCGCTGCAGGCGGTGCAACAGGCTGTCGGCGAGCCCGCCGTGGGCCATGTCCGGGCGCACATCGTCTTCGGGATCGTCGTAGGCGGCGATCTCGCCGGAGGGGTGCACCACTTCGTAGCTGCCCAGCACCGCCATGAAGTCGCGGCCGGCCGCGCCCCAGGCCTGCAGCAGGCGGTTCTCGCCCGCCGCCTCGCCGAACGGGTCCGGCGCACCGCTGCGCAGCTTTTCGCCCAGGGTCTGCAGGTCGCCCCAGTAGGCCTGGGTGGGCGTGGGCAGGTAGAAGTGCAGCGTGCCCACCCGCGCCTGGGTGGCCATCACCCGCAGCACGTCCGGGGAGATGTTGAGCGTGGCGAAGGCGAATACCCGTGCCGGCAGGCCCTGTGGCAGCGGCTGGCCGGCACCGTCGAAACGCGACAGGTAGGCATCGATGCGGCGTGCCCGGTACTGGTGGCCGCTGGCGATGTGCCGCCACAGGATCGCCTGTGGGTCGTGCGCGTCGGCGCCGGCCTCCCAGCGCAGCAGCCAGTCGCGGCGCCAGGCCTGGTACTTCTCGAAGACCGCCGCCAGCTCGCCCGCCAACGCCCACGGCTTGAGCGGATCGGCCACGGACAGGTAGGCCTGCAGCGCGCGCATCGGCGCCTGCGCCAGCAGGTCCGGGTCGGTCAGTGCCGCATACAGCTTCCAGCGCAGGGCGGCGGCGGTGAGGTCGTCATGTTCGCCGGGCACGTTTGCATTGAGCGCCCGCGCGACGAACTCGCCGGGGGTGAGGAAGTCCAGGTTGGCCGCAATGCCATACTCGACCGCCAGGCTGGACTGCAGCCAGCGCCGCATCGCCACCTGCGGGATCAGCACCACCTCCGGGACCAGGATCGACTGGCCCGGCACGGGCGTGCGCACGGCGCTGGCCAGCAGGGCGGCCAGCACGTCGAGGGAGTTGGAGTGGTACAGGCGGAAGTCGGATGCAGCATCGGTCATCGCGCCAGTGTGCCGCAGCGGGCGGTCGATCACGAGGGCGGCCAGGCACCGGGGGTGGCTGCGCAGGGCAGGCATGTCGGCGCTCGACACGGTGTGTTGCGAGCGGCGTCGCAGGCCGGCGGTTGGCGACGTGCGACAATACTGCACGGTCCAGTTCGGTTATGTTCAGCCGTTCACCACGATCTTACAACGTTGGAATTTTGTTAATGGCGTCCATGACGGCTTCCGAAGAACCTCTGGTGCAGTTGACCAACGTGCGCATCGATCGCGGCGGTCGCAGCATCCTGCGCGACGTTTCGCTGCAGGTGCCGCGCGGCAGCATCACCGCCGTGCTGGGCCCGTCGGGCAGCGGCAAATCCACGCTGCTGGCCGCGCTCACCGGCGAACTGCGCCCGGTCGCCGGCCAGGTCACCCTGTTCGGCAAGCCGATCCCCACCGGCAGCAGCGCGCTGCTGGAGATGCGCAAGAGCGTGGGCGTGCTGCTGCAGGGCAATGGCCTGCTCACCGACCTGACCGTGGCCGAGAATGTCGCGCTGCCGCTGCGCACCCATACCCGCCTGCCGGCGCCGGTGCTGCGCCGGCTGGTACAGATGAAGCTGCACGCGGTGGGCCTGCTGGCCGCCGCCGATGCCTGGCCGCGCGAGCTGTCCGGCGGCATGGCGCGGCGCGTGGCGCTGGCCCGCGCGCTGGCCCTGGACCCGCCGCTGATGATCTACGACGAGCCGCTGACCGGGCTGGACCCGATCGCCTCGGGGGTGATCATGAGCCTGATCCAGCGTCTCAACCACAGCCTGGGCCTGACCAGCATCATCGTCAGCCACCACGTGCACGAGACCCTGCCGATCTGCGACCAGGTGATTGCGATCGCCAATGGCGGGGTGGTCTTCCAGGGCAGCCCGGCCGCGCTGGAATCCAGCCAGGACCCGCTGCTGCGGCAGTTCCTGCATGGCCAGCCGGATGGCCCGATTCCGTTCGATGCCGCGCCGCGCGCGAGGGTTGCCTGATGCCGTTCGTTGACGCCACCCGCTCGCTGGGCCGCGCCGGCCTGTTCTCGTTGACGGTGCTGCGCGGCTCGCTGCCCACCGCCGACTTCCTGGCCGAGCTCACCCGCGAGATCTACAAGGTGGGCGCGCGCTCGCTGCCGATCATCGCCGTGGGCGGCGCGTTCGTCGGCCTGGTATTGACCCTGCAGGGCTACCGCACGCTGACCACCTTCGGTGCAGCCGACGCGCTGTCCACCCTGCTCGGCCTGTCGCTGTACCGCGAGCTGGCCCCGGTGCTGACCGCGCTGCTGTTCATCGGCCGGGCCGGCAGCTCGATCGCCGCCGAACTGGGCCTGATGCGCGCCACCGACCAGATCAAGGCACTGGAGCTGATGGCCATCGACCCGGTCGCCAAGGTCGTCGCGCCGCGCTTCTGGGCGGCGGTGCTGACCGTGCCACTGCTGACCGGCATCTTCTGCTCGCTGGCGATCAGCGCCAGTTACTTCGAAGCCGTGCACGTGCTGGGGCTGGACAACGGCGTGTTCTGGTCGGCGCTGAGCAACAGCGTGGATTTCTGGGACGATTTCGGCGTGGCGATGCTGAAGTCGGCCATTTTCGGTGGTACCGCGGCACTGGTGGCGTCGTACGTGGGTTTCCACGCCGAACCCACCATCGAGGGCACCTCCGTGGCAACCACCCGCGCGGTGGTCAACGCCTCGCTGCTGGTGCTGATGTTCAACTTCGTGCTGTCGGCCATGATGTTCCGGTAACCGCCTGGCGCAGGCCGGTACACGCCATCGGTTCGCAACGACTCCCCGCCCGGGCACCTGTCCGGGCACCTGACAAAGAACAGTGAGATAACCCCATGGCCATCCGCGGTCCCAGACTCGAATTTTCCGTCGGCGCCTTCCTGCTGCTGGCGCTGGCCTCGCTGCTGGTGCTGGCCATGGCTTCCACCAACCAACGGTGGGGCCTGGGCGGCGACGGCTATGAGCTGAAGGCGCGCTTCACCCAGATCGGGCAGCTGCGCAAGCAGGCCCCGGTCAAGATCGGCGGCGTGGTGGTCGGCCAGGTCTCCAGCATCGAGCTGGACCCGACCAAGTTCGACTCCATCGTCACCCTGACGCTGGACGCCAAGTTCAAGGACCTGCCAGCCGACACCTCCGCGGGCATATTCACCAGCGGTTTGCTCGGCGAGAGCTATATCGGACTACAGCCCGGCGGTGATCCGGACGTGCTCAAGTCCGGCGACGAGATCGTGTTCACCCAGCCGGCGGTGGATCTGCTGCAGCTGGTCGGCAAGTACATGTTCAGTGGCCCGGCCAACGCCGGCGGCGCCGCTCCCCAGGATGCTCCCGGTGCGGAAGCACCGGCTACGGAAGCCCACTAATGAAAACCAAACTGATCCCGGTCCTGCTGGCCTCGGCCCTGCTCGCCAGCGTCCCTTCGCTCAGCTTCGCCCAGGCCGCACCGGCCGCCGCCAGCGCCTCGCAGGGCCAGGCCGGCACGGTCGTGCTGGATGCCAGCACCCGCATCCTGTCCACGCTGCAGCAGCGTCGCGGCGAGTTCCGCAGCAATCCGGCCGCGCTGCGCAGCTTCATCAACGGTGAGCTGACCAAGACCTTCGACCGCGACTACGCCGCCCGCCTGGTGCTGGGCGTGCACGGCCGCGGAGCTTCCGACGCCGATGTGAAGCTGTTCGCCGACGCCATGGCCGACAACCTGATGCAGCGCTACGGTTCGGCGCTGCTGGACATCCAGGGCAAGCCCAGCTTCCGCCTGAAGTCCGAAGCCCCGCTGCCGGGCAACCGCGGCGTCAAGGTGTCCACCGAACTGGTGCGCGCCGGCAGCGAAGCAACCCCGGTCGATTACCTGATGCGCAACGTCAACGGCCAGTGGAAGATCTTCGATGTCGCCATCGAAGGCATCTCCTACGTGCAGACCTTCAAGACCCAGTTCGACGCCCCGCTGCGCCAGAAGTCGATCCAGCAGGTGGCCGCCGAGCTGCGCAACGGCAGCATGCAGGCCGCCCCGAGTGGCAAGTAACCCGGCCAGCGTCAGCCGGCAGGACACCGCGCTGGTCTTCAGCGGGGTGCTCGACCGCGCGGCGGTGACCGCGCTGTGGCCGGCGCTGCAGGCCAGCAGCGGCGTGCAGGTGCTGGACCTGACCGCGGTACCGCGGGTGGACAGTGCCGGCCTGGCGCTGCTGGCCGAGCTGGCCGCGCGGCTGCGTGCGCAGGGCAGCGACCCCCGTTTCAACGGCGCCCCCGCCGGCTTCAACGAACTCGGCGCGGCCTACCGGTTGGCGCCCTCCCTGGATTTCAATGCCTCTACTGCGGCGAGCTGACATGAACGTCATACGCACCCTCCCCTTCCTCGTGCTGGCCCTGGCGCTCACCGCCTGCGCCGGCAAACCCGCGCGTGAAGCCGCCCCGGCCAGCGTTGCGGTGGACGCCTCGACCCCGGTCGAGGACGCGCCCGCCGCCACCGTGCCCCCGGTCGATGACGGCGCGGCGGCACCCGCCGCGGCCGTGGCCACCGACGGCACTGCCGCGCCGGTGGCGCAGGCCGCTGGCGAGTCGGCGCCGACCGATGCCGAAGACGACTTCGCCGCGTTGTACGGTGGCCCCGCGCCCGGTGCCACCGGCAGCGAACCCGGCCGTCCGGCCTACGATCCGTGGGAACCGTTCAACCGCAAGGTGCACAGCTTCAACAACGTGGTCGACCGTGCCGTCGCCCGCCCGCTGGCCACTGCCTACACCCACGTGGTGCCGCGCTTCGCGCGTACCGGGGTGACCAACTTCTTCAGCAACCTGCGTGCGCCGGTGACCATCACCAACCAGCTGCTGCAGGGTCGACCTGGCGATGCCTGGGACAGCCTGGGCCGGTTCCTGATGAACTCCACGCTGGGCGTGGGCGGCCTGTTCGACCCGGCCAGCAAGGCGATGGTGCCGCGTCGCAGTGAGGACTTCGGCCAGACCCTGGGTGCCTGGGGCTGGCGCGGCTCGCGTTACGTGGAACTGCCGTTCTTCGGCCCGCGTACCGTGCGCGACGTGTTCGGCCTGGCCGGCGACATCCCGCTGTCGCCGATCCGTACGATCGAGCAGGACCGGCTGCGCATCGGCCTGCAGGGCCTGCAGCTGGTGGACATGCGCTCGCAGCTGATGGCGCTGGACGACATCCGCGACAGCGCGGTGGACGAGTACGCGCTCACCCGCGATGCCTGGCTGCAGCGCCGCAACTACCAGATCGAGAACGACCTGCGCGGCAAGCATGCGCGCGGCAAGGATGCCGACGACACCGCACCGATCCCGGTCGATGCGATGCCGATGCCGAACTGGAGCAACTGAGCCCGGGCGTACTCACCGACGGGTGGGCAGGTGCTCGCAGGAAGCTGACAAAAAACCCCGCCTTGGCGGGGTTTTTTTTTGGTCCCCCTCCCAATGCAGGGCGCGTCTTGTTGCAACGGCGTGATTGAGCACGGCTCTACGCGTGCGGTCGGTCAGTTCGGCCGCCGTCTTGGATCGGGTTGCGTCTTCGCTCGGGTCTGTCGCGAGGGTGAGGGCCCCTTAGCGGCCGGTAGCCCCTGGCGTAGTGTCCCCCGGCCTGGCGGCCTCCTCCTTTATCTTGCCCAGGAGCCTACCGGCCCCTAAGGGGCTCGCCTTGCGGCACGCAGATGGACGCCAGGCTTTTCTGACTTCCGTCGGTGGGTCGGGCGCTGGGCCCCCATGCCCTTGGAGGCGAAATAAAGGAGGAGGCCGCGCAGCGGCCGGGGGCGTCGCCGGAAAGGGTCTGGGGGCCC
>NZ_JBFTNG010000010.1:0-65254 GCF_056397365.1 Stenotrophomonas sp. 05N37 | reverse complement strand
CTGGGCGCCTATGCCCTTGGAGGCGAAATAAAGGAGGAGGGGGCGGCCGCAGGCCGACGCCGGGGGACATTCGCCGGAAAGGGCATAGGCGCCCAGCGCCCGATCCACCGACGACCGCGCCGGCTCCCCGCACCTGCTTCCGGGATGATGAGGAGCCAGCCAGCGGCCGGCACTACCTGCCTCGCCAGCCGTCATCCTGCGGCGTCTGACGCACGCCCGCCTCGGCCTTACAGCGACCGGCTGATGGTGAAGCTGCCGAAGATCGGCGCTTCCTTCTGGCCGTCGAACTCGCGCGTGCTGTGGTAGCGGGCCAGCGCGAACTTCCAGCGGCCGCGCATCACCGCCACGCCGTAGCCGGCCTGGCCCACTACGTGGCGTTTGTCCACGCTGTGGCTGTTGCGGAAGGTATTGCCATCCAGGGTGATGTCGCGGATCACCCAGGCCGCGTCGGTGGTGGCGAACAGGTGCCAGGACCAGCCGGCCGGGCGGCCGCCACGGGTGGGCGCGGTGTTCTCGCCGGCCGGACGCAGCGGGGTGCTGCCGAAATCGTCCGGCAGCTTCCAGCCGAAACGCACTTCACCACCGGCATTGAGGTGGGTGGCCAGGTTGCCCACCGCACCGCCGTAGTGGCTGATCGCATCCCAGCCCCAGCCGCCGGCGTTCTCGCTGGCGTCGGCCGGCCAGCGGCGCATGCGCTCGTGGGTGAGCATGAACACCGGCTCGTTGTGCAGCTGGTTGTCCCAGCCCTGGAATTTCTCGTCGCCCAGCGCATCGTGCACCGCATCCTGCACTTCCTTGCCCAGCGCCCACGGCCCCACCACGCCCAGCGCCAGCTGCGTGGTCTGCAGCCGGTCGCCGCGCCGCGCGTTGTAGCCGAAGCTGCCGATCAGCACGCCCGCATACGGGCGGTCGTCCTCGATGAGGTCCTTGCGGGTGAAATCGGTGGGGGTGAAGATCCCCTGGGCCACGCTGAAGATCATGTTCTGCTGTTCGAACTCGCCCGGGTGCAGCCGTTCCAGGTGCCGGTTGACCCAGCGCGCCAGCCGCGGCAGGCAGGGGTCGTCGGTGTAGTCCACCAGGTTGGGCGAGACGAAGGTGATCTGGGCGCCATTGGTGTAGCCCTGGTCCTGGTCGGCGCCGCCGAACAGGTCGTTGTCCACCCGGAAATTGACCTGCGGCGGGTGCTCGCGCATCGCGTCGGGCCCGCACTGGTTGGCGGCCTGGACCGCGGGGGCGACGAGCGCCAGGGCGCCGGCGAGTGCGGCCGACAACGCATAGGGCTTCAACGACATGGAATTCCCGCTCAGGATTTGTTCTGTTTTTATGCCGAAGCAGCGTAGTCAGCGCGTGATGCAGTGAACAGACCCGCGCACGCACTGGTGCGTTTTGTTGGTGAAGACCGATTTTCACGTAGCGTTGGGCGCCGCTATGGGCACGATCATGCAAGGCTTGGGTTCGGTCGCCGGCGTCCCCATAATCGCGGTCATGGAGATCAAGTCTGACAACCCCGACCACGGCTTCCAGTTCCCCGGCCAGTTCGAACTCAGCGCCATGGGCGCGGCCGGCCAGGAGCTTGAACGCGAATTGCCGCGCCTGCTCGAGCAGGCCGGCGTCGAAGTACTGACCGAACGGGTCAGCTGGAAACACTCGTCCAACGGCAAGTATGTGTCGGTGCGGCTGGTGTTCAAGGCCGACAACCGCGAACAGTACGACGCCGCGCACGCCGCGCTGCGCGAGCACCCGGAAGTGAAGTGGACGCTGTAGGCGCCTGCGATACCGCCCCCCAGCCCGGCGCGCGGGCACCGCAGCCGGCGATCGTGCGCGATCTCGGCCGGCAGGCCTATGCCCCGGTCTGGCATGCGATGCAGCGTTTCACCGACGCGCGCACCGACGCCAGCGCCGACGAGCTGTGGGTGGTCGAACACGATCCGGTGTTCACCCTCGGCCAGGCCGGCAAGGACGAGCACGTCCTCGCCCCGGGAGATATTCCGGTGCTGCACGTGGACCGCGGCGGCCAGGTGACCTACCACGGGCCCGGCCAGATCGTGGTCTACCCGTTGCTGCAGCTGCGCCGGCTGGGGATCGGGGTGCGCGATTACGTGTGCCGGATCGAGCAGGCGATCATCGACACGCTGGACGAATGGAATATCGGCGCTGAACGGCTGGACGGGGCGCCCGGGGTGTACGTGGGCGGGGCCAAGGTGGCCGCGCTCGGCATCCGGGTCCGCCGCGGCTGCACCTTCCACGGCCTGGCCTTCAACGTGGCCATGGACCTGGAACCGTTCCACCGCATCAACCCCTGCGGCTACCAAGGGCTGCAGGTGACCTCGGTGGTAGACTTGGGGGGACCGTCCGGCATGGCGGCCGCCAAGCCGGTGCTGTTGGGCCATCTGGCCCGCCAGTTCGGCCTGGACCTCCAGCCGACCACCGAATTGCCCGATCTGACAGAGGCGGCGTGAACGCCGTCGACCAAGGCCATGACTGAAACCACCGCTCGCATCATTCCCCTGCAGATCGTGCAGGGCGACACGCCGTCCGCCGCGCCGCTGCAGACCGGGGTCAAACAGCTGGGCGGTGACAAGATCGGCCGCTCGCCGGTGCAGTTCGCCGACGCGCCGGTGCTGCGCAAGCCGTCCTGGATCCGGGTCCGGATTCCCTCCGGCAACGCGGTGCAGACGCTGAAGGCCAAGCTGCGCGAGAACCGCCTGGTTACCGTCTGCGAAGAGGCCAGCTGCCCCAATATCCACGAGTGCTTCAGCCACGGCACCGCCACGTTCATGATCCTGGGCGAGGTCTGCACCCGGCGCTGCTCGTTCTGCGACGTGGCCCACGGCCGACCCAAGCCGCCGGACGCCAATGAACCGGCCAGCCTGGCCCAGACCGTGGCCGACATGGGCCTGAAGTACGTGGTGGTGACCAGCGTGGACCGCGACGACCTGCGCGACGGCGGTGCACAGCACTTCGCCGACTGCATCGGGGCCATCCGCGGGAAGTCGCCGGGCACCCGCATCGAGGTGCTCACCCCGGACTTCCGCGGCAAGGGCCGGATGGAGCGCGCGCTGGACATCCTGGCGACCAACCCGCCGGACGTGTTCAACCACAACATCGAGACCGTGCCGGACCTGTACCGCAACGTTCGGCCGGGCGCGGACTACCAGTGGTCGCTGACGCTGCTGAAGAACTTCAAGGCGCAGCACCCGGCCATCGCCACCAAGTCCGGCATCATGCTCGGGCTGGGCGAGGACCTGGACCAGGTCCGGGCCACCATGCGCGACCTGCGGGCGCATGACGTGGACATGATCACGATCGGCCAGTACCTGCAGCCGACGCCGCACCACCACCCGGTGCTGCGCTACTGGACGCCCGAGGACTACAAGGCGCTGGAGGTCTACGGCTACGAGCTGGGCTTCAGCCACGTGGCCTCCGGCCCGATGGTGCGCTCGTCCTACCACGCCGACGTGCAGGCCAAGGGCGCGGGGGTCGCGGTCGCGTAAGCGATCGTGCTTACGCGTCCAACGGTTTGCCGCGCAAACCGTGGGCGCTCCCGCCATCGCCGCATGCACCGCGCCGGCCGGCGCCCCCCGCGACGCCGGGGCGCTGCCTGTGCACTCATCGCGGCAGGGACCGACGAAGGTCGGTACCGGATCGCCTTCTCCATGCTGCCCCCACGTTCCGCCGGTTTCCACCGACCCCCGGTCGCTGGCGCCCCGGCGTGGCCGCGCTGCGCGCACATTCACAATTTGCTACAGACCCCGGTTTAGGCTGGAAATCCACGTTGCGCGGGGATGGATGACAAACCCCGCAACTTTCGGCACTGTCGTGTGGTCTGATCCGCACGCAGTCTCCCCCTTGGCAAGGTGCCATGAGCAAGTTGATGAAATTCAAAGCCCCCGCATTCCTGATGGCCCTGGCGCTCACCGCGCCGCTGGCGCTGGCCGCCTACGCCGATTCGCCGGCCCTGCCGTCGGCGGCGACGGCCGACCAGGTGACCACGTCCAAGCTGGTCTACGGACTGCTGTCGGACAGCCGCTATGCCTACCGGCCGCGCGCCCTTGACGCGGCGACCTCCAAGGACGTGTTCAAGCGCTACCTGGAAGCGCTGGACGGCAGCAAGCAGTTCTTCACCCAGGCCGACATCACCCGCTTCGCCCCGTTCGAGGCCAACATTGCCACCGCCATCCGCGGCGGCGAGCTGGAGCCGGCGTTCCAGGTGTTTGCGGTGTACAAGCAGCGCGTGGGCGAGCGCATCGGGTATGCGCGCAAGCTGCTCAAGCAGGATTTCGATTTCAGCAGCGACGAGAAGTTCGAGTACGACCGCAAGGACGTGCCGTGGGCGGCCAGCAGCGCCGAACTGGACGATCTGTGGCGCAAGTCGGTCAAGAACGATTGGCTGCGTCTGAAGCTGGCGGGCAAGCAGCCGGCGGAGATCCGCAAGACGCTGGACAAGCGCTACGCGACGCTGGAAAAGTCGGTCAATGAGTTGAAGGGCGAAGACGTCTTCCAGTTCTTCCTCAATTCCTACACCAGCGCGGTCGATCCGCACACCGATTACTTCACCCCGCGCACCGCCGAGAACTTCAACCAGGCCATGTCGCTGTCGCTGGAAGGCATCGGCGCGCAGTTGCAGCGCCAGGACGACATGGTGGTGATCCGCGAGGTCATCGCCGGCGGCCCGGTCGCGGTCAACGGCACCCTCAAGGCGGGCGACCGCATCGTCGGCGTCGGCCAGGGCAAGTCCGGGCCGGTGGAGGATGTGATCGGCTGGCGCATCGATGACGTGGTGGCCAAGATCCGCGGCAAGGCCGATACCCAGGTGCGACTGGAATTCATTCCGGCCGAAGAAGGCGTGGACGGCAAGCACCACATGCTGGTGCTGACCCGGCAGAAGGTGCGCCTGGCCGAACAGGCCGCCAAGGGCGAAACCCTGAGCATCCCGGCCAAGGACGGAGAGCCGGCGCGCAAGGTCGGCGTGATCAAGCTGCCCACCTTCTACCAGGACTTCGAAGGCCGTCGGCGCAACGCGGCCGACTACGCCTCGGCCACCCGCGACGTGGCCAAGCTGCTGGCCGGGTTCAAGGCCGACAAGCTGGACGGCGTGGTGCTGGACCTGCGCAACAACGGCGGTGGTTCGCTGGACGAAGCGATCGAGCTGACCGGCCTGTTCATTGAACAGGGGCCGGTGGTGCAGGTGCGCGAGTCCGGTGGGCGGGTCACCGTCAACAGCGATCGCAGCGAAGCGGTGGCGTGGGACGGCCCGTTGGCGGTGCTGATCAACCGCGGTTCGGCATCGGCGTCGGAGATCTTCGCCGGTGCCATCCAGGACTACGGTCGTGGCCTGGTGATCGGTGAAACCACCTTCGGCAAGGGCACCGTGCAGAACATCGTGGACCTGGACCGGTGGCCGAGCGGGGAGACCCAGCGCTACGGTCAGGTCAAGCTGACCATCGCGCAGTTCTTCCGCGTCAGCGGCAGCAGCACCCAGCACAAGGGCGTGGTGCCCGACCTGGCCTTCCCGGCCAGCGTGGACGCCAGCGAATATGGCGAGAGCACCTACGACAACGCGTTGCCGTGGACCCGCATCGCCGCCGTGCCGCACACCCAGTACGGCAACTTCGGCCCGCTGCTGCCCAAGCTGGAAGGCCGCCACACCGCGCGCATCGCCGCCGACAGGGAGTTCCAGTGGTGGAACGAGGACGTCGAGCAGTTCCGCGCCGAGAAGGCCAAGAAGTACATTTCGCTCAACGAGACCGAGCGTCGCGCCGAGCGTGAAAAGCAGGACAAGCAGCGCACCGATCGCCAGGCGATCCGAAAGCAGCTTGGCCTGGACCTGGACCCGCTGGCCGATGACAGCAACGACGATGGCCTGACCGGCAACGAGCGTGACATCGTCAAGGACACCGCCCGCGAAAAGGCCGCCGAGAAGCGTCCGGACCCGTTGCTGCGCGAGTCGGCCGCGATCCTGGCCGATGCGGTGAACCTGCTGGAGAAGGACCGCCCGCTGTCGGCGCAGGTGCTGCCGCAGTCGACCGGTGCCGGTCGCTGGGCCGACTGACCGGGCGTTGAAGGGGGTAGAGCCGAGCCATGCTCGGCTTGCCCCACCGACCGCGCCATGGATGGATAGGCAAGCCAAGGCAAGGCAAGGCAAGGCAAAGCCAAGGCAAAGCCAAGGCAAAGCCAAGGCAAGCCAAGGCAGCCGAGCATGGCTCGGCTCTACCTCCTCCCGGGGCGGATGAGGCGGTTTCGGTGAACACCAGACCAACGAGGGGCCGGCCAGTGCGCCGGCCCTTCGCCGTTTAAACCCGGCGCATACGCCGACGGGGCTAAGCTGGGCGGAGTCTGTCCTTGCAGGAGCGCCCATGCGCCTGTCCCAAGCAATCCCGGCGGGCCTGCTGGCCGTCTCCCTCAGCGCCTGCGGTGGCCGCGCCGCCGACAGCACCCTGATCCGCGAGTCGTTCGACTCCGGCGACACCTATTCGCGCACCGTGCCCGGTGCACCGGCGCAGGCGTGCGAGGCGGCACGCCGCACGCTGCTCAGCCAGGGCTATGCCATCGCCCGGGCCGACACGGCGGCGGTGGAAGGCAACAAGAATTTCCAACCGCGCGATGACGAACACGAGCAGCTGGTGCTGCGCATTTCCTGCGCACCGCGCGGCGAACAGGCGCTGGTGTTCGTCAGCGCGGTGCAAGACCGTTACGCGCTGAAGAAAAGCCCCACCTCGGCCAGCGTCGGCGTGGGCGCGTTGGGGTCGGTGTCGCTGCCGTTCGGCAGCAACGATGATTCGCTGGTGAAGGTGGCCAGCAGCACCGTGCAGGACGCGGATTTCTACCGCCGCTTCTTCGATCGCCTGCAGCAGTACCTGCCGGTAGTGCCGGCCGCGCCGGCACCCGCGCCGGTCGAACCGGCCCCGGCCCCGTCCGCGTCAACGGCTACCGCCGCACCCGCCACGGTGCCCGAACCGGCCCCGGCCGCGTCACCGGCTACCGCCGCACCCGCCACGGTGCCCGAGCCGGGCCCGGCGCCCTCGGCCGATTCCCCGGTGCCTGCGCACTGAGCAGGCGGGCAGGGTGCACTCCGCAACTGTAACGCGTCGGCCACGCCGTTGGCCGCAGGTGCTGGCCGCCTTGCTGGGCATCGCCGTGGGCAGCGCCGCCGCCGCGCCCGTGACGGCCTGCACGCAGGCGCTGCTGGAAGCGCTCGGCTGGCGCTTCGTCGATGCGCCGGTCAGCACGCCGGTCATCCACGGTGGCCCGGTCTGCACGCGCGCCACGTTGCAGCAGGCGCAGCGTGCCGACGACCTGCGCGTGCAGCTGCCGCAGGCGTGGACGGCCGCGCAGCGCGCGGCGTTCATGACCGACCTGCTGGATGACCCGGCCACGCTGTGTGCCTACACGTTCAAACTGGGCCAGGCCACGCGCCGGGCGACCACGCAGCTGCAGGACAACCCCGGCTACCGCTTCTCGGCACTGCAGCTGGGCTGGATCGGGTTCGGCGCGCGCGGCGCACAGGCGCAGGGCTGGCAGCGCTTCCGCAGCTTCGGGCGTGGCTACCAGCCGGCGGGCGCCAACAGCGCCGCGTTGCAGCACTTCTATGATGGCCGCGTGCGCTCCGAATGCGGGGTGGGGCGGCAGGTGGCGCAGCTGGCGACCCAGCGCGAACTCTATGGCGATGCAGCCTTCGATGCCGAGTTCAGCCCGGGCGAGGTGTCGATCGGCACCTTCCTCACCCTGCACGACACCGACAGCATCCTGCTCGGTCGCCACGCGGGCACCTTCCTTGCCGACGGCAAGGCGGTCAAGACCGCGCAGCTCGGCCGCCAGGCCTTCGTCGGCGCGCCCGGCTTCATCGAACACGTGTTCGACAAACGCTACCTGGACGACATCAACAACCAGGCCGAGAACTTCGTGGTGGTCGATGTGAGCGACGCCGCTGCGCAAGCGCTGCGCAGCCACGGCGGTTTCGCCCATTACGATGCGATCAACCGGCGCATCTGGGCGCTGGCCCAGCGCATGCCCGGCCCCGGGCCGCGGCGCTTCGAACGCCTGCTGGTGGAGCGCGATCCGGTGTGGCGCAACGGCCTGCCGCCGGAGCAGCGACCGTTGCTGGCCGAGCTCGACGCCTTGCTGGACGATCCGTTCTACCAGGGGTTCGTGATTTACGTGCATCCTCGCGGTATACGTCCTGTCGGATACCACATCGCACGCCTGCTCGACCGCAACCCGCGCACGCCGTTTGCGTTCGAACTGGGCCTGCACAACCTGCATACCACGCTGTTCCGGCGCTGGATCGACGCACGCCTTCGCCAGTGCGATTCCCCGCCGGCAGCATCTCCGCAACACAACAACTGACACGCTGGAAGGTGATGGATGGATATTGCAATGATCGGCTTGGGAAAGATGGGCGCCAACATGGCCGAGCGCCTGCATCGCGGCGGCCATCGGGTGATCGGCGTCGATCCCGGCGAGGCGGCCCGTGACAGCGCCGCCACCCGCGGTTTCGAGGTGAGTGCCTCGATTGCCGACGCACTGGCGCAGCTGCCGGTGCCGCGCGTGGTGTGGCTGATGGTGCCCGCCGGCGAGGTGGTCGACCAGACTCTGGCCGCGCTGTCGCCGCACCTGTCCGAAGGCGACGTGGTGATCGATGGCGGCAACTCGTACTACAAGGATTCGATGCGCCGCGCCGAACAGATCAAGGGCGAGGACGTGAGCTACATCGACTGCGGCACCAGCGGGGGCGTGTGGGGCCTGCAGGAAGGCTACAGCCTGATGATCGGCGGCGAGACGGCCGCGGTGGAGCGGGTGGGCGCGATCTTCCGCACGCTGGCCCCGGGCGAGGATCGCGGCTGGGCGCACGTGGGGCCCAGCGGGGCGGGCCACTTCTGCAAGATGGTCCACAACGGCATCGAGTACGGGATGATGCAGGCCTACGCCGAAGGCTTCGCGCTGATGCAGCACAAGACCGCGTTCAACCTCGATCTCGCCCAGGTCGCCAAGGCCTGGCAGCACGGCAGCGTGGTGCGTTCGTGGCTGCTGGACCTCAGCGCCGATGCGCTCGGCCGCAATCCGCAGCTCGATGGCATCGCCCCGTACGTGGAAGATTCCGGCGAAGGCCGCTGGACGGTGGCCGAGGCGATCGACCTGGACGTGCCGGCACCGGTGATCACCCTGTCGCTGCTGGAGCGGCTGCGCTCGCGCGAGAAGAACTCCTTCAGCGACCGCCTGCTGGCGGCGATGCGCAACGAGTTTGGCGGCCACGCGATCAAGACCCGCTGAGCCGGCCCCAGGGCGCGCCGGCCGGTGGCCGGCTCGCCCTGGCCGCTTCAACCTCGAGCCATCGGCTCAGGCAGGCGGCGCATCCAGTTCGATGCGTCGCCCGCTATGCGCGCTGGCGGCCCCGGCCTCCAGCAGGCGCATTACCTGCAGCGCTTCCACCGCGCTCACCGTGGGCGCGCCCACCCCCTGCATGGCATCGCGGAAGGCGGCATACAGGCGGCGGTAGTCGCCCGGCACGTTGTCCACGCTGCTGCGCTGCAGGCGGTCCTCCGCATCCACGACCACGTGCTGGCCGTGCAACGGGTCCAGGCCCCAGCCTGGCGCGCCGGGCGCTACGCCGTCGCGCAGCTGCTCTTCCTGCACGTCGCGGCCGTCCTTGAGGTAGCTGCCGAGGCTGCCGTGCACGCGGAAGCGCGGCCCGGACGCGGCGACCAGCGAGCCGGCGTGCACGATCGCGCGATGCCGCGGGTAGTGCAGCACCGCGTGGAAATAATCATCGCTGCGCGCATCCCCGCGCTGCGCGGCCAGGTCGGCGCTGATCGCCTCGGGCCAGCCGAACAGCTGCAGCATCTGGTCGAGCAGGTGCGGCCCCAGGTCCATCCACAGGCCGGCACCAGGGGCATCGCTCTCGCGCCAGCGATCGCGTACCTGCGGGCGATAACGGTCGAAGTGCGAGTGGCACTCGGCGACCTCGCCCAGCACGCCAGCATCGAGCAGGCGGCGCAGGGTAAGGAAGTCCGCATCGAAGCGGCGGTTCTGGAACACGCTGACCACCCGTTCGGCCGCCTGCGCGGCCTGCACCACCGCCTCGGCCTCGGCCACGTCCAGGGTGAAGGGCTTGTCCACCAGCACATGCTTGCCAGCCTGCAACGCTGCGATCGCCAGCGGCGCGTGGTCGCGGTTGGGCGTGGCGATCACCACCGCGTCCAGGGCCGGATCCTCGAACAGCTGCTGCGGCGTGGCGCAGATGCGCACGTCGGTGAAGCTGCGCAGCAGCCGGTCGCGCTGCGAACTGACGATGCTGTGCAGCACCAGTCCGGGGGTGTGCTGGATCAGCGGCGCATGGAACACGCTGCCGGCCAGCCCGTAGCCGATCAATCCCACCTGCAGGGGCGTGGTCATGGCGAGCTCCATCAAGACGGGGGCAACCAGCGTAGCGGCTGCGCGCGCAGGGCGGAACATGAACGGTTGTGCAGGAAGCTGAGTGGTTCACGGCGGCGTTATGTTCCGCGCACGTGGCGAACACGGGCTTCCCCGGACACTGGCCACACACCCAAGGAGACACCGAACATGACCAACACTACGCGCACTCTGCTTGCTGCTTCGCTGGCCCTCGGCATGGTGCTGGGTACCTCCTCCGCCATGGCCAAGGATCCGCCGAAGACCACCGACCACGCGGCGATGACCCACGCCGACACGCATGATTCGGCCGAGCCGGTGACCGACAGCTGGATCACCACCAAGGTCAAGACCGATCTGCTGACCAGCAAGAATGTCCCGGGCACCGAAGTCATGGTGGAAACCGTGAACGGCGTGGTGACCCTGAAGGGCACCGTGGCCACGCAGGCCGAGTATGACAAGGCCCTGCGCGTGACCAAGGGCATCAAGGGCGTCAAGAGCGTCGACTCCACCGGCCTGAAGGTCGCTGGCGGTGCCGCCAAGGCCGCCAAGCGCTGATCCAGCGGAGTGTTTGACCGCTATGCACGAGGGCGCGCCGACTGGCGCGCCCTCGTCCTGTTTGAATGGTTCAGAAAAAAACAGCAGCCCTATTCACAATGCGCTGCGGTATATTCAGGGCTTCACCTGCGCCGGCGCGCCAGTGGGGCCGAGGCGGCCGCGATGGGGCCACCGCCGGCAACGGCACCGCGAGCTGAAGAGGGAATATGGCGCTGGTTTTCAGTGACGACGTCTGGGATCGCTGGCGCTTGCCGGCACTGGCACTGGCCGCGGTGGCCATCATCGTGGTGCCGTGGCTGACCTTGCGCAAGCTGGCCGATGACAACGTCGAAGCCATGCGCTGGGTGAGCCATACCCAGGACGTGGGCGTGGCGGTGTACCAGCTCCAGGCCGACGTGCGCGATGTGGAATCGGCCGCGCTCACGATGTCCAAGGGCGTCGATGCGCCGGGCCTGCGCGAGCGCCTGGGCCAGGCCAAGGACATCCCGAGGCGGCTGGCGCGACTGGCCGAACTGACCCGCGACAACCCCGACCAGCTGATCCGCATCGGTCGCATCCAGTCGATGGTGGAGCGGCGCATGGAGCTCGCCCGGCAACTGGCCCGCAGCACACCGGATTCGGACCAGCGCGAGCTGGTCCAGGACCTGACCACCCGTTACCCGATCCGCGGCCTGATCGAAGAACTGCAGGCCACCGAGGAAACGCTGCTGAACGAGCGCAGCCTGGCCTTCCAGAAGCAGCAGCGGCAGACCGAGCTCGTCTCCTGGTCCGCGCTGGCGGTGCAGTTGGCGCTGCTGGGGCTGGTGCTGTGGCTGCTGCACCGCCAGATCGCCCATCGCGCCACGGCCGAGCGTGCCTCGCTGCGCTCGGCCGCGCGTGCGGCCTCGGTGCTCCACACCGTGCGCGAGCCGATCGTGCTGCTCGACCGCGAGCTCAAGGTGCAGCTGCACAATCCGGCGTTCGCCGAACTGTACGGCCTGGACGAGGAGCAGCCGGCGGAAGGGCTGCGCCTTGACGGCATCGGCGATGGCGCGTGGAACGATGCGGTGGTGCGCCAGCGCCTGATCGACGTGCTGCTGCGCGGCCGCGAGCTGTGGGATTACGAGCACGAACAGCGCACCGCCGACGAGCAGGTGCGCACGATGTTGATCAATGCCCGGCGCATGCCGCTGCCGGACAAGGACGACGAAGTGGTGCTGATGACCGTCAGCGACGTCACCGTGCAGCGCGCCGTGCAGCAGCGCGTGGAAGAACTGAACCGCCAGCTGGAGGGCAAGGTGGAGCAGGTCTCCGAGGTGAACCGTGAGCTGGAAGCCTTCAGCTACTCGGTGTCCCACGACCTGCGCGCGCCGCTGCGCCACATCGGCGGGTTCTCTGACAAGCTGGCTCGGCACCTGGGCGACCAGGCCGATGAAAAATCCCTGCACTACCTGGGCGTGATCTCCAATTCGGCGCGGCGCATGGCGGCGCTGATCGATGACCTGCTGGTCTACTCGCGGCTGGGTCGCGCGGCGATGCGCATGCAGGCGGTGGACATGCAGTCGCTGGTGGCCGATACCCGCGCCATGCTGATGGCCAACCTGCAGAGCGAGGCCGAAGAGACCGGCGTGCATCGCCAGGTGGAGTGGACGGTGGCCCCGCTGCCGATCCTGGTCTCGGACGAAAACATGATGCGGCAGGTGTGGTTGAACCTGCTTGGCAACGCGCTCAAATATTCCTCCAACCGCGACCCGGCCCGGATCGAGGTCGAGTACCAGCAACAACCCGACGGTGGCCACCTGTTCACCGTGCGCGACAACGGCGCCGGCTTCGACATGGCGTACGCCGGCAAGCTGTTCGGCGTGTTCCAGCGCCTGCACAAGGCCAGCGACTACCCCGGCACCGGCATCGGCCTGGCCAGCGTGCGCCGCGTGCTGACCCGGCACGGCGGCCGCATCTGGGCCGAGTCGGCCGTCGATGCGGGCGCCACCTTCCATTTCCTGCTTCCCCCTGCGCTCGACGCAATCAACAAGGGCCCTGCCGCATGACCGCACTTCGTACCATCCTCCTCGCCGAGGACAGCCCTGCCGACGCCGAGATGGCTGTCGACGCCCTCAAAGAGGCTCGCCTGGCCAACCCGATCGTGCACGTCGAAGACGGCGTGGAAACGATGGACTACCTGCTTCGCCGCGGTGCCTACGCCAACCGCGAGGAAGGCCTGCCGGCGGTGCTGCTGCTGGACATCAAGATGCCGCGCATGGACGGCCTGGAAGTGCTGCGCGAGATCCGCAACACCGAGGAGCTCAAGCGCCTGCCGGTGGTGATCCTGTCGTCCTCGCGCGAAGAAAGCGACCTGGCCCGCAGCTGGGACATGGGCGTCAATGCCTACGTGGTCAAGCCGGTGGACGTGGACCAGTTCTTTGGTGCGGTCCAGACCCTGGGCAAGTTCTGGGCGGTGATCAACCAGGCGCCGGAAGTCGAGTAAGCCCATGCCGCTCACTGGCCCCTCGCTGGGAATGCTGCGCGTCCTGCTGGTGGAAGACTCCCCCGAGGACGCCGAACTGATGTGCGAGCAGATGCTCGATGCCGGGCTTGAGGCCAGCTTCGAGCGGGTGGAGAGCGCCGGCGAGCTGCGCGAAGCGCTGGCCCGGTTCGCCCCGGACATCGTGCTGTCGGACCTGGCCATGCCCGGTTTTTCCGGCAACGAGGCGCTGCAGATCGTGCGCGGCTGGCATCCGGACGTGCCCTTCATCTTCGTGTCCGGCACGATGGGTGAGGAAAACGCGGTGGCCGCGCTGCACCAGGGCGCCAACGACTACATCATCAAGCACCAGCCGGCGCGCCTGCCGTCCGCGGTGGCCCGCGCGGTGCGTGAGTCGCGCAGCACGATCGACCGCCAGCGGGTGGAAGCCGAACTGATGCGCGCGCAGCGCCTGGAGAGCCTGTCGCTGCTGGCCGCCGGGCTCAGCCACGACCTGCGCAACATCCTGCAGCCGCTGCTGATCATGCCGGACCTGCTCAAGGCGCGCACCGATGACCCGCAGCTGCACCACCTGGCCGACATCATCGCCGAGTGCGGCCGGCGCGGGCACGAGATGGCTGAGTCGATGCTGTCCTTCGTGCGCGGCTCGCGCAAACCCAGCGAGCAGATCTGCATCGCCCACCTGTTCGAGGCGGTGGAGCTGCTGTTGCGCAGCAACCTGCCGGACAAGGTGAGCCTGCACCTGGACGTGGCCGACGACGGCCTGGGCGTGGATGCCAATTACACCGAACTGCAGCAGGTGCTGCTGAACCTGTCGTTGAACGCGATCCAGGCCATGCCCAATGGCGGTCGCCTGACCCTGCGCGCCGCCGCCGATCGCGATGGCCAGGGCGAGGACTGGCTGCGCATCTCGGTGACCGACGAAGGCACCGGGATGAGCGCCGATACCCTGTCGCACCTGTTCAATCCGTTCTTCACCACCAAGGCCAACGGCACCGGGCTGGGGCTGATCTCGTGCAAGCGCATCATCGAAGGCGCGCGTGGCAGCATCCACGTGGACAGCACGGTGGGGGTGGGGACGCGGTTCGATCTGCTGCTGCCGATGCAGGAGGTGGGGGCGGACAGCGAAGCGGTGGACCAGCCGATTGCCGCCGGTACCGGCCAGTCGATCCTGGTGGTGGATGGCGAAGCCACGCGGCTGTCGCTGCTGGGCAACGCGCTGTCCAGCCAGGGCTACCACCTGCAGCTGGCCTCCGATGGTGCCGCCGCGCTGCGCTGGATGCAGCAGGAGGCGATGCCGGCGCTGGTGATCGCCGATGCCGGCTCCAAGCTGCTCTCGGCCAGCCACCTGCTGGGCGAGATGGCCGCACTGGGCTTCCGCGGTCCGGCGCTGGTGCTGGAGGAGGCGGACGTCACCGTGCCGCTGGCGGTATTTCCGCCGATGATCAACGTGCACGTGCTGCGCAAGCCGCTGGAGATGCAGCAGGTGTTCCGCTCGGTCGCCGAGGCGCTGGAAACCGCCTGATCCGCACAAGGTGATGCCGGCCAACGGCCGGCGTTACCGGGTCAGCGTTCCCAGGGAAACGCCGGCAGGCTGGCCACGGCCTGCTCCAGCTTGTGCGACCAGCTGCCGTGGATTTCCGCATACAGCGGGCTGTCGCCGGCCAGGCGCATGCGCTGGCTGATGCGCAGGTCGCCCTTGCGGATCAGCACCAGGTCCACCGGCAGCCCCACCGACAGGTTGGAGCGGATGGTCGAGTCCAGCGACACGATCGCGGTGCGCGCGGCGTCTTCCAGTCGCGTCGGCGGGCGGATGATGCGGTCCAGGATCGGTTTGCCGTACTTGGACTCGCCGATCTGCAGGAACGGCGTCTCCGGCGAGGCGGCGATCGCGTTGCCCAGCGGGTAGATCATGTACATGCCGGGCTGCTCGCCGCCGACCTGGCCGCCGAGGATCAGCGTGGCCTGGGTGTTGACCCCGTCGTGGCCGTGCTCGGGCGTGCTGCTCTTGACCTGGCTGTCGACCAGGATGCGCCCCACGTACTCGGCCACCTCGAACAGGTGCCGGTAGGCGCGCAGGTTCTGCTCGCGGCCTTCTTCCACGTCGCGGCGCAGCCGCGAGACCAGCAGTTGGGTGGTGGCCAGGTTGCCGGCGGCCATGATCACGAAGGCGGCCTGCCCGGGAAACTCGAATTCGTGCAGCTTGCGATGCACGCGGACGTCGTCCAGCGACGCGTTGGTACGGGTATCGGCGGCGAAGACCAGGCCCTCGTCCACCTCGATGCCGACGCAATAGGTCATGTCGGTGTCCTATGATGTGCACCCCGATTCTATGCGGAGGCCCTGTTGGCCCCGTGTGGATTCGCCCCACGCACGCTGAATACCATGACCACTGTGCTCCTGAGCCTGGGCAGCAACCTGCAGCCGCAACAGCATCTTCACGCCGCGGTGGAGGCCCTGCGCGCGCGCTTCGGCGCCATCGCCGTCTCGCCCGCATACCGCACCGCCGCGGTGGGCTTTGACGGCCCGGACTTCCTCAACAACGCGGTGGCGATCACCACCGACCTGCCGCTCGATGCGCTGGATGCCTGGCTGCATGCGCTGGAAGACGCGCACGGCCGTGATCGCAGCGGCCCGCGCTTCTCCGACCGCACCCTGGACCTGGACGTGGTGTTCTACGGCGACCTGATCGTGGAAGGCCCGGGCCACCTGCGCATCCCGCGCCCGGAGCTCAAGCACGCTTTCGTGCTCAAGCCGCTGGCCGACATCGCGCCGGCATTCATCGACCCGGTCAGCGGACTGGACCTGGCCACGCTGTGGCGCGCGCATCGCCAGTACGGCGAGCCGTTCGAGACGATGGAGCTGCTGCCCGGGTAACCCGGGCGCGCCGGCCGTTGGCCGCAATGGCGACACTGCCGGGGCATGCAGGCCGGTCCACGGCTGGCATTACGACAGCGTGCGTCCGCCGTCCACGCGCAGGGTGTGCCCGGTGATGAAGGGGGCGTCGGTGACCAGCCAGTACACCGCCTCGGCGATCTCTTCGACCCTGCCGGTGCGCGCCAGCGGGGTGCGCAGCAGCAGCGCCTGCTGGGCGAAATCGTCCTTGCCCTGTTCCGGCCACAGGATCGCGCCCGGTGCCACCGCATTGACCCGCACCTTGGGCGCCAGTTCCAGCGCCAGCGAGCGGGTGATCATTTCCAGCGCGGCCTTGGCCGCGCTGTAGACCGGGTGGTCGCGCATCGGCTGGGTGCCGTGCAGGTCGGTCAGGTTGACGATGCAGCCCAGGTGCCGGCGCAGCTGGGGCGCGGCGGCCTGGGCCAGCAGTAGCGGGGCACGCGCATTGACCGCGAACAGGTCGTCCCAGTGCTCGGCGGTGATCTGGCCGAGCAGGGTGGGGTAGAAGTTGGAGGCGTTGTTGACCAGCGCATCCAGCCGCCCGAACTGGGCCACGGTCTGTTCGACCAGGTCGGGAATGGCCGCTGCGTCGCGCAGGTCGGCTTGCAGGGCCAGCACGCTGCCGGGGCGCAGCATGTCCAGGTCGAAGGCCATCTGCTGCAGTTCGGCGGTGGAGGTGTGGGCGTGCAGCACCACCGACCACCCGCAGGCATGGAACTGGCGGGCGATCGCCGCGCCGATCCGGCGCGCGCTGCCGGTGATCAGCACGACGGGTGCGGTATCGGTCATCGGGGGTACTCCCTGCTCGGCTATGCTGTGCATTGTCACCGCAATCGCCTGCACCATGCATTCCCCACTGCCCACCCCCGATTCCGACGCCCTGGCCCACAGCGACCAGTTGGCCGCGGCGCTGCGCGCCGAGATCCTCGCCAATGGCGGTGCCATGCCGTTCGCCCGCTTCATGGAGCTGAGCCTGTACACGCCGGGGCTGGGCTACTACAGCGCCGGTGCCAGCAAGTTCGGGGAATCCGGCGATTTCACCACCGCGCCGGAGCTGGGGCCGCTGTTTGCGGCGACGCTGGCCAACGCGATCGCGCCGGTGATGCAGCAGCTGGGCCCGCAGGCCCGCTTCATGGAACTGGGCGGCGGTAGCGGTGCGTTCGCCGAGGTGATGCTCAAGCGCATGCTCGAGCTGGACGCGCTGCCCGAACGCTACGCGATCCTGGAGCCCAGCGCGGACCTGCGCGAGCGCCAGCGCGAACGCCTGGAGAAGGCGCTGATCGGGCCGGTGTTCGAGCTGGTGGAGTGGCTGGACGGGCCGTTCGATGACGACTGGGACGGCATCGTGTTCGCCAACGAGGTGATCGATGCACTGCCCACGCCGCGCTTCCTGGCGCGCGATGGGATGGTCTACGAGGAAACCGTGGAGCTGGATGCCGACGGTGCTTTCATCCGCGGCGCGCAGCCGGCCGATGCGATGCTCAGCGCGGCGGTGCGCCACGTCGAGCAGTATCGCGAACGGCCATTCGCCGACGGCTACCGCTCCGAGCTGCTGCCGCAGCTGCCGTACTGGATCCAGGC
The DNA here is from genome assembly GCF_056397365.1 of Stenotrophomonas sp. 05N37. Taxonomy (NCBI): domain Bacteria; kingdom Pseudomonadati; phylum Pseudomonadota; class Gammaproteobacteria; order Lysobacterales; family Lysobacteraceae; genus Stenotrophomonas; species Stenotrophomonas sp. 05N37. Next base: position 47,370 of record NZ_JBFTNG010000010.1, on the reverse strand, counting down.
CGTGGCCGGCGGCATGCAGCGTGGCGCGATGCTGTTCATCGACTACGGCTACCCGCGCACGGAGTACTACCAGGACGAGCGCGACGATGGCACGGTGCGCGCGTTCTACCGCCACCAGGTGCACAACGACCTCTACCGCTGGCCCGGCCTGCAGGACCTGACCGCGTCGGTGGACTTCACCGCGCTGGCCGAGGCCGGCACCGGGGCCGGCTTCGAGATCGCCGGCTACTGCACCCAGGCCAGTTTCCTGCTGGGCAACGGGCTGGACGCGCTGTTGCAGAAGGCCGAGGCGCGGGTGGACGAATTCGGCCAGGTGCGCCTGCGCGACCAGGTCAAGAAGCTCACCCTGCCCACCGGCATGGGCGAGCGCTTCCAGGTGATGGGCTTCCAGCGCGACGTGGATTTCGAGCCCGCGTTCACCCTCGGCGACCTGACCTGGCGCCTCTGAGATGACCCCGACAGGGATGTTGAAGCCGCTGCGCTGGCCGCGCTTCTGGCTGGGCCTGTGGTGGCTGGCGATCGCGGTGACGATCACCGTCTGCCTGATTCCGCCGCCGCCGCTGGACCTGCCGCCGAACAGCGACAAGGTCGAGCATTTCCTGGCCTACTTCGTGCTGGCCGGTGCGGCGGTACAGATCTACCGCACCCGCGCGGCCCTGCTGTGGGCCGCCGCGGGCCTGGTCGGGTTGGGGATCGGCATCGAGTTCCTGCAGGCGGCATTGACCGACAACCGCATGGCCGACGCGATGGACGCGTTGGCCAACAGCATCGGCGTGATTGCCGGCATGGCGCTCGCGTTCACCCCGCTGCGCGACCTGCTGCTGCGCCTGCGCGGATAAACGGCCGGTAGGGCCGGCCCAGGGCCGGCAACCACAGCATGTCGGATTCACGGGGCGCCGGCCCACGGCCGGCGCCTCCACCTGTCTTCAGCGCGGCACCAGCGTCAGCGTATCCAGCACCCACATCGTCGGCCGCGTATCCCCGGTGAAGCGCACGCACAGATCCTGCGTCCCCTTCACCGATCGCGGCAGGGCTGCGTCCAGCGTGATGAACCCGTCCGCCCCCGGCTTGGCCGGCAGCTTCACCGTGGCCAGCGGCGTGCCATCGCAGTTTCCGTTGAGTACGTCCATCTCGCCATGCGCACTGCGTGCGGGGCTGAACGTGCGTTGCGGTTCGTCGTGGGCCAACTGGAAGTAGTACGGAATCTGGCCGGCACGCACGCGCAGTCTGGCGATGCCGTCCACATCGGCGTCCTTCCACAGCCAGCACGGGTTGAAGATGTTCACGTTGAAGATCGCACGCTGGCCATCGGCCGGGCCGTCGTCTTCCAGGCGCAGCAGCAGCTTGCCTTCGCCCGGGCACATCGCCAACTGCTGGTCGTTGCGGCTCAGCAGCGACGTCGCGCTGAGCTCGAAGCGGCTGGCCGCGCTGGCCAGCGGCTGCCCGTTGAAGAACGTCGCCGCCTGCAGCTTGACCGGCAGCGGCTGGGTCAGCGGCGTGCTGTAGCGCGGTGACTGCGCGGTGACCGGGCCGCCATCGGTGCTGTAGCGGACCTCGTAGTTGAGCGGGGTGCGCAGCGTCAACGTGGCGGTGCCGGCCTTGCGGTCGTCGTGGCTGTCCAGTTCCACCTGGAACGGGGTCTGCGCGTAGGCCACGCCCATCGCCTGCCAGCGCTGCAGCTGGCTGGGCAGCCGGGCCAGGAAATCGGCGTAATCGCGGCGCTCGCGCGGCGACCAGCCGGTCTCGGCCACGGCCGCCAGCCGCGGGAACAGGTTGTGCTGCAGGCGCGCGTAGCTGCGCGTGTGCTCGGTGAACATGTTCGCCTGCAGGCCGAGGATGTGCTGTTGCTTGTCGCGGGCCAGCGCATCGGGTACCGGCTCGAAGCCGTACACGCGGCCGAGCGGGGTCGTCAGCGGACGGCCCGGCGGTTCGTTGTCCGAGGGGGTCTGCAGGTAGTCCATGTACATGTCGGTGACCGGCGACATCACCACGTCGTGGCCTTCGCTGGCCGCCTTCAGGCCGCCGTCGGTGCCGCGCCAGGACATCACCGTGGCCTCCGGCGGCAGGCCGCCTTCGAGGATCTCGTCCCAGCCGATCAGGCGGCGGTCGTGCTGCTCCAGGAAGGTTTCCAGGCGCTTGATGAGGTGGCTCTGCATCTCCATTTCATTGCCGGCGCCCACCTCGCGCATGCGCGCCTGCACCCGCGCCGATGCTTCCCACTGGTCCTTGACCGCTTCGTCGCCGCCGACGTGCACGTACTTGGCCGGGAACAGGGTGATCACTTCTTCCAGCACGTTCTCCAGGAACTGGAAGGTGCTTTCCTCGGTGTTGAACAGGTTGGGGAACACGCCCCATTCGCTGAGCGGCTTCAGCGGGGTGTCCAGCGTGCCCAGTTCGGGATACGCGGCGATCGCGGCGGTGGCATGGCCCGGCACGTCGATCTCCGGGATCACCTGGATGTGGCGCGCGGCGGCATAGGCGATCACCTCGCGGATCTGGTCCTGGGTGTAGAAGCCGCAGTACGGCCGCTCCGCGCCGGTGACCGGGTCGCGGCCGCCATCGCCGGCGGGGATGCGGCAACTGCCGACCGCGGTCAGCTTCGGGTAGCGCTTGATCTCCATGCGCCAGCCCTGGTCATCGGTGAGATGCCAATGGAAGGTGTTGAGCTTCTGTTCGGCCATCGCGTCGAGCACGCGCTTGATCTCGTCCAGGCTCTGGAAATGGCGGGCCGAATCGAGCATCAGCCCGCGCCAGCTGAAACGGGGTGCGTCGTCGATGCGCAGCGCCGGCAGCACGCCGTTGCTGCCGCCGCTGAGCAGCTGGGACAGCGTGGCGGCGCCATAGAACAGGCCGGCCTCGGTGGCCGCCCGCACGGTGGCGCCGTTGCCTTGGGAACGCAGCTGGTAGCCCTCGGCGCCGGTCTTCAGCGACGGGTCCAGCACGAAGGCGATGCCGTGCGTGCCGCGCCCGGGTGTGATCTGCAGGGCCGGGCCGCCGCTGTTGCGCAGCAGGGTGGTGAACTGGCCCGCCACGCGCTGCGCGGCCTCGCCGCTGGCCCACACCGGGGTGCTTGCGCGCACGTTGAAGGCGGCGCCGTCGAGGCGTTCCACCTTGGCCGGCGCCGGGATCAGCGGGAGCGAACCGGGCAGCGCGCGTGGGCCGTCGGCGGCCTGCGCATCGGTGGCATGCGCGCGCGGTGCCAGGGACAGGGCCAGTGCGAAGGAGAGCAGTGACAGCGAGGTACGACGGGTGCGGGTATGCATCGGGTCATTCCTGTGGTGCGAATCGGATTCCACCTGTAAAAACGGGCCCGGAGGTCCGGGCCCGTCGTTCAGGCGTTCAGCATAGTGCTATGGCGATCAGAACTTGAAGTGCACCGTGGCCATGTAGCGGCGGCCGCTCTTGTAACGCGAGGCCAGGTGGTCCTTGTCGCCCAGGTACTGGAAATACTCTTCGTTGAGCAGGTTCTGCGCGTCCAGCGTCAGCGACCAGTTCTCGTTGAAGGTGTAGCCGAAGCTGGCGCCCAGCTCGGCGTAGTCGTCCACGCTGGCCGGTGCCGAGCCTGCGACGTAGCCGCCGGCCAGGTAGCTGTCACGCCAGTTGTAGGTCAGGCGTGCGTTGATCGGGCCCTTCTCGTAGTACGGACTGAACGCGACCGAGTTGCGCGACTGGTAGGGCAGCGCATCGCCGGAGTTGTTCTCACCGTTGGCGTAGGTGTAGTTGGCGGTCAGGCCGAAGCCGCTCTCGCCGAAGGGCTGCTGGTAGCTGAGGTTGAAGCCCTTGACGTGGCCGCTGCCGGCGTTGCGCGGACGCTGGATGCTGTAGTCGCAGTAACCGTCGGCGGCGCAACCGTTGGTGCCCACGATGTTGGCCCAGGTGGCCGGCGAGGTGTCGCGGATCGAGTTGTACTGGCGTTCGGTGACCGCGCTGGTATCGATGTAGTTGTCGATCTTCTTGTAGAACAGCGACCAGGCCACCACCGACTGCGGGGCGAAGTAGTACTCGGCCGACAGGTTGTAGTTCCAGGACTCGTACGGCGACAGGGCCGCGTTGCCGCCGCTGCCGGTAAGCGTGGTGTCGTTGAGGAAGGTGTTGTTCACCATCTGGTTGTACGGCGCCCAGGCGATGACCTTGCTGGCGCCGAAGCGGAACACCCAGTCACTGTCGGTGTCATAGACCAGGTTGACCGACGGCAGCAGGAAATCTTCCTTCTTGGTCTGGGTCTGCCACTTGCTGTCCAGGTCGGTCAGGGTCGGGGTGCCGCCGTAGACGAAGCCGCTGCCGGCGGTCTTGGAATCCACGTAGCGCACGCCGACGTTGCCGCGCACCGGGCCGTTGGAGAAGTTCAACTGCGCGTAGGCGGCGTTGTTGGTCTGCTCCAGCGCCCAGCTGTTGTTGAGGTAGCTGGCCGGATCCGGGTTGGCGTAGTCCAGCGGGCTGCCCTTGACCCAGTTCAGCACGTTGTCGCGGCCCACCTGCACGTGGCGGCCCTGGCCGTCGCTGAAGCCCTGGATGTCGGTCAGGCCGATGGTGCCGACGTCGGCCAGGGTGCCCGGGCGCACGCCGCCGTACACGTTGAGGTCGAAGCTTTCTTCATGCTTGCCGTGGCGCACGCCGAACTGCAGCTGGTTGAAGATGCTGTCGAACTGCACGTTGAAGTCCAGCTGTGCGTAGGTGTCCTTGCTGTCGGTGGAGAAGATGCCGTTGTTGCCGAACCAGCCACCGGCCGAGCCCCAGTTGGCCGGGTTGCGGGCCGCATCGGGGTTGTCGAAGGTGATGCCCTTGTCCAGGTTCCAGCTGAAGCCACCGTTGTAGAACGGTTCGATGAAGTACTGGGCCAGGTCCTTGTTCTCGGACTTGCTCTGGCCCACCTGGCCGCTGATGCCCCAGCCGTCGCCCTTCCACGCGCCACGCAGGTCAAGGCCCTTGGTGGTCACTTCGGATTCGCGCACGTTGTTGTCGTAGATCACCGTGCCGCTGTTGGCCGTCGCGCTGGCGTTGGAGTGGCCGCTGTTGACCACGCCGTTGCGCACGTCGCCGAGCTGGTTGACGGCACCGACGGTGCCCGGGTTCCAGGTCAGGAAGGAGTACATCGACTGGTTGTAGTTGTCGAAGTTTTCCTTGATGTACAGGCCGCTCAGGTTGAACTCGAGTTCGTCGGTCGGCTTGAACTGCAGGTTGACCACGGCGCTGTCGCGCTTGCGGTCCTGCTGGAACCACGCGGCGTTGACCGAGTTGGGCACGTCCGCGTTGGGGTCCACGCCCGGCGCGTTGGTGAAGGTGGAGGCCTTGGCGTAGCCGAACACTTCCATGCCCTGGCGGTCCACGCGCTCTTCATAGTGCTGCGCGGCGACGTTGATGCCGAAGGTTTCGTCGGTGTTCTTCCAGCTGTAGATGGCCGAGGCGTTCGGCTTGCCCTTGCTGGCCTGGTCGCTGTAGCTGTAACCCACCGAGGCGGCCACTTCATTGGCGCGCATGTCCAGCGGCTGGCGGGTGTGCATCAGGATGGTGCCGCCCAGGCTGCCTTCGGTCAGGCGCGCTTCGGAGGACTTGATGACTTCCATGCGGCCCAGGATCAGCGGCGACAGCAGGGTGTAGTCGAAGCCGCGGTTGGGCTGCTCGCCGTACAGCCAGATCGCCTGCGCGACCGGGTGGCCGTCCAGGAAGGACAGATTGAGGCTGGGATCGGTGCCGTCGATGCTGACCCGCTCACCCTGGCCGAAACGACGGTCCAGCGAGATGCCGGGCAGCTGCGACAGCGCCTCGGCCACGTTGGTGCTGGGGAACTTGCCGATGTCCTCGGCGGTGATCGCCTCGGAGATGGTCACGTTGTTGCGCTTGGTGTCCAGCGACTTTTCCAGGCTGGCGCGGATGCCGACGACGCTGACCGTGTCCAGGTCGGTCGGGGTGGTGGAGGTTTCCTGCGCCTGCGCGCCGAACACCAGACAGCTGAAAATGGCTGCCGAAAGCAGACTCTTGCGGTGGTTCATGATGTCTCTCCTCATCAATCCGATGGTTCGCCGGCGACGGCGTGTGTCTTCGTGCGTCTGGTACGACTTTGCCGCGCGTCCCTGACCGGGGGCGCGCCATGGGTGCCACGTACTGCGTGTTGCTTGCCCGGCGCGCCGTCAGGCGTTCGGGTGGTCCCTATGTCCCAGGTACCAGCTGGCGGCGCCGATGACGCCCAGCTGCCCGTGCTCGACCACCTTCACGGGAATGCGTTCCAGCGCTTCGCGCATCGGGCCCTTGTTGAGGTACCGGGACACGAACGTGCTGTTCAACAGGAATTCGCGGATCTGCGGCAGGATGCCGCCGGCCAGGTACACCCCGCCGGTGACGCCGTACTGCAGGGCCATGTCGCCGATGGTGCTGCCGAGCAGGCCGCAGAAGACCTCCAGGCTCAGGCGCGCGGTCGGGTCCTGGTCGGCCATCGCGGCGGCGGTGACCGCATCGGGCGTGGTCAGCGTGGGCGTCTGCCCGTCCAGCGCGCACAGCGCGCGATACAGGTTCATCAGCCCGGGGCCGGACAACGCGTGCTCCACCGAGACGTGCGCATGCTCGCGCTGCATCTGGCGCACGATCGCCATTTCCAGTTCGGTGGTGCTGGCCAGGGTGGGCTGGCCGGCCTCGGTGGCCAGGACCACCGCGCCATGAGGGGTGGGGATCCAGACCGCCGCACCCAGCCCGGTGCCGGGGCCGACCACCAGGGTGGGGCCGCGCGGGGCCGTGGCCGGGCCGGTCAACTGCAGCACGCCGCTGGCATCGACCTGGGCGGCGGCGTAGGCCACCGCTTCGAAATCATTGACGATGTAGACCTGCTCCAGGCCGACATCCTGCTCGATCCGGCGCGCCGACAGCGGCCAGGGCACGTTGGCGGTGATCACGGTGCCGTCTTCGCGCGCCACGCCAGCGGTGGCCACCACGCAGTGCGCCGGGCGCGGGCCACTGCCGAGGAACTCGGCCAGGATGGCGCTCAGGCCGGGGTAATCGGCATTGCGGAACTTGCGGTACTCCAGCAACTGCACCGGATGGTCCGGGTCCAGGCCGGCCTGCACCCTGGCCACGCGGACATGCGTACCCCCCACGTCGGCGGCCAGGAACGGCGGCACCGCATGGGGCAGGGCATGGGCCGGTACAGAGTGGGCGGCTGCGATCACACGGGCTCCCTTGGGTATGCACGACCGGTCTGACCCGGCGATTGAGGCGGAGTCTGTAATCGTTCTGACAACGATGTCAACGATAACCTCACACTTTCGATGTTGCGCCGCAGCGGCCAGTGCCGCAGGAAAACGTTTCCAGCCACGGCCCGCCATGTTTCTGCACACCGCCCGAAAGGGGTGACGTAGCGGCCGTAAGGCGTGGCGGGGCGTGCAATCTGCGCAGGTGCAACATCCCCGAACCAGCGGCGGCGACGAAAACCGGTTGTTGACAAACCCGCAGGCGGCGACGAATAAATGTGACAACGTTGTTCCCAGTCACTCTTCCGACGCCGCCTGGCGCCGTCGATGCAGGAGCTCTCTTGATGTCTGCCGTGCCTGCTGCCTCCGCGCGTTCGAGCGTGCTCACCTCGATCCTGATCATCGGCGTGCTGTTCTTCCTGATCGGCTTCTTCACCTGGCTCAACGGGCCGCTGATCACCTTCGTCAAGCTCGCCTTCGAGCTGGACGAGGTCGGTGCCTTCCTGGTGCTGATGGTGTTCTACCTCTCCTATTTCTTCCTGGCGCTGCCGGCCTCCTGGATCCTCAAGCGCACCGGCATGAAGAAGGGCCTGAGCCTGAGCCTGCTGGTGATGGCGGTCGGCGCGGTGGTCTTCGCCCACTTCGCGCAGCAGCGCTGGTACCCCGGTGCGCTCAGCGGCCTGTTCATCATCGGCAGCGGCCTGGCCCTGCTGCAGACCGCGGTCAACCCGTACATCAGCATCCTGGGCCCGATCGAAACCGCGGCCCGGCGCATCGCGCTGATGGGGATCTGCAACAAGATCGCCGGCATGCTCGCCCCGGTGTTGATCGGGACGCTGGTGCTGCACGGCATCGGCGACCTGGACGCGCAGGTGAAGGCGGCCGATGCGGCGGCCAGGACGGTGCTGCTCAACGACTTCGCCGCCAAGATCCAGCTGCCGTACATGGCCATGGCCGGGCTGCTGGTGGTGCTGGCCGTCGGCGTGTTGTTCTCGCCGCTGCCCGAGCTGAAAACGTCGGAAGCCAATGCCACCCCGGCCCGCGCGCCGGGGCTGGCCGAGCGCACCAGCATCTTCCAGTTCCCGCACCTGTGGCTGGGCGTGCTGTGCCTGTTCGTATACGTCGGCGTGGAAGTGATGGCCGGCGATGCGATCGGCACCTACGGCCACGGCTTCGGCCTGCCGCTGGACCAGACCAAGATGTTCACCTCGATCACCCTGGGCGCGATGCTGCTGGGCTACCTGGTCGGCCTGGCGCTGATCCCGCACCGGGTCTCGCAGTCGCGTTACCTGAGCATTTCCGCCGTGCTCGGCGTGCTGTTCTGCATCGGCGCGCTGCTCACCCACGGCTATGTGTCGGTCGGTTTCGTGGCCGCGCTGGGCTTTGCCAACGCCATGATGTGGCCGGCGATCTTCCCGCTGGCCATCCGCGGGCTGGGCCGCTTCACCGAGACCGGCTCGGCCCTGCTGGTGATGGCCATCGCCGGTGGCGCGATCATTCCCCAGCTGTTTGCCGTGCTCAAGCAGCACGTCGACTTCCAGTGGGTGTTCGCCGGGCTGATGGTGCCCTGCTACCTGTACATCCTGTTCTACTCGGTGCGTGGCCACCGGGTGGGGCTGTCCCGCGACGGGCAGTGATCGGCGATCATGGACGTCCAACGGGATCCGCAGGAAAAGAGCATGCGCAGAGCGACCATCAAGGATGTCGCCGAACGGGCCAAGGTGTCACTGAAGACCGTCTCGCGCGTCATCAACAATGAGCCCTCGGTCATGCAGGCCACCCGTGCGCGGGTGCTGCGGGCGATCGCCGAGCTGGACTACGAGCCCGATCCGGCCGCGCGCAACCTGCGCACCGGCACCACGCTGGTGGTGGGGCTGGTCTACGACAACCCCAACCCGTACCACATCATCGGCGTGCAGAACGGCGTGCTGGCCGCCTGCCGCGAGACCGGGTTCGGCCTGCAGATCCATCCCTGCGATTCGAGCTCGCCGATGCTGGCCGAAGAGCTGGCCGACTGGGTGCAGCGTTCGCGCCTGGCCGGGCTGGTGCTGACCGCGCCGATGTCCGAACGCGCCGATCTGGTGGCGGCGCTCACCGCACGCGGCATCAAGCTGGTGCGGATCATCGCCGCCACCGCCGACCCCGAAGACGGGGCCTGCGTGTTCGTCGACGACCGCGAGGCCGCCTATGAAATCACCGAGCACCTGATCCAGCTTGGCCACCTGCGCATCGGCTTCCTCTGGGGCGGCAGTTCGCACCGCTCCAGCGGCGAGCGCTACGCCGGTTATGAAGCGGCATTGCGTGACTACGGCATGAGCATCGACAAGCATCTGGTGGTGCAGGGCGACTACACCTTCGACGATGGCTTCCGTGGCGCGCGCCGGCTGCTGGCGCTGCGCGAGCCACCGACGGCGATCTTCGGGTCCAACGATGAGATCGCCGCCGGCGTGCTGGCGGCGGCCAAGTCGGCGGGCATGAACGTGCCCTACGACCTGTCCATCGCCGGCTTCGAGGACAGCCCGTTCTCGCGCCAGTCGTGGCCACCGCTGACCACCGCCAAGCAGGCCACCGAAGACATCGCCCGGCATGCCGCGCGCCTGCTGATCGCGCAGCTGCGCAGCGATGCCTACGACGACGCGCCATTGCAGCTGCAGAACCAGGGCTTCGTCCCGCAGCTGGTGGTGCGCGGATCCACCGCACCGATGCGCCCGCAGGGCACGCGCCCTCCTTCTCCTGAAACCACCTGAGTCCCGCATGTCCCTGCCTGCCCCCCACGACACCCTGATGTACCGCGAAGCCGCGGAAGCCGCCGACGTGATCGCCGCGCAGTTCGCGCGCAACCAGGTCGCGGTGGAGACCCTGGCCGCCAGCCTGCGCGCGGCGCCGCCGCCGTTCGTGGTGACCTGCGCGCGGGGCAGCTCGGACCATGCCGCCACCTACGCCAAGTACCTGCTGGAGACCCGGCTCGGCCTGGTCACCGCATCGGCCTCGCCGTCGGTGGGTTCGGTCTACGAAGCGCCGCTGAAGCTGCGCGGCGCGCTGTACATCGTGATTTCGCAGTCGGGCAAGAGCCCGGACCTGCTGCGCAACGCCGAGGCCGCACGCGCGGCCGGCGCGCGGGTGGTGGCCCTGGTCAACGTGGAGGATTCGCCGCTGGCGCAGCTGGCCGAAACGGTGATCCCGCTGGGGGCCGGCGCCGAGCGCAGCGTCGCGGCGACCAAGAGCTACCTGGCTTCGCTGTCGGCGATCCTGCAACTGGTGGCCTACTGGACCCAGGACGCGGCGCTGATCGCCTCGCTGCGCGCACTGCCCGACGCGCTGCGGCAGGCCTGGGACAGCGACTGGTCCGCGCTCACCGACGGCTTGGTGCCGGCGCACAACCTGTTCGTGCTCGGCCGCGGCCTGGGCCTGGGCGCGGCGCAGGAGGCGGCGCTCAAGTTCAAGGAAACCTGCGGCCTGCATGCCGAGGCCTACAGCTCGGCCGAAGTGAAGCATGGCCCGATGGCGCTGGTCGGTCCCGGCTTCCCGGTGCTGGCTTTCGCCCAGCCCGATGAAACCGGGGCGGGCACCCGCGCGGTGCTGCAGGAGTTCGGCGCACGCGATGCGCAGGTGTGGCTGGCCGACGTCGGCGGCGACCTGCCGCTGCCGGTGGCGCCGCACCCGGCGTGCGCGCCGCTGCTCACCGTGCAGGCGTTCTATCGCGCCATCAACGCACTGGCCCTGCGGCGGGGGCACAACCCCGACCTGCCGCCGCATCTGAACAAGGTAACGGAAACCGTCTGATGAGAACCGTGCTGCGCAACGCCCGCATCCTGGCGGGCGACGAGTTCCGCGACGACCTCGCGGTGGTGATCGAGGACGGCCGGATCACCGCGCTGCTCTCCGACGCGGCCCCGCAGCTGGGCAGCGCCGATGAACAGATGGACCTGGGCGGCGGCTGGCTGCTGCCGGGCTTCATCGATGCCCAGGTCAACGGCGGCGGCGGCGTGCTGTTCAACAACACGCCGGACGTGGACAGCCTGCGCACGCTGGCCGCCGCGCACCGCCGCTTCGGCACCACCAGCCTGCTGCCCACCCTGATCAGCGACGATGCGCAGGTGATGCGCCGCGCGATCGATGCCACCCGCGCTGCGATCGCGCAGGGCGTGCCCGGCGTGCTCGGCATCCACCTGGAAGGCCCGTATATCGCGCCAGCGCGCAAGGGCACCCACGACGCCAACAAGTTCCGCGTGCCCGATGCCGACGAGATCGCGATGGCGGCCTCGCTCGACAATGGCGTCACCCTGCTCACGCTGGCCCCGGAGCGGGTGCCGCTGGAGAGCATCCGCGCGCTGGTCGAGCGTGGCGTGATCGTCGCCGCCGGCCACACCGCGGCCAGTTACGAGGAAGCACGCGCCGGGCTGGATGCCGGCATCCGCGGCTTCACCCACCTGTACAACGCGATGTCGCCGCTGACCGGGCGCGAGCCGGGGGCGGTGGGCGCGGCGCTGGAAGACCGCGACAGCTGGGTCGGGATCATCGCCGATGGCGTGCACGTGCACCCGGCCAGCCTGCGCGTGGCGCTGGCGGCCAAGCCGCGCGGCAAGGTGATGCTGGTGACCGACGCGATGCCGCCGGTGGGCGCCGACAGTCCGAGCTACGAACTGTATGGAGAGGTGATCACCGCGGTGGACGGGGTGGTGCGCAACGCGGCCGGCTCGCTGGCCGGCTCGGCGCTGGACATGGCCACGGCGGTGCGCAACGCGGTGCAGCTGCTCGGCCTGCCACTCGAGGAAGCCGCGCGCATGGCGTCGCGCTACCCGGCGCAGTTCCTCAACCTGGACGATCGCCTGGGCGAGATCGCCGAGGGTTACCAGGCCGACCTGGTGCTGCTCGACGACGCGCTACAGGTGCGCAGCACCTGGATCGCCGGCCAGCGCGAGGACGCGTGAGCGCGGCCGCATCGCCGCGCATGGGCTCGATCGACGCCCTGCGCGGGCTGACCGTGGCCGCGATGCTGCTGGTCAACAACCCTGGCGACTGGAACCACGTGTATGCGCCGCTGCTGCACGCGGACTGGCATGGGTTCACCCCGACCGACCTGATCTTCCCGCTGTTCCTGTTCATCGCCGGCGTGTCGATGGCCTTCAGCCTGGCCCCGCGTGCCGGTGATGCCAGCCTGCGCCCGGCGCTGCGCAGCGGGCTGCTGCAGCGCGCCCTGCGCATCCTGCTGGCCGGTGCGCTGCTGCACCTGCTGGCCTGGTGGCTGGTCGAGCTGCCGGCGTACCGGCTATGGGGTGTGCTGCAACGGATCGCGCTGTGCGTGGCGGTGGTCGGGCTGCTCGCGATCTACACGCGCGCGCGCACGCAGTGGTGGGTCATCGGCGTGCTGCTGGCGGCCTACGCGGCGATCCTGCTCGGGGCCGATTCGCTGGCGCCGTGGGTGAACCCGGCCAGCCGGCTGGATACCGCGTTGTTCGCACCGTTTCTGTACAAGTACGACCCCGTCAGCGGGCTCGGGCATGACCCCGAAGGCCTGCTGAGCAGCCTGGGGGCGCTCGCGACCACGTTGCTGGGCCTGCGCGCGGGCGCCGCGCTGCGTGCGGGGCAGGTGGGCGGCCTGGCCGTGCTGGCGGCGGCCTGCCTGACGCTGGGCGGCGTGGCCAGCCTGTGGCTGCCGCTCAACAAGCACCTGTGGACGCCCAGCTTCGTGCTCTGGAGCGGCGGGCTGTCGGTGACTGCGCTGCTGCTGGCGCACCTGCTGATCGATCGCTGGGGTGCCCCGGCGCTGGGCCGACGCTTCGGGGTGAACGCGATTGCCGCCTATCTTGGGTCCTCGGCGATGGCCTTGGTGCTGGGTGCGAGCGGTGCCTGGGCGTGGGCATTCACTGCGCTGGCGGCGGCCATGCCGGCGGCGCCTGCGCGGGCGTCGCTGCTGTGCGCGCTGGGCTTCGTGGCGGTGTGGTGGGGCGTGGTGTGGGCTCTGGATGGCCGCCGGATCTACCTGAAAATATGATCGGCGCCATCAAAATTTACGTTCGCATCACAACTGAGCAGTAAAAGTACGTAAGCGCACCTGCGTAAATAAAGAAGCCACTGGGGAGCGGTCAGCCGATCGCCCGCGCCGGTTTCCTTGCTGTCTCGACACGTTGTCCCATCCACCGAACATGCAGTCCCCGGCAGTGTCCTGCCGACGTGAACTCCAAGGTGATGCGTGCAGTCAGGAGCAGGGGGCTTCGATGACCTGCCATGCCGCCGCCGCTCTCTTTGTCGTCCAGAGGAAGGCGCATGATCAGGTCCACGCACCACCCCCTCGCGCTGAGCATCGCTGCGCTGCTCGCCTCCTTCGGCGCCCAGGCCGACTGTGTCACAAGCGGTGCCACCACGACCTGCACCACGGCCGCGCCCAATCCTCACCCCACCCGTATCGGCAACGGCAATATCGCCGCCGAGGACGGCCGCACGGTGGATGTGCAGGCCGGCGCCCAGCTGGTGGTGGGCAACGACACCGCGATCTCGCTGCGCGACGCCGCCAACATCCATGTGGGTACCGGCGCCACGGTGAGCGCCACGGCGGTGAGTGCGGGGGCCGGCGGCAACACGGTCGAGTTCCGCAACGGCGGCACCTTGACCATCGACGCCGGTGGCCAGGTGCTGGCGCTGGGCAGCCAGGGCAGTGCGGAGGTCGTCAACTTCCAGGGCGCGGGCAACACCATCGTCAACAGCGGCACGATCCGCGCCAACAACGCGGTGGCGATCTGGTCGCAGAACACCACCGGCCTGAACACCGTCATCAACACCGAGACCGGCATCATCCAGGCCCCCGGTACCGTCATCGGCGGCTCCGGCAACGGTGCACTGGACTTCAGCAACCGCGGCCAGGTGATCGGCAACATCTCCCTGGCCGGCGGCAACGACATCCTGCGCCTGTATACCGGCTCCTCGATCACCGGCAATTTCAGCGGTGGCGCCGGCAACGACGCGATTTTCCTCAGTGGCACCGGTGACTCGACCCTGCCAGGCAACTTCGTCGGTTTCGAATCGCTGACCAAGAATGATGCCGGCAAGTGGACGCTGACCGGCACGATCACCGGGGTGACGGTGGCCACGGTGGCGCAGGGCACGCTGGCGCTGACCGGCAACAACGCCAATTACACCGGTCCGGTGATCGTCGACGCCGCAGGCATCCTCGAAGCGCGCGCGCAGAGCCTGCCGCCCGGGGTCACCAACAACGGCCTGGTGCGTTTCACCCAGCCTGACGACGGCAGCTATGCCGGCAGCATCAACGGCACCGGCGCGCTGGACAAGACCGGCGCCGGCACGCTGACGCTGGCCGGCCTCAACAGCGTCACCGGTGCGACCACCCTCAATGGCGGCTCGCTGGTGCTGGGCAATACGCTGGAAACGGCCGGCCTGACCATGGCCAACGGTACAACGCTGCAGATCAATGGCACGCTGCAGCAGCGTGGGGGCGCGGCGGCCAACGTGATCGGCGCCAGCGGCGCGCAGACGCTGATCGTCAACGGGCGGCTGACCGGCGCGGCGCTGCTCGGCGATGGCGATGACCTGCTCGATGTGTCCGGGGTGATCGTCGGTAACGTCGACCAGGGCGACGGCAACGACACCGCGATCGTACGGCCCGGCGGCAGCATCGGCGGCATGCTGGCGCAGGGCAACGGCAACGACCGCTTGCAGATGCTCGGCGGCAGCATCGCCGGCGCGGTCACCCAGGGCGCCGGCAACGATGCGCTGGTGATCAGCGGCGGTACGCTGGCCTCGGTGGACCAAGGCGACGATGTCGACCAGATGGAGGTCAGCGGCGGCACCATCACCGGCACCGTGCAGCAGGGCGGCGGGCAGGATGTGTTCCTGATGACCGGCGGCACCGTTGGCGCGCTGCTGCAGGGCGACGGTACCGACCGCTTCCGCATGACCGGTGGGCAGATCATCGGCGGCTTCGACGATGGTGATTACGCCGAGATGACCGGCGGTCGCATCGGCCGGGTCAACATGAAGCTGGAGAACAACACGTTCGACATGTCCGGCGGCACCATCGACGGCAACCTGGTCACCGGCTTCGGCAACGACACGATCATCCTGTCCGACGGCTATATCGGCGGCAACATCAGCGTCAGCGGCGGCGACGATGCGATCACCATCACCGGCGGCACCGTGCGCGGCGAGATCCGCGCCAGCACCGGCAACGACCGCCTGGACTGGTCCGGCGGCGGGGTGGTGTACGGCACCGTGGACATGGGCGAGGGCAACGACGTCACCACCCTGAGCAACCTCAACAACAGCCACCTGGGCGCACTGCCGCTGTTCACCGGCGGCTTGGGCACCGACGTGCTGACCATGAACAACGTCAACACCAGCGGCGTGGCGCGCTTCACCGGCTGGGAACAGATCAGCCTGCAGCAGGACAGCCAGCTGACCTTCGATGGCGACCTGGTGCTGTCGGACGCCACCACCTCCGGCGGCACGCTCAACATCGACGCCACCAGTGCGGTGTTCGCCGGCGGTCTCAATGCCAGCGTTCGCAGCTTCACCGCCGGCCAGCAGGTCACGCTGAACAACGCCGGCCGCATCGACCTGAGCAATGGCAGCAGCGGCGCCGGCGACGCGTTCACCATCGCCGGCAACTACGTAGGCAACGGCGGCGGGGTGTACCTGCAGTCGGTGCTGGGTGCTGATGGATCGCCGTCCGACCGCCTGGTGATCTCCAATGGCGTGGCCAGTGGCAGCACCGGGCTGGGCATCATCAACACCGGCGGGGGCGGCGCCGAAACGCTTGCCGACGGCATCCTGGTGGTGCAGTCGATCAACGGTGGCAGCACCGCGCCGAATGCGTTCGCGTTGTACAACCCGGTCGCGGCCGGCGCCTACCAGTATTTCCTGTTCAAGGGCGGTGTCAGCGCGGGCACCGGCGAGAACTGGTACCTGCGCTCGACCCTCGTGGCCGGCGTGACCCCGGCGCCGGCCAATCCGCCGCTGGGCACGCCGCACATGACCCCGCCGCCGCCGCCGGAGGATGCCGGTACGCCGCCACCGCCGTTGGCCCCGCCGCCGTCGCCGGACGTGCCGGAGAATCCGGACCCGCTGGCGCCCGAGCCCGCGCCGCCACCGCCGCCGCCCGAGCCGGCCCCGGTCGCGCCTGCGCAGGGGGATGCGCCGCCGCCGGTACCGACCACGCCTGCCGCGGTGCCTGGCCCGCTGGCGGTGCCGCCTACACCCGGCGCGGTACCGGCCCAGGGCGACATCATTCCGCTCTATCGCATCGAGGCGGCCACCTACGCGGTGGTACCGCCGCTGCTGCGCGAGACCAGCCTGCTCAGCCTCGGTACCTTCCAAGAACGCCAGGGCGAACAGCGCCTGTTGGCCGGGCAGGGCGGGTTCCGTTCGGCCTGGGCGCGGCTGATCGGCCAAAGCCACGAGCAGCATTGGGAAGGCGATGCCAGGCCCAGCTTCGATGGCGACATCCAGGGCGTGCAGGCCGGTATCGATCTGTACGCCAGCGCCGATGATCGGTATCGCGACCAGGTCGGCGTGTTCGTCGGTCGCACCCGCGCGCAGGGCAACGTCAACGGCTTCGCGATCGGTTGGGACAACGTCGCCGTCGGGCGCACGCGGCTGGATGACAAGCACCTTGGTGTGTACTGGACCCGCGTGGGCAGCGCCGGTGGCTATCTGGATGCAGTCCTGATGCAGAGCCGCTACGACGGCGATGCCGCCTCCGCGCGCGGGCTCGGCATCGACCTGCATGGCGATGGCACCACCGCCTCGCTGGAAGTGGGCAAGCCGTTGCTGCGGTTCGGCCAGTCGGCCTGGTGGCTGGAGCCGCAGGCGCAGGTGATCTGGCAGCGCAGTTCGCTCGACGACAGCGCCGACCGTGTCTCCACGATCGCCTACGACAACGACACTACCTGGACGGCGCGGGTCGGCCTGCGCCTGGCGGCGGATTACGACCTGGCCGGCAATGGCTGGCAACCGTACGTCAAGGTCAACTACTGGCAGACCTTCGATGGCGAGGATCGCATCCGCTTCGGCAGCAACGAGCTGAGCAACCAGCAGGGTGCGCGTGCGCTGGAAGTGGGCGTCGGTCTGGTCGCGCGCTTCAACGCCAACGTCAGCGCGTTTGCGGTGGCCGATTACACGCGCGATCTGGAGAGCAGTGCGCAGAAAGAGCGCAAAAGCGTCGAGGGGAATATCGGGGTGCGGTTTGATTGGTAGCGCATTGCGGGCAACCCAAGGACGCCTCACCTGCGTAGAAAACTACAACTACGCGTTGTCTTCCCTTCTGCGCGCCTTCGATTCTTCAATCCATAGATGAATGGCGGTGGAGAGCCTTTCGCGTGATTCCTCCAGTTTGAGCTTCTTATGCAAAGGCGCCATTGGACGAGATTCAATCTCCTCAATCTCCTGGCGCAATTGAATGATCAAGGATTCTGCGAGGCGCTCAAGATCGCCTGGCGGCGACGGCGCCTTTTTGGGAGGCGGCTGCAATGTAAAACTGGCGGCCAGTAGTGCTACCCCGAGCCCGAAGATGCCTGCCGACGCGACCATGCTTCCTGTTTCGCCAAAGTTGAATCTGGACAGCCAGTAGCCGAAGCAGACGATGGCCAGCCCGACAGCGTGCAGCAGTGCTGGTCGCTTCATGAGCTTCGCGCGTGCTTGCCAAAGCGCCCCAGCGACGCAGGCGAAAAGGCCGAGCATTGCCAGACTTCCAATTTCCTGCACGACGGTGAGCAGGTGCTCCGATGGATTGCTTGCCATTACCACTCCCTGGTAGCAGTTTCATTGCCCGGAGATCCAGGATGGTCTCTGCGATGAAACACGATGTTGACGTATGGAAAGGGGATGGCCGGAAACCGTGGCCATCGGGGCTGGATGAGCGGTGCTCAGCGCACCGCGCCAATCGCCTGCGTACGCGCCCTCGCCAAAGCATCACCCACCGCCGGGCCCTTCAGGTGGGTCAGGTCGAGGTCGCGTGCCTGGATGGCCAGCGCGGCCTGGTGCACGCGCTTGAGCGTTTCACCCTGCGGGTAGTCGCTGTCCTCGAAGCCGCGCCGGCCGCGCTTGTCCGCCTCGCAGCACAGTGCGATCTGCGCGATGCGCTCGGGACGGCGGAAGCCATCGCAGCGGCTGAGCAGCGCCAGCACGGTGGCATCGCGCAGTTCGTCGAGGCGGTGCACGTTGAGGTGATCGCGGCACACCGCCTCGGCCAGTTGACGGTGCTCCAGTGGCACCTTCAAGCGATCGCACAGCTCGGCCAGCGGCGCAAGGCCGCGTTGTTCATGCTGCAGGTGGCGCGGCCATTCGTCCGGCGGGGTGAGGCCCTTGCCGAGGTCGTGGGTGAGCGCGGCGAAGCCGATCAGGTCATCGCCGGGCGCGAGGCGCGCGGCCATGTCGCTGACCATTTCCTGGTGCACGCCGGTGTCCACTTCGGGATGGAACTCGGCCCGTTGCGGGACGCCGTACAGCGCGTCCAGTTCGGGCAGGATCGCGCGTAGCGCGCCAGCGTCGTGCAGCGTGCGCAGGAAGGCCGAAGGCTGGGCGCAGGTGAGCGCGCGGCGCAGTTCCTGCCAGACGCGTTCGGGTACCAGCGCGTCCAGCTCACCGCTGTCGGCGATCTGGCGCATCAGGTCCATGGTTTCCGGGGCAACGGTGAAGCCGAGCGGGGCGAAGCGGGCCATGAAGCGTGCCGCGCGCAGCACCCGCAGCGGGTCTTCGACGAAGGCCGGGCCGACATGGCGCAGCACGCGCTGTTCGATATCACGCAGGCCGCCATACGGGTCCACCAGCGCGCCGGTGGCTTCATCGCAGGCGATGGCGTTGATGGTGAAATCGCGGCGCAGCAGGTCGTCTTCGAGCGTCACCGACGGATCGGCATCGACCACGAAGCCGCGGTAGCCACGCCCGGACTTGCGCTCGGTACGCGCCAGCGCGTACTCCTCGCCGGTATCGGGATGCAGGAATACCGGGAAATCGCGGCCGACCGCCTTATAGCCCAGTGCTTCCATCTGCGCCTGTGAGGCGCCGACCACGACCCAGTCGCGGTCACCGGGGTCGCGTTGCAGGATGCGGTCGCGTACCGCGCCGCCAACAAGATAGATCTTCATGCGGCCATGATGCCGCAGTGAGCCGACGGGATGCCAATGGCGGTGGTGCCGGCCGTTGGCCGGCTGCTGGAAATTCCAGGCCATCGGGGGAGCCGGCCAATGGCCGGCCCCCCCCTGGCGCGCGTTTCTCAGTCGCCGCCCTTGTCCGCGTTGGCCGCGCAGGCGAAGTTCTTGCGCTTGGCCTGCAGGCGGCCGTTCATGCGGTCGGTCACCGGCAGCGCGGTGCCGTTCAAGCGCCAGTCGTAGATGACGCTGAAGGCCAGGATACGCGCGACGTACTCGCGGGTTTCCTTGTAGCTGATGGTCTCGATCCAGATGTCCGGGTCGAAGCCCGGGCGCTGGGTCTGCCAGCGTGCGGTCGGGGTCGGGCCGGCGTTGTAGGCGGCGATGGTGATGTAGGGCAGGCCTTCGTACTTGTTCATCAGCTGGCGCAGGTAGGCGGTGCCGATGGCGATGTTGGTGTCCGGGTCGTACAGGCTGGCCGCGCCGCCGTAGTTGGCCAGCCCGATCGACTTGGCCACGCTGGCGCCGGTGGCCGGCAGCACCTGCATCAGGCCCATCGCGTTGGCCGGCGAGCGTGCCTTCGGATTGAAGATGCTCTCGGCGCGGATCTCGGCGGCGACCCAGGCCGGATCGATGGCATTGCGTGCCGATTCGCGGCGGATCGCATCATCGTGGTGCAGCGGGAAGCGCAGCGAGTACAGGCGCTGCTCGTCCGGGGTCTTGCCGAGCGAGAACACCGCGCGGTCGAACCAGCCGTTGTCGCGCGCCACTTCCACCGCGATGCGGCGCTGGGTGGTGTCGTAGCGGCTCAACGCGTCGTTCCATTCGGCCACGGCCCAGCCGGCGCGCTCGATCTTGAACAGTTCCATCGCGCGGATGATCGCCGGATCGCGCGCGACCGCCGCCTGCGCCTGCGCGCTGTCGTTGGGTTCCCACGGGCACAGCGTGTAGGTGGACTGGCCGAGCTGGTCGGCGGCGAGGAAGCCGTGGAACGTGGCTGCGCGCGCCGCCTCGCGGTACAGCGGCTGGGCCTCGCTGCGCTTGCCGGTCTTCTCCAGCATGCGCGCCTCGAAATAGCGCCAGCGCGAGTCGCTGCGCTGGGTCGGGCCCATCTTGCGGATCGCCGCCAGCGCCTGCGGCCAGTCGCCGCGCGACATCGCCTCGCGCGCCCGCCATTCGTGCAGGCGCTCGTCGTAGGCCGCGTCGGGCACGGCATTGAGGCGGCGCGCGGACTCGGGACCGTAGGAGGCCACCGTCCACAACGCTACCTGGTACAGCACCTGGGCCTGCTGGGCGGCGCTCAGCTGCAGCGCGTTGGCGTACTGCGGCAACTGCTGCTCGGTGGCGGCCGGATCGGCCTTGGCCAGCTTGGCCAGGCCATCCGTGGCGATGCGCCGGCTGCGCTCGTTGCGCGGCCAGTTCAGTGCGCTGGCATTGGGCTTGTCGACGAAGGCGGCATAGGTGTTGGCCAGCGCCAGGTCGGCCGCGGGCAGGCCGCGTGCGGCGCTGCGCATCACCGCTGGCTGTTGTTCGTCCGCGGCGGCGTCGATCCGCGCCCAGCGCAGGTCGGCACTCAGGCCGCCCTTGGCATCGAGGACCGCGAAGACCGCATCGCAGGCATCGGGCAGCGACTTGCCGGTGCTGCGCCAGATCGCCTGGGCTTCGCTGGTCCACTGCGCGTCGGCCTTGCCGGTGGCCTGGCGCGCATTGAGTTGGGCACAGCGCAGGCCGACGTTGTCGGTGGGGACCCAGTTGGCCAGCAGGGTCGGCCAGTCCTGGCGGCGCGCGACGGCGGGCAGCCACACGCTGCGGAAGCTGCTGGCCACCGCCTGGCCGTTGTAGCGCTTCAGGAAATCCTGGGCCTGGGCGGTGCCGACGGTATCGATGTTACGGCGCAGGTTGGCGTACTCCAGCCAGCCATACAGCGGATGCTTGCCGAGGGCGGCGGCCTGGGCGGCGTCGAACTGGCCGCGCTCGGCGCTGTCGATGGCGGCCTTGAGCTGCGCGCGCTGCGCGTCGAGGTTCTGCGCATCGGCTACCGGGCTGACGCCGGAACAGGCCAGCAGGGCAGATACGCTGAGGAAACAGAGGGGAAGTCGAGTCATGGCCGAAAGCATAACGGCGCCGGGTGAACGGCGGTGAGGGCAAGCCGACTCGATCATGAACAGCCGCCTGCCGGCCGCGCGGCAGTGGCCTGGGCCGGGCGTAGTCTCGGGCTGGGGCAACCGGCCCCCACGCAAGGAGCAGACCATGGCATTCCGTGCAGCAGGGAACTCTGGACCACTGGCCGAGATCAACGTGACACCGTTGGTCGATGTGATGCTGGTGCTGTTGATCATCTTCATCGTGACCGCGCCGATGATCTCGATGCCGATCCCGGTCGACCTTCCGCAGCGGACCACGGCGGTGACGCCGCCGCTGGACCCGCCGCCGCCGATCGAACTGCGCGTCGACGCCGCCAACCAGGTCACCTGGAACGGGCAGTCCATGCCGGTAGCGGCCTTGCAGGCGCGCATGCAGGAGCAGGCGCAGACCCACGCCGGCAACCTGCCCGAACTGCGCATCGCCACCGATCCGGGCACCGAGTACGAAGTGATGGCCAAGATCCTGGCGGCGGCCAACAACGCGCACCTGCAGCGCATCGCGTTCGTGCAATAGCCCGTTTTCTGCATTGCATCGCACCACTGACGCCCCTGTCCGCAGGGGCGTCATGCGTTGCGGCGCCTGCATCTTGCCTGTTCGGATTTGTCTGAGCGGCGTGAAAAAGTGTTGGTCGTCACTTCTTCACTTTTACCGTTTGTTTACAAAGGAGACGTTGCCGCGCATTGGGGGGCGCGGCGGCCCAGCCCAACATTCCTTTGGAGAGAGAGCGAATGACCGACCTGCACCACCGCCCCTTGGCGGTCGCTGTATCGCTGTGCCTGTTGTTGGCTGCCCCGGTGCTCGCCGGTGCCCAGGATGCGCCGCGCACCACCACCGAGCTGGACCGCGTCGAGGTGACCGGCACCCGCATCAAGCGGGCTGAAGTGGAAGGCCAGGTGCCGATCCAGACCCTGACCCGCAGCGAGATCGAACGTACCGGCCTCACCTCGATCGGCGAAGTGCTGCAGCAGCTGACCGGCTCCGGTTCGGCGCTCAATGCCAAGTTCAATTCCTCCGGCAACTTCGGCTTCCCGCCGGACGGCAGCGGCGTGGGGGCCGGCTCGGCCCAGGTCGACCTGCGCCACCTCGGCGCCAAGCGCGTGCTGGTGCTGGTGGATGGCATCCGCTGGGTGAATGAATCCTCGGCCTCCGGCGTGGGCGCGGCCACCGACCTGAACACCATTCCGCTGGCCATCGTGGAGCGCATCGAAGTGCTCGAGGATGGCGCCTCCTCGCTGTACGGCTCCGATGCGATCGCCGGCGTGGTCAACATCATCACCCGCCGTGAATTCGATGGCGGCCAGGTCACCCTCAACTACGGCGAGTACAGCAAGGGCGACGGCACCCAGAAGGGCGTGGACCTGGCCTGGGGCACCAGCGGCGACCGCTACAGCCTGTTCCTCGGCGCCAGCTGGACCAAGCAGGATCCGGTGTACGCCAGCGACCGCGAGCAGTCGCGCTTCCCGATCCCGGGCACCGGCCTGTCCTTCGGCAGTTCGGCCACCCCGACCGGGCGCTTCATCTTCACCGATCCCACCACTGGCATCACCCACGACCTCACCCCGAACACCGGCGCCACGTCGCCCACGTTCAACGGCGCCGACGGTTGCGCGCGCACCGACAGCTACCACTGCTTCGGCACCGCCGACCGCTTCAACTTCGCCGAATACAACATGGTGCTGACGCCGTCGGAGCGGAAGGGCATCTTCGGCCAGTTCCGCTTCGACATCACCGACAACCTGCAGTGGTACGTCAAGGCGCTGGCCAACCGCCGCGAGTCCACCAACCAGGCCGGCCCCGAGCCGCTGTTCTTCGGCCCCGACGGCGCCACCGGCAACCCGCTGGCCGACAACATCGTCATTTCCGCGCTCAACCCGTACAACCCGTTCGGCTTCGACCTGGATTCCTCGGACAACCTGATCATGATCGGCCGCCGCCCGGTGGAAGGCGGTGCACGCGTGTTCGAGCAGGAGGTCAACACCCGGTACGTCGCCACCGGCCTGGTCGGCCAGTTCGAGGCCGCCGACCGCAGCTGGTTCTGGGACGTCAATGGGATGTACAGCAAGAACAAGGCCGAGCAGACCAACTACGGCAGCTACAACATCTTCAACGTCAACATGGCCCTGGGCGATCCGGCCGTGTGCGCGGCCACGCCCGGCTGCGTGCCGCTGAACATCTTCGGCGGCCCGGGCACGATCACCCCGGCGATGCTGGCCTGGATCCAGCCGGTGGTCCGCGACCGCAGCCAGAACGAGCTGAGCCTGGTCACCGCCAACCTCAGCAGCGACCTGTTCACCCTGCCGGCCGGCCCGGTGTCGTTCGCCACCGGCCTGGAGTACCGCAAGTACGAGGGCTCATACCAGCCCGATCCGCTCACCGTGATCGGCCATTACAACGGCGTACCGTCGCTGCCCACGTCCGGTTCCTACGATGTCAGCGAGGCCTACCTGGAGTTGAGCATCCCGATCTTCGCCAAGAGCGCGATCGGCGAGAAACTCGACCTCAGCCTGGCCGGGCGCTACTCGGACTACTCCACCTTCGGCGGCGAGTTCGTGCCCAAGTACGGCCTGCGCTGGCAGGTGACCAACGACTTCGTGCTGCGCACCACCTATGCCGAAGGTTTCCGCGCCCCGTCGATCGGCGAACTGTACGGCTCGGCCGCGCGCGCCGACCTGCAGCTGTTCGATCCGTGCTCGGTCGGCCTGGGCGGCACCCCGCCGCGCGGCAGCGCGGCCAACTGCGCCGCGCTCGGCGTGCCCACCGGCTTCCAGCAGGCCAACTCGCAGATCTCGGTCACCACCGGCGGCAACAGCGCGCTGGACCCGGAGCGTTCGCGCAGCTTCAGCGCCGGCTTCGTGTGGAGCCCGTGGTTCGGCAGCAACGCCTCCTGGTCCGAGCGCTTCGACGTGGACGTGACCTTCTACCGGCACACCATCGAGGGCGCCATCCAGGCGATCAACGCCCAGACCCAGCTCGACCTGTGCGTGGACACGCTGGACCCGCTGTACTGCGGCGGCATCACCCGTGCCTCCACCGGTGCGGTCAGCGGCTTCAACAACCGCCTGACCAACCTGGGCTCGATCAAGACCGATGGCTGGGACGTGGACCTCTTCTGGACGCTGCCGGAAACCTCGGCCGGCCAGTTCAAGCTGGGCTGGCAGAACACCTTCGTGGGCCGGTACGAGGCGATCGGTGCAGCGGGGCAGCGCCAGCCGCAGGAGCCGGGCGTGGAAGTGTCCGACAGTTCCATCCCGGAGTGGACCAGCAACGCCACGCTGAGCTGGAACCTGGCCCACTGGAACGCATCCTGGACGGTGCGGCACATCTCCAAGCTCACCGAAGACTGCGGCGATGCGGTGGCCTTCCCGGTGTGCAGCAACCAGATCGAGGGCACCAACGAGCTGAAGGCCACCACCTTCCACGACATGCAGGTGGGCTACAAGATCGACTGGATGAAGGGGCTGCAGCTCAGCGCCGGCTTGAACAACGTGTTCGACAAGGATCCGCCGATCTGCCTGTCGTGCTCGCTCAATGGCTACGACGCCTCCACCTACGACATCCCGCGCGGGCGCTACTGGTACCTGCGCGCGGACCTGCGGTTCTGAGCCTCGGTTGAGCGTGCAGCGCCACCGGGGCACCCGAGCGGTGCCCCGGTGGGCGTGGACGGCAGCGGCGGGCCATGCCCGGTGGCTGCAACGACGGTCAAATGTGTTGCGCGTGGCGGCCATGGCGCGTTTCTGGCCGCCGGGCGCCTTGTCCGTCAGGCATCATGGGGCGCCCGGCCAGCGGCCGGCTCCCCTTTCCAAGTGTTGTTGCCATGAACCTGCATACCTGGTGGATCTTCGCCGTCACCGTGTTCGTCCTGTGCGGCACGCCGGGGCCGAACATGCTGCACGTGATGACCCGCAGCGTGCGCGTGGGCTTCCGCCGCAGCATCGCCGCCATGGCCGGTTGCCTGAGCGCGCTGGTGCTGGCGCTGTCGATTTCCGCCGCCGGCCTGGGCGCGGTGCTCAAGGCCTCGCCGCTGGTGTTCGACGTGCTGCGCTACGCCGGCGTGGCCTACCTGGTGTACCTGGGGATCAAGGCCTGGCGCGGCGGCGATGCGCCGATCGATGTCGGCAACACCGCGGCGATCGCGCCCAGCAAGCGCCGCATCCTGTTCCGCGATGGCTTCATCATCGGCATCAGCAACCCCAAGCTGCTGCTGTTCGCCTCGGCGTTCCTGCCGCAGTTCGTCGATCTGGCCCAGCCGCAGCTGCCGCAGTTCGTGATCCTGGTCGGCACCTTCGCGCTGATGGAAATGTTCTGGTACGCGGTGTACGCCGCCGGTGGGCGCGGGCTGGCCGGCTACCTGGCGCGTCCGGGGCTGCGCAAGGTGTTCGACCGCGTGGTCGGCACCATCTTCATCGGCTTCGGGCTGGCGCTGCTGCGCGCGCGGCCGTAGTGCCGGCAGGCGTCAGGGCCTGCAGGTAGGCGCAGAACATGTCGGCCATGGCATCGGCATAGGCGTCGATGGCGGCAGGCGAAGGCGCGCTGCTGGAGAACTGCTTGCCCACCGTACTCAAGGTGGTGCCGATCAGGTCGACGGCCAGGGCGCGCGTTTCGGCCGTTGCTTCGGGCAACGCTTCGCACATGAAGGCGTCGAGCGCGGCGTCGCCCTGCGCGCGGGCCTGGCGTGTTTCCGGCGCATCGCGGTACAGCGGGGCGGCGTCGCTGAGCGCCACGCGCATCTGCGCCTCGTCGCACTCCGAGCGGATGAACGCATGCACCAGCAGGCGCAGCCGCTGCAGTGGCGGCGTGGCGGCATCCTCCAGCACGCGCCTGAGCACATCGCCGGTCTGCGCCCACTCCTCGGTCTGCAGGCGGAACAGGATCGCGGCCTTGTTCGGGAAGTACTGGTACAGCGAGCCGATGCTGACCCCGGCACGCTCGGCCACCCGTGCGGTGGTGAAACGGGCGGCGCCCTGCTGGGCCAGAACCTGAGCAGCCGCCTCCAGGATCACCGCCACCAGCGCGTTGGAGCGGCTCTGGCGCGGGCGTTTTCTTGAGGAAATCTGCGGGGTTGCGCGGTCGTTCATGCGGCGGGGACCCGTGCCAGGGAATGCGAATAGTGCGGATCGGGGATCGGCCGTATTCTGGAAATGCGACGAATCACTCGCATTCTAGGTGGGCGCGCTCCCGCGCTCAACCGCCCTGACAGGACCCCCATGAACACCCTCACCAATGCCCCCCTCGCACCGCTGCTGGAGCGCCTGTTCGATGCGTCCGACGCCGCCACCCGCCCCGTGTTCGCCGATATGTCCGGCGCCGAGCGCGACCGTCTGCTGCACAGCCGTACGGACTACCTGACCCTGTACACGCGGCTCAAGGACCTGTGGCTGCCGGTGTCGCGCGAGACCGGCACGCTGCTGTACATGCTGGCGCGCAGTCGCGGTGCACGCGCCATCGTCGAGTTCGGTACGTCCTTCGGCATCTCCACCCTGCACCTGGCCGCGGCGCTGCGCGACAACGGCGGCGGGCGCCTGATCAGCAGCGAGTTCGAGCCGGGCAAGGTGCAGCGCGCACGCGAGCACCTGCGGGCGGGTGGCCTGGAGGACCTGGTGGAGATCCGCGAGGGCGATGCGCTGCAGACGCTGCGCGAGGATCTGCCCGCGTCCATCGACCTGGTGCTGCTGGACGGCGCCAAGGCGCTGTACGGCGACATCCTGGATCTGCTGGAATCCCACCTCGCACCGGGTGCGCTGATCGTGGCCGACAATGCCGATGACGCACCGGACTACCTGGCCCGGGTGCGCGCGCCCGGCAGCGGCTATCTTTCCGTGGCGGTCGGCGACGATGTCGAACTGTCGATGCGCCTCGGCTGACCTTTCATTGGCAACAGGGAATTCCATCATGCATGTCTTCGTTACCGGCGCGACCGGCTGGGTCGGCTCGGCCGTGGTCCATGAACTGCTGGCGGCCGGGCACCGGGTCACCGGGCAGGCGCGCAGTCCAGAAAAAGCCGGGGCACTGAGCGCCATCGGCGCGGGTATCGTCCACGCCACCCTGGACGACCTGGACACGCTGCGTGCCGCCGCAGCGGATGCCGATGCGGTGGTGCACACCGCGTTCAACCATGATTTCTCGCGCTTCATCGAGAACTGCGCGCAGGACCGGCGGGTGATCGAAGCGCTCGGCGATGCGTTGGCCGGGTCGTCGCGACCGCTGCTGGTGACCTCCGGGCTGCTCGGCCTGCCGCGCGGGGCGGTGGAAACGGATCTGCCCGATCCCGCCTCGCCGCGCCAATCCGAGCCCACCGCACGCGCGCTGGCCGAACGCGGCATCCGGGCGGCGACGGTGCGCCTGCCACCGTCGGTACATGGGCTGGGCGAGCACGGGTTCGTACCGATCCTGATCGCGCTGGCGCAGCGCACCGGCGTGTCGGCGTACCTGGACGATGGCGCGAACTGCTGGTCCGGCGTGCATCGGCAGGATGCGGCGCGGGTGTATCGATTCGCGTTGGAGCAGGCAGCGGCGGCGCCGGTGTATCACGCCATCGCCGATGAAGCGGTGCCGTTCAAACGCATCGCCGAAGTGATCGGCGCGCAGTTGAAGCTGCCGGTGGAGTCACGTGGGGCCGAACACTTCGGCTGGTTCGCGCGGATGGCCGGGGCGAACATGGCGGCCTCCAGCGCCGCCACCCGCGCGCTGCTGGGCTGGGCACCGGTGGGGCCGGCGCTGCTGGCCGATCTTGATCAGCCCGGGTATTACGCCGGTTGAGCGCGGTTGGGGTTGCCTGGAGGCGGCCAGCGGCCGACACGACCGGAACCCCACGCGCGCGTGCCTGCGACCCACCATCGCGGCCATGCCACGCATGGCTGCGCGACCCACCACTACCGCCAGGCCACGCTACGGGGCGCGCGATGCACCACCACCACCGCCCGGAAACGGGTAGAGCCACGCCATGCGTGGCTGCGACCCACCCCCACCGCCCGGAACGGGTAGAGCCACGCCATGCGTGGCTGCGACCCACCACCACCGCCCGGAAACGGGTAGAGCCACGCCATGCGTGGCTGCGACCCACCACCACCGCCCCATAACGCAGAGAGCCGGGCTATGCCCGGCTCTCTTGTCCACGCGATACGACCGCTGACCCGTCAGAACGACCAGTTGAACGTAATCGACCCGTTGCGGCCATCGCCGTACGCGCCATACCCGTTGATCTGCGAGAAGTACTTCTTGTCCAGCAGGTTGTTGAGGTTGGCCTGCACGCTGAACTCCGGCGAGATGCGGTAGCGCACGAAGGCACTGACCAGCGCGTAGCCATTCTGCTCGATGCGGCCATACGCCGGCACCGGGTAGTAGATGCGGTTCTGCCAGTTGGCCCCGCCGCCCACGGTCAGCGCGGTCAGCGACTGCGGGGTGTAGCTGGTGAACAGCTTGATGGTGGTCTGCGGCAGGTTGGTATTGATGTCCGCGTCGTTGACGTCCTTGGCCACGTAGCGCGACGCACCGAAGGTCGCATTCCAGCCCGGGGCCAGTTCGCCATTGAGTTCCAGCTCGAAGCCACGGCTGACCGTGCCGCGTGCGGCGATGTAGGCGAACTCGCCCGGACGGCTCGGGATCGGCTCGCTGGTGATCTGCGCCACGTTGTCCTGCTCGATGCGGAAGGCCGCGACCGATGCGTTCAGGCGGTTGTCGAACCACGCTCCCTTGACGCCGATCTCGTAGCTCTTGCCGTCCACCGGATCCAGGTAGCTGCCGCTGCGGTCGCGTGCGGTCTGCGGCTGGAAGATCTCGGTATAGCTGGCGTAGGTGGAGTAGGTGTCGTTGAGGTCGAACACCAGGCCGGCGTACGGGGTGGTGACCTTGTGCGAGCGGTCGTCGCCTTCGCCTTCGCTCTTCCAGTCGGTGTAACGCGCGCCGAGGATCAGCTTGAGCGGATCGGCCAGCGACAGGCGGGTGGCGGCATAGCCGGCCTTCTGGGTGATGGTGCCTTCGCTCTGCAACGGCAGGGTGGTGGCCCAGCTCGGCTCCGGGAAGTTGCCGACACCGGCCAGGTAGTTGCCCAGCGGCGCCCAGCCCACCTGATAGTCGCCGTAGTTGGCGAACTCGCGCTTGTTGTAGCTCAGGCCGGCCATGAACTGGTGCTCGCGGCCGAACAGCTGGAACGGGCCGTCCACGAAGCCGTCCACCGCGTTGACCTTGCGCTCGGTGTTGTAGAACCCTGCCGAGGGCGCGACGCCGGCGCCGGTGGTCTTGTCCAGCAGCGAGGCGCCCGTGGTCCAGTCGTTGTAGGCCGGGTAGAACAGCTTGTCATCGGCCTTGGTGGTGTCATGCGTCGCACCGAGCTTGACCTTCCAGTCGTTGGCGAAGGCATGCTCCAACGTGGCGAACAGGCGCTTGCTGGTGGTATCCCAGTAGGTCCAGCCCGGGTTGGCGCTGAAGGATTCGTCGAACGGGGTGGGGCTGCCATCGGAGAACAGCATCGGGAAGCCACCCCAGGTCGCGCCGTTGGCGCGCTTCTGCTGGTAGTCGTAGCCCACGCTCAGCTGCGTGTCCGGGGTCAGGTCGGCGTCGATCACCGCATAGCCCAGCGTCTTGTGCTGGTCGTAACGGTCCATCTGCGATTCGGTGTCCAGGTAGCTGCCGATCACGCGTGCGCGCACCGAACCGCTGGCATTCAGTGGCGTGGTGACATCCACGGTGCTGCGGGTGCGGCCCCAGCTGCCGACGTTGACCGACACGTTGCCGGTCAGCTCTGCGCTGTCGGCGTGCTTGCGGATCAGGTTGACCGAGGCCGACGGATTGCCCGCGCCGGTCAGCAGACCGGTGGCGCCGCGGACCACTTCCACGCGGTCATACAGGGCCAGGTCCAGGCCGGAATCGCCGTAGCTCCAGTTCTGCACCATCTGCGTGGGCAGGCCGTCGAACTGGTAGCTGTCGATGTAGAAACCGCGCGCGTAGAACTCGGTGCGCTCGGTGTCGGACTGGGTGCTGCTCACGCCGGTGGTGTTGGCCAGTACGTCGAGGATGTCGTCGAGGTTCTGGTCCTCGATGCGCTGGTGGCTGATGATGCTGACCGACTGCGGGATCTCGCGCGGGGCCAGGTCGAAGCGGGTGCCGGCGGAGGTCCGGCGCACCGAGTAACCCTCGGCGCGCTCGCCCTTGACCACGACCTTGTCCAGGGTGGTGGCATCCGGGCTGGCGTCCTGCGCGAATGCAGGCGCAACGGCCAGCGTGCACAGCGCGGCGAACAGCGCCTGCGGCAGGGCGCGCCGGCTCGGGGAGTGGGGCAGCACAACGGTCGAACGGGTCATCGGCGATTCCAGGGCGGCGGCGCGGGCATGGCCGATGTCCATCGGTGGCCAGGCGCCGCGCAGTAAGTGGGGGTCAGTGCGCGGCTGGCGGGGCCCTGGTGGCAGGGCGCGGGCTCCGGGTACTGATCACCGCAGCGCCTCCTGGCGCGGACGGGACGAAGATATGTTAATGCGAATCATTGACACCATCAATTCACTTTCCTGAAACGCCCGGGTTTCGCGCTCGGCCGTCCGCGTATCACACTGGTCTGCGACACCGCGGCGCGCGCTTAACGCCTGCGGCCGTAGGCTTGCCGCGTCCATGCCCGCCGCAGGAGACCGCCATGCCCAACAAGAACACGCTTTGCCTCTGGTACGACGGCACCGCGCTGGACGCCGCTACCTTCTACGCCCAGACCTTTCCGGACAGCGCGGTCAACGCGGTCCACCATGCCCCGGGCGACTTCCCGTCGGGCAGGCAGGGTGACGTGCTCACCGTCGACTTCACCGTGGTCGGCATCCCCTGCATCGGCCTCAACGGCGGCCTGGCGTTCAAGCACAGCGAGGCGTTCTCCTTCCAGATCGCCACCGAGGACCAGGCCGAGACCGATCGGCTGTGGAACGCCATCGTCGGCAACGGCGGCGAGGAAAGCGCGTGCGGCTGGTGCCGCGACAAGTGGGGCCTGTCCTGGCAGATCACCCCGCGCGTGCTCACCGAGGCGGTGACCAGCAAGGACCCGGCGGTGGCCAAGCGCGCCTTCGAGGCGATGATGACGATGCGCAAGATCGACGTGGCGGCGATCGAGGCGGCCGTGCGCGGTTGAGCCTGGTTCGTCGCGTTACAGCGGCACGTCCAAGCCACGCTTCAACGTGCTCAAGGCCACGGCGGTGCGGAAGCGCTCGATGTTGTCGTCATTGCCGAACAGGCGCTCGCTGATCGCCTCGTACTCTTCCATCGAGGCGGCGGTGAGCAGCAGCAGGAAGTCGGCCTCGCCGGTGATCGCGTAGCACTGCTGCACGGCGGGATCGTCCTGCACGCGGCGGCGGAACGCGGCAACGCGATGCGGTTGCTCGCTGGCCACGCGTACCTCGACCATGATCGTCAGCGGGCGCCCCAGTCGTGCCTGGTCCAGCACCGCGACGTTGGCGCGGATGATCCCCGCGTCCTGCAGTCGCCTGATCCGCCGCTGCACGGCCGGCGCGGACAGGTGCACGGCCTCGGCGATCGCGCGCTGCGCGGTGGTGTTGTCGCGCTGCAGGATGGCCAGGATGGCGCGGTCGAAGTCGTCGGGGGCGTAGGGCACGGCAGCCATGGGCGAGTGAAACGTGCGGGAAGATGCCTGCAATTGAGCCTTTGCTTCGGCCCGAGCGCAATATGCTGGCGCCATGTCGACCTCACGCTTTTCTTCGCTGATCCCCGTGCTGGCCGTGCTCGGCTCGGTCACCGCCCTGTCCGTGGGCACCTCGTTTGCCAAGCAGCTGTTCCCGGTGATCGGCGCGCAGGGCACCAGCGCGCTGCGCGTGGGGTTCTCGGCGCTGGTGCTGCTGGCGGTGTTCCGGCCGTGGCGCTGGACCACCACGCGCGCCGATGCCGCGGCGATCTTCCGCTACGGCATCACCCTGGGGGTGATGAACCTGTTGTTCTACATGGCGCTGCGCACGATTCCCTTCGGCATCGCGGTGGCGATCGAGTTCTGCGGGCCGCTGGCGGTGGCGATGTGGTCCTCGCGGCGGCCGATCGATTTCGTCTGGGTGGGCTGCGCGCTGGCCGGGCTGTTGCTGCTGTTGCCGCTCGGACACGGCGCGCCGCTGGACCCGGTCGGGGTGATGTTCGCGCTGGGTGCGGCGGTGTGCTGGGCGCTGTACATCATCTTCGGCAAGCGCGCCGGCCACCTGCATGCCGGGCATACGGTGTCGCTGGGCCTGTGCGCGGCGGCGCTGGTGGTGGTGCCGGTGGGCGTGGCGCATGCGGGCATGGCGTTGCTGGACCCGAAGATCCTGCTGTTCGGGCTGGGCGTGGCGATCGTCTCCAGTGCGATCCCGATGTCGCTGGAGATGATGGCGCTCAAGCGCCTGCCGAAGGAGACCTTCGGCATCCTGATCAGCATGGAGCCGGCGGTGGCCGCGCTGCTGGCGATGGGGCTGCTGGCCGAACACCTCACCGCGCTGCAGTGGGCGGCCATTGGCTGCACGGTGGTGGCGTCGGTGGGGAGTACGGTGACGGCACGGCGGGTGGCGCCGAAGATGCCGGGCGCGCCCGCATGAGCACGCTGGCGTGATCGGGAGTGCCGGCCGTTGGCTGGCTCCCGTTGCAGCAGATCACCGGGCAGTCGGGCAACGCTGGGCGCTACCCGTTCTGCTCAGCGCCTGACCGGCGCATCCCCGGCCACGTAGTACGCGGCCGTGCTGCGTGCCAACGGCGCACGCCCGCGGATGCGGTCGGCGATCTTCTCGGCGATCATGATCGTGGTGGCGTTGAGGTTGCCGGTGATGATGCGCGGCATGATCGAGGCATCCACCACGCGCAGGCCTTCCATGCCGTGCACGCGGCCCTGGCCATCCACCACGCTCATCGCGTCGGTGCCCATCGCGCAGGAACACGACGGGTGGTAGGCGGTCTCGGCGCGGGCGCGCACGAAGGCGTCCAGCTCGGCATCGCTCTTGCAGTCCGCACTTGGGCTGATCTCGCGGCCGCGATACTCGTCCAGCGCGGGCTGGGCGATGATCTCGCGGGTGATGCGGATGGCATCGCGGAATTCCTGCCAGTCCTGGTCGGTGGACTGGTAGTTGAACAGGATCGAGGGATGCTCGCGCGGGTCCAGCGATTTTGCATGCACGCGCCCACGGCTGGGCGTGCGCATCGAGCCCACGTGGGCCTGGAAACCGTGTTCCTTGACCGCGTTGGTGCCGTTGTAATTGATCGCCACCGGCAGGAAGTGGTACTGGATGTTGGGCCACTCGAACTCGTCGCGGGTGCGGATGAAGCCACCGGCCTCGAACTGGTTGCTGGCGCCCACGCCGGTGCCCGCAAACAGCCACTCCGCGCCGATCGCCGGCTGGTTCCACCACTGCAGTGCCGGGTACAGCGACACCGGCTTCTTGCAGGCGTACTGCATGTACACCTCCAGGTGGTCCTGCAGGTTTTCGCCGACGCCGGGCAGGTCGTGCACCAGCGGCACGCCGAGTGCGGCCAGCAATGCCGGGGCGCCCACGCCGGAGCGCTGCAGGATCTGCGGCGAGGCGATCGCACCGGCGCACAGCAGCACCTCGCGGCGCGCGCTGGCGTCGATCGGCTCGGCACTGCCGCCGGTGAGGTAGCGCACGCCCACCGCGCGCTTGCCCGCGAACAGGATGCGGTCGGTGGTGGCATGCACCACGATCTCCAGTCCGGCGCGGTCCCTGGCCATGTCCAGGTATCCGCGCGCGGTGCTGGAGCGGCGGCCGCGCGGGGTGACGGTGCGGTCCATCGGGCCGAAGCCTTCCTGCTGGTAGCCGTTGAGGTCCTCGGTGCGCGGGTAGCCGGCCTGCACGCCGGCCTCGACCATGGCGTGGAACAGCACGTTGTTGCCGTTCTTCGGCGTGGCCACGCTGACCGGACCGTCGCCGCCGTGGTAGTCGTTGGCGCCGATGTCGCGGGTTTCGGCCTTGCGGAAGTAGGGCAGCACGTCGTGGTAGCTCCAGTCCTCCAGCCCGTCGAACGTTGCCCAGTTGTCGAAGTCCAGCGCATTGCCGCGGATGTAGCACATGCCGTTGATCAGCGAGGAGCCGCCCAGGCCCTTGCCGCGCCCGCACTCCATGCGCCGGTTGTCCATGTGCGGCTCCGGCTCGGTTTCGTAGGCCCAGTTGTAGCGGCGGCCCTGCAGCGGGTAGGCCAGCGCGGCCGGCATCTGCGTGCGGAAATCCAGCCGGTAGTCCGGGCCGCCGGCTTCCAGCAGCAGCACGCTGACGCCGGCGTCTTCGGTGAGGCGCGCGGCCAGCGTGTTGCCGGCGGAGCCGGCGCCGATGATGATGTAGTCGTACTCGCGCTTCATCGCGGTGTTCTCCTGTCAGGCCGGTTCAGAACACCGACGCGTAGCGGTCCAGTTCGATCTGGATGGACTTGGTGCGGGTATAGGCGCGCAGCGTGGCCAGGCCGTTCTCGCGGCCAACGCCGGACTGCTTGTAGCCACCCACCGGCATCTGCGCCGGCGATTCGCCCCAGCAGTTGACCCAGCAGATGCCGGCGTCCAACTGGTGGATGAGGCGGTGCGCGCGGCTCAGGTCGCGGCTGACCACGCCGGCCGCCAGCCCGTATTCGGTCGCGTTGGCGCGGGCGACGGCTTCTTCTTCACTGTCATAGGACAGCAGGCTCAACACCGGCCCGAAGATCTCCTCGCGCACGATGCGCATGTCATCGCGGCAATCGCTGAACACCGTCGGCGCCACGTAGCAGCCCTTGCCCAGCGCGCCATCGGTCAACC
Source organism: Stenotrophomonas sp. 05N37 (assembly GCF_056397365.1). Classification (NCBI taxonomy): domain Bacteria; kingdom Pseudomonadati; phylum Pseudomonadota; class Gammaproteobacteria; order Lysobacterales; family Lysobacteraceae; genus Stenotrophomonas; species Stenotrophomonas sp. 05N37. The sequence continues at coordinate 12,211 of NZ_JBFTNG010000010.1, read as the reverse complement.
GCTCGCCGCCACAGACCAGCCGCGCGCCCTCGGTCTTGCCGCTGGCGATGTGGTCCAGCACGCGGCGCATGTGCGCGGCACTGACCAGCGGGCCGAAGTTGGTGTCCTCCTGCAACGGATCGCCGATGCGGATGCGCGCGATGCGCTCACGCAGGGCCAACTCGACATCGGCCAGCAGGTCCTTGGGCACGAATACGCGCGTGCCGTTGGTGCAGACCTGGCCGGAGCTGTAGAAGTTGGCCATCATCGCCACGTCGGCGGCCAGGTCGAGGTCGGCGTCGGCACAGATGATCAGCGGCGACTTGCCGCCCAGCTCCATGGTCACCTCCTTGAGGGTGGAGCTGGACGCACTGGCCATCACCTTGCGACCGGTGCTGGTGCCGCCGGTGAAGGAGATCTTCTCGATGCCGGGGTGTTCGGTCAGCGCCGACCCCACGCCGGCGCCGTCGCCGGGCAGCACGTTGAACACGCCATCGGGCAGGCCCGCTTCGGTGAAGATCTCGGCCAGCTTCAGCGCGGTCAGCGGGGTCACTTCGCTGGGCTTGAAGATCATCGCGTTGCCGGCGGCCAGCGCCGGGGCGGCCTTCCAGAGGGCGATCTGGATCGGGTAGTTCCAGGCACCGATCGCCCCGACCACGCCCAGCGGTTCCTGCCGGGTATAGAAGAAACTGCCTTCGCGCAGCGGCACCTGGCTGCCTTCGAGTCCGTGCATCACCCCGGCGTAGTACTCCAGCACGTCCGCACCGGTGACGATGTCCACGCTGCGGGTTTCGCTCAGCGGTTTGCCGGTATTGAGCGTTTCCAGCTCGGCCAGCGCATCGTTGCGCTCGCGCAGCAGGGCCACCGCGCGCAGCAGGATGCGCGAGCGCTCCACCGTGGTGAGCGCGGCCCAGGCCTTCTGCCCGGCCTGGGCGCTTTCCACCGCGGCATCCAGGTCGTCGCTGTTGGCGCTGTGCACGTTGGCCAGGACCTCGCCGGTGGCCGGGTTGACCACCTCGAAGGTGCGGCCGCCCTGCGAGGGGACGTAACGGCCGCCGATGTAAAGCAGTTGGTCGGGGAAGCGGGGCATGGTGATGACTCCTTTGCAGCGGGAGACCAGGGTTCAACGGGTCAGATGCAGGAACTGCAGGTGGCGCTCGTACTGGTCGATGATGTCGTTGATGATCTGCTGGCGGCTGTAGCCGAACAGCTCGTAGTCCTGTCCACCTTCATAGAGGTGCACTTCGGCGCGGTAGTAGCGCAGGTTGCGGAAGCGCTGCGCGGCGAAGGACGGGGTGAGGTAGCCGCGCATGATCACCTGGTAGGTGAACACCTGCTGCTCGCCGTGGTCCACGGTCAGTTCCATCTGGCCCGGCTCGAACTTCGTGCGTACATCCAGGCCCTGTTCGCCCAGTTGCGCGGCCACCGCCTCGATGGCGGGCTTCACGTCGGTGTCCATGAAGCGGTAGACCTCGTCGCGTACCGGGAAATGCACGGCCTGGGTGATGCGCTGGCGCCAGCCGCGCTGGTGCCGCGACTGCCCGATCAGCGGGATCGGCGAATACTGCGAGGCCTTCTTGCGTTGCGACTCCTCGCCCAGCGCACGGGTCAGGCCCCACAGCATCAGCAGCAGCACCACCGAGAACGGCAGCGAGGCCAGCACCACCGCCGACTTGAGCGCATCCATGCTGCCGGCCAGCAGCAGCCCGGCGGTGACCAGGCCGGTCATCACCCCCCAGAACACGCGCAGCCAGCGCGGGCCGTCGTCCTCCGGCGCGCCGCCATGCGAGGACAGGGTGGACAGCACCACCGTGCCCGAGTCGGCCGAGGTGACGAAGAAGACGAAGCTGACGATCACCGTTACCGCGATCACCGCCCGGCTCCACGGGTAGTGCTCCAGCAGCGCATACAGCACCGTGGGCGGGTTATCCACGGCCATCTGCGCCAGCTGCACCTGGTCGTGGTGCAGGATCTGGTCCAGCGCGCTGTTGCCGAAGATCGACAGCCACGCCAGGGTGAAGCCCAGCGGGATCAGCAGCACGCCCAGCACGAACTCGCGGATGGTGCGGCCACGCGAGATGCGCGCGATGAACAGGCCCACGAACGGCGCCCAGCCGATCCACCAGGCCCAGTAGAACACCGTCCAGTTGCCCAGCCAGCCCGGGCGGCCGCCGTAGGCATACACGTCGAAACTCTTGCCGACCACGTTGCCCAGGTAGTCGCCCATGTTCTGCATGAAGGCGTTGAGCAGGTACTGGGTGGGGCCGGCGAACAGCATGAACAGCAGCAGCCCGATCGCCAGCAGCATGTTGATGTTGGACATCCAGCGCACGCCCTTCTCCACGCCGGAGACGGCCACGGTGATCGCCGCGCCCATCATCAGCACGATCAGGCCCACCTGCACCCAGGCCGCGTGCGGCACCGGCAACAGGGTGTTGAGGCCGGCATTGAGGTGCAGCACGCCAAAGCCCATGTCCGCGCCCAGCCCGAACACGGTGGCCACGATGCCCAGGGCATCGACGGTGTAGCCGATCGGCCCGTTGATGCGTTTGCCGATCAGCGGGTACAGCGCCGAGCGCAGCGCCAGTGGCAGGTTGTGGCGGTAGGCGAAGTAGGCCAATGCCATCGCCGCCAGCGCGAACACGCCCCAGCCGTGCAGGCCCCAGTGCAGGAACAGCAGCTGCATGGCCTGGCGCGCGCTGGCCTCACCGCCGCCCACGCCGCCCTGGGGCGGCAGCAGGTAATGGGTGAGCGGTTCGGACACGCAGAAGAAGAACAGGGTGATGCTGATGCCGGCGGCGAACAGCATGCCGGCCCAGGAGAGGTAGCTGAACTCCGGCTCGTCGTGGTCCGCACCGAGTTTGACGTTGCCATAGCCGGACAACGCCACGCCGACCACGAACACCAGGTACACCGTCATCGCCAGCAGGTAATACCAGCCCACATTGCGCGAGGCCCAGGTCTGGGCATCCAGCAGCAGGGTGCCGGACTGGATCGGGAAGAGGGTGACCAGCGCTGCGAATGCGGTGACCAGGGTCGCCGCAAGCAGGAACACGGGACGAAGCGTGCGCACCTCGGGCGGATGCGGCTCCACGGTACTCATGGGGTGGGGGATGCTCCCGGTGCCACGGTGGGCTCAGGCGGAGCGTTATCGCATACGGGTCGTGGATGCTGCGTGTGCGCAGCCGCAGATGCCCGCCGCACGGGGCGGCGGGGTATCGGGGTTACCGCAGCGCGGTGCTGGGCACGTCGATCGACATCGCCAGGGCGAGGTGATCGGAGAACGCGGCCGGGACCGCCTCGGCGCTGCGCTGCTGCAGGCCGGCGCTGAGCAGGATGTGGTCGATCGCGCGGTCCGGACGCCAGCTCGGGAAGGTCGGCACCGCACAGCCGGGGGGCTGCAGGGTGGTCTTCTGGTATAGCGCCTGCATTTCCGGGCGGTCGGCCAGGCAGTTGAAATCGCCCATCAGCACCGCGTTGGGATGGTCGCTGAGCAGGTCGGCAATGAAGGCCAGCTGCGACATCCGCGAGTTGGTGCCCAGCGACAGGTGCGCCACCGCCACTGCCAGGCCTTCGCTGCCTTCGCCGAACTTGGCCAGCAGCACGCCGCGCCCGCCGATGCGGCCGGGCAGGGCATGGTCCTGTACTTCCACCGGCTCCAGCCGGCTCAGCAGGCCATTGGCACTGGAGGCCACGCCGCCCATGCGGCGGTTGGGCTGGTGGCTCCAGTAGTTGAAGCCGGCGCGCTCGGCCAGGTAGTGGGTCTGGTTGGTGAAGCCCGAGCGCAGGCTGCCCGGATCGGCTTCCTGCAGCCCGACGATGTCGTGGCCGCGGGCAAGCTGGGCGATCGCGTCCAGGCTGGTGCGCTTGCGCCCCGCCGGCAGCGCATGCGACCAGCTGCGGGTCACATAGTCGCTGTAGCGGCGGGTACTGCTGCCGGCCTGGATGTTGGCCGTCAGCAGGCGCAGGGTCCGCGTGGTGGGGGAATTCACGACGGTTGCCGATTCACGCTTGATCAGTTGCCCTTGGCGGCGCGTTCGCGGGCGATCAGGTGATCGGCGATGCGCAGCATGTCCGGGAAGCTCTTGCCCTTGACCAGGTACTTGCCGTTGACGATCACCGAGGGGGTGCCGGTGATCTGGCTGCGCTGGGCGAAGTTCTTGGCGGCGTTGGTCTTGGCACCCACCGCGAAGCTGCTCATGGTGCTGGCGAACTGCTTGGCGTCGGCGCCGTGCTTGGCGTAGAAGGCGGCGATGTCTTCAACCGAATCCTTGCCGCGCTCGCCCTTCAGGGTCTTCTCGGCGTGGATGGCCGAATACAGGGCCTCATGGGTCTTTTCCTGCAGGCCCATGCTCTGCGCGGCGTAGAAGGCGCGCGCGTAGTTGTCCCAGGTGCCGCCGAACATGGCCGGCACGTAGACGAAGCTGACGTCGCTGGGCAGGCCGGCCTTCCACGGCCCGATCAGGGGCTGGAACGCGGCGCAGGCCGGGCAGACGTAGCCGAAGATCTCGGCCACTTCGATCTTGCCGGTGGCCGGCTGGAACGGCTGGCCGTTTTCGATCAGCACATAGTCGGTGCCTGCCACCGGCTCCGGGCCGGTCGGGCGCGACGACGCCGGTGCCGGCGCAGGCGTGGTGGCCTCGGCGGCGGCGGTTTCAGCGGCGGCCGTTTCGCCGGTGGCGGCCGGGGTCTCGCTGCTGGCCGGCGCGGTGTCGGTGGCCGGGGCACTGCTCGGGGCCGCCGGCTCGGTCGGCGCGGCGGTGTTGGCGGTGCCATCCTGGGCCTTGCAGGCCACCAGGATCGGCAGCAGGGCCAACAGCGAAATCGCGAAACGGGTCTTCATCTAGGCATCTCCAGCGGAGGAACGTATAGGGGCCGGCGCGTCGCGCGCCAGCCAGAGGGGAATGATGGCACGCGGCACTGGGCGTACCGCGTGCACGGTGTGTGACGGTTCAGCGAGCCTGCACTCAGCGCTTGGGCTGGGTGCGCGCCTGTGCGATCAGGGCATCGGCGTTGCGCAGCATCGCCTCGAACGAGTCGCCCTTGACCAGGTAGCGGCCGTTGATCACCAGCGCCGGGGTGCCCGGCACCTTGGTGCGCTGGGCGAAGGCGCGCGCGGCCTTGAGCTTCTGCTCCACCGCATCGCCCTTGATGGTGGCCAGGAAGCGCTCCGGGGCCACGCCGTAGCCCGTGTAGAACGCGGCCAGTTCTTCCGGCGCCACGTTCTGCATCGGCAGCGAATGGGTCTCGTGCAGGGCCTCGAACATGGCGCGGTGGCTGCGCTTGGCGACGCCCAGCTGGTCGGCGGCCAGGTAGGCGCGCGCGAACGAATCCCAGATCCCGCCGAACGCGGCCGGCACCGGGGTGAAGCGGACATCCTTGGGCAGCTTGGCGGCCCAGGCTTCCAGCTGCGGCTCGAAGCGGGCGCAATGCGGGCAGGTGTAGCCGAACATCTCCACCACTTCGATCTTGCCCGCCAGTGGCGCGTACGGGCCGGGCGCGTCGATCAGCTCGTAATCGGTACCTTCGACCAGCGTGGCCGGCGCGGCGGCGAGGGTGGCCAAGGGGCTCAGTGCCAGCAACAACACCATCAGGCGGGGGATCAACTTCATCTACATCCATCTCCATCGGAAAAAACAACGCCGGCCCAGTGCCGGCGTGGCGTTGAACATAACCCGCCGCGAGGGCGGTGCGGCCAACCCGCCGCCGAACGGTGGCTAGGGGGCCTTGGGCGGCGCGGCCGCGGCGATGTCGTCGGCGCGGTTGTGCAGGCCCTGCAGGTAGCTGCCCAGTGCCTGGATCTCCTGTTCGGACAACTGCTTGGCAATGGTCGCCATGATCTGGAAGTGGGCCTTGTCGGTTTCGTGGGTTACGCCGGCCTGGTACTCCTGCAGCCGTCGGGCGACATACGCCGCATGCTGGCCGCCGATATGCGGATAGGCCGGCCCCGGGTTGCCGGCGCCGGTGGGACCGTGGCAGGCCATGCACGCCGGAATGCCCCGGGCGGCATCGCCACCGCGATACAGCTGCTGCCCGATCTCGTAGAACTTCTTGCCGGCATACGGACCTTCGCCGACCAGGCCATCGTCGGCAAGCCCGGCGTTGGCCTTCTGCGTTGCGAAATAGGCACCGATGTCGCGCATGTCCTGCGGGGTGAGGTCCTGCACGAAGGGCACCATCGCCGCCGAGGCCCCGGAGGTGCGCTGGCCGTTGGCGATCAGGGCCATCTGCTGGGCCACGTAGCGCTCGCTCTGGCCGGCGATGCTCGGGTACATCTCGACAGTGGAATTGCCGTCGGCCGAGTGGCAGGCCGCGCAGGCGGCGGCCTTGGTCTGGCCGGCCTTGGCATCGCCCCAGGTGGTCTTGCTGAAATCGACCTCCAGCGAAGCGGTCTTGATCGGGCCGTTGTCGGGCAACGGGGTGATCGAGGTCTGGGCGACCGCAACGGCGGCCAGCAGCGATACAGCGACAGCGGAAACGGCAAGAACGCGAGCATGGCGCATGCGGAAGCTCCGTGTGGACCGGCCTGGCGAGTGCAGGCTGCACTGGCTTAGGATCGCCCGATTATCCATGCGCTTTCACGCCACGGTCAACGCGGCAGTGCGTCAAAACCGCCCCCGGCAGCCCGCGGCCGGCCCGGACATGCGATCCTATGGGCATGTCATTGCTCCTCGAACGTGCCACCTACCTGCTTTCGGCCCACAACACCCGGCAATTGCCGGAGGATGTCGGGGCCGAAGTCGCCTTTGCCGGGCGCTCCAACGCCGGCAAATCCAGCGCCCTCAACGCCCTGACCCGCCAGAACAGCCTGGCCCGGGTCTCCAAGACCCCCGGCCGCACCCAGCAGCTGGTGTTCTTCGAGGTCACCCCGGAGGCCAAGCTGGTCGATCTGCCCGGCTACGGCTACGCCAAGGTCCCGCTGGACCTGCAGGCGCACTGGCAGGCCTTCATCGACCAGTACTTCCGCACCCGCGAGGCGCTGCGTGGCCTGGTGGTGGTGATGGACATCCGTCATCCGCTCAAGGATTACGACCGCCAGATGCTGGCCTATGCGGTGCAGCGCGGCCTGCCCGCGCACGCGCTGCTGACCAAGGCCGACAAGCTCGGGCGTGGTCAGCAGGGCATCGCCCTGCAGAAGGTGCGCAAGGAACTGCAGTCCTCCTTCGGCGACACGGTCAGCGTGCAGACCTTCTCCGGCCCGGCCCGCCAGGGCGTGGACGAGGCGCGCGGGATCATCGGCGGCTGGCTGGGATTGAACAAGCCGGCCCCGGAAGCGGCCTGACCCAAGGCCGGTGCACCCACGCCATGCGTGGGTGACGTTGCCCCCGGCACGGGCGAACAACGCGTGTACGCGGCCGACCGGCGTTGTCCCGGTCGGTGCGGCCGCGCGTGCGCGGCATCCACGCATGGCGTGGATCTACGCGTTGGGACATCCGGGCGTTTACCTGGGGCAAGCCCGCAATGGGTGTGCGCCGCTGACCGGGCTCTGTCCCGGTCGGGGCGCCGCGCGTGCGCGGCATCCACGCATGGCGTGGATCTACGCGTTGGGGCATCCGGGCGTTTACTTGGGGCAGGCCGACAACGGATGTGCGCCGGTGACCGGGCTCTGTCCCGGTCGGTGCGGCCGCGCGTGGCGCGGCATCCACGCATGGCGTGGATCTACGCGTTGGAACATCTGAGGCGTTTACCTGGGGCAGGCCCGCAACGGGTGTGCGCCGCTGACCGGGCTTTGCCCCGGTCGGGGTGCCGCGCGTGCGCGGCATCCACGCATGGCGTGGATCTACGCGTTGGGGCACCTGGGGCGTTTACCTGGGGCAAGCCCGTAAGGGATGTGCGCCGCTGACCGGGCTTTGCCCCGGTCGGGGTGCCGCGCGTGCGCGGCATCCACGCATGGCGTGGATCTACCTGCCCGTGGGCTGGGCGGTGGCCGGCAACGGCGCGAACTCACCCGGCACCCAGGCGAATGCTTCGCCTTCGCGGCGCACATGGCCCAGCCCCGGGAACGGCAGGTGCGCGCCGGCCACCCACCAGCCTCCGTCGGCGGCCTGCGCCATCATTCGGCGGCGGCTGGCGATCGCGGCGGTGCGGTCGCTGTCGGCTTCGTAGGAGGCCTGCGGCTGGGCGAACTGCACGGCATGGAAATGCACGATGTCGCCCCACACCAGCAACTGCTGGCCGGCGCCGCCATCGATCCGATAGGACACGTGGCCTACCGTATGGCCATGGCTGTCCAGCGCAGTGATGCCGGCCGGCAACGCATCGCCGGGCCCAAAGCGCTTCAGCTTTCCAGTCGCCTCGTAGGGCGCCACCGCTTTGCGCGCCAACGCGAAGGCAAAGCGCACACCCTGTGGCGCGCCGGCGGTGCTGGCCGGGTCCAGCCAGTAGGCCGCGTCGGCCGCGGACAACCAGACCGTGGCGTTGGGGTAGGCGACCTTGTCCTGCGCGTCCAGCAGCCCGCACAGGTGGTCCGGATGGGCATGGGTAAGCAGCACCTCGTCCACCTCGGCCGGGTCATAGCCGGCCTTGCGCAGGTTGCCCAGCACCTGGCCCAGGCCCGGGCCGAAGCACTGCGCGGTGCCGGTATCGACCAGGGTCAGGTGCTCGCCACGCTGCACCAGGTAGGCGTTGACCGCGGTCTGCAGGCCCTTGCCGTCCTCGGGCACGTAGCGGTGGTCCAGCAGGCGGGTGACCGCGCCGGCGTCGATGCCGACCAGTTCCTGGCGTCCCAGCGCGACGGTGCCATCGAACAACGCGGTGACCTGCAGCGTGCCGATCTGCTGGTGGTAGACGCCCGGCACCTGTGCATCCGGGGTGTGGGCGGTGGTGGCCAGGGCCGGGCCGGTGGCGACGGCGAACAGCAGCGCGGTGGCGAGCGTGCAGGCGCGTGGGAAGGACATGGCAGGTTCCGTACAGGGCGGCAGCGCCGCGGTGCCCCATGCTGCGCGCGGCCTGCCGCGCGATGCGCTCAGAATGCCGCGCGATCCGCTCGCATCGGCCGGGCTCAGCTGTTGCCGATCGCCCCCGGGTCCAGCCCGTAGCGGGCGGCGAAGCGCTTGCTGAAGCTGCCCAGCGAGCGGTAGCCCACGCGCGCGGCGACGGTCTTCAACGGCAGGCGGGTGGTGTAGAGCAGGTTCATCGCATGCGCCAGCCGTGCGTCGGCGATCAGTTCACGCATGCTGGCCTGCTCGCTGGCCAGGCGCCGGCGCAACGTGGCACCGCTCACACCGAGCTGCTGTTCGAAGTCGCGGGACTGCCAGTCGCGCTCGGGCTGCGCCGCGATCAGGTCGCGGATGCGCTCGCCCAGGCTGGGTTCGGGGGCGAGCAGCAGGCTGCCATGGCCCCGCCGGCAGAACGCCACTACCAGCGATGCCAAGGCCAGGCGCGCCTCGGTGTAGCGGGCCTGCTCCAGCGCGTGGCGCCATTGGCGCAGGGTCTGGCCATGGTCTTCCAGGGACAGCTTGCCCAGCGCGTCGCCGGGGCCGGGCAGGGGCTCGTTCCACAGCACGCGCGCGGCGGCCAGCGCCTCGGCGCACAGCGGCACGATCGCGCTGAGGTACACGCCACTGTGCGGGTCGGGAATGTTGAACACGTCGATGCGGCAGCGCCGGGTGATCAGGAACAGGTCGCCGGGCACGAACGCGAGCGACTGCTGCGCGCAGCGCACCTGCTTGCGCCCCTGCAGCAGGATCGCGACCTGTGGCTGGGCGATGTCCACCGAGGAGGCGCCATGCTCGCGGCGGGCAGTGATGCAGGCGTAGCCGTCGGCACGCTGGCAGTCGGCCAGGCTCGCCATTTCGGCCAGCAGGGAGTCGGGGGGCAGGCGCATGTCCATTACAGCGCAGTATCGAACAACTGGCCGATCAGCGCCGCCGCGCCCATGGCCAGTGCGCCCCAGAACATCACCCGCGTCGCGCCGCGCAGTGGCGGGGCACCGCCGGCGCGCGCGGCCATCGCACCGGTCAGGCCCAGCCCGGCCACGGTGACCGCGGTGGTGACCTGGGCGACGTGCGCGTGCGGGGCGAGCAGGGCGGTCAGCACCGGCAGCGCCGCGCCGCTGACGAAGGCGCCGGCCGAGGCCATCGCCGCCTGCATCGGCCGCGCGCGCAGCTCTTCGGTGATGCCCAGCTCGTCGCGCGCATGCGCGGCCAGCGCGTCGTGGGCGGTCAACTGCACCGCAACCTGCTGCGCCAGCTCGGGGCTGAGGCCGCGATGGCGGTAGATGGCGGCGAGCTCTTCCAGTTCGCTGTGCGGGTCGTCGTGCAGTTCGCGCTTCTCCACCGCCAGGTCGGCCCGCTCGGTGTCGGCCTGCGACTGCACCGACACATATTCGCCGGCGGCCATCGACATCGCACCGGCCACGGTGCCGGCGATGCCGGTGGCCAGCACCGTGGAGGCGCTGGCGCCACCCGCCGCGATGCCGACCACCAGCCCGGCCACGGAGACGATGCCGTCATTGGCGCCCAGCACGGCCGCACGCAGCCAGCCCACGCGGTCGGAGCGATGTACTTCCGGATGTCTGGATCGGCTCATGCCGACAGTCTAGGGTGTCGGCCGCCGTGGCCGGCGGAATGACTCGCAGCCGCGCCTGCGCATCGGCAGCGTCAAGTGGTAGCCAGTAGGATGCTGAAAACCGTCACGGTGACACGACGGTGGGGGACGCCACGATATAGTGCGCCCTTGCGATGCGGGGGCGTGGACCCCACATCCCCGCCCTGACCAGAATCCTGCGAGCCTCCCCTTGTCGAGCCCCAGCCACGTCGCCGAGACGCCGATCACCGACCGAAATGAACTGGTCGCCACGCTGGCCTCCGGCGAAAAGCCCAAGGCGCAGTGGCGCATCGGCACCGAGCACGAGAAGTTCGGCTTCCGCCTGGACGACCTGCGTCCGCCCACCTTCGACGGCGACCGTGGCATCGAAGCCCTGCTCAAGGGCCTGACCCGTTTCGGCTGGGATCCGGTGCAGGAAGGCGGTCGCACCATCGCGCTGCTGCGCGACAACGCCTCGGTGACGCTGGAGCCGGCCGGCCAGCTGGAACTGTCCGGCGCGGCGGTGGAGACCATCCACGACACCTGCGTGGAAACCGGCACCCATCTCAACGAAGTGGCGCAGGTGGCCGGCGAACTGCAGCTGGGCTTCCTGGGCATGGGCTTCCAGCCCAAGTGGACCCGCGACGAGATGCCGTGGATGCCCAAGGGGCGCTACAAGATCATGCGCGAGTACATGCCCAAGGTCGGCACGCTGGGCCTGGACATGATGACCCGCACCTGCACGGTGCAGGTCAACCTGGATTACGCCACCGAAGCGGACATGGTGAAGAAGTTCCGCGTGTCGCTGGCGCTGCAGCCGATCGCCACGGCGCTGTTCGCCGATTCGCCGTTCACCGAAGGCAAGCCGAACGGCTACCAGAGCTACCGCTCGCACATCTGGACCGACACCGACAACGACCGTACCGGCATGCTCGACTTCGTGTTCGAGGACGGCTTCGGCTACGAGCGTTACGTGGATTACCTGCTCGATGTGCCGATGTATTTCTCCTACCGCGACGGCAAGTACCACGATGCCAGCGGCCAGAGCTTCCGCGATTTCATGGTGGGCAAGCTGCCGGTGCTGCCGGGCCAGTTGCCGACGCTGCGCGACTGGTCGGACCACATGACCACCGCGTTCCCGGAAGTACGCTTGAAGAAGTACCTGGAAATGCGCGGTGCCGATGCCGGCCCGTGGAGCCGCCTGTGTGCCTTGCCGGCGTTCTGGGTGGGTCTGCTGTACGACGATGCCGCGCTGGATGCCGCCTGGGACCTGGTGCGTGATTTCAGCCTGGTCGAGCGCAATGTGTTGCGCGATGGCGTGCCGAAGCACGGGCTGAAGCTGCCGTTCCGCAATGGCACGGTGCTGGATCTGGCACGCGAGGCGCTGAAGATCGCCGTGGCCGGCCTGAAGCGGCGCGCTGCGCGCAATGCCGATGGCCAGGACGAAAGCAAGTTCCTGGAGGTGCTGCAGGAGATCGTCGATTCCGGCTTGACCCCGGCCGATCGCAAGTTGGCGCTGTTCCATGGCGAGTGGGGCGGCAACATCGATCCGGTGTTCAAGGCGTTCGCTTACTGACGCTTACTGAAGTGGGTGAAAGCGGTAGTCGGTGGATCGGTCGCTGGGCCCCCATGCCCTTTCCGGCGACGCCCCCGGCCGCTGCGCGGCCTCCTCCTTTATTTCGCCTCCAAGGGCATGGGGGCCCAG
>NZ_JBFTNG010000009.1:0-157819 GCF_056397365.1 Stenotrophomonas sp. 05N37 | reverse complement strand
TCGGCCTCAGCGCCTTCCTCCGTGTGCCCCGACGTTTCCGTCGTTGCGAGCCGCCCATTATAGCCGGCTTATCTGCTTCGTCAACACCTTTTTTCAAGGCCGTTTCACCGAAGTGAACCGTTGTTGCCGATGCCGCTTCGTCGTTTGCCCCGAGAGGCTTTCGTCGTTGCGAGCCGCCTATTATGTCAGGCTTTTCGTTTCCGTCAACACCTTCTTTCGAAGTGGTTGAAGTCCTGTTCCTTCGCGGTTGCCGCCTTGCGGCGACCCCTGCGTCGGGGGAGGGAAAGTATGTCCCTATCGGGAGCGTTTGTGAAGGGGGTAGACGACATTTTTTCACGCCGCCTCCCTCCCATTCATGCTGGAAGGGGTCCGGATGGCCCGGAACCCCTTGTGCCGCTTAGGCTGCGACCAGCAAGACGCGTGCGAAGGTGCGCTTGCCGACCTGCAGCAGGCCTTCAAAACCGGGCACGAACACCTGCTGGGCGTCGTCCACGACCTCGCCATCGACCTTCACTGCCCGCTCCTTGAGCTTGCGGGAGGCCTCGGAGTTGCTCGGGGTGAGCCCGGCAGCCGTCAGCAGGGCACCAATACGCAGGCCTTCGGCCGGAATCGCCACTTCCTGCAGCGGCAGCAGGGTCACATCGCCCTGCCCGGTCACCGCCGCGTTCCAGCCGGCGATGGCCTGTTCGGCCGCCGCCGCGTCATGGAAGCGGGTGGTCAGCTCACGCGCCAGGCGCAGCTTGACCTCACGCGGATTCAGGCCGCCGGCCTGGACCTGCTCGCGCAGGGCCAGCGCTTCGGCCTGGCTGATATCGAAGGAGAGCAGCTCGATCCAGCGCCACATCAGGTCGTCGCCGATCTTCATGGTCTTGGTGACCATGTCGATCGCCGGCTCATTGATGCCAATGTAGTTGTTGAGCGACTTGGACATCTTGGCCACGCCGTCCAGGCCTTCCAGCAGGGGCATGGTCAGCACGATCTGCGGCTTCTGCCCGTAGTGCTCCTGCAGGCCGCGGCCCATCAGCAGGTTGAACTTCTGGTCGGTGCCGCCGAGTTCGACGTCGGCCTCCAGGGCCACGGAGTCATAGCCCTGCACCAGCGGGTACAGGAACTCGTGCAGGGCGATGGACTGCTGGGCCGCATAGCGCTTGGCGAAATCGTCGCGCTCGAGCATGCGCGCCACGGTGTGCTGGCCGGCCAGGCGGATCATGTCGGCCGCGCCCATCTTGCCGAACCACTCCGAGTTGAAGCGGACTTCGGTCTTCTCGCGGTCCAGCACCTTGAAGACCTGGTCTTCATAGGTAAGCGCGTTGGCGAGCACGTCGTCCTTGCTGAGCGGCTTGCGGGTGGCGTTCTTGCCGGACGGGTCACCGATCATGCCGGTGAAGTCGCCGATCAGGAAGATGACCTGGTGGCCGAGGTCCTGGAACTGGCGCAGCTTGTTGAGCAGCACGGTGTGGCCCAGGTGCAGGTCCGGGGCGGTGGGGTCGAAACCAGCCTTGACGCGCAGCGGGCGGCCGCTTTCCAGGCGCTGACGCAGTTCCTCGGACTTGAGGATTTCGTCGGCGCCACGACCGATCAGGGCGATGGCTTCTTCAATCGAGGACACGTGACAACTCCCGGCAATGCCTTATTTACATGAATGACGTTAAGTACAAGTTAACCGCAAGCGCTTCACAAAAGCCAATGGGCACAAGGGTTTGACGCGGTATTTATACCTGTCTATGTTACCGACGTTTGGGCCCGCGCTCCCGGGCCAGCCAGGAACAGACCGACGATGCTCAATTCCGATCAAGGCCGCGCACGCAAGCAGCGCTTCAAGGAACGTCTCCACGTCCTCCACGACACCGCCCTGCATCGGAAGCTCAAACAGCATCTTCCTGCCGCCTTCAACGAGCGCTGGACGCGCCGTCATTGGATGCACGCCAGCCTGTTCGCCACCATTGGCGCGCTGGTGGCCACGATCGTGCCGGGCTTCTCGCACACCATCGACACCCCTTACACCGTGGGCCACTCGACCCTTGCCCTGCCCTTGCCGCCGCTGTCGCTGGAGCGCCAGAAGCAGGTGCCGGGCGACAGCTGGCAGGTGCTGCGGGTGCAGCGCGGGCAGACCCTGAGCAACCTGTTCGACGAGGCTGGCATCCCGGCCACGGTGATGCACCAGGTGCTGGAGCACCCGGGTGCGCGCGAGGCGCTGACCAAACTGCGCCCCGGCGCCGAGATCGCCTTCGACCTGCCGCTGTCCGGCGACCTGCGCACGATCCGCTTCGACCGCGATGCCGACAACCGCGTGGAGCTGTCGCTGAAGGATGGGCAGATCGCCGAGAAGGTGATCAAGCGCGAATCCTCGACCCGTCGCGTGGTCGCCAGTGGCGAAATCACCAGTTCGCTGTACGTGGCCGCGCGCAAGGCGGGGCTGTCGCCGTCGGCGATCGCCACGATGACCGACGAGATCTTCAAGTACGACATCGACTTTTCCAAGGACCTGCAGCCGGGCGACCGCTTCAGCGTGGTGCTGGATGAAACCTGGCGCGAAGGCGAGAAGGTGGACACCAGCAAGATCCTGGCGGCCACCTTCACCTCCGGTGGCAAGACCTACAGCGGCTTCCGCTTCGACCGCAACGGCAAGTCCGAGTACTTCGACGTGAGCGGGCGGCCGCTGAAGAAGAGCTTCATCCGCATGCCGATCCCGTTCGCCCGCCTGAGCTCGAGCTTCGGCGCGCGCAAGCACCCGGTGCTGGGCAAGATGCGCATGCACAAGGGCGTGGACTATGCCGCGCGCACCGGCACCCCGATCATGGCCGCCGGCGACGCCCGCGTGCAGTTCGCCGGCACCCAGCGTGGCTACGGCAACGTGGTGATCCTCGATCACGGCCGCGGCCACACCACGCTGTACGGGCACATGTCGCGCTTCGGCGCGATCAAGACCGGCCAGCGCGTGGCCCAGGGCACGGTGATCGGCTATGTCGGCTCGACCGGCCTGGCCACCGGCCCGCACCTGCACTACGAATTCCGCGTCAATGGCGAGCATCGCAACCCGCTGTCTGTGACGATGCCGCCGCCGGAGCCGCTGAAGGGTGCCGAGCTGGTGGCCTTCCGCGCGCAGACCGCGCCGGCGCTGGCCCGTATCCAGGGCATGGAAAAGCTGATCTACGCCGATGCCAGCCCGGCGCCGCAGGCGGCCCCGACCGCCACCCAGACCCAGACCGCCAGCGTGGCCAAGCCGAGCAAGCGCACCCGCGGCTGATCGGCCGCGGCAGCGCGCGGCCACGCGCGCATTGACGGCGGCAACGGGTTGCGCGGAAGCTGGGCGCACCCCGTTTGACTGGCCGGCCATGACCGCTGTCGTTGATCCGCATACCCCGCTTTACCTGGGCCTGATGTCCGGCACCAGCGCCGATGGCATCGATGCCGCGCTGGTGCAGTTCCCCGAGGCGGGCGGCTGCCGCTTCGTCTTCGGCCACACCCACCCGTGGGGCCCGGCGCTGCGCGCCGAACTGATCGGCCTGGGCGAAGGCGGGGCGATCGGCTCGCTGGACGCGCTGGGCCGCATCGATGCGGCGATCGGGATCACCTTTGCCGAGGCAGCCAATGCCCTGCTGCGTTTGAGCGGCGTGGAGCGCAGCCAGGTGCGGGCGATCGGTTCGCATGGGCAGACGGTGCGCCACCGGCCGCTGGCCGATCCGGCGTTCACGATGCAGCTGGGCGACGCCAACCGGATTGCCGAGGCGACCGGGATCACCACCGTGGCCGATTTCCGTCGTCGCGATGTGGCTGCAGGCGGCCATGGGGCGCCGCTGATGCCGGCCTTCCACCTGGCCATGCTCGGGACCGCCGGGGAAGACCGGGCGATCCTCAACCTGGGCGGGATCGCCAACCTGACCCTGATTCCCCGCGACGGCGTGCCGCGCGGCTTCGATACCGGCCCGGCCAATGCGCTGATGGATGCCTGGTGCCAGCGCCACCGGGGCGTTCCGTTCGATGCGGACGGGGCGTTTGCGGCCAGTGGGCAGGTGGACGAGGCGCTGCTGGCGCACTGGCTGGCCGAGCCGTGGTTCGCGCTGCCGCCGCCGAAGAGCACCGGGCGCGAGCAGTTCCACCTGGACTGGGCACAGGCGGCGATGGGCGACGGCCAGCACGCCGCCGCCGATGTGCAGGCCACGTTGCTGGAACTGACCGCCGCGACGGTGGCCGATGCGTTGCGGGCGCACCTGCCGGGGGCGGCGCGGGTGCTGGTGTGCGGCGGCGGGGTGCGCAACCCGCAGTTGCTGCGCCGGTTGGCGGCGCGGTTGCCGGGGGTGGTGATCGAATCCAGCGCGGTGCATGGCCTGGACCCGGATTACCTGGAGGCGATGGGGTTTGCGTGGTTGGCGCAGCGGACGCTGGACGGCTTGCCGGGGAATCTGCCGAGCGTGAGCGGGGCGCGGGGAGCGCGGATCCTGGGGGCGATACATCCGGCGTAGGGCAAGGGCAAGGGCAAGGGCAAGGGCAAGGGCAAGGGCAAGGGCAAGGGCAAGAGCAAGAGCAAGAGCAAGAGCAGCCGAGCATGGCTCGGCTCTACCGGGGCGGGATGCCTTGTGCACGCCTGCGGATCGCTCCCCCATCGGTGGGGGCGCCACCGCCCTGCGTTACACCCCTTTGGCGTCCGGCAAGGCCTGCAGCGCGGCGATAGCGTCGGCGAGGGCGTCCACTTCCGGGTTCTGGAAACCGCTGCGGACTTCCAGTTCGCTGGCGAACAACCCCTGTTCGAGCAGCGCGATGCAGGTGTATTCGCGGGTCCAGCCGCGTGCGACCGCCACGCGCCGGATGCGTTCGTTCAACAGCGGGTCCAGATCCCGCAGCAGCAGATCGACCATTGTTCTCCCCGTTGGCAACGCACCGCCCCCACGGTACAACGGGGTGGATCATGGCGCAGCAGGGCGCGCCGGGCAACCGGACAGGCCCGTCCGGCTCAGGCGCTGCTGCGGTCGCGGATGCGCGGCCACAGCCAGACCAGCAACAGCAGGGTCGGGATGACGGTGGTGGCGCTGAAGATGAAGAAGGTGCTGTAGGAGGTGGCTTCGACGATATAGCCGGAGGCGCCGCCGACGAACTTGCCCGGCAGGTTAGCCAGCGAGACCAGCAGCGCGTATTGGGTGGCGGTGAAATTGCGGTCGGTCAGCGAGGACATGAAGGCCACCAGCACGGTGCCGGCAAAGCCCTGGAACAGGTTGTCCGCGCTCAGCGCCGCATAGAACGCCCAGAGCTGGCCGGGGTTGTGCGCCATCAGCAGGAACGCCAGGTTCGACAACGCCACGCCGAGGGCGGCGACCAGCAGCATGCGGCGGAAGCCGAAGGCGGCCACGGCGATGCCGCCGATGAAGGCCCCGCCGATACCCATCCACACGCCGAACAGCTTGGACACGGTGGCGATGTCGGCCTTGGTGAAGCCCGAGTCCAGGTAGAACGGCCCGGCCATCACGCCGATGACCTGGTCAGGGAACTTGTAGAGGCCGACGAAGGCCAGCAGCACCAGCGCCAGGACGATGCCATTGGTGGTGAAGAAGCTGGCGATCGGCTGCCAGAACGCCCCGAAGAAATCGATGCGACGCTGGATGCGCACTTCCGGCTGCGCCGGCTCGCGGCAGACCAGGGTGGCGATGATCGGCAGCACCATCAGCGAGGCCATCGCCAGGTACGCCACGATCCAGCCTTCGAACTGGGCCAGGTACAGCGCGCCGGCACCCGCCAGGATCAGGCCGATGCGGTAGCCCAGCGTGTAGGTGGCGGCCAGCGCAGCCTGCGCGCTCTCCGGGGCGATCTCGATGCGGTAGGCATCGACCACCGAGTCCTGGGTGGCACCGGCGAAGGACGCCACCAGCACCCACAGCACCAGCGGGGTGACGCCCAGCTCGGGCCGCACGAATGCCAGCGCGAACAGGCCGCCGGTGACGCCCACCTGCGAGGCCAGCAGCCACGAGCGGCGGCGGCCGAGGAAGCCGATCAGCGGGAAGGCATAGCGGTCGATCAACGGCGCCCAGACGAACTTGAGCAGGTAGAAGAAGCTGGCGAGGCTGATCAGGCCGATGCTGCCCAGGTCCAGGCCGACGTCACGCAGGCGGGTGGAGAGGGTCTGCGAGGCGATGAGCAGGAACGGCAGGCCGCTGCCAAAGCCGAGGAAGGCCATGGTGAGTGCCGAGGGCGTGCCGAAGGCACGCTTGATCCCGGCCCAGCCCTTGTAGGACACCGGCGCGGCCGCGTCGGTCATGGGGCGTAGTCCACCGTGAACGGGGCATGGTCGGAGAAGCGTTCATCGCGGTAGACCGCGCAGCTGCGCAGGCGATCGCGCAGGCCGGGGCTGACGAACTGGTAGTCGATGCGCCAGCCGACGTTGTTGGCCCGGGCCGCGCCGCGGTTGCTCCACCAGGTGTAGTCCTGGCCTTCCGGATGCAGCAGGCGGTAGGCGTCGGTCCAGCCCTGGCCGGCGCCGATGTCCAGCGCCTGGCCGGCATCGGCGCACTGGCCGTTGAGCCAGTCGCGCTCGGGCGGCAGGCAGCCGGAATTCTTCTGGTTGGATTTCCAGTTCTTGATGTCCAGCGCGGAGCGCACGATGTTCCAGTCGCCGCACAGGACGTAGTCGCGGCCGCTGGCCAGCCACTGTGCCAGGATCGGGCGCAGCCACTCCATCACTTCGTACTTGAAGCCCTGGCGGAGGTCGCCCGAGCTGCCGGAGGGAATATAGAAGGAGACCACGCTGAGGTTGCCGTAGCGGGCCTCGATATAGCGGCCTTCATCGTCGAACGGCGCCCAGCCGAGCGAGGTGATGACCTGGTCGGGCTCGCGCTTGCTGTAGATGGCCACGCCGCTGTAGCCCTTCTTGGTGATGGCGTCGCGGTAGAAGCAATGGTGGCCGTCCGGGCGGAACATCGGGTCGGTGAGCTGGTCTTCCTGGGCCTTGGTTTCCTGGATGCAGAGCACGTCGGCGTCCTGGGCGCGGAACCACTCGAGGAAGCCCTTGGTGGCGGCGGAGCGGATGCCATTGGCGTTGAAACTGATGATGCGCATGCTGACCCGGGTCTGGAGCGGTAACCGGGAAAGCATACCGGGAAGACCCCGCCCCGGCTCGCCGGGATGCGCCATGGCAGCGCGCGTCGGCCGGGCCCCAGGGCCGGCTGCGCCCCCGCGCCGGCCGGGCCCGGAGGGCGAAAAAAGCCCCCATGCATTAGGATTTGCGGTCCAAATGAATTGAATAGAGTCCTGATGAGCGACCATCGCCACCGTTTCCTGCAACTGGCCCTCACCGCCGACGCCCTGCGTTTTGGCCAGTTCACCCTCAAGTCGGGCCGCCTGAGCCCTTACTTCTTCAATGCCGGCCGCTTCGATTCCGGCGCCCTCATGGTCCAGCTGGCCGCCTGCTACGCCGATGCGGTGGAGGCCACCGGGCTGAAGTTCGACGTCGTGTTCGGCCCGGCCTACAAGGGCATCCCGCTGGCCACCGCGACCGCCTGTGAATTCGCCCAGCGCGGCCGCGACCTGCCGCTGTCGTTCAACCGCAAGGAAGCCAAGGCCCATGGCGAAGGCGGCCAGCTGATCGGCGCGGACATGAATGGCAAGCGCGTGCTGATCGTGGATGACGTGATCACGGCCGGTACCGCCATCCGCGAGGCGCTGACCATCATCAAGGACGCCGGTGGCACCCCGGCCGGGATCGTGGTGGCGCTGGACCGCCAGGAGATCGCCTCGGAAACCGACCGTCGCTCGGCCGCCCAGTCGGTGGCCGAAGAAGCCGGGATTCCGGTGGTGGCCGTGGCCACGCTGGCCGACCTGCTTGATTTTGCCTCCGGAAATCCGGAACTTGTGGGGTACCGGCAGCCGCTGGAGGACTATCGGTCCCGTTACGGCAGCCGTCCTACGCGTTGAGAGCAGGGGGCTCGCCAACCATGTCCAGGATTGCCACGACCATCTTGATCGGCCTGTTGCTGGCCGTATCCACGCTGCCGGCGCAGGCCCAGCGCGGCAAGAACGAGCCAAAAGCAAAGAAGCTGTACTGCTGGAACAAGGGTGCCGAGCGGATCTGCAGCGATGCCCTGCCGCAGGAAGCGGTGAACAGCGCGCGCGAGGAATTCAGCGCCGCCAGCGGCCTGCGTCGTGGCGAAGTGGAGCGCACCTTGACCGAGGAAGAGCGCGCTGAGGCGGCGGTCGTGGCCGCGCAGCGCCAGCTCGACCTGGCTGCCGAACAGACCCGGCAGCGCACCGAGCAGGCGATGCTGTCCACCTACGAGAGCGAGGACGACCTGCGCCGGGTGTTCACCGAGCGCACCGGGATCCTGGACAACAACGTGCAGACCGCGCGCTACAACGTGGCCAGCCTGCGCGAGGCGTTGGTGAGCCTGCTGGGCACGGCCGGCGATCGCGAGCTGGCTGGCAAGCCGGTGGCCGAGAAGCAGGCCAGGAGCATCCAGCAACGCCACACCGAGCTGGTGACGCAGCGGCGCATGCAGGCCTCGTTCGAAGCGCAGCGCAAGGCGCTGGACGTGGAGATCGAGGAGACGCTGCAGCGGTATCGGTTGTTGAAGGGCGTGGGGACCGATCCGCGGGCGTGAGCGGGCGGACGGTGTGGACAAGAGAGGCGGCCGGTTGGCCGCCTTTTTTGTGGGTGTCGAGCGGGGGGCGTGCCGGCCGCTGGGCGCATCGCGCCTCCGGCCAGGGTCATGAGGCGCCGGTCAACGGCCGGCACGACCGGCCGGATGCAGGATGGCCGGGAGCAGCCAAGGGGCAGCCAGGAGCAGCCGACCAACGGTCGGCGCCACGATTGTTTATGCACTTTTTACGCTGGGGCGTGGTGGTCGGCGTGGCCCCTTTATGCCGGGCAGGCAGACGATGGGCGCCTGACGTGGAGTGGTTCCACCTGGACGTCCCATGAGCCTGTTTCTGCCTGTGTTCCCCACCGCCGCTGCGCCTTGCGCCGCCGCGTTCCCTTCCCGCGTTTGAGGCCACGACCATGCCTGCCTGGCTTTCCCTGGTGTGCGGCGTGCTGGTGCTCGTCGCCGCCGCCTATCTGCTGTACGTCGTGCTTCGGCCCGAAGCGTTCTGACCGGAGCCGACCATGACCGAGATCCTGTTGATCCTGCTGGCCAGCATCGTGCTGGCCTTTCCGCTTGGGCTGTACCTGGCCCGGGTGATGCGCGGCGCGCCGATGCGGGGCGATGCGCTGTTCGGGCTGATTGAAAAACCGCTGTACCGGCTGCTGGGGGTGAATCCCGCCCGGGGCATGTCCTGGCGCGGCTATGTGATGGCCTTCGTGCTCAGCAACGTGGTGATCGCGGTGCTGGTGCAGGCGGTCTTCATGACCCAGGCCTGGCTGCCGTTCAACCCCGACCAGATCCCCAACATGCGCTGGGACACGGCGCTGCACACGATGGTGTCGTTCCTGACCAACACCAACCAGCAGCACTACTCCGGCCAGGCGCAGCTGTCCTACTTCGCGCAGATGACCGCCATCACCGGCCTGCAGGTGGTGACGCCGATGATGGGCCTGGCGCTGGTCGTAGCCACGCTGCGTGCGCTGTTCGGCGCGCGTCCGGAGGACGTGGATGCAGAACAGGCCGCACAGCTCAGCGCGGACCGTCGCGTGGACGTGGGCAACTACTACGCCGACGTGGTGCGTTCGTGCGTGCGCTTCATGCTGCCGCTGTGCCTGCTGTGGGCGGTGCTGCTGACCAGCCAGGGCGTGCCCTCGACGCTGGCGGCCGGGCCGCAGGCGACGCCGATCGATGCGGCCGCCGGCATGGAGACGCAGAAACTGCCGCTGGGCCCGGTCGCGGCGATGGTCGCGGCCAAGCAACTGGGCGCCAACGGGGGTGGCTGGTACGGCCCCAACAGTTCGATGCCGCTGGAGAACCCGACCCCGTTGTCCAACGCGCTGGAACTGATCGGCATCCTGCTGATCCCGATCGCGGTGATCTTCATGCTGGGTGCGTTCACCGGGCGCCGGCGCCTGGCCGGGCTGGTGTTCGGCTGCATGCTGGCGATGTCCAGCGTGTCGGTGGCGGCCACGGTATGGCTGGAAGGCCATTCGGCCACGGCCGCCAGCCCGCTGCTGATGGAAGGCAAGGAAGTGCGCATCGGCGCCGATGGCACCGGCCTGTGGGCGGCGATCACCACGCAGGTGTCCAACGGCTCGGTCAACGGCATGCATGACTCGCTCAGCCCGCTGGCCGGTGCGGTGCCGATGATCAACATGCTGGTCAACGCGATCTGGGGCGGCATCGGTTGCGGCCTGCAGCAGTTCATCGTGTACCTGCTGCTGGGCGTGTTCCTGGCCGGGCTGATGACGGGGCGCACCCCCGAGCTGCTGGGGCGCAAGCTGGAGACCCCGCAGATCCGCCTGCTGGCGCTGCTGGTGCTGCTGCAGCCGATCACCATCCTGGGCTTCACTGCGGTGACCCTGGCGATTCCGGCGATCACCGGCACGTCCAATCCCGGCTTCCACGGCGTCAGCCAGGTGTTCTACGAGTACGTGTCGGCGTTTGCCAACAACGGCTCGGGCTTTGAAGGCCTGGGCGATGCCACCCCGTGGTGGAACCTGAGCTGCACCCTGGTGCTGCTGCTGGGCCGCTACCCGGTGCTGATCATCCCGCTGATCGTGGCCGCGCAACTGGCCGCCAAGCGGCGGGCGCCGGAATCGGCCGGCACGTTGCAGATCGAGACCCCGACCTTCGCGCTGACCCTGATCGCGCTGATCGTCATCCTGACCGTATTGCAGTTCATGCCGGCGCTGGTATTGGGCCCGGTGGCCGACCACCTGTCGTTGACGCTGCACTGAGACCTGATGTCGTGAGTACATCTCCCATGAGTACCTATCCCTTGAACGTTTCTTCCCACCGCCGCCAGCGCCTGCTCGATGCCGCCGGCTGGCGCCGCGCCCTGCGCGATGCGGTGATCAAGCTGTCCCCGCGCCACCTGCTGCACAGCCCGGTGATGGCGGTGGTGATGGCCGGCACCGTGGTCAGCCTGGTCGTCACCCTGAGCGGCAACGCACCGCTGGGCTTTGGCCTGGCGGTCACCGCGATCCTGCTGCTGACCGTGCTGTTCGGCAACTTCGCCGAAGCGGTGGCCGAAGCGCGCGGGCGTGGCCAGGCCGCCTCGCTGCGGCGGGCGCGGCAAGACCTGAGCGCGCGTCGGCTGGCCGCCGCGCATGCCGGTGCCAGCGAGACCCAGGTGCCGGCCGCCGAGCTGCGCCCCGGCGACCATGTGATCGTCAGCGCCGGCGAATTGATCCCCGCCGATGGCGAGATCGTGCAGGGCCTGGCCACCATCAACGAAGCGGCGGTGACCGGTGAATCGGCACCGGTGCTGCGCGAGGCCGGCACCGACCGCAGCGGCGTGATCGGCGGTACCAAGGTGCTGTCGGACCAGGTCATCGTGCGCATCACCGCCGAGCCGGGGCACAGCTTCCTGGACCGGATGATCGCACTGGTGGAAGGCGCCAACCGCCAGAAGACCCCCAACGAGATCGCGCTCACCCTGCTGCTGGCGGCGATGACGCTCACCTTCCTGATCGTGGTGGCCACGCTGCCGGCGATCGGGGCGTTCGTCGGCGTGCAGGTGGACCCGCTGCTGTTGATCGCGCTGCTGGTGTGCCTGATTCCCACCACCATCGGCGGGCTGCTGCCGGCCATCGGCATTGCCGGCATGAACCGGGCGCTGGCCGCCAACGTGCTGGCCAAGTCGGGCAAGGCGGTGGAAGTGGCCGGCGACGTGGACGTGCTGCTGCTGGACAAGACCGGCACCATCACCTACGGCGACCGCCAGGCCACGCACTTCCATGTACTGGCCGGGATCGACACGCCGCAGCTGCGCGAAGCCGCGCTGTTGTCTTCGCTGGCCGACCCGACCCCGGAAGGCAAGTCGATCGTGCGCCTGGCGCGCGAGCAGGGCTGCACCACGGCAGAGCCGGACCGCGCGGACTATCTGGCCTTCAGCGCGCAGACCCGCATGTCCGGCGTGGACCTGGACGGGGGCCGCCGCATCCGCAAGGGCGCGGCCGATTCGATCAGCGCCTATGTACGTGAGCTGGGCGGCACCGTGCCGGCGGAACTGCCGGGCCGCGTGGAGCAGGTGGCACGCAACGGTGCCACCCCACTGGTGGTGTGCGAAGGCCGCCACGTGCTGGGCGTGATCGAGCTGTCGGACGTGGTCAAGCACGGCATGCGCGAGAAGTTCGCGCAGCTGCGCGCGATGGGCATCCGCACGGTGATGATCACCGGCGACAACCCGCTGACCGCGGCGGCCATCGCTGCCGAGGCCGGCGTGGACGACTACATCGCCGAGGCCCGCCCGGAAGACAAGCTGGCGCGTATCCGGGCCGAACAGGCCGGCGGGCGGCTGGTGGCGATGGTGGGCGACGGCACCAACGACGCCCCGGCGCTGGCCCAGGCCGACATCGGCCTGGCGATGAACTCCGGTACGCAGGCCGCCAAGGAAGCCGGCAACATGGTCGACCTGGATTCGGACCCGGCCAAGCTGCTGGCGGTGGTGGAGGTGGGCAAACAGCAGCTGATCACGCGCGGCGCGCTGACCACCTTCTCGCTGGCCAACGATGTGTCCAAGTACTTCGCGATCCTGCCGGCGCTGTTCGCCTCCACCCTGCCGGCGATGGCGGCGTTGAACGTGATGCACCTGTCCAGCCCGCGCAACGCGGTGCTGGCGGCGCTGATCTTCAACGCCCTGGTGATCCCGGCGTTGATTCCGCTGGCGCTGCGCGGGGTGCGCTTCCGCCCGGCCACCGCGACCGCGCTGCTGCGCCGGAACATGCTGGTGTACGGCCTGGGTGGCGTGCTGCTGCCGTTCGCGGCCATCAAGTTGATCGACCTCTTCCTCGTCTCGGTATTCGGCGCATGAACCGCTCACTCGCAACCTCCCTGCCCCGCGCCGCGCGCGCCCCTGCCACACGCGCGGCCACGCTGCAGCAGCACGGCGCGTGGCGCCCGGCGTTGGTGCTGGGCCTGGTCAGCCTGCTGCTGCTCGGCCTGGCCTATGCGCTGGCCGCCACCAGTGCCAGCCGGTTGCTGTTCCCGGCGCAGGCTGATGGCAGCCTGCTCATCCGCGATGGCCAGGTGCGCGGCTCGCAGTTGATCGCCCAGCCGTTCACCGGCGATGGCTACTTCCAGGCGCGCCCGTCGGCGGCCAACTACGATCCGATGGCCGCGGCCGGCAGCAACCTGGCCCGGACCAACCCGGCGCTGCAGGAACGCGTGCAGGCCAGCATCGCCGCGGTGGCCGTGCGCGAAGGCGTGGCCATCGCGCAGGTGCCCAGCGACCTGGTGACCCAGTCCGGCGCGGGCATGGACCCGGAGCTGTCGCCAGCGGCCGCACAGCTGCAGGTCGCCCGCGTGGCGCGCAGCCGCGGGTGGCCGGCCGAGCGCGTGGCGGCGCTGGTGCAGGCACATACGCTGGGGCCGCAATGGGGCGTATTCGGCCAGCCGCGGGTCAACGTGATGACCCTCAACCTGGCGCTGGATGACGTCAAGGCCGCCCCGTGATGCGGGGATCGCAGCGGCCGGTGCACAATCGCCACCCATGAGCGACCCACGTACCCGCCAGGCCGATGCCCTGGTTGAACGCCTGCAACGCGAAGCCGGCGGCAAGCTCACCGTGTTCCTCGGTGCCGCCCCCGGCGTGGGCAAGACCTTCAGCATGCTCAGCCGCGCGCACGAACAACTGCGTCGCGGCGTGGATGTGGTCGTCGGGCTGGTGGAAACCCACGGCCGCGCCGAGACCGCCGCGTTGCTGGAGGGCCTGCCGCAGGTGCCGCTGGTGCAGCGCGACTACCAGCAGCACGTGCTGGGCGAGATGGACCTGGACGCCGTGCTGGCGCGCCACCCCGCGCTGGTGCTGGTGGACGAGCTGGCCCACCGCAACGTGCCCGGCAGCCGCCACGAGCGCCGCTGGCAGGACGTGGAGGAACTGCTGGAGGCCGGCATCGATGTCTGGACCACGGTCAACATCCAGCACCTGGAGAGCCTCAACGATGTGGTAATGCGCATCACCGGCGTGCGGGTGAGCGAGACCGTGCCCGATGCGGTACTCGACCGCCTGCACGACATCGTGCTGGTGGACCTGCCCCCGCGCGAGCTGATCGAGCGCCTGCAGCAGGGCAAGGTGTACGTGCCCGAGCAGGCCGCCCAAGCCCTGCAGGCGTTCTTCTCGCCGGCCAACCTCACCGCGCTGCGCGAACTGGCCATGCAGGAAGCGGCCGATCGGGTGGACAGCAGCCTGCGCGAGACCCGCGCCGCGCGCGGCGAGGCCAACCTGCCGCTGCGCCGGCGCGTGCTGGTGGCCATCGATGGCGGCGGCCAGAGCGAGTACCTGGTGCGCGTGGGCCGGCGCATCGCCGAGCGCCGCGATGCGCCGTGGACGGTGGTGACGGTGCAGGGCCGGCGCAACGACGAAGACACCCGGCGCGAGATCGACGCGGCCTTCGCCCTCGCCCGCCGCCTCGGCGGCGAGGCCGAACTGCTGCACGGATCGAGCATCGCCGACGCGCTGCTGGATCACGCCGCGCACAACAGCGTGTCCACGCTGGTGCTGGGCCGCACCCGCGAGCGCCCGGTCGCGCGGATGCTCAACCGCACCCTCACCCAGCAATTGATCCAGCGCGGCGCGCATTACGAGATCACCATCATCGGCACCCCGCAGGCGCGCGCACGGGCGCGCCGCACCGGGCTGTCGATGCCCAGCCGCAGCACCGGCCAGGACACCTTGCTGGCGCTGGGCGCCACCGCGATCGCCTGCCTGGTGGCGCTGGTGGCCGAGCGCTGGGTGGGGCTGTACGACCTGTCGATGGTGTTCATCGTGGCGGTGGTGATGGTGGCCGCGCGCAGCCGCACCAGCGCGGCGGTAATCGCCGCGGCGCTGTGCTTCCTGGCCTACAACTTCTTCTTCATCGCCCCGCGTTTCACCTTCGCCATCAGCGCGCGCCAGGGCGTGATCACCGTCTTCCTGTTCCTGGCCGCCGCGCTGGTGGCTGGCCGGCTCGCCTCGCGGCTGCGCATGCAGGTGCTGGCGTTGCGCGCCTCCAACCGGCATGCGAACGCGCGCCAGGCACTGGGCCGTCAGTTGACCCGCGCAGCCAGCAACGAAGAAGTGGCACAAGCCGGGCGCGAAGCGCTGGAACAGGCGATGGACGCCCCGGCCTGGCTGCGCATCGGCCCGCACACCAGCACCAGCGGCAGCGCCGCGCCCGGCGAGACCGACCTGGCCGCCGCCGACTGGGCGCGCCGCCATGGCCAGCCCAGCGGCCGCTTCACCGATACCCTGGCCGGCGCGGAGTGGTGGTTCCTGCCGCTGCTGGATGGCGATGACCGCGCCATCGGCGTGGCCGGCATGCGCTTCGCGCGGAATGCGCCGCGCCTCACCCCCGAGCAGCGCCAACTGGCCGAGGCGATGGTGGACGACATCGCCCAGGCCGCGCTGCGCACGCAGCTGGTGGCCGACCTGGAAAAGGCGCACGTGAGCAACGAGACCGAGCGCCTGCGCTCGGCGCTGCTGTCGTCGGTGTCGCACGACCTGCGCTCGCCGCTGGCGGCGATGATCGGCTCGGCCGACAGCCTGGGCAGCTATGCCGATGCGATGGACGCGCAGGACCGCCGCGCCCTGCTGGACACCATCCTGGTGGAAGGCGAGCGGCTGGACCGCTACATCCAGAACCTGCTGGACATGACCCGGCTGGGCCACGAAGGCCTGCAGATCAACCGCGACTGGATCGGCGTGGACGAGCTGGTCGGCTCGGCCGCACGCCGGCTGCAGCGCTACCAGCCGGAGGTGCAGCTCAAGCTGGACATCCCGGCCACGCTGGCCCCGATCTGGGTGCATCCGGCGCTGGTGGAACAGGCGGTGTTCAACGTGATGGAGAACGCGGCCAAGTTCTCCCCGCCCGGCGCGGCGGTGGAAGTGCAGGCGCGGCTGGTGGAGGGCGAGCTGCGCATCGACGTGCTGGACGCCGGCCCGGGCATCCCCGATGAGGAGCGCGCGCGCATCTTCGACATGTTCTACAGCGTGGAGCGCGGTGACCGCGGCCGGCATGGCACCGGCCTGGGGCTGACCATCTGCCAGGGCATGATCGGCGCGCACGGCGGCAGCGTGCAGGCGCTGCCGGGGCGCGACGGACGCGGTACCCTGATCCGCATCACGCTGCCCCTGCTGCAACCGCACCCTGCCGATGACAACGACGAATCCTGACCCCACCCAAGGCGTACCCCCGGCCCGCGTGCTGGTGATCGACGATGAAGCGCAGATCCGCCGCTTCCTCGACATCAGCCTGCGCGCGCAGGGCTACCGCGTGGTGCAGGCCGCCACCGGCCAGGCCGGGCTGGAAGCGCTGGTGAGCGAGGGCGCGGACGTGGTGATCCTGGATATCGGGCTGCCGGACATGGAAGGGCATGAGGTGCTGGCCGAGCTGCGCCAGTGGAGCCAGGTGCCGGTGATCATGCTCACCGTGCGCGCCAGTGAGACCGAAAAAGTGCGGGCGCTGGACAACGGCGCCAACGACTACGTGACCAAGCCGTTCGGCACGCAGGAGCTGATGGCACGGGTGCGGGCACTGCTGCGCTCGCGCACGGTGTCCAGCGACGGGGTGCTGCCACAGTTCGACGATGGGCACCTGCATATCGACCTGGTGCGGCGCGAGGTGCATCTGGATGGCACGCCGGTGGCCCTGACCCGCAAGGAATATGCGCTGCTGTCGCTGCTGCTGCGCAATGCCGGCCGGGTGGTGACCCAGCCGCAGATCCTGCAGGAAATATGGGGGCCGACGCACCAGGAAGACACGCATTACCTGCGCATCCTGGTGGGGAAATTGCGACACAAGCTGGGCGACTCGGCGCTGGATTCGCGGTACCTGTTCACCGAACCTGGCGTGGGGTTGCGGTTCAAGGGGTGAGGCGGGAGAGCAGCCGAGCATGGCTCGGCTCTACCGATGCAGGGCATTGCCCGCACGTCGCGATCAACGGGCGTAAGCCCGATTTGCGTCAATGCCTGCGCGTCGTGACCAACGGTCGTAATCGCGATGTGCACCAATGCCCGCGCGCCATGGCCAACGGGCGTAATCCCGGTGCGCGCCAATGCCGGCGCGTCGCGATCAAGGCTCGTGATCCCGATGCGTGCCAACGCCCGCGCGTTGTGCCAACGGGCGTAATCCCTATGCGAGCCAGCGCCCGCGTGCCATGACCAACGGTCGTAATCTCGATGCACGCCAACGCCGGCGCGCCATGGCCAACGGGCGTAATTCCGATGCACGCCAACGCCGGCGCGCCATGACCAACGGTCGTAATACCGATGCGCGCCAATGCCCGCGCGACACGACCAACGGGCGTAATCCCGATGCGTTCCAACGCCCGCGCGCCATGACCAACGGTCGTAATCTCGATGCACGCCAACGCCCGCGCGCCATGGCCAACGGGCGTAGTTCCGATGCGTGCCAATGCCCACGCACCACGACCAACGGGCGCAATCCCGGTGCGCGCCAATGCCCGCGCGCCATGACCAACGGTCGTAATCTCGATGCACGCCAACGCCCGCGCGCCGCGACCAACGGGCGTAATCCCGGTGCGGGCCAACGCCCGCGCGCCATGACCAACGGTCGTAATCCCGGTGCGCACCAATGCCCGCGCGACACGACCAACGGGTGTAATCCCGATGTGCGCCAACGCCCGCGCGCCGTGACCAACGGTCGTGATACCGATGCGCGCTAATACCCGCGCGCCGTGACCAACTGTCGTAATACGGATGCGTGCCAATGCCTGCGCGCCATGACCAACGGTCGTAATCCCGGTGCGGGCCAACGCCCGCGCGACACGACCAACGGGCGTAATCCCGATGCGGGCCAACGCCCGCGCGCCATGACCAACGGTCGTAATCTCGATGCGTGCCAACGCCCGCGCGCCATGTCCAACGATCGTGATCTCGGGCGGGAGGGCAGCCGAGCATGGCTCGGCTCTACCGATGCACGTGCAGTCCGGCGCGTCGCGATCAACGGGCGTGACCCATCAAGACGCGCCAATTCCAAGGTAGAGCCGAGCCATGC
The DNA here is from genome assembly GCF_056397365.1 of Stenotrophomonas sp. 05N37. NCBI lineage: Bacteria > Pseudomonadati > Pseudomonadota > Gammaproteobacteria > Lysobacterales > Lysobacteraceae > Stenotrophomonas > Stenotrophomonas sp. 05N37. The sequence goes on along the minus strand of NZ_JBFTNG010000009.1, from coordinate 139,755 downwards.
TCGGCTGCCTTTCCCTCAGAACCCCAGCGCCACACCCGGCAGCAGCGGCTGCAGCTGCTCGCGGAACAGGGTCTTGATGCGCTCCAGCGCAGCGTCGTCATTGGCCTCGAAGCGCAGCACCAGCACCGGGGTGGTGTTGGAGGCGCGCAGCAGGCCCCAGCCGTCGGGGAAGTCCGCGCGCAGGCCGTCGATGGTGGCCAGGCGTGCGCCGGCGAACGGCGAATCCTCCAGCTGCGCGGTGGCCACGAACAGCGACACCAGCGCGTGCGGCGTGCCCGATTCCACCGGCACCTTCAGCTCCGGCGTGGACACGCTGTCGGGCAGTTCCTCGAACACCTCCGACGGGGTCTCCTCGCGCTGCGCCAGGATTTCCAGCAGGCGCGCCGCCGCGTACAGGCCATCGTCGAACCCGAACCAGCGCTCCTTGAAGAAGAAGTGCCCGCTCATCTCGCCCGCCAGCTCCGCATCGGTCTCGCGCATCTTCGCCTTCATCAGCGAATGCCCGGTCTTCCACATCAGCGGGCTGCCGCCATTGCGCAGCACGTAATCGGACAGCTTGCCGCTGCACTTCACGTCGTAGATGACCAGCGCGCCCGGGTTGCGCATCAGCACGTCGGCGGCGAACAGCATCAACAGCCGGTCGGCGTAGATGATCCTGCCCTCGCGGGTGACCACGCCGAGGCGGTCGCCATCGCCGTCGAAGGCCAGGCCCAGGTCCGCGTCGAAACGCTTCACGGTCTGGATCAGGTCTTCCAGGTTGTCCGGGTCGCTCGGGTCCGGGTGGTGGTTGGGGAAGGTGCCATCCACGTCGCAGTACAGCGGAATGACTTCGGCCCCGATCGCCTCCAGCAGTGGCTGGGCCAGCTCGCCGGCCACGCCGTTGCCGGCATCGGCCACGATCTTGAGCGGGCGGTCCAGCTGGACGTCATCGGCGATGCGCTGGATGTAGTCGGCGTTGACCTGGCGCTCCTGCAGGCTGCCCGGCTCGGCAGCCACGTGCAGGTGGCCGTCGCGGATGCGCTGGTACAGCTCGGTGATGGCATCGCCGGACAGCGTCTCGCCACCCACCACGATCTTGAAACCGTTGTAGTCCGGCGGGTTGTGGCTGCCGGTCACCGCCACGCAGCTGCCCGCGCGCAGGTGGTAACTGGCGAAGTACACCACCGGCGTGGGCGCCAGCCCGATATCGATCACATCGCAACCGGCACGGCGCAGGCCTTCGATCAGCCCGGCGCTGAGCTCCGGACCGGACAGGCGGCCGTCGCGCCCCACCACGATCTCGCGCAGCCCCTGCACCTGCAGCACCGAACCGATGCCCTGGCCGATCAACGCGGCGACCTGCGGGGTGAGCTCGCGCCCGACCACGCCACGGATGTCGTACGCACGGAAAATCCCGGCCGGCACGTCCTGGCCCGGCACGCTGGGCACCGGCGGCGGACCACCCTCGGCCGGCGGGGGCACCACCGCCAGCGGCACCTGCTCCAAGCTCTCGCGCAGCGTGGGGCCCTCTTCCAGATGGGTATTGCCTGCGGCGCGACGGCGCGGCAGCGGCACCTTGCCCTTGCCGAACTGCAGCATCGCCGCGATGGCCAGCAACAGCACCGCCACCACCGCGCAGGGAATGGCCGACAGGCCCAGCGGGCCCGCGTCGACATCCGGCACGGCCGCCGCCAGGCGCAGCCCACTCTTGCCGATCGGACGGGCCAGTGCCTCGGCGCCATCGCCGAGCGACGTGGTGCCCTGCTCGATGATGTTGTGATTGCCCTGGCGCAGCGCCAGGTAGCCGGCCTCGGGCACGCGCACCTTGTCGAAGGTGGCGGTGAGGCGCAGCAACGGCTGGCGCACGTAGATCAGCGCCGGCCCCTGGGTGCCCAGCACCACCGGTGCCGCCAGGCCCAGGCGCTGGCCGCCGGCATCGCGGACGACGCGGGCCACCACGGTGTCTTCGGCATTGGCCGCTTCCAGCAGGGCCAACCGCGAATAGCCGAAGGCCTTCGGGTCGGCATACGCCTCATCCAGCGTGGCGGCCACCACCTGCACCTCCTCGGTGCCCGGCCAGCCTTCACGAATGGCCACGGCGGTGGCCTCGGCATCGCCGCTGGCCAGCGCCGCGGTGACCCGCTCGCTCTTCACCAGCTTGGCCAGCTGCGCCACCTGGCCGTTCAGCGCGGTCTGCACCCCGGACACGATCTGGTCACGCGATTCCTCCAGTGACCCGCCGACCGACGCCTGCCGCCACTGGTTCACCGCACTCCAGCCAAACCATCCGCCCAGCAGCACCAGCATTCCCACCAGCAATGGGCCGGTGCGCTTGCTTGCCAGCCGCGGTTGGCCTTCCGCCGTTGCCTTGCTCATGAACACTTCCCCCTGTCAGCGCACCCCGGTATGGCCGAATCCACCCGTTCCCCTGGCGCTGTCGGTGAAAGTATCCACTACCTGCAGGCCCACGCGTGCAATCGGCAGCACAACCAGCTGCGCGATGCGGTCGCCCGGCTGCAGCGTGAAGGGCTCACGGCCACGGTTCCACGCGCTGATCAGCAGCGGGCCCTGGTAATCGGCGTCGATCAGCCCGGTGCCGTTGCCCAGCACGATGCCGTGGCGATGGCCCAGCCCCGAGCGCGGCAGCACCACGGCGGCCAGGTTCGGGTCGGCGATATGGATGGCGATACCGCTTGGAATCAGCGCCGTATCGCCCGGCTGCAAGGTGAGCTCGGTTTCCAGCGCCGCGCGCAGGTCCAGCCCGGCGCTGTGCTCGGTGGCATAGGCCGGCAGCGGCCAGGTATCGCCGAAGCGCGGGTCGAGCAGCTTGACCTGCAACGGCTGAAGGGGGGAATCAACGCTCATGCGTGCAACCTCTGGGCAATCAGGGACAACAGTTGTTCGGCCAGCAGCGCCTTGGAGGTGCCGGGGAACACCTGTTCGCCGCCCTGCCAGTAGGCCGTGGCCGCATTTTCATCGCTTTCGAAGCCGCCGGTGGCAATGCCCACCTGGTTGGCGATCACCAGGTCCAGGCGCTTGTCCACCAGCTTGCCGCGCGCGTACTTCTCCACATCGTGGGTTTCGGCGGCAAAGCCGACCACCAGCTTCAGCGCGTTGGTCTGCGCGGCCACCTCGGCCAGGATGTCTGGCGTGCGCACCAGCTCCAGCGTGAGGGTCTGGGTGCCGGCGGTCTTCTTCAATTTCTGCGGGGCCACCTGGCGCGGGGTGTAATCGGACACCGCGGCCGCGCCTATATAGATGTCGGCCGGCAGCGCGCCCAGCACCGCCTCGCGCATCTGCGCAGCCGAGCGCACATCCACCCGCTGCACCCCGGCCGGGGTGGGCAGCTGCACCGGGCCGCTCACCAGCACTACCTGCGCGCCCTGGCGGACGGCAGCCGCGGCCAGCGCATAGCCCATCTTGCCGCTGCTGCGGTTGCCCACGTAGCGCACCGGGTCCAGGTCTTCATAAGTGGGGCCGGCGCTGATGACCACGCGCAGGCCCTGGAGCTGCTGCTCGGGCGCGGCGTCGGCACCGGACGGCGCCTGCAGCGCGGCCAGTGCGGCAACGATGGCATTGGGTTCGGTGAGCCGGCCCGGGCCGGATTCGCCCTCGGCCAGCGGGCCGTCCTCCGGACCGATCACCTGTGCACCGCGCTGGCGCAGCAGGGTGATGTTGGCCTGCGTGGCCGGGTGCTGCCACATGCGGTGGTTCATGGCCGGGCACACGGTGAGCGGCGCGGTGGTGGCCAGGCACAGCGTGGTGACCAGATCATCGGCGTTGCCGTGGGCCAGCCGGGCCAGCAGATCGGCGGTGGCCGGGGCCACCACGACGCGGTCGGCCCAGCGGGCCAGCTCGATATGGCCCATGGCCTGCTCGGCGGCGCTGTCCCACAGGGTGGTGCGGGTGGGCTGGCCGGACAGGGCCTGGAAGCTCAGCGGGGTGACGAACTGCTGGGCCCCGGCGGTCATGGCGACCTGCACCTGGGCCCCGGCATCGCGCAGGCGACGCACCAGTTCCAGCGACTTGTAGGCGGCGATGCCGCCACCGACGCACAACAACAGCTTCTGGCCTTGCAGCGGGCGCGCGGACGCCGGAGAAGCCTGGGGGGAGTCAGCCACCTGCGAATTTCCTGTCGAACTGAGGCGATTAGCTTACCTGATGGGGTGTGGGGGGCTCATGCCTCAGGGGCATGAGGGGGGTGTTTTTGGTCATGAGGGGGCTGGCGCGCTTGACAGTTGTTTCCAATGAGCGCTCCCCCTGTCTCACCCGAAACGGGGTGATTCCAGTCATTAAGAAAGGATGCTTTAATCAACCGCGCAGCTGAAAAAATATTCTTTTGTTCTTTGGCCTGCAATGCAGAATTGCTTGCCATGCATGGAACAGTCGCGGCTAAAAGCGACAACTTCCACACCGTGCCGTAGGTCAGCCGGGCGGAGGGGGTCTGGAGGTTCGGCCACTAAAATGTCACGGAGAAATCAGTGGACATGATTCGCGTTTCTTCTTCAGCCATCGCCGAAGTGGGCTATGACCCGAATACCCTGCGCATGGAGATCCGGTTCGCTCAGGGTCACACCTACGACTTCTGCCGAGTCCCGCCCCACGTGTTCCAAGCGCTTCTCAGCGCACGCTCAAAGGGCAGCTACTACAACGACCACATCCGGGATCACTATCGTTGCTAGCTCGTACGGACATTTCCAGTTCCCTCCGTACTTGAACGCGATGCATTGCGCAGCCGGCCGCTCCGCTCCTGCCCGGAAGGGGAAGCTAGTCGAGCCAGGTCATAGCGCGAGAGCGTAGTGACCATAGCCTCCGATGTCGTAAAGACCAGGCATCGAGCTTTACTCATCCAACCACGACTGATGGTTGAAAATGAGTGCCCCATCTCCTGCCAAACCGTTGCGGCTGTGCCAGTATCGGACGGTCAGGCAGCGATCAGCCTTTCAGCCAGCTCATGGACGTAACGCTGGCGCGAGGCAACTCGCAATGCGGCATAGTTCCGACCCGTGCGCGGGCGTCCTTATCGTCTGGAAGAGACGAATCTCGGGACCCGTGAGACGAGGCGACCCCTCCTTCGCAGGGACTATATGCAAAGGCCTACGTGAGAAATCTGTCAAAACCGGAGAGTTTCAAGTGAGCGATACGTTCGAATGGATTCATTTCCCAGAGGGGCAGGCAAGGTTCTCGGGGATTCGCCGCGGCTGGGACGAACAGGGGAGGCATACCTTCTCGATTAAGCTCGACGGAAATGAGTATTTCGGCGAGATCAAGCGCCTTTTCTCAGCCGACGATGACAAATACGGAATCGTTATCGATGCGTTCGGCTATGAGTTGGGTGAGACTGTCGGCATGCCCGGTCTGGCTGCGCGAAGGACTTTTACTACTGGCGAAGCAGCTGCCACTGAAGCGCTGGTGATCAAGCTTGTCCAAGCTGGATCTCGGTTGATTGATCCTCCGAGTATTTTTCTGCAGAAGGATATCGCGGACTTCACGGGTGAAATTCAGTTCAAGCAGGGCTGGATCCTTGTTGGGATCGATATCGCTGGTGACCGGTAATGGCCGATTACTCCGCACAAATTTCGCGCATCCGACAGGCACAATCACTTGATGAGATTCGAGATGTTGCGCGACAGTTTTCTGCACAGGCGATGGGTGATGGGGGTGTGCTCTATAGCCGCCCTGTAGGTGGTGTGACCTCTGAAGTCATCGCCCTTGAACTTGCGAAGAAGGGCGGCCTCCCTGTCATCAATGAAACGCCTCGGGCAATATTTCTGTCCGACTTGCAAGTGAAGCAAGCTGTAGATTCGTCGGCAGCGAGGATACTCAAGGCGCAAGGGGTGTCGCCTGCGGCTCTGGAGGCGCTGACGCTGGACTTTCAGTACGGCAATCCCAAAGCCGTCGCGAACTCGCTGACTTCTCTTGAGGGCTGCCTCTGGGGCGACGCGTCCCGCGAGTTCGCCGCTTCCATGAGGGGTGACATCAAGGTCGTTGCCACCGCCGCCAACATGGAACGCGTGTTTGGCAAGGTCGAACTGCCGACTATCCTGGACAACCCCAATGTCCAGACGCTGGGCGGGAAATCTTTGGCCGAACTGCGTGCCATTGCCGCAGCGGAGGGCACGCAAGCGCTGCTGGATCCAGTACAGGCGCAGTTTGTAGAAGCGGCCCCCCGTGGCATTTTCAAGTCAGCCGGTGCGCTCTCGATCACAACGGAACCGGTGGCGCTCTCACGCGAGTTCGCCGACGCCATGGGGATCGACTCCAACAGATTTTCTCCGGCAGCCGAGCTATCGACGTCCGGCACCGTGGTGCGTGCCGATATCGGTACGGCGGTCCAAGTGGCACAGGACGAAGCCAGGATCATGCGCGCATCGACGGCGCCGGAGCATGCTCCAACGCAGCGTTTACGGCCCGCAGGAGCAGTGGCTTCGGAGGTTCCTCCCGGCCTGACAGCAGCAGAAGGCATTGCCCCCCGTCCGGGTGGCAATCCCGGTATTAAAGCTGCAGGCATCGCTGGCACGGCGCTGCTTGCCTACGACTTCGGCACCTCGGGCCACAAGTGGGTCCAGTTGCAGTCCCAAGGCAATCAAGCCGGTGCGGACTCCACGGCCACGCGCTTTGTCGGCCGCAACGTCGGTGGCGCGATGGGTGGTTTCCTCGCCGGTGCAGGCGCGGGTGCGCTGACCGGCTCCTGGAGCGGCCCCGGCGCACTTGTCGCCGGACTGGGCGGCGGCGTGGTCGGTGCGTATATGGGTGATCGCTGGGCTGAACAGAAAGACATCGATCGCGTCTATACGCAGATCGACCCGGGCGGACGTACCTGGACGCGGGACCCGCAGGACCCGCAGGGGCGATGGGTGCGCGGGGCGCATCAGCAGCAGGTGCAGACCAGCGCGCTGGCAGGTGAGGTCGAGGTAAAGCCTGTACAAACCTCGCTGGGCGAGGACGTGCTGTTCCGTGCGGACTATGTCGCCACCGGGCGGCTGGAGCGGCTGCTGAACCATAAGGCTGCCAATGCGTCCTACGAAATTGGCCTGGCTAATCCGCCCTTGCCCAAAGATCCTTTCCGGCAGGATGCCAGCGCTGAGCAGCAGCCTGCGCGCACGCCCTTTGAAACCGAACGGGCTTTCGTGCGCGATCCACAGTCGGGACAGTGGCAGCTGGAGATCAAACAGATGCTCGACGGCCGCATCCCCAATACGCGGCTCGATGCTGTCAGTGCAGAACGCGGGCTTGAGCTGGACCAGCAATCACGCACCGTGATCGCCCAGAATGCGGCCAACTCGCCGACGGCAATGGCATCGCGTTACCGGGTAGCCTACGAACAGGGTCGCTGGAGTGATTTCGACCCGGCACTGCCGCCGGCCATCAACAATGAGCTGCTGAAGACCGACACGCTGCAGGCCAGCGACGGCAATAGCTACACGCGCCGAGCCGATGGCCAGTGGCTCAGCGATGGCGTGCTCTACAACAGCTCGGCAGATCTCAACCTGCGCGACGAACTGGAGCTGACGTTGCAGAGTCTGCAGGTCGGCGTGCAGGAAATGAACGCGATGGCCGACTACACCAGGGCAAACCCGCAACTGGAACCGGAGGGCGTCCGCGGGCAACTGGCTACCCTGTATGCAAAGCACGGCATCGAGCGCAGTGCGGCGCAGCTGGATGCGTCGGTGGCAGCAGTGGAGCGCAACCATGTTCGCGATGGACTGAACCAGGACTTCACCCTGGAGTTGATGCCCGACCCGCGCACGCGCGCGCCCAGCGCTGACAGCGCCATTGCCACCTTCAGCGACGGTGGTGGCAACCGCATGGTGCTCAAGAGCACCACCACCGCCGAAGACATCACGCAGACGCAGCTGAACGCCGTTGATCAACAGCAGGCCCGGCTGCCGGGTTCACCCGAGCTGCGCATCGCAACGCTGCCTCTGCAGGAGCGCGAGGCGCACCAGCCGACGCTGCGCCAAGCTGATCGACAGGGGGCATCCAGCCTGGGAGACCTGCAAGATGCGCCGACAGCCACGCCGGAAGAGCAACTGGTAACGGGTTTGATCGACAATCCCGGAGGTCGGGCCACGCATGCCGGCCATCCGGCCAGTACCCCACCGGTGCCATCCGCGCGGCAAGAGACTGACGTGCCACTGCTCACCACGCCGCACTCGACCGAGCAGCACGCACCCGATCCATCGCCGGAGCGCGGCGATGGTCTGCTGAAGTCGAGTTGGGAGAGCACGGTGCCGCCGGACCGCCAGTCCACGCCAATGCAGGCCGGTCACCCCGACCACAGGCTCTACGAGCAGGTACGCCATGGCGTGGCTGCGCTGGATGCCGAGCACGGGCGCAGCTTCGACGCGACCAGCGAGCGGATGACAGCCAGCCTGCTGGTGCTGGCCAAGAGCAACGGGCTGGAACGCGTGGACCACGTGCTATTGAGCAATCCCACTGCCGCACTGCCCGCCGCACATATCGTGTTCGTTGCCCAAGGCGAGCCCAGCACCCACATGCGCCAGAGTGCGGCCATGCCTACCGCGCAGGCTGCGCAGACGTCGGTAGAGGAGTCGATGCAAAAGCTCAACGTGCTAAGCCAGGATCAGCAGCAGCGCGGACAGGAACAGCAATTGGAGCAACAGTCGCACATCGCACGCTCGTAACGGCTATCTGGATGCTTGCTGCGAACACGGGGCGAGATCGGAGCTGCCGCTTGCTGATTCGCCTCAGAACGCATCAGGGAGATGATGGTGTATTTGCCTATCGCGCCCCACATCCCGACGGGAAAGAGGGAACGAACGTCTACCGAATTCTGGCGGCAGGAATGGCCCAATGGTCATTGCATCGGTTCGCGGGCTGGCAGAAAGCCCATATGCGGCCCTTCCAGCTCAGACCTTTGACGAATACTCTATTCCCAGGCAAATGATTAGATACGGACCGCTTTCGGAGTTTCTTGAGAAGCAAGGTAGCGCAGCCAAAAACTGAAGACAGTTGCTCTCGAGACGTGGGTGGAACAGCCGAGCCTGGGGAGTCGCTTTGCTCTGCATAGCGCAGACAACGGGTAGCATCCAAGCAAGGAATATCAGCTCGCAGGACATTGCATCCTCCCCCAGTATTCAGTTTACCGGGAAGGGGGCAGAACCTCGGCCTCCCGAAGATGCGGAGGATCGACCCGGGCTTAACCCGCTCCGCGGATCGGACCCGTGCTGGCGCAAGGGGGGATGTCACCACTGGTGGTCACAGATTCCCCTTACCCAGCGGCGCGGACAGAGCTTATAGCTTCTAAAGATATGGTTACCCATGCTGGGCCATGGCAATCAAAGACTGGCCCAAGGATGAACAACCGCGCGAGAAACTGCTGGCGCGTGGCCCAGCAGCGCTTTCGGATGCTGAGTTGCTTGCCCTGTTCATGGGCACCGGCTGTAAAGGCTTGGACGTCATGGAGAACGCACGCCTTCTCCTCAAGGAACATGGCCCCCTGCGCCTATTGCTTGATATGAGCGCGAAGAAGCTGAGGAAACTGCCGGGTCTTGGTCCAGCACGAGCTTGCAAGCTGGTCGCCGCACTGGAACTCGCCGACCGCCATTTGCGTGCAAAGTTGGACCTGGGTGAAGGCATGTGCGATCCCAAGGCCGCCATGCGTTACTTCAAACAGCGACTTCGCGGGCGTCCACATGAGGTCTTCGCCGTCATGTTCTTGAACACCCGCAACCACATGCTGGCGTTCGAGGAGCTATTCAACGGCACGATCGATGCGGCGGCGGTCTACCCGCGCGAAGTGGCACGCCGCGCCCTGTTCCACAACGCGGCAGCCGTGATCATCGGCCACAACCACCCTTCTGGCAGCGCTGAACCGTCCGCTGCCGACCGCGATATCACCCGTCATCTGGAAAAGGCCCTGCCTTTGGTAGGCGTCCGCCTCCTGGACCACGTAGTAGTAGGCGAAGGCACCCCCGTCTCCATGGCTGAACGAGGCTGGCTCGAACCCACCCTGTCCTTCCGGGGCTGAACGCCCCAGTCAGCCCCAACACCCCTGTCCGAAGCCCCAAAACCACCCCCAAAGGCCCTCAAGCCCCCTGCCCCAACCCCGTTCAATGGATCGGCCCGCCATCTAGGCTAAAATTGCCGATTCCGCCGCTCCAGTCCCAAAGCAGGCCTTGTGAAAAATCTCCTCCGCGCCCTGATCAGCCAAGGCATCGAAGCCTTGCGCGCCAACGGCACTCTGCCGGCCGATACCCTGACCCCGGAATTCGTGGTCGAACGCCCGAAGACCCGTGAGCACGGCGATTTCGCCACCAATGCCGCGATGCTGCTGGCCAAGCCGGCGCGCAGCAACCCGCGCGCCCTGGCCCAGGCGCTGCTGGATGCGCTGCCCAAGAGCAATGACGTGCTGCGCGTTGAGATCGCCGGCCCGGGCTTCATCAATTTCCACCTCGCCCCCAGCGCCTACCAGCGCGAAGCGGCCAGCGTGCTCAAGGAAGGCGCCGATTACGGCCGCAACCTGAGCGGCAACGGCCGTACCGTGGGCGTGGAGTACGTGTCGGCCAACCCGACCGGCCCGCTCCACGTGGGCCATGGCCGCGCCGCCGCCATCGGCGACTGCCTGGCGCGTCTGCTGGATGTGAACGGCTGGAACGCCAAGCGCGAGTTCTACTACAACGACGCCGGCGTGCAGATCGAGAACCTGGCCCTGTCCACCCAGGCGCGCGCCAAGGGGCTCAAGCCCGATGACGCGGGCTGGCCGGAAGCGGGCTACCGCGGCGATTACATCCAGGACGTGGCCAACGCCTACCTGGCCGGCGCCACGGTGGAGCTGGAAGGTCATTCGGTGGTGGGCGAGCGCGACCCGGACAACCTCGATGGCATCCGCCGCTTCGCGGTGGCCTACCTGCGCAACGAGCAGAACCAGGACCTGGCCGCGTTCGGGGTGGATTTCGACATCTACTTCCTGGAAAGCTCGCTGTACAAGGACGGCAAGGTGGCAGAGACCGTCGCCCAGCTGCAGGCGGCCGGCCACACCTATGAGGACGGCGGCGCGCTGTGGCTGCGCTCGACCGACTTCGGTGACGACAAGGACCGCGTGATGCGCAAGTCCGACGGCACCTACACCTACTTCCTGCCGGACGTGGCCTACCACCTGAGCAAGTGGCAGCGCGGCTATGAGCGCGCGATCACCGAGCTGGGCGCGGACCACCACGGCTCGCTGGCGCGCGTGCGCGCCGGCCTGCAGGCGCTGGACGTGGGCATTCCCAAGGGCTGGCCGGAATACGTGCTGCACCAGATGGTGACGGTGATGCGCGGCGGCGAGGAAGTGAAGCTGTCCAAGCGTGCCGGCAGCTACCTGACCCTGCGCGACCTGATCGAAGAAGCCGGTCGCGATGCGACCCGCTGGTTCCTGATCGCGCGCAAGCCCGATTCGCAGCTGACCTTCGATATCGACCTGGCCCGCGCGCAGAGCAACGACAACCCGGTGTTCTACGTGCAGTATGCGCATGCCCGGGTGTGCAGCCTGCTGCGCCAGGCGCAGGAGAAGGGCCTGAGCTACACGCCGGGCGAAGGCCTGGCCGGCATGGCCTCGCTGAGCGACGACGCCTCGCTGTGGCTGATGGTGGAAATGTCGCGCTTCCCGGAAGTGGTGGAAGCGGCCGGTATCGCGCTGGAACCGCACCTGATCGCGCAGTACCTGCGTGAATTGGCGCACGCCTTCCACACGTGGTATCACGGCACGCAGGTGCTGGTGGCTGACGATGCCGAGCGCAATGCCAAGCTCACGCTGGCGTGCGCGGCGCGCCAGGTGCTGGCCAATGGTCTGAACGTCCTGGGCGTTTCCGCCCCGGAAAAAATGTAAGCAGTGGAGAAGCAGTAAATGGCAGCACGACGCGGCAAGAGCCAGGCACGGCGCAACAGCAGCCAGGGCACACCGGGATGGGTGTGGCTGGTTGCGGGTGTGGCGATTGCGGCCGTGGTGTTTCTGGCGGCACCGAACCTGTTCAAGAACGACGGTGACGGCTTCCTGCGGGTAGGCCCGCAGCCGAACCCGAACGCCCAGCCGGCCCCGGTGAGCGACGCCGACACCGACGTGGGCGCCGAACTGCCCAAGCCGGGTGCGGCGGCCAAGCCTGCCGAACCGGCCAAGCCGGCCACGCAGTACGACTTCTACACCCTGCTGCCCGGCAAGGAAGTGGAAATGTCCGATGCGGAGCTGGCGGCCAGCGCGCGTGCGGAAGATCAGCGCCGCGCCAAGGCCGAGGCGCAGCGCGCGCAGGCGGCGTTGGAAGGCCGTCCGTTGCCGCCTGCACCGGCACCGGCCCCGGCACCCACCAGCACGGCGGCGACCACCTCGCCGGCGACGGTGAGCACCGCCCCGCTGCCTGCGCCGGTGGCCGAGCGCCCTGCGGCGACTACGGCAGCGGCGGCCACCCCGGCGCAGACGGCAGCGGCTGCTCCGGCTGCACCGAAGCCGGCGGCGACCGCAGCGGCCACGCCTGCGGCGGCAGCAGCTGAGCCGGCCGCCAGCAACGTGCGTTACATCCTGCAGGCCGGTGCGTTCGGCGCGTCTGGCGATGCCGAGGCGACGAAGGCCAAGCTGGCGATGATCGGTTTGGCGGCGCGGGTGGAATCTGCGCAGATCAACGGCAAGACGGTCTATCGCGTGCGCATGGGGCCGTATGGCAGCGCGGGCGAGCTGGCGGAGGCCAAGCAGAAGCTGGATGGGACGGGGCTTCAGGCGATGGCGATCAAGGCGCAGTAAGTGGCGCTGCAGGTTTTTTTAGGACGCCGGGCTTGCCCGGCGTTTTTTTTGGGACGTGAAGAGCAGCCGAGCATGGCTCGGCTCTACCACCTCCGGGGAATCAACGCGCGTCCGGTAGCAGCCGAGCATGGCTTGGCTCTGCCTGGTTTACGGTTGCGCTATCGTGCGCGACGGGGTGCATCTGCGCCTCTGCCCATGTCGAACAGAGGCGGTGCTGAAATGGTCGAGCCTTATCCAGCCCTGAGACCGGTTCGCGTTGAACTCTGCCTTGACGCTGTTGATTCATGCGGGCGCACGGTCATGGCGCTGAATGCATCCACGGCGCGCCCCATGGCAGACGCCTTTGGTGTCGAACCCATGTGGTACGGCTTCGTCCTGAACGATCCAGCCATGCCGGTGATTGAACCTGGGGCCACGGTGACCTGCACCATCTCGTTCCTCAATCACGACGGTGCAATCGAGGCACTGCACAGCGGCGCTTCAGTTCTCTTTGGCGATGGGTCGTCCACGAAGGGTGTGATCAAGATTGTTTCTCTGGATTGATCCGCTATCGTCCGCGCATGTCTTCCCGCCCTGATCCTGCTGACCTTCCCGGCGTTGCCGGCGCTACCGGTCGCTACCGCGAATGGGCGCCGCCGGCTGCGCTGCGCGGCGGCTTCGGGCAGCTGTGGCGCAGCGATCTGCCGATGGGCCATAGCGGTGAGGTGGCGGTGCTGCCCGATGGTTGCGTGGACATCCTCTGGCGCGATGGACGGCTGTTTGTGGTGGGGCCGGATGTGGTGGCGGCGCACCCGCAGTTGACGCCCGGTGCGCAGGTGTTGGGCGCGCGGTTTCAGCCGGGTGCGGCGCGGGCGTGGCTGGGGTTGCCGCTGTCGGAGATCGTGGGGACGGCGGTGGAACTCGACGCCGTGCTGGGTGTGCGGGCGCGGCATATGGCGGCGCGGTTGAACGCGGTGGGCGATGCCGAGGTGCGGCAGCAGCTGTTCGCGCGGGAGCTTGCCGGGGTGGCTGGCAATGGCAATGGCAATGGCACTGCCGATGCCGCGGCGGCGCAGGTGTTTGCCCAGGTGCGTGCGGGGCATGGGGATCTGGCGGGTGTGTCTACGGCACTGAAGATGAGCACGCGCAGCCTGCGCCGGTTGTGCCATGCGCAGTTTGGTTACGGGCCGAAGATGCTGGAGCGGATTCTGCGGCTGCAGCGGTTGCTGGCGATGGCCCGGGCGCGACCGGGGGATGGGCTGGCGGGGTTGGCGGCGGATGTGGGCTATGCCGACCAGTCGCACCTGAGCCGCGAGGTACGGGCGTTGGCAGGGATCGGGGCGGCGCAGTTGTGCGCGCAGTGGCGGAGCTGACTGGCCGTTTTGTTCAAGACGGACGCGGCCCAGGTCGCGATGCTGGGGCTTCCTTTCAACCCGAGCACAGCGATGAGCACAGCACACGGCAACGACCGCCGCATCGACAACATCGAATTCAACGTGGCCGATATCGCCCGCAGCAAGGCGTTCTATGGGGCGGTGTTCGGCTGGTCGTTCACCGATTACGGCCCGGGCTATACCGAGTTCGACGACGGCCGGTTGCGCGGTGGGTTCACCATGGACGAGCCGGTGCGCGCGGGTGGGCCATTGGTGATTCTGTATGCCGACGACCTGGTGGCCACGCAGCAGCGGGTGGAGGCGGCCGGGGCGGACGTCTGCCGGGCGGCGTTCGATTTTCCCGGCGGGCGGCGGTTTCATTTCCGCGATCCGGACGGGTATGAATTGGCGGTGTGGACGGCCGCCTGACGTAGAGCCGACCGTTGGTCGGCTGCCGTCAGCGGGGGGCATGGGCCGCGCGGTATGCGCCAAGAGCAGCCGAGCATGGCTCGGCTCTACCGGGATGCCGCGCCCCGGAGCCAAGAGCAGCCGACCAACGGTCGGCTCTACCGGTTTGTTCGCGTGGCGGGGCGCCGGCCAGCGGCCGGCACCACCGGGGCGATCCGCTTGGATCAGTCGCGCGCGACCTGGAAACCGGCGAACGACTGGCTCACCGGCATCAGCTCCAGGCGGTTGATGTTGAGGTGCGCCGGCAGGTTGGCCACCCAGAAGATCTGCTCGGCGATGTCCTCGGCGGTCATCGGGTTGGCGCCGGTGTAGAGGGTGTCCGAGGCGGCCTTGTTGCCGTGGGTGCGCACCAGGGTGAACTCGGTCTCGGCCATGCCCGGCTCGATGGTGGTGACGCGCACGCCGGTGCCGTGCAGGTCGGCGCGCAGGCCGAGCGAGAACTGGCTGACGAAGGCCTTGGTGCCGCCGTACGCGTTGCCGCCCGGGTACGGGTACACGCCGGCCACCGAGCTGATGTTGATGATGGCGCCCTTGCGCGCCACCAGCTGCGGCAGCAGGCGGTGGGTGAGGGTGACCAGCGCGGTGACGTTGGTGTCGATCATGGTGCGCCAGTCTTCAAGCGAGGCGTTCTGCGCCGGGGCGGTGCCCTGGGCGAGGCCGGCGTTGTTGACCAGCAGGTCGATGGCGGCGAAGTCGGCCGGCAGGGCGGCCAGCGCGGCCTCCATGGCGGCGCTGTCGCGCACGTCGAAGACGGCCGCGTGGACGCGCTCGGGACCGTAGGCGTCGACCAGCGGCTGCAGCCGTTCAGCACGGCGGCCGGTGGCGATGACGCGCCAGCCGGCCTGGGCGAAACGATGGACGGCGGCAGCGCCAAAGCCGGAGGTGGCGCCGGTAATCAGAGCAGTACGGGTCATCGGGGTACTCCGTGGGAATCACGGGTATTTTCGCACCGATGCGGGGGGTGTGTGCCGGGGGCAATGTGCTGCACGGGGCGGGATGGCGTAGAGCCGGGCTCTGCCCGGCTGTGCGTGGGGGCGGATTCGCGTGCAGCCGGGCAGCGCCCGGCTCTACGCGATCTGCGATCAGCGGATGCGGAAGACGCGGGCCTTGGGCAGGTCTTCGTCCACCTGCAGGAACCAGCGCCCGGCGATGCCCGGCACGACCACGATCTCGGGGTTGCTGCGGCTGGCCTTGAGCGTCATCTCGCCCTTGAGCACCTGCCACTGCTGGCCGTTGTCGAGGGTGAACACGGTGCCCGGCGCCCAGCCATCCACCTGGCCGGTGACCTTGGCCTTGATCGGGCCGTCGTCCAGCCCGGGGAACATCGGGGCCGGGGTAGGCGCGCCGGGCAGGGCGACCGGGGCGGCGGCCACCGGCGGGGCCGGGGTGCGCGCGTCGGCCTCACGCAGCAGCCGGTTCAGGGCCTGCAACTGGGCCGGGGTGAGCCCCACCTGGGCCAGTGCCTGCGGGTCCACGCGCTGTTCGATCGCCACGTAGGGCACCTGGGCGGCGGCCGATCCGGCCAGCCACAGCATTCCCGCACCTACCACTGCCTGCCACCTGCGCATTGCCTGCTCCACTGCCTGTCGATGCCTGATGGCGGCACTGTGCTTCACTTTCATGGCAGCCAGATGACAGCCGCGCCGGTCGCGACGGGGCCGGCGACCGGCAGGGGGTAAAATGGCGGCCAGCCGCGCAGCCGCGCCGGCGGTATTGGACGTCCCATGATCAACAACGATGTACTGCGCAGCATCCGCTACATGCTCGACCTCAGCGACGGCATGATTGCCGACACCTGTGCCCTGGCCGACCCGGCCTTCGTGATCGACAAGGCCGACGTGGCCGGTTGGCTGCGCAAGGAAGACGAGGAAGGGTTCGTGCCGTGCGATGACCGCACCCTGGCGCACTTCCTGGATGGGCTGATCGTGCACTTCCGTGGCCGCGACGAGAGCCAGCCGCTGCGCCCGGTGGAAAAGCGCATCACCAACAACCTGGTGCTGAAGAAGCTGCGCGTCGCGTTCCAGTTGAAGGACGTGGACATGCACGAGATCTTCGACAACGCCGGGTTCCCGGTGTCCAAGCCGGAGCTGTCGGCGCTGTTCCGCCAGCCGGACCACAAGAACTACCGTGCCTGCGGCGACCAACTGCTGCGCAACTTCCTCAAGGGCCTCACCCTGCGCGTGCGCGCGGCCTGAGCCCCGCGCCGGTACGTGGCTCCGCCTGCGGGGCCACGTGCTGCAGCAGTTCCTGCATGAAGGCCCGCGCCGCCGGCGTGGGCAGTTTCGACCAGACCGCATGCACGCGCCGCACCGGTGCATCCTGGATGGCCACGCAGGCCACGCTGGTGAAACCGGCGGCGATGGCCACCGGCACGATGCCCACCGCCAGCCCCTGCTGGACGAAGCGCTCGATGAGCGACATGTGGTTGATCTCGAACGGCACCCGATGCGGTAGCCCGGCAGCGGCGAAGGCCTCGTCGGTCTGGCGGCGCGCGCCGCTGCCATATTGGAAATCCACCAGCGGCAGCTCGGCCAGGGTGGCCAGCGACAGCCGCTTGCGGCTGGCCAGCGGGTGCGCGGGCGGCAGCACGGCCACCATCGATTCTTCGGCGAGCAGGCGATGGCAGGCACCGTCGATGGCGGTGCCCGGCGAGAGGCCGACGAGGGCCACGTCCACGCGGCGCTCGCGCACGTCTTCCATCAACACTTCGCTCTTGTCCATGCGCAGGCGGAATTCCACCTGCGGATAGCGGGTGTGGAAGGCGGCCAGGCAGGCGACCAGGTCCACGGCGGTGAGCGAGGTGATCTGGCCGATGGTGAGGGTGCCGCGCACCTGGCCGGCGACGGCGGCGACGTCTTCGCGCAGGTGGCGCAGCGTATCGAGCACCTGGCGGGCGTGGGTGAGCAGGACCTCGCCGGCCGGGGTGACCCGCACCTGGCGCGGCAGGCGCTCGAACAGGGTGGCCTGCAGTTCTTCTTCGAGGTGGGCGATCTGGTGGCTGAGCGCGGACTGCACGACGTGGCAGCGCGCGGCGGCGCGGGTGAAGTTGCGTTCTTCGGCCAGCGCCACACAGAACTCGAGCTGTTTGAGGTTCACGCCGGCATCTCCATCACCCATCTATTTTCCAGATGCGTTGGATGATAACTATTCATTTCCATCATCGCGACGGGAGGCGGACACTGGCGTCCCCCTGACACCTGGAAGCCGTATGACCGCCGATGTCCACACCCCCTTGAGCCGCTGGCAGGTGCTGTTGATGGCCTTTGCCACCGGCGTGGCGGTGGCCAGCAATTACTACGCGCAGCCGCTGCTGCACACCATCGCCGGCGAGTTCGGGGTGTCGTTCGGGCGCGCGGGCACGCTGGTGACGGCGGCGCAGTTGAGCTACGGCGTGGGCGTGGTGCTGCTGGTGCCGCTGGGCGACATGTTCGAGCGGCGGCGGTTGATCGTGGTGATGTCGCTGTTGTCGGCTTCCGGGCTCGTGGTGAGCGCGCTGAGCCATCAGTTCGCGTGGCTGCTGGTGGGCACGGCGATCACCGGGTTGTTCTCGGTGGTGGCGCAGGTGCTGGTGCCGTTCGCGGCGACGCTGGCGCGGCCGGAAGAGCGTGGCCGGGTGGTCGGCACGGTGATGAGCGGGCTGCTGCTGGGCATCCTGCTGGCGCGGACGGTGGCCGGTGCGTTGTCGTCGCTGGGCGACTGGCGCTGGGTGTACTGGATGGCGGCGGGCACGCTGGTGCTGACGACGTGGGTGCTGTATCGCACGTTGCCGCGCTTCCATCAGCATGCGGGGCTGGGTTACGGGGCGTTGCTGCGCTCGATCGGGACGCTGTTCGCGCAGGAGCCGGTGTTCCGGTTGCGCACGCTGCTGGGCGCGTTGAGCTTTGCGATGTTCGCGATGTTCTGGACGCCGCTGGCGTTCCTGCTGGCGGGCGCACCGTACCACTACAGCGACGCGACGATCGGGCTGTTCGGGCTGGTAGGCGCGGCGGGCACGTTGGCGGCAGGGTTGGCGGGACGAATGGCGGACCGCGGCAAGGCGGCGCTGGCGACGACGCTGGCGCTGGTGCTGCTGGCGGCATCGTGGCTGCCGCTGGGCTTTTCCACGCAGTCGCTGGTGGCGCTGGTGGTAGGCGTGCTGGTGCTGGACCTGGCGGCGCAGCTGCTGCACGTGAGCAATCAGAACGTGGTGTTCGCGCTGCGCCCGGAGGCGCGCAACCGGCTCAATGCGGGGTACATGACCGGGTACTTCATCGGCGGTTCGGTGGGGTCGCTGGTGTCGGCGCAGGTGTATGGCGCCTACGGTTGGATCGGGGTGTGCCTGACCGGCGCCGGTGTTGCGGTGGTGGCGATGGGTGTCTGGGCGTGGGCGGTGATCGCGGAGAAGCGGAAGGCGTCGTGACGCCGACCGCTGGTCGGCTGCCGCAATGCGGCGCCGTAACGCCGACCGCTGGTCGGCTGCCGCAATGCGGCGCCGTAACGCCGACCGCTGGTCGGCTGCCGCGACGTGATGCCGTAGAGCCGACCGTTGGTCGGCTGCAGCAATGCGGTGCCGTAGAGCCGACCGTTGGTCGGCTGCCGCAATGCGGTGCCGTGACGCCGACCGCTGGTCGGCTGCCGCGACGTGATGCCGTAGAGCCGACCGTTGGTCGGCTGCATCTGCGCGGTGGGTAAGAGCAGCCGACCAACGGTCGGCTCTACGAGAAGCAGCCGAGCGACGGTCGGCTCTACGTGGAGCAGCCGAGCGACGGTCGGCTCTACGTTAGAAGGTGGTTTGGACGGCGAACTCCACGCGGGAACCGGCGTTGCCGGGGAACAGGCGCTTGGCGGCGTTGTCGGTGTCGTGCGCGGTCAAGCGCAGTTCCCAGGGGCCGTGCACCTTCCAGATCGCACTCAGCTGGCCATGCAGGTAATCGTCGCCCTGCGCGCTGGCCAGCCAGTAATGCCCCACCGCGCCTTCCAGGCGCCACTGCTCGCCCAGCGGCAGGCGTGCGCCCAACTGGGCGTAGGTGCCGCTGTGCCCGCCGGCCAACGCATCGTCGGAGACGCCGACCTGCAGCCAGTAGCGCTGCTGCCAGGTCAGCGTGCTGTTGAGCTCGGTCCAGTCCAGGTCCACGTTGCTGGACGGATAGAGGTAGCGGGTGAGATTGACGTCCAGCGCCCAGTCCTCGCCCAATGCCCCACCCCACCCGGCCACCACGTCGAACTCGCTGCGGGCGCCGTTGTCCGGCTGGAACGACACCCCCGACCCCCACACCGAGGCATACCAGCCGCTCTCGCTGCCGAGTTTGATGCCGGCCTGCGCGGCCGGGTCGCCGTCGCTCTGCGAGCTGCCGCGCCAGACGTAATCGGAGGTCAGCGTCGCGTTGCCCTCCACGGCGGCCGCCGCCGCACCACTCAGCATCAGGCCCAGCAGCAGCACGCTGCAGCGGCGCGCGAGGCGCCCTTTGTTCTGTTCAACCACCACGGTAAGCACTCCATCGGACGGCGGCGCCGTCGAGGTGGGCAGTGTTCCCGCAGCGGCCGTAAAGCCGCCATGGCGCGGCCGGGGGATCGGCGCAAATTCCGTGTAAATCCTGCATCCACGATGCGGCGGAACCCCCGCGCTATCATGGGCCCCCTGACCTGTTGCGAGTAATGGCGTGGACGCGATCCTGACCCCGGTGTCGATTGGCGAGCTGATCGACAAGATCACCATCCTGGAAATCAAGGCCGAACGCATCGCCGACGCCGGCAAGAACGCCAACGTCCGCAAGGAACTCGATGGCCTGTGGCCGTTGTGGCAGCAGCAGCTGGCCAGCCAGCCCGGGCTGGACGCGCTCAAGGCTCAGCTCAAGGCGATCAACGTGCGCATGTGGGACATCCAGGACCAGCTGCGCGACAAGGAAGCGGCGCAGGTGTTCGACGATGCGTTCATCCAGCTGGCGCGTGGCGTCTACGGCACCAACGGCGAGCGGGTGAAAGTGAAGAACGAGATCAACCGCATCGCAGGGTCTGCGCTGGTGGAAGAAAAGCAGTACCAGGGCGAGTAAACCGCCCCGCCCGCGCCGGGCTCAGTGCCCGGTGGCGGCCATGAAGCGTTCGCGGTCCTGCTGGGTGCGCCGGCGGATTTCGGCCAGGGCTTCGTTCTCGGTGGCTTCCAGCATGGATTCGAACAGGCGCTGGAAGTGGTTGCGCATGGCCAGGCGTGCGCCGGCCGGGTCGCGTGCGCGCAGCGCGTCGAGAATGGCGGTGTGTTCTTCGTCGCGGGTATCGTCGTCGTTGTGGCAGACGTTGGCGTAGACCTGCTTCACCCGCGGCAGCTCGTTGCGCATCCGCCAGATCAGCTGCACGCAGTGCTCCACCACCGGGTTGCCGGCGATCCGCGCGATGGACAGGTGGAACTGGCGGTCGGCCTCGCTGGCCGCCGCCTCGCCCGAGGTGGGGTCGACCATGGCCGCGATCAGCCCGGCCAAGGCCTCCACTTCGTCATCGGTGATGCGGCTGGCAGCCATGGCCGCCGCTTCGGCCTCGATCACCGCGCGGGCGGCGGTGAGGTCGAAGGCGGACACATCCGGCAACGCGCCGGGGGCCTGCGCCGGGCGCGCCTTCACATACACCCCCGAGCCGGTCTTGATGGTGATCAGGCCCTGTGCCTCCAGCGCGATTTCCGCCTCGCGCACGGTCACCCGGCTCACGCCCAGGCGCTCGGCCAGGTCGCGTTCGCCAGGCAGCCGCGAGCCCGGCGGGAATTCGCCCTTCTCGATCAGCGCGACGATTTCGGCGGCAATGGACTGGTAGAGACGGGGTTCGGACATCATCAAGACCTGGCTGTAACGGTGGCTGGGGACCGACACGCGACCCGCGCCCTCAGAGAGCGGCGCGGTCCTGGAAAACCGCGCCACTGACCTCAGAAGCGGTAGCGCACCCCCAGATAATAGCGCCGCCCGTAGGTGGTGTACTCGCGGAAGCTGCCCAGGATGGGCATATCCGAGACCCGCGGCTCATCGGTGAGGTTGCTGGCCGACAGCGACAGCGACAGGTGCTTGTTCACCTTGTAGGTGGCGCGGAAGTCGAGCGAGCCATTGTCGCGCACGTAGCGGTTCTGCGAGGGGTCGCCGACGAACTGCTGGTAATAGTCCGAGCGGTACTTGTAGATCGCCTGCAGGTCCAGCTTGCCCAGGCCCCAGTACACCTGGGCCGAGGCCACGTGCTTGGACAGGCCGAAGATGTTGGCCGGCTCGACGATGCCCGGGGTGAATACGCCGGTGATCGGGTCGGTGGACTCGCCCAGGCGCAGGTCTTCGGTCTTGAAGTTGGAGTGGGCGTAGTTGTAGCTGGCCTTCACGCCCAGCCCGGAGAAGATGCCGGGCAGGTAGGAGAAGGTGTGCGAGCCGGTCAGCTCGAAGCCGATCAGGTCGCTCTTCTGGTCGCTGGTGGCCAGCTGCTCGACCGGCACGGTGACGCTCTGGCCGTCGATGTCGAAGGTTTCACCCACCACCACCGGCACCGAGCCGCCGTTGAACTGCTTGTAGTAGATGGCCGTGGACAGGATCGAATCGGCGTTGGCGTACCACTCCAGCGAGACGTCGGCGTTCCAGGACATCAGCGGCTTGGCGCGCGGGTTGCCGGTGGCGGTGATGTTGCCCAGCGCCTCGGCCACGCTGCGGAAGTCGGTATCGGCCTCGTCCAGGGTGAAGCTGCGGCCAAAGCCTTCGGCGGCCAGGTCGGGGCGCGACATGGCGCGGTAGGCACCCACGCGCAGCAGCAGGTCCGGGCGCAGTTCGAAGGACGCGTTGAAGCTGGGCAGCCATTCGGCGTTGCTGGACTTGAGCACCTGGCGGGTGAAATCGCCGGTGGGGGTGAGGGAGACGGTGCCATCGGGGTTGTTGGTCACGTCCAGGCCGCTGCGCAGGCCCACCGAACTGACGTCGGTGCGTACCCAGCGCACGCCGATGTTGCCGGTGACCGGCAGGCCGAACCATTCGCTGCTGTAGTCGCCCATCAGGTAGACGGCGTTGGTCTTCTCGGTGACATCGTTGTTGGCCGGGTTGCGCAGGTCGGCGCTGAGGCCGGTGTCGTCCACGCCGGTGAAGGCGTTGAAGAGGCAGCGGCTGTCGAAGCTGGCCCACTGGTCGATGGTGTTGCCGCTGGCGTTGGCCAGGAAGTCCTTCTGCGGGAATGCCTGGCGGCAGGCGCGGTTGGCCGCGCGGATGGCAGCGACGTTGGTGGTGGTGATGTCGCGGGTGTCGGTGAAGTCGGTGTAGGTGGCTTCGGAATGGCGCAGACCGCCCTTGATGGCGGTGAAGAAGCCGCTTTCCGGGGTGAACGCGGCATCGAAGCGCTGCGCGCGGATGGTGTGCTCGCGGCTCTGCTGGCGGCGGCGGATCAGCGCCGAGTCGGTGTAGTTGTCCGGGTTGTTCACGTCGAACGCCGGATCCAGGGTGATGCTGGGCACGTCACCGCTGTAGTCGTAGGTGTAGTCGACGTAGCGCGTGTTCTTGATGCCGCCCACCGGCCTGCCGTTGACGTCGGTGCGGCCGGCACGCAGGCGGGTGGAGCGCTCGATCTGGTCGCGCTGGGTGTTGGAGTAGGACAGGTCGGTGGACAGCGTCCAGGCCGGGGTCGGCCGGAAAATGACGTTGAGGCCGCCGCCGGTGTACTCCTCCTTGCGCTCGAGGAAGTTGCCGGTGGAATCGATGGTGGTGCTGCCGGTGTGGTGCAGCAGCGCACCATCGTCGGTGACCACGCGGTTGTTGAGGTTGCGCATCATCGACGACAACGACAGGTCCGAGCGGTCTTCGGTGTAGTCGCGCTTGGAGTGCTGGTAGTCGAGGTTCACTTCCCACGCGTCGCTGGGCCGCCATTGCAGCGCGGCAAACTGCGAGTCGCGCTTGTCGTGTTCGATGAACTGGCGGTAGATGCGGCTGCTGGGCACCAGGTAGTAGGGCACGCCGTTGGCGACCTGGTTGCCGTCCACGGTGGTGCAGTTGCGGGTGGCGCCCACCACTTCGCGGCCATCGCAGGCCACCCAGGTGGAGCTGCTGGAGAACATTTCCTCCGGGTTGCTGCCTTCCAGCGCCTGCACGCCCACGGAGACGCCGAGCTTGCCGGCGCCGCCCATGTCGAACTGGTCGATGTAACTGGCGGTACCGCGCCAGCCCACGCCGTCCTTGTCCTTGAGGCGGTTGTCGTAATCCTGCCAGGTGCCGCGACCGTCCAGCTGGATGGTGCGCTTGCCGTACTCGAGCGGCTTGACGGTTTCCATGTTGACCGTGCCGGCGACGCCGCCTTCGACGAAGTCGGCGCGCTGGGTCTTGTAGATGGCCACGGTGTTGATCAGTTCGGACGGGAACTGGTTGAAGTTCACCGAGCGGTCACCGCTGCCGTTGGTGGCTTCGCGGCCATTGAAGGTGGACGAACCGAGGAACGGGCCGAGGCCGCGGATCGAGATCTCCGACGCACCGCCCTTCTCGCGATGGGTGGAGGCGCCGGTGATGGTCTCGATGGCTTCACCGATGGACAGCGCCGGCAGGTCGCCGATGTCATCGGCGGCAAGCACGTCGGAGATGACGGTCTCCTCGCGCTTCTTGTCGATCGAGGTCTGGATGGTGCCGCGCACGCCGGTCACCTGGACCTGGTCCAGGGTGGTGGGCGGTGCGGGCGGTGACTCGGCATCCTGTGCGTGTACCAGCGGCACGGCCGCAGTGACGGACAGGGCATACAACAGCGCGCCATGCAGCGCGGTGCGGCGAAGGCCTCGTGGCGAGGCCGTACGGCGGTCATGCAACATCGTGATCTCCCTCCCAGGATGGATCGTCCGATTACACGGATTCGATCCGGAAGATTCACGGTTACTGGACCAATGTCAATGAATTGGTACTAAAGTCTACCCCTGTGATCCGCCTAGACCACTTTGCGACGAATTAATGTGCGGATGCAGCAGAAATATGCGCAAGTGGCGAGCCACATGCACCTAAAGTGGTATGTGATTGTGGTTGACGCGCGCATTGCCGGACCTGTTACGATCCGGGCTCGCGTTCGATGCCACGGTTGATCTGGGAGGGTAAGCCGATGACTCTGCAACATTCTCAAGCGCCACGTGCGCTGCGCCCGCTGCTCACCGCCCTGGCGTTGGGCCTTGCAGCCGGCGCATTGCCCGCCTTCGCGGCCGACCATCTGGTCCACGACGCCGCCGGGTATGCCGCGGCGACCAAAGCGCTGCAGCCGGGCGATACGGTCATCCTCGCCGACGGCGTATGGCGCGACATCGACCTGCTGCTCCGGGGTACCGGCAAAATTGGTCAACCAATTAAGCTGACGGCCCAGACCCCGGGCAAGGTGATCCTCAGCGGGCAGTCGCAGTTGCGCCTGGCCGGGTCCTACCTGGAGGTATCCAACCTGATCTTCCGCGATGGCTGGGCCCCCGGCAGCGAAGTGGTGTCCTTCCGGGCCTCGTCCAAGGAATGGGCCACCCACAGCCGGGTGACCGGGGTGGTGATCGACGGCTACAACAAACCGGACCGCCAGCAGTCGGACAACTGGGTGGGGATGTACGGCCAGGACAACCGCTTCGACCACAACCAGCTGGTGGGCAAGACCAACGCCGGCACCACCCTGGTGGTGGTACGCAACACCACCAGCGGGCTGGACAACCGCCACCGCATCGACCACAACTGGTTTGGCCCGCGCCCCAACCTGGGCAGCAACGGCGGCGAGACCATCCGCGTGGGCACCAGCACCGACTCGCAGTCCGATTCGAATACGGTGGTGGAGAACAACTGGTTCGAGCAGTGCGATGGCGAAGTGGAAATCGTGTCCAACAAGTCCGGCGGCAACCTGTATCGCGGCAACGTGTTCTTCGAATCGCGCGGCTCGATGGTGCTGCGCCACGGCCACGGCAACGTGGTCGAGCGCAATGTGTTCCTCGGCAACAACAAGGCCCATACCGGCGGCGTGCGGGTGATCAACCGCCACCAGATCGTGCGCGACAACTACTTCGAGAACATCGCCGGCGACAACTTCGCCGCCGCGCTGGCGGTGATGGCCGGCACCCGCGATGCGCCGTTGAACCGCTATGAGCAGGTGGACGATGCGCTGATCGAGCGCAACAGCTTCGTCGGCGTGCGCCAGGTGTTCCTCGGCGCCGGCCTGGACGACGAGCGCAACGCCATGCCGGTCAACAGCCGGATGCGCGGCAACCTGTTCATCGGCGATGGCAGCCGCGAGTTGCTGCGCAGCCAGGGCGACCTGGCCGGCATCGCCTTCAGCGGCAACGTGCAGAGCCCCAGCGTGTCGCCCGGCTTCCCTGCGGGAGTGAGCGCGCGGAAGGTGACCCTGCAGCGCGCGGCCAACGGCCTGCAGTACCCGGTGGACACCATCACCGCCGGTGCGCCGCGCGACCTCGCGCCGATCGCGCGCGAGCAGGTGGGCGTGGGCTGGTATCCCAAGGCGCTGACCCGTACCGCGCTGGACAGTGGCGCCACCCGCAAGGTGGCACCGGGTGAGGACACCCTCGCCCGCGCCGTGGCCAGCAGCGCGCCGGGCGACCAGCTGCAGTTGCAGCGCGGCCAGTACCGCATCGACCAGGTGGTGAACGTGGACCACCCGGTCAGCGTGATCGGCCCGCGCCGTGGCCGCGCCAGCCTGCAGTTCTCGCGCCCCACCCTGTTCGAGATCCGCGCCGGCGGTTCGCTCAAGCTGGCCCGGCTGGATATCGACGGCGCCCTGGCGCCGGATGCGGCCGGCAACGCCGTGGTGCGGATCGCCCCGGGCAGCCAGGCCTTCAACTACACCCTGCTGATCGAAGACAGCCACATCCACGGGCTCACCAGCAACAAGGCCTTCGATGTGGTCAACGCCGGCAAGGGCAGCCTGGCCGCGCGCATCGGCATGACCAACATCACGGTGGAGGACATCAGCGGCAGCGTGATCGCCGCCGCTGCCGAGACCGACGACCTGGGCACTTACAACGCCGAGCAGGTGGACATTGTTGCGTCGACGTTCCGCAACATCGCCGGGCCGCTGTTGAACCTGTACCGCGGTGGCACCGATGAAAGCACCTTCGGCCCGACGCTGCGGGTGCATGCCAACCAGCTCGACAACGTGGGCGTGGCCGCCGACACCAGCCTGCGCCTGCACGGCGTGCAGACCGCCACGCTGACCGACAACCAGTTCCTCCGCAGCGGACGCGTGCGCTTCAGCCACCGCGTCGGCGAGCCCCGCCTGGCCGCGCACGGCAACGTGCTCGACGCCACCGCGGCGATGCAGTCCGATACTCCAGCCGAGACCCTGCCATGACGCGTTCCACGCCCCTGATGCTGCTGCTGGCGGCCTCCTTCAGCGCTGCCGCGCTGCCCGCCGTTGCCGCTGCACCTGCCGGCAGCCAACAACCGGCGGCCGCTGCCAGCGCCCCGGTCCTGGTCACCGCCGCGCAGTGGCAGCAGATGCGCAGCGATGGCAGCAGGTACCCGGTGTTTGCCAAGGAGCAGCAGCGCGCCGAGCGCCTGGTGCGCGGCATGATCAAGGCCGGCATCGACGTGCCGGTGCCCAAGGACAAGGGCGGCGGCTACACCCACGAACAGCACAAGCGCAATTACCAGGCCATCCAGGCGGCCGGCGCGCTGTACCGGCTGACCGGTGACAAGGTGTATGCCGACTACGCGCGCGACCTGCTGCTGGGCTACGCCAAGCTGTACCCCGGGCTGGGCGCGCACCCGCAGGGCCGCGGCCAGATCCCCGGCCGGCTGTTCTGGCAGACCCTCAACGACTCGGTGTGGCTGGTGAGCGCGGTGCAGGGCTATGACGCGATCCGCGACAGCCTCAGCGCGGCAGACCGCAAGACCATCGACGACGGCGTGTTCCGGCCGATGGCCGACTTCCTCAGCGGTACGCCGGAAAACTTCGACAAGATCCACAACCACGCCACCTGGGCGGTGGCGGCGGTGGGCATGACCGGCTACGTGCTGCGCGACCCGACTTACGTGGACAAGGCCTTGAACGGCAGCAGGCGCGATGGCAGCGCCGGCTTCCTCAAGCAGGTGGACCAGCTGTTTTCGCCGGACGGCTATTACGAGGAAGGCCCCTACTACCAGCGCTACGCGCTGGCACCGTTCATCCTGTTCGCCAATGCGGTCCAGCGCAACGAACCGCAGCGCGGCATCTTCACGCGCCGCGACGGGGTGTTGCTGAAGGCGGTCGATTCGCTGGTGCAGAGCAGCTACGGCGGGTACTTCTTCCCGATCAACGACGCCATCCTGGACAAGGGCCTGGACACCGAGGAACTGGTGGCCGGCATCGACATCGCCTACGCGCAGACCAGCGACGCGCGGCTGCTGTCTGTGGCCAAGGCGCAGAAGCGCGTGCTGCTGTCGCCCGAGGGCCTGCAGGTGGCCCAGGCGCTGGCACAGGACAAGGCCAAGCCGTTCGCCTTCGTGCCCACCCTACTGCGCGATGGCCCGGACGGCACCGAAGGTGCGCTGGCGATCCTGCGCATGGGCGGTGAAAACGGCCAGGCACTGGTGATGAAAAACACCAAGCAGGGCATGGGCCACGGTCACTTCGACAAGCTCAACTGGCTGTTCTACGACAACGGCCAGCGCGTGGTCACCGATTACGGCGCCGCGCGCTTCCTCAATATCGAAGCCAAGTCCGGCGGCATCTACCTGCCGGAGAACAACAGCTGGGCGCGGCAGACGCTTGCCCACAACACGCTGGTGGTGAACGAGCAGAGCCACTTCGGCGGCGACTGGAAGAAGGGCCAGGCGCTGGCACCGACGCCGCTGCTGTTCGCCGCGGGCGACGACACCCAGATCGCCTCGGCGCGCATGGACGGCGCCTACGACGGAGTGAGCTTCACCCGTACCCAGGTGCTGCTGGCCCACCCCGCGCTGACCGAACCGGTGGTGCTGGACCTGCTGCGGGTCAACGGCAGCAAGGCGGCGCGCTACGACCTGCCGCTGCACTTCAACGGCCACATCATGGACGTGGGCTTCAAGGCGCAGTCGGCGGTGGCCGCGCGGCCGGTGCTGGGCAAGGCCAACGGCTACCAGCACGTGTGGATCGACGCGGCCAGCGAACCCACCAGCGAGGCGCGCAGCCTGACCTGGCTGCTGGACGGGCGCTTCTATACGTACCGCTTCGCCAGCACCGCCCCCTCGCGTGCGTTGCTCGGCGAGAGCGGCGCAAATGATCCGTCGTTCAACCTGCGCCGCGAGCCGATGTTGCTGCAGCGCGTGGATGGCCAGGGCGCCACCACCTTCTATGGCGTGCTGGAGCCGCATGGCCAGTACGACGGCACCGCCGAGACCGTGCGCGGCGCCAACAGCCGCATCGATGCCATCCGCCATTACCGCGGCAAGGATGCCGATGTGCTGGTGCTGGCGCTGGCCGGCGGCAGGCAGGTGGCGGTGGGCATTGCCGATGAACCGAACAGGCCCGGCAGCCATGAGGTCAGTGGCGGTGGCCACAGCTGGCGCTGGGACGGCGGTTGGAAGCGCTTCGATACCGGCAGCGGCAAGGACGGCAAATGAAGGTCACCACCCAGGCCCGCACCTACGTCCGTTGGCTGATCGTGGCGCTGATCGCCATCGCCACGGTCATCAACTACATCGACCGCAACGCACTGGCGGTGATGTGGCCGCAGATCTCCAAGGATGTCGGCGCGACCAAGGAAGACTACGCGCTGCTGGTCACCGTGTTCATGCTGTTCTACGCCGCCGGGCAGTTCGTGTTCGGGCGGTTGTTCGACATCATCGGCACGCGGCTGGGCTTCGCCCTGTCGATCGCGGTGTGGTCGATCTCCATCGCGCTGCATTCGGTCACCCACTCCATCCTGTCCTTCAGCCTGGTCCGGGCGATGCTCGGCATCAGCGAGGCCGGTGCATGGCCGGGGGCGGTGAAGGCCAACGCCGAGTGGTTCCCCGCCCGCGAACGGGCGCTGGCACAGGGCGTGTTCAATGCGGGCGCGTCGATCGGCGCGATCGTGTCGGCGCCGTTGATCGCGGTGCTGTTCCTCTGGCTGGGCTGGCGCGGCACGTTCATCCTGATCGGTGCGATCGGCTTCATCTGGCTGCTGCCGTGGCTGATCATCTACCGCGCGGGCCCGGACAAGCACCCCTGGGTGAGCGCGGCCGAGCGCGCGTTGATCCTGGACGCACCGAGCGAGCAGCCAGCCACGCCCAGGGCCGAGTACGTGCCCAGCATGCGCCAGCTGCTGGGCCATCGGCAGACCTGGGGCATCCTGATTTCGCGGTTCTTCCTGGACCCGATCTGGTGGCTGTTCGTGTCCTGGTTGCCGCTCTACCTGGCCGACACGTTCGGCTTTGACATCAAGCAGATCGGCATCTTCGCCTGGGTGCCCTACGTGGGCGCGATGATCGGCAGCCTCGGCGGCGGCTGGTTGTCCGGGCGCCTGATCGGGGCCGGCTGGAGCGTGGACAAGGCGCGCAAGGTGGTGATCACCCTGGGCGGGGCGATCATGGCCCCGGCCCTGCTCGGCGCGGTGCTGGCCACCGACCCGGTGTGGGCCGTGATCACCATTGCCTTCGTGCTGTTCGGCTTCCAGATCGCCATCGGCAACATCCAGACCCTGCCCGGCGACATCTTCAGCGGCAAGTCGGTGGGCTCGGTGGCAGGCCTGGGCGGCATGGCCGCCGTGGCCGGCACGCTGATCACCACCTGGCTGGTGCCGGCGATGACCCATGAATCCTATGCACCGATCTTCATCCTCGTGGCCGCCCTGGTGCCGGCCTCGTTGCTGGCGCTGTGGCTGGTGACCGGCCGCGTCGAAAAACTCGACGGCCCGGCCCGGCCGCGCTGAGCCCATCTCATTCCTTTTCCCCCAACGCACTACTGGAGCATTCCATGACCCAATTCAACGACAAGGTGGCCATCGTCACCGGTGGCGGCCGTGACATCGGCCGCGAGATCTCGCTCAAGCTGGCCGCCGCCGGTGCCAAGGTGTGCATCAACTACGCCAACGACGAGGCCAGCGCGCAGGACACCCTCAAGCAGATCGAAGCGGCCGGTGGCACCGCCATCGTGCACCGCGCCGACGTCACCGATGCCAAGGCGGTGGCCGGCATGGTCGCGGCCACCCAGGCCGCGTTCGGCCCGCAGATCGACGTGCTGGTGAACGTGGCCGGCGGCATGGTGCAGCGCCGGCCGCTGGCCGAGATCGACGAAGCGTTCTTCCACAAGGTGATGGACCTCAACATGAGCTCGGTCTACCTGACCACCCATGCGGTGGTGCCGCACATGCCCGACGGCGGTGCGATCGTGAACTTCGCCTCGCAGGCCGGCCGCGACGGCGGTGGCCCGGGCGCGGCCATCTATGCCACCGCCAAGGCCGCGGTGATGACCTTCACCCGTGCCATGGCCAAGGAACTGGGCCCGCGTGGCATCCGCGTCAACGCCCTGTGCTGCGGCATGATCGCCACCCGCTTCCATGACGAATTCACCAAGCCGGAAGTGCGCACCGCCGTGGCCGGCAACACCCCGCTGCGGCGCCAGGGCCGCCCGCAGGAAGCGGCCGACACGGCCGTGTACCTGGCCTCGGACGCGGCCGGTTTCATCACCGGTGCCAACGTGGACGTCAACGGCGGCACCTACTTCTCTTGATGGATATGTTCCGCTGACCGCCTGGGAGGGCTGCCATGCTGCGCTGGACCACTGCACTGTCGATTGCACTTGCCACCAGCGCCGCTGCGCTGCCCGCCCATGCCCAGGTCTGGGTGCCGGCATGGACCGCCTCGCCGGCACCAGACCGCCAGGATGGCACCCCGGAAGCGCCGGTACAGTTCGCGCACCAGACGGTGCGCCAGGACATGCGCCTGGCCAGCTCGGCCACGGCGCTGCGCTTCCGCATCAGCAATGAACTGGGCGATGCGCCGCTGACCATCGGCGGCGCATCGGCCCAACGCACCGGCACGGCCACCCCGGCCAAGCTGGTCACCTTCAATGGTCGCAGCGACGTGGTGGTGCCCGTGGGCGCCGCGCTGCTCAGCGACCCGGTGGCGATGACCGTGCCGGCACTGGCCGATGTATCGCTCACCGTGTATTTCCCCGAACCGACCAAGCCTGCCGTGCGGCGTACCGCGCTGCGCATCGTCGACGGCCGCCAGGCCGAGGTGGGCGACAAGGTCAAACTCGCCTACCGGCAGAACGTGGTATCGGCGGTGCTGGCCGAACGCGCCACCACGCCGGTGGTGGTGGTGGCCCTGGGCGATTCGATCACCGAGGGCGCCACCGCCACGCGCGGCAGCAACGGCGATTGGCCGGCACTGCTGTCCGCGCGCCTGCAGCAGGCCTGCCCGGACCGGGTGGTGGTGGTCAACGCCGGCATCAGCGGCAACAAGGTGATGGACCACGGCCGCAGCCACAGCGCGCTGGCGCGGCTGGACCGCGACGTGATCGCGCTGCCCCACGTGAGCAAGGTGATCGTGTTCGAAGGCATCAACGACATCCGCCACGACGGTGGCACCCCGCCCAAGGCCGGCCGCAACGCCGAGGACATGGTGCTGGGCTACCGGCAGATCGCCGAGCGCCTGCACGGCAACGGCATCGGCGCGATCGCGGCCACCATCACCCCGTTCGGGGGCTCGGACCGCTACGAGCCGACCGCCGCCGCCACCCGCACCCAGCTCAACAGCTGGATGCGCGGCGGCCGCAGCGGCTATGACGGCCTGATCGACTTCGACCAGATCCTGCGCGACCCGGCCAACCCGGAAAACCTGCCCGAGGCCATCACCCGCGACCACCTGCATCCCAACGATGAAGGTTACCGGCGCATGGCCGAGGGCATCGACCTGGGCCTGCTGGGGTGCAAGGCACGATGAGCACGCAGCAGTTCGCGCTGGCCGCATCGCACGGCCAGCGCTGGGATGCACTGGCGCTGGGCGAGGTGATGCTGCGCTTCGATCCCGGCGAAGGCCGGATCCGCAACGCACGCCAGTTCACCGTGTGGGAAGGCGGTGGCGAGTACAACGTCGCGCGTGGCCTGTGCAGCACCTTCGGGCACCGCAGCGGCGTGTTGACCGCGCTGCCGCGCAACGAGCTGGGTGCGTTGGTCCAGCAGTTGATCCAGGCGGGTGGCGTGGATGCCAGCCAGATCGTCTGGCGCGACTACGATGGCATCGGCCGCAACACGCGCATGGGCCTGAACTTCACCGAGCGCGGCTTCGGCGTGCGCGCCCCGCTGGGCATCTCCGACCGCGCCACCTCGGCCGCCTCGCAGTTGCAGCCGCACGAGTACGACTGGGACGCGCTGTTCGGCCGCGATGGCGTGCGCTGGCTGCATACCGGCGGCATCTTCGCCGCGTTGTCCGAACACAGCGCGCAGACCACCATCGCCGCGGTGCAGGCCGCACGCCGGCACGGGGTGGCGGTGTCCTACGACCTCAACTACCGCGCCAGTCTCTGGGACAGTCACCCCGATCCGGATGCGGCCCGGCATGCCAACTGCGCCATCGCCGCGGAATGCGACCTGCTGGTGGGCGATGAGTACTCGTTCGCGGCATGCCTGGGCATGGACCTGGCCGATCTGGGCCGGCGCGCGACGCCGATGGATGTCGGTCCGGCCGACGCCGCCGCGCAGCGCGCACTGCAGCGTTTCCCGACCCTGCAGGCGGTGGCGTTCACCCTGCGAGACGCCAGCAACGCCGCACGCAACGGCTGGGGCGGCGCGTTGCGTACCCGCGAAACCTTGTTCGTCTCGCGCACGCGCGAGGTGGACCTGCTCGACCGCGTGGGTGGCGGCGATGCGTTCGTGGCCGGCGTGGTGCATGCCCTGCTCAGTGGCAAGGGCGAGCAGGCCGCGGTGGAACTGGGCGCCGCACATGGTGCGCTGGCGATGTCCACGCCGGGGGACAACGCCTGTGCCAGCCTGGACGAAGTGGAAGCCGTGGCGCGCGGCGACAGCGCCGCCGCGAAACGCTGACCCTGCCGGGCTCAGTCCCGAGTCGGCAGTGCGCGCATCGCCTGCGCCACCGCTGCCAGCAACCGCGCCCGGCTCACACCATCGCGGGCCTGGGTTGAAATGCCATGCAGCACGGTGGCGTAGTAGTCGCCGAGCGCCTGGACATCCGCGCCGTCGGCCAGTTCGCCGGCGCCGGCGGCCTGTTGCAGGCGCGCGATGATCGATTGGGTGCGCTGGCGGCGATGTTCGGCCAGCCAGTCCATCACCGTTTCATTCTCCGGTGCGGTGGCGGTCGCCGCCGAGACCACCAGGCAGCCCTGCGCGCGACCGCGCCGGGTGTAGGTCAGGACCGCATCGTGCAGCATGCGCTCGATCGCCGGGCGCACGGCCTGATCGGCCAGCGCGCGGTCGGCAAAGCCACCGTCGCCGGCTTCGTACAACGCCACCGCCTCGCGGAACAGCTGTTCCTTGCTGCCAAAGGCGGCGTAAATGCGCGCCGAGGCAATGCCCAGTGCCTCCACCAGCGCCGACATCGAGGTGCCTTCATAACCCCGCGCCCAGAACAACAGCATCGCCTGCTTGAGGGCGTGGTCTTTGTCGAATTCGCGCGGGCGTCCGGCCATGGGGCATCACTACGGGAAAGAGCATTGCGGGAATTCTAACGATACCCGGCATTGACCGGGGACATCCGCGCGCCTATTCTTTGTCGCTCGACAAACAATAAGGCGACATTCGATGCGCACCCTCCAAGGCCCCAGCCTGCACCTGGCCCAGTTCAGTGCAGACCAGCCCCCGTTCAACGACCTGCCGTCCATCGCTGCCTGGGCGGCTGGCCAGGGCTTCAAGGCCCTTCAGATTCCGGCCTGGGACGAACGCCTGTTCGATGTGGAGAAGGCTGCGCACAGCCAGCAGTACTGCGATGACATGATCGCGATGCTGGCCGGCCACGGGCTGGTAATCAGCGAGCTCACCACGCATATCTTCGGCCAGCTGGTGGCCGTGCATCCGGCCTACGACGCGCTGTGCGACAGCTTCGCCCCGGCGCACCTGCGGGGCGATCCGGCCGCACGAAGCGCCTGGGCGGTGGAGCGCATCAAGCTGGCGGCCCAGGCGTCGCAGCGGCTGGGCCTGGACCGCATGGGCACCTTCTCCGGTTCATTCGCCTGGCCCTATCTGTTCCCGTTCCCGCAGCGTCCGGACGGTCTGATCGAGGCCGCGTTCGAGGAACTGGCGCAGCGCTGGCTGCCGATCCTGGAGGTGTGCGACGCGCACGGCGTGGACCTCTGCTATGAGATCCACCCCAGCGAAGACCTGCACGATGGCACCAGCTTCGAGCGCTTCCATGCCGCCGTAGGTGGGCATCCACGCTGCCGGATCCTGTTCGATCCCAGCCACTTCGTGCTGCAGCAGCTGGATTACCTGAGCTTCCTGGATATCTACCGCGACTTCATCGGCATGGTGCATATCAAGGACGCCGAGTTCAACCCCAGCGGGCGCCAGGGCATCTACGGCGGCTACAGCGGCTGGACCGAGCGGGCCGGGCGCTTCCGCTCGCTGGGTGACGGCCAGGTGGACTTCAAGGGCATCTTCTCAAAGCTGGCCCAGTACGACTACGACGGCTGGGCCACGCTGGAGTGGGAGTGCTGCCTGAAAAACCAGGAAGACGGCGCACGCGAGGGCGTGGCGTTCATCAACGCGCACATCATCAAGGTAACCGACCGCATCTTCGACGATTTCGCCGGGGCGCCGGTCAGCCGTGCGCAGATCCACGGCATGTTGGGGATCCTCTGATGGACCGGGAA
Organism: Stenotrophomonas sp. 05N37; assembly: GCF_056397365.1. Taxonomy (NCBI): domain Bacteria; kingdom Pseudomonadati; phylum Pseudomonadota; class Gammaproteobacteria; order Lysobacterales; family Lysobacteraceae; genus Stenotrophomonas; species Stenotrophomonas sp. 05N37. Next base: position 104,526 of record NZ_JBFTNG010000009.1, on the reverse strand, counting down.
CTTGAAGGCGTCACCCATCGCCATGTTCGCATTGATGGGCGCAGCGTGCATTGCGCGCTCCTTGGCGAAGGCCGCCCGGTGCTGCTGATCCCTGGCTGGCCGCAGACCTGGTATGCCTGGCGCCACGTCATGCAGGCACTGGCCGCGCAGGGCTTCCAGACGATCGCCGTGGATCCACCGGGCACCGGCGATTCGGACACGCCCGCACACGGCTACGACACCGGCAACATCGCCGCCACGCTGCATGCGGTGATGCAGCATCTGGGCCACGCGCGTTACCAGGTGGTGGGCCATGACGTCGGCATGTGGGTGGCCTACGCGCTCGCCAGTGACCAGCCACAGGCGGTGCAACGCCTGGCCATCACCGAGGCGGTGATCCCCGGCCTGGCCGATGCACCGCCGGTGTTCGTGGCGCCGGAGGACAACATCTTCCTGTGGCACTTCATGTTCAACCAGGTGCGCGACCTGCCCGAGGCGCTGATCGCCGGCCGTGAGCGCGCCTACCTGACCTTCATGTTCGACCGCTGGGCGCATCGCCGTGAAGCGGTGGCCTGCGAGGTCTACATCCGCGCGTACGCCGCGCCGGGTGGGCTCAGCGGCGGCTTCGGCTATTACCGGGCGATCCCGGAAACCATCCGCCAGAACCGGCAGCGCGCGCTCACCCCGCTGGCCATGCCGGTGCTGGCGATCGGCGCCGAGCACGCCACCGCCGACATGCCGATAGCCACGATGCGCACACACGCCCGCGACCTGCGCGGCACGATGATTGCCGACTGCGGCCACTTCGTCATGGAGGAAGCACCGGAGGCGTTCCTGGCGCAGCTGCTGCCGTTCCTGTTGCCGGACGTCACCGCATGAGCCTGGACCCGGATATCGCCCGTTTCCTGTCCACCCTGCCACCGCCGGAGGCGGTGGCAGGGATGTCACTGCCGCAGCTACGTGGCGCAAGCGAGGTCGCGCTGCCCGCCCTGCACGGGCCGCTGGAGGCGGTCGCGTCGGTCCGCGATTTCAGCGTATATACCCGGGAGGGCCAGGCCATTGCCGTGCGCGCCTACTGGCCGGCGGGACATCGCCCCGGCGAGCCACGCCCTGGCATGGTGTTTGCCCATGGCGGTGGCTGGTTCCAGTGTTCGCTGGCGGTCTACGACAACCCCTGCCGGGCGCTGGCCAACGCGATCGGTTGCGTGGTGGTGTCGGTGGACTATCGGCTGGCGCCGGAACACCGCTTCCCGATCCCGTTGGAGGACGTGTACGCGGCTCTGTGCTGGGCCAGCCGCCACGCGGCGATGCTCGACATCGATCCGGCGCGGCTGGGGGTAGGCGGCGACAGCGCCGGCGGTAACCTGGCCGCGGCCGTGGCACTGCTTACCCGCGACCGCGATGGCCCGCCCCTCCACCACCAGCTGCTGCTGTATCCAGCGCTGGACACCGCCATCGACCACGACAGCCACCGCCGCTTCGGCCAAGGCCATTACCTCACCACCGCGCTGATGCAACGCTGCTGGGACGCCTACCTCAACCCGGGTGACGCGGCCAACGCTTACGCCGTACCCGCGCGCGCGCAGGACCTGTGCGGTCTGCCGCCGGCCACGGTGCTGGTGTGCGAATACGACCCGCTGCGCGATGAAGGCGAACAGTACGCCGCGCGCCTGGCGCAGGCCGGCGTAGCGGTGCACTGCGAACGCGTGCCCGGCATGGTCCATGCCTGCCTGCATCTGCTGGGCACGGCACCGGCCGCCCGCGGGCTGCTGGATCGCAGCGCGGCGTTGCTGGCCGAGGCGAGGTAGTGCGTTACCTGCAGCAATGAAACGGGCCCGGCATTGCCGGGCCTTGATACGGGCGTCGGGTCAATGCGCCATCGAAAGATGTCCCAGCGCGCGCAACGTGGACACCGTCAACGGCGTAGGCAACGCATCGGGGGTGAACCAGCCCAGGGCGAGCAACGCCTCCGGTTCCTTCACCGCCGCTACCTGCGTGGCATCCTCCGCATGCACGAGATAGACCGGGGCCACCCAATGCTGCCCCAATGCCGGCTCGAAGTGGTCGACCACGCAGAGCAGGCGCGTCACTGCGACGCGCAACCCGGTTTCTTCCTCCACCTCACGCACCACGGCATCTTCGACCTTCTCCATCCAGTCCACCTTGCCGCCGGGCAGCCCCCAATGCCCCTGCTCGGGCGGACGCCCGCGCTGGACCAGCAGGATCGCGCCATCGGCGCGCTGGATCACGGCACCACAGCCGAGGCGGGGGTGCTGCAGATCAGGGGACTGGGGCATCGGGCATCTCCATGGCGGTGCCTCATTATCCCTCGGGCCCCGCGCCTGAATCGCGCCCACGAAAAAGGCCCGGCATTGCCGGGCCTTTCCTGCCACGCCGATCAGGCGCGTGGCGATGCGGTCACGCCGGGATTACCAGCTGAAGCGCGGGCCGACCGACCATTCCTTGTCACCATGGCGATCCATCTTGATGTCGCCGTTGATGCCCCAGTTCTGGTTCAACTTCACCTGGCCACCCAGGCGGCCGTAGAACTCGCCATCCGGATTGACGCCGTGCTTCTTGCTGTAATCCTCGTAGCCGGCCATTGCATAGACTTCGGCGTGCTGGCCGAACGCGGTACGGATACCGGCTTCAGCGCTGTAGCCGTTGAAGTCCAGGCCTTCCTTCGGGTCGAACTTGTTGTAGGCAACGCGGCCCACGAAGTCGGTGCTGTTGCCGATTTCCTGGTTGTAGCCAACGCCGACGCGCCACTGGTCAACCTTGAAGTTGCCGATGTCGGTCTTCTGCTGGTTGTACTCACCGAAGGCGTGGAAGTTCGGCAGGAACGCGTAGGAACCCTTCACGCCCCAACCATCGGCCTTGCCGCCGTCTGCGTCGGTCTTGACGTAGTCGCCTTCGGCGTAGTTGTAGGACAGGCCTTCAGCAGCGGACGCGGCGAACGGCAGGGCGGCGGCGAGCGCCAGGGCAATCAACGAAGTCTTCATGGGGGTACACCTCTGTCTTGAACTGCTTGCAGCCAGCGCGTACGCCGCTCTGCATCGGGAATGTAAATTCTCCGTTATTCGCCACAACCCGCCCTGAAGTCGACACGTTTCATATCGGTGGATTTTTGGCGGGGGTTCAGTTGCGCTCTGGCATATACGCGCGCGCCGCGATTTCAGCGGTAAAACAGCGCTGCAACGTGCAGGCGGCGTGAGCGTGGGACGCCGGCAACGCGAGCATCAGGCAGGACAGGCGCGGGATGCGGCGACACGCCAGCATCGGCAAACAGCAAGATGGAATCTGGTCACGACGATGCCCTTGCGGGGCGTCACGCGTTGGGGAAGCCGCTCTTGGGGAGTAGTCGGCTAACGCGTCCATCCTCCGTAATACACCGGCGACGCGCCGTGGCGTCACTGCTCGGTAGCGCGTAGTGGCTTCCTTTCCGGCTCCCCATAGTCGGCGGAATAACCCGCGGCGGCTATCAGGATCTTCCTCGCCAGCGTTAGGACTTTTCTGACCCCCCGTACGCGAGGGGAGGTATTCGTATTGCGTAACCTATTGAAAGACTTATTCTTTCAACGTCGCGCCGGTCGGCCATCACACCGATGGGGCGGGGTCAGGGCACAGTGTCGATCTCCCCTCCCCCCGTTCGTCGTTTGCAATGAAGGCGCCCATCCCGGTGCGCCATCTGGAGCTGACCATGGCGTATATCGATGGCTTTGTGATTGCCGTCCCCACCGCGAACAGAGAGGCATTCCTCAAGCACGCGCAGATGGGCGATGCGATCTGTATCGAGCACGGGGCCACCCGCGTGGTGGAGTGCTGGGGCGACGACGTGCCACACGGCAAGCAGACCGACTTCTACCGTGCGGTGGAGGCCAAGGACGATGAGACCGTGCTGTTTTCCTGGATCGAATGGCCGGACAAGGCCACCCGCGATGCCGGCATGCAGAAGATGATGGAGGACCCGCGCATGAACCCGGAAAACAACCCGATGCCGTTCGACGGCAAGCGGATGATCTACGGCGGCTTCGTGCCGGTGGTGGAACTGGGCGGGAAGTAGGCACTTCATCCCGGCCACACCGTGGCCCCATCGTTCGCCCACGCGCAGGCAGGACCCTGACCCCTCCACGGTCATCGGTCCTGCCGCCATGTCTTCTTTCGCCGGCCACGCCCTCGCCGGGGTTACCGCCTACCTGTGCAGCAGCGGGCGCGCGCGGGCGCGGGCGCCATCGCGATGGGCGGTGGTGCCGTTCGTGTTCGTCGCGGTCTGTCCGGACCTGGACTATCTGGGGGTCTGGCTGCTCGGCTACGGCGCACACCCGCGCATCACCCACAGCCTGCTGTTCGCGCTGGTCGCGGCGGTGGCGGTGCAGTGCGTGGCGAAGGCCGCCGGCAACACGCAGCCGCTGCGGTGGCTGCTGCTGGCGAGCGTGTCGCACCCGTTGCTGGACCTGCTGGTGGGCGCGCATCCGGTGCCGCTGTTCTGGCCGCTGCAGGACGGGGTGGCGGTGCGCGGCGTGCTGCCCAGCGCAGGTGCGCTGAGGGTCGGCAACGCCTACCTGTGGCGCAACCTGCTGATCGAACTGGGGGTCTTGCTGCCGGTGTTCGCCGCGCTGGTCGCGCTGGCACGGGGCCATGCGTGGGGGCGCTGGCGCGCGTGGACGTGGTGCATCGCGCCGCTCTGGGCAGCGTTCGTCATCTGGTCGATCCGCCTGCCGCGTTGACGCCTGCGCGGCGCTGCACGCCGTGACAGCCACCAGCGTCGGCAGGCGCGCTCAGCGTGCGTGGCTGCCGTCGTCGTCCGCGCCGTGGCCCATGCCCATGCCACCGCCACCCATGCCGCCCATGCCACCACCACCACCGCCACCCGCCTTGCCGCCGGCCTTGTCGCCGTCGCCCTTGCCCTTCGCACCGGCGCTCGGTCGCGCCGGCCCCTGCTGCGGAATGCCCACGCTGGACGGGATCGGCGCCAGGTCGAGCGCACCGCGGATGAAGTCGCGCAGCGACACCACCAACGCGGCGGTCTGCACCGGCCGGCCCTGGGCCAGCTCGGTAGCCGCGTTGGCGGCCAGCCGCACCTGGTCATCGGTGCCGAGCAGGATGATGTCCGACAGCGCCGCCTCCACCGCATCACGGATGCGGCGCGCCCGATCGCTGCCGGCATCGATGCCCGCCGGCAACGCCACCCCGTCCTCGCCCGGCGCCGGGCGCAGGTCGCGCAGGTGGCGCGGGTCCACGTGCAACGCCCCGGTGAACGAGCCGCCGAGGGTCTTGTAGGCGGCGATCAGGGTACGCAGGCGCTCGTTGATCTGCCGGTTCTCGCGCTCGCGCCGCTGCTGCAGGGTCTGCATCACCAGCAGCCGGATACCGACGCCGATCAGGGTGATCACCGCCAGCCCGACCAGGGTGGACAGCATCGCCTGCCAGGAACTGAAGTCTAGACCGCGCATGCCTCCTCCTTCGTCATGTCGCGCAGCGTAGCAAGGGCGTCCTCCGCCTTCCGTCACGGCCCATGCCTACCCGTGCGCAGGCCCTCTTGCACCGCGTCACTGCGCAGGCGCATCCCGGGTGCGGAAGCGCCACACCTGCGCAGGCAGCACGGTCCCGTCCTTGCCGACAAAACCGCCTGGCATGCCGGGGCTGTTGAGCTCGATCACATACGCCGTGGCCGGTTGCAACGCCACGGGCAGGCGTAGCACGCGGCGATCGTCATCCCATTGCGGCGCCGCGGTGAACGTCGGGTTGCGATCACCGAAGATGCCCACCCCTCGCCCCATGGGGCGGTCGAAGTGCAGCTCCAGGTGCGCCAGCGCGGCATCCACCTGTGCCTCGCCCGCCGCGGGCACCTGCCTGGCCAGGGAAACCGTGGTGACGCCGGCACCGGCGCGGGCATGCAGCAACGACGCCTGGGCCTCGAACAGGGCGGCCATCGTGGCAGCCGTGCCTTCGTTGAGCCAGCGCCCACCGCGGGCATCGCCGCGCAGCTGGTCGGTGACCGCCGGCACCCAGTCGAAGCCGCGCGCGGCATCCTCCTGGAAGAGCAGTCCCACGCTGTCACTGTCACGGCGGTCCTGGAAATACCCCCGCGTCACGGCGCGCACGAGGCTTTCATAGGCCACGGCCTGCCAACTGCCGTAGGCCTGGGCGCGCATTTGTTCGATCCTGGCCTCCAGCAACGCAGTGGCGGCGGGCTGCAATGCCGCGCCCTGGCGGTCGACCCACGGATTCACCCAGGAATGGGCGAACTCATGCACCAGCAGGCGCTGCATGGCGGCAAACGGCCACGCCGTCGTTTCCCCCCGCGGCGTGGCCGGTACCCCCAGCACCGCATACATCTGCACCGAACCGTCGCCGCCGCGGAGTCGCGGTCCGTAGTTGCCACGCCCGTGCAACAGGCCGGCAATGATCTGTAACCGGAGCCCCGGCTGCGGCCCGAGCGTCTGTTCGAACCAGGCGATCTGCGGCCATCCCTGCAGGCCGGTCGCGAGCTCGGTCTCCACCCGGTGGTAGAAACGCTGCTGCCCGCGGAAGAAGCCCGCCGCGTCGGTATCCCGCTCGAAGGCGGCCATGGCGCGCAGGTAGGCGCGCGCCGTGTCCAGGGTCCAGTGGCCCGGCATGTCGCGCAGCCACTCGGGCAGGGGTTGGCGCGGCTGCCAGCGATGCGGCGTTGCCGCCAGGGCCAGCGCGACGGTGTCGCTGTAGCCGATGCCGTGCTGCTGGCGCAACGCCCGCAGCAGCTGCACCGCTGGATGATCCTGATAACGCCGGAAGTGGGTCTCCACCGCAGCGTCATAGTCGGCAATGCCGGGCGCGGAAAACTCCTCGAAGCCGGCAAGGCGATTCGCCACCGCGGCCAGCTCGACACTTGGATCCACCACCACCGGGCGAGGCGATGCCGCCAGCTGCTGGCTGCCAAACAGTCCAAGCACCACCAGCAACGCGGCCAACCACGGCCGATGGACGGGACGAAGATGATCCATGGCAGCCATCCTGTTGGCCTGGGTTGCAGGACACTATTCCACGCGGCATCCGCGGTCCGCATGGGACGCAAGTCATGGCCCGGCGGGCGGTCGCGCGAAAGCGGCTGACGCCCCTCATGGCCCGGGTCAGCGCGACGATCGGCTGGAATGGGCGGCGCAGCGCAGGTTGCGGGGATGGGAGCACGATGTCGTTGCTGGTCACGCAGCCGGCGTGCTCCACCAGCGGGCGTCGATCGTGCAGGTAGTACCGACCAACACGTCGGGGCGCCCGGTGCGCTCGTGCGTCTCACAATGGTGTCGGTGGCCGCGGTGGCGGCGGGTGGTAGGCGACGATGCTGCGCTGGCAGCGGCCTGGCGGGTCTACCCGGCGGGCGAAAGTGCGGAGAAGGCGGTGATCTTCTGGTCGGTCCTGACCGCCATGGCGCGGGTCCTCGCGCGCGTGCGCGGGTGTATCCGTCTGCGACCGCGTCACGACGCCTGCCCGGAGGCAGGCGCCGTGCTTACCGACTTACTTGCGGGCGCGCTTGGCCGGGGCCTTGCGGGCCACGGTCTTGGCGGCGCTGGCACGCTTGGCCGGTGCAGCCTTGCGGGCCACGGACTTCTTGGACACGGCCTTCTTGGCGGTCGCGGTCTTCTTGGCCACAGCCTTCTTGGCCACGGCGACCTTCTTGCCGACGGTCTTGCGGGCGACGGCGGTCTTCTTGCCGACGACCTTCTTGGCAGCCGCGGTCTTCTTGGTCACGCCCTTCTTGGCGGTGGCGACCTTCTTGCCGACGACCTTCTTGGCAGCGACGGTCTTCTTGCCGACGACCTTCTTGGCGGCGGCGGTCTTCTTGCCGACGGCCTTCTTGGCCACGGCCGACTTCTTGGCGACGGCCTTCTTGGCCACGGCGACCTTCTTGCCGACCGTCTTCTTGGCTACGGCAGTCTTCTTGCCGGCAACCTTCTTGGCGGTCGCGGTCTTCTTGGCGACGGCCTTCTTGGCCACGGCGACCTTCTTGCCGACGACCTTCTTGGCGGTCGCGGTCTTCTTGGTCACGGCCTTCTTGGCGGTGGCGACCTTCTTGCCGGCAACCTTCTTGGCAGCCTTGGTGGTCTTGGTCACGGCCTTTTCAGCGGCAACCTTCTTCTTGGCGACCTGCTTCTTCAGCGAGGCGGCTTCGGCCTTGGCGTTGCTCTTGGCCGCTTCCAGCTTCTTCTTGGTCGCAGCCAGGGTCTTGCCGACCGACTTGGCGGCCTTGTCAGCCTTCTTGGCGACGGTCTTCTCGGCCTTCTGCACGGCCTTCTTGACCTTGGCGACCTGGGTGGTGGCAGCCTTGCGCGCGCGCTTGACGGTCTTCTTCACCGAGGCAACTGCATCTTCAGCGGTGGTGGCGATGGTCTCGCCCACTTTGCCGGCCACTTCCTTCACTTCGTCGACGCCCTGCGACAGGGTCGCGGTCACACCATTACCGTTGCTCATGATTGCCTCCTAAGGGGCCTGGTTAGTCAAATCGCTGGCGATGCTATACCGGCGCGGTCCATCGTGGAACGGTCTTGTCGCACGCCATGAGCCGCATCTGTGCTTGGCGGGCCGGCGATGCGCGCGCCCGGCGAACCGGGCATCTGCACCAAACCCCTTCAAAACAGCTTCCGTACCTGTAACAGAACAGGCCGCAGCAGCCCTCCTTGAGGATGTCGAACAGAATGGCGGCGGTGTGCAATTGGCCGTCGTACTCGATCTGTTCGTTGCCCTTTATCTCCACAACTGCGCCGTCTTCGCGCTCGAAACGGCAGGGGGGTGTGCGCCGGATTTGCCTCCGCGACCCGTACGCCCTGGAACGCGGCGAGCTTGAAACCGACGGTGGTGCAGCCCTTCAACCTCTGCGTGTGGGCGTCGCGGTGGATGTCCTTGAACTGCTCGAACGGTCAGTCGATGGGGACGTTGGCCGTCTTCGGAATCGCGCTGTCCACCCGGTGATGCGCGGCGACCTGGATGTCGACATGGGCCATGGGTGACGTATCGTCGGCGGCGACGAAGCAGGCCGACAGCCGGGCCGGGGCCGGGGCGGCGAACGGCATCGCCTGCGGGTTGAACCGGTGCCGGTAGGCCGGCAGCGCGCAGGAAAACACGTCCACGTTTTCCCTGCGCTTGCGGCAGCCCAGCATCACGTTGCGGGATGACGCCGGGCTCGGCTCGCGTAGCAATCGGCCGTCCCTGCGCCTGCTCCGGATGAACTCGCCCGCGTCCGGGTGGATCATGTTGACGGTGCCGATCCGCGCGCCGCGGGGACCCTGGACCTTCGGCAGGATGCCGACCATCGCGTCGTCGACGGTGCAGGCCGCGGTGTAGTGGATGGTGCGGGTGGCAGGCTTGTGTGCCGGCGGCGCGCAGGCAGGCGGCGTCGCTATCGGCATCGAGCGGCTCGCCCTGCCGGGTCTTGAACCGGTAATGGCGGTCCCGGGTGTGCAGCGGGCCCGGCTGCGGCGGGACGCGGTCGGCGCGGGGCGCGTGGCGGATCACGACCAGCGGTGGCGTGCTCATCGATGCAGGCTCCATCGGGCAACCGGGGCTGCCCGAACGTGGTGGCGCGATGTGCTTGCCCCAGCCAGCAGACCCAACTCCTTGGGGCAGTCCCGATCGGCAACGCAACATCTTGTGGCCGATGCCCGGCCAGCTTACCCCGACCCAGGGCGCTGTCAACGCCGCCGGGAAGGGCGCTCGCGATCCCGCAGCGGACCGGATTTCATTCGCGGTTTAGGCGCGGGCGGACACACTCATTCAGCTTGCTTTACCGTATGCGTGCCTCTCCCTCTTCGTTACGGAACCGCCGGACCATGCGACCGCTCCCGACCCTGCTCACGCTCGCGCTTGCCGCCGCCTTCGGTGGCTTCGTGGCCTCGGCCATCAACGTGCACCTGGACAACCGCGCCGAAGCGGCGCCGGTGTCGCTGGCCATCCCGGCCACTGCCGCGCTGCCCGCTTCGGTGGCCGGGCAGGCGGTGCCTTCGCTGGCACCGATGCTGGACCGGGCGATGCCGGCGGTGGTCAGCGTGAACACCAAGCAGGTGGTGCGGGTGCGCAACCCGTACTTCAACGACCCGTTCTTCCGCCGGCTGTTCCCGGAAGTGCCGCAGGAACGCATCAACGAGTCGCTCGGCTCGGGTGTCATCATCGATGCCAGCGCCGGCCTTGTGCTGACCAACCACCACGTGATCGACAACGCCGACGACGTGCAGGTGACGCTGGCCGACGGGCGCACGGTCAAGGCCGAGTTCATCGGCTCGGACCGCGATACCGACATCGCGCTGATCCGCATCCCGGCCGACAAGCTCACCGCGTTGCCGCTGGGCAACAGCGACCAGCTGCGCGTGGGCGACTTCGTGGTGGCCATCGGCAACCCGTTCGGCTTCAGCCAGACGGTGACGTCGGGCATCGTCTCGGCCGTGGGCCGCAGCGGCATCCGCGGGCTCGGCTACCAGAACTTCATCCAGACCGACGCCTCGATCAACCCGGGCAACTCGGGCGGCGCGCTGGTCAACCTGCAGGGCCAGCTGGTGGGCATCAACACCGCCAGCTTCAACCCGCAGGGCAGCATGGCCGGCAACATCGGCCTGGGCCTGGCCATCCCCTCCAACCTGGCGCGCGACGTGGTCGACCAGCTGGTCAAGCATGGCGTGGTGGTGCGCGGCACGCTCGGCGTGGAAGCGCAGAACCTGACCCAGCAGATCGCCCAAGGCCTGGGCCTGAGCGAGGCACGCGGCGCGCTGGTGACGCGGGTGCTGGCCGGTTCCGGTGCCGCCGCCGCCGGGCTGCGCCCGGGCGACGTGGTGGTGTCGGCCAACGGCCAGCGCGTGGACAGCGCGCAGGCACTGCACAACATCGAGGGCCTGCAGCCGGTGGGCAGCGTGCTCAGCCTGGATATCCGCCGCGACGGCAAGCCGCTGCAGCTCAAGGCCACGCTGAAGGAACAGGCGCGCGCGGTGAGCGGCGATGCGCTGGACCCGCGCCTGACCGGCGCCACCTTCATCGACCTGCCCGAATCGCTGCGCCAGGCCGGCATCAGCGGCGTGCAGGTGAGCGAGGTCAAGCGTGGCAGCCGCGCGGCGACGTCGGGATTGGCCGCCGGCGACGTGATCATGGAAGCCAGCGTGGGCGAGTTCGCCGACCTGGCCAGCTGGCGCGCCAACTTCCAGCAGCGCCCACCGCAGCTGGTGCTGCGGATCATGCGCGGCAATACGCCGGGCGTACTGGTGATGCGCTGAACGGGTCAGGCGGTCTTCGCGCGCATCTCACGTGAGCTAACACCCCCTACACCCGGCCGATGCTATTACCTTGTGTTCGTTACCGCGGCACCGCCACGGTCACCTTCCCCATCGCACAAAACGGAGAGTCACGATGAGCCCCACCAATACCGAGAACCTGAAGGAACACCTGGGCGAAGCCGGTTCGCACCTGAAGTCCGCGGCTAGCGCCGCCGGCGGTGCGATCAAGGGCGCCACCGGCGCTGCCGGCGATGAACTGCGCATCGGCAAGGCCAACGTCAAGGCCGAGCTGTCCGATACCGCGCTGTCCGGCCTGGCCGCGGCCGAGTTTGGTGGCGCCGCCGCCAAGGAACAGGTGGATGCACTGATGGACAAGGGCAAGGACCTGGTCGACAGCGCCGCCGAACTCATCCGCGAGCGTCCGCTGGCCTCGTTCGGCGTGGCCTTCGCTGCCGGCTGGATCATCGCCAAGCTGGCCCGCAGCGGCGGCGACAAGTAAGTCGGCGTGAGCGATCAAGCCCAGTCGACCGCTACCGGTGGCGCGGAATCCCCGCCACCGGACAGCGGTGAAAAAGCGCCCCACCTGGACGAGAGCATCCGCCAGGTTGGCGCGGCCGGCCGCGATACCGTCGAGTCGGCCAAGCACACGCTACGCTCGCTGCGACGGTTGGCCTCGGCCGACTTCGCCCTCGCGCGCAGCGCCTTCGGGCGTGCGTTGGCGTGGAGCGGGGTAGCGATCGTGTTCGGCGCCTCGGCGTGGCTGCTGCTTGCCGGCACGCTGATCGCGCTGATGCAGCGCTGGGGAATGTCCTGGTTCCACTCGCTGCTGATCACCTCGATCCTCAGCCTGCTGGTGACCGGGTATGCAATGTGGCGGGTGTCGTTCTTCTTCCGCCATACCGGCATGCATGCCACCCGCCGCCAGTTGTCGCGGCTGGGCCTGTATGACGAACCGAGCGAGGACGATCCCGATGCCGACGTCGACACGACGGGGGCCAAGCGATGAACTTTGAAGCCTTGCGGCAACGCGTGCAGCGCGCCGAGCTGGTGGTGGCGGTGCGGGTGGAAAAGACCCGCACCAGCTGGTTCACCCTCAGCACCGCCTGGCGTGCCGGCTGGACGCCGCTGCGCATCATTACCGTGGGCCTGGCCGGCGGCTTCCTGGCCGGCAAGCTGGAGCCGACCGGTCTGGGGGCCAAGGTGCAGGGCGCACGCTGGCTGCAGATGATCGGCTCGGTGTCCAACCTGCTGGCCAGTACCCAGGCCGCGTTCGCCTCGATGCAGGCCAGCGAGGCGGCCGATACCGCCGAGCAGGCCGCCGACAAGGTGGACGAGGCGACCGACGACCTGCCCCGCGCGGCCGCGCCGAAACCGCGCGTGGCACCGGAAACCCGCGTGGACCCGGCCGCCCCGCGCCAGCCGCAGCCGGCCGAAGCGGCCACCGATCTTTCCGAACGCTGACCCGGCCCGGCCCCGTCGCATGCCGCGCCGGGGCCTCGCTTTTCGTGCACGTTCACAACACGCCACCCGCACCCGGCTTGCCCAATAATGGCGCTCCTTCCCTGCCCGGCGCCCGCATGAGCGTACCTGCCGCAACACCCGACGACGTTGTCGCCGCTCCGCCGCCGCCGCGTCCCCGGGCACCGATGTCACTGGTGGTGCTGGCCACGCTGGCCGTCGCGTTCACCCTCTGGGCGGCGCAGGAAGTGATCCTGCCGATCCTGCTGGCGATGTTCTTCGCGCTGGTCGGCAACCCGATCCTGCGGTTGCTCGGCAAGCTGTGGATTCCGCGCTTCCTCGGTGCGGTGCTGGTGATCGGCGCAGGCCTGAGCGCGGCCACGGCGCTGGGCGTGCAGCTGGTCGGCCCGGCCATGGAGTGGGCGCAGGAAGCGCCGCAGCAGCTGCGCAAGGTGGCGCGCCAGGTGCAGGACCTGACCAAGCCGGTGCAGCAGGCCAACCAGGCCGCGGAGAACTTCGCACGGGTGGCTGGCGGCGAAGGCAGCCGTCGCGTGCAGATCGTGCGCACCCAGCTGGACGACCCCTACAAGGTGCTCACCCGTGCGCCGCGGCTGGCCGCTTCGGTGCTGGCGGTGGTGCTGCTGACGCTGTTCTTCATGATCTACGGGCAGAGCCTGCAGAAGCATGCGATCGCGCTGTTCCCCAGCCGCCAGCAGCAGCGCTTCACCACCGATATCCTGCGCTCGATCGAGCGCGAGGTGTCGCGCTATGTCCTCACCATCACGGTGATCAACGCGCTGGTCGGACTGGTGTTTTCCGGGGTGTTGCTGCTGCTCGGGATCAGCCTGCAGGAAGCGCTGCTATGGGGCACGGTGGCCGCACTGTTGAACTTCGCGCCTTACGTGGGCCCGCTGATCGGCGTGGCGCTGATGCTGCTGATGGGCTTCGTCGAGTTCAGCGATCCGCTCAAGGCGTTGTTGCCGGCAGCCTGCTACCTGGCCCTGCACACGGTGGAGGGCCAGGTGGTGACGCCGATCGTGCTGGGCCGGCGCATGGCGATCTCGCCGCTGATCCTGATCCTGTCGCTGCTGGTGTTCGGCTGGCTGTGGGGCATGGTGGGCCTGCTGCTGGCGGTGCCGCTGCTGGTCTGTATCAAGCTGGTGCTGGCCCGGCTGGACGGGATGCAGGGCTGGGCACGCCTGCTGGAGTGAGCAGGCCGGGCCAGGGTCATGGCTGGCCGCGCAAGCGCCGATGCTGCCAGAATACCGGCCCTTTCTCGGATGGATCCCGGCCCTGATGTCTTCCTTCGCAGCCCGTTGCCTCGCCCTTGCCGGCCTCGTCACCCTCGCCGCGCCGGCGTTGGCCGCTCCCCAGCCCAGCGCCGAAGTGGCCAGCCGCCAACTGGTCGAGGCGGTCACCTGCAAGCGCCACCTGACCCCTGCGCAGTTTGCCGCCCTGGCGAAGGCGCTCAAGGCAACCGAGCTGCAGGCGTACGGCCCACTGTCCGATGGCGAGTATGCGTTGACCACGCCGCTGCTGGTGCTGGGCCAGCCGGTGAGCCGCCTGCACCTGTACGACGGCGCCAACGGCGAGGACGGTATCGACAGCTACACCGCGTACTTCACCACGGCCGGTATCGAGCAGATCGCCGCCCTCGCCGGGACCCCGCGCAACGCTGCCGGCGACTACACCCGGGAGGTGGGCCGGCATGACCTGAGCGTGCGGCAGGACGATGGCCAGACATCCATCGACTGTTCCTACGACCTGCGCTGAAGGCACTGCACTGCGCTGCCGGCGCGCGCCATGAAAGCCCGCGCGGGCAGGCGTAGAATGGCGGGGTGAATTTCCCCATCCAAGCCATCACCCTCGATCTCGACGACACCCTGTGGCCGTTCGCCCCCATCGGCGCGCGGATCGACCAGGTGTTGTACGACTGGATGCTGCAGCACAGCCCCGCCACCGCCGCGATGTACCCGGTGGCGGCGATGCGGGAACTGCGCGAGCGCTCCTTCCATGCCAACCCGCAGCTGCACCACGATCTGAGCGCGCTGCGCCGGCTGACCCTGCACGAGGCGCTGGAAAACAGCGGCGCCGACCTGTCCCTGGTGGAGCCGGCCTACGAGGCCTTCTACGCCGCGCGCAACCAGGTGGAGTTCTACCCGGACGCACTCGACGCGCTGGCGCGTATCGCGGCCAAGGTGCCGGTGGCCGCGCTCAGCAACGGCAATGCCGACCTGCAGCGGATCGGCCTGGCCCACCATTTCAGCTTCCAGCTGGGCTCGCGCGAGCATGGCGCGGCCAAGCCCGCGGCGAGCATCTTCCACGCCGCCTGCGAGCGCCTGGGCGTAGCCCCCAGCCACGTGCTGCACGTGGGCGACCACGCCGAGATGGACGTGGTCGGGGCGATGCAGGCCGGCCTGCGCGGCTGCTGGATCAACCGCGAGGCGCACGCCTGGCACCATCCTTCGCTGCAGCCCGACCTGCAGTTCGACACCCTGACCGGGCTGGCCGACTGGCTGGATGCCAACGCATCCGCCGGGCGTCCCTGAGCCGGCCGCGAACGGAGCACGACCCCGCATGACCCAGATCACCGGTTTCACCGCCGACTCCTCCAAGGCACTGCCGCTGCACGTGATGAACCGCGAGCAGTTCGCCACGTGGCGCGCGCGGCAGAGCGCCGCGCTGGGCGCCTGGATCGACGCGCAGCACTTCAATGGCAGTGGCGGCAGCGTGGTGCTGTTGCCCGGCGAGCACGGCCTGGCCGGCGCGATCGTCGGGGTGGGCGATGCCGGTGATGCCTATGCCTACGCGCATGCGCCCTTCGCACTGCCCGAGGGCAGCGTGTGGCAGCTGGCCGATGCCCTGCCGGTGGAGATCGAAACCCTGCTGCACCTCGGCTGGGGCCTGGGCAGCTACCGTTTTGCCCGCTACCGCACCCCCAACCGTGCGCCGGCGCAGCTGCTGGCCACGCCGTCGGCCGAAGTGCGCGACGTGGTGACCGCCAGCCTGCGCGTGCGCGACTGGGTCAACACGCCCACCGAAGACATGGGCCCGCAGCAGCTGGAAGACGCGGCGCGCGAACTGGCCGCCGCACACGGCGCGCAGATCGAGGTGATCACCGGCGATGCGCTGCTGGAGCAGAACTTCCCGTCCATCCATGCGGTAGGCCGCGCCTCGCACCGCGCGCCGCGGCTGATCGCGCTGCGCTGGGGTACGGTCGGCCAGCCGCACGTGGCGCTGGTCGGCAAGGGCGTGTGCTTCGACACCGGCGGGCTGGACATCAAGCCGGGCGACGGCATGCGCAACATGAAGAAGGACATGGGCGGCGCCGCGCACGCGCTGGCCCTGGCCGGGCTGGTCATGGCCCAGCAGCTGCCGGTGCAGCTGACGCTGTTGATCGCGGCGGTGGAAAACGCGATCGGTCCCGATGCGTTCCGCCCCGGCGAAGTGATCGCCACCCGCAAGGGCCTCAGCATCGAGATCGACAACACCGACGCCGAGGGCCGGGTGATCCTGGCCGATGCGCTGACCTACGCCAGCGAACAGAAGCCGGAGATCGTGCTCGACTTCGCCACGCTCACCGGCGCGGCCCGCATCGCGCTCGGCCCGGACCTGCCGGCGCTGTTCAGCAACGACGACACCCTGGCCCAGCAGTGGCTGCAGGCCGGCGAGCAGACCCGCGACCCGGTCTGGCGCATGCCGTTGTGGCGCCCGTACCTGCGCTACCTGCACAGCAACATCGCCGACCTGGCCAATGCCGGTTCGCGCATGGCCGGCTCGGTCACCGCGGCGCTGTACCTGGAGCGTTTCATCGCCGACGGCCAGGCCTGGGCGCACCTGGACGTGTATGCCTGGAACGATGGCGAACGCCCGGGCCGTCCGGCCGGTGGCGAAGCCCTGGCGCTGCGCTCGGCGTGGGCGATGCTGAAGGCGCGATACGCCGGCTGAGCCTGCGCGCGCCACGCGGTTGCCGACAGATCCCCGCGCCGGCGGGGATCTGCGTATTGAACAGTTGTCGAAAATGTGAATATCGGTGCCGGCGCCGTTCTGACACCATGCGTCCTGTCGCCCACCCACACGCATCGTGAAGGCAGGATTCCGGACATGTCGCTCTTCGGTTACACCCGCGCCGGCCAGGAGCCGGGCGCCCCGCGGCCGCCGTCGCCGCTGCTGTGGATCGCGCTGATCGCGCTCATCGCCGGCCTGCTGGTGCTGGCCTTCGCCTGGCTGGCCGGCTGGATCGGCCGCGACCGCGTCACCGCGCAGGCCTTCACCGACAGCATCGAGGCCACCGGCCCACCGCACCCCGGGTTCCGCCGCGCGCACACCAAGGGCGTGTGCGTCAGTGGCAGTTTCCAGGGCACGCCGGAGGGCGTGGCGCTGAGTTCGGCGCGCGTGTTCGCCCAGCGCCAGGTGCCGGTGCTGGGCCGGTTGTCGATCGGTGGCGGCGACCCGCATGGGCCTGACGCCAACGCACGGGTGCGCAGCATGGCGCTGCAGCTGGTGAGCGACGATGGCCAGGAATGGCGCACGGCGATGAACAGCTTCCCGTTCTTCGCGGTGCCCACGGCCGAGGCCTTCCTCGAACAGACCCGCGCCGGCATCCCCGACCCGGCTACCGGCAAGCCGGACCCGGCGAAGATGGCCGCGGTGCTGGAAAAGTACCCCAGCGCGCGCGCCTTCCAGCAGTGGGCCAAGACCGCGCCGTGGTCCAACAGCTGGGCCAATACCGCCTATAACGGGGTCAACAGCTTCCGCTTCACCGCTGCCGATGGCCGCAGCCGCGACGTGCGCTGGAGCATGCGGCCACAGGCTGAATTCGTGGAGATGACCGCCGACCAGCGCGCACAGGCCGGGCTGGACTACCTGGCCGACGAGTTCCAGCAGCGGCTGGCGCAGGGCCCGGTGCGCTGGGACATGTGGGTGACCATCGCCGAAGAGGGCGACCCGGTCGATGATCCCTCGCAGGTGTGGCCGATGCAGCGTCGCCAGGTCAAGGTGGGCACGCTCAGCCTGGCCGCCATGCAGCCGCAGGCCGACGGCGCCTGCCGCGACCTCAACTATGACCCGTTGATCCTGCCCAGCGGCATCGCCGGCTCCGGCGACCCCATTCTGGCGGCACGTTCGGCGGTGTATTCGCAGTCGTTCAACCGTCGCGAGCGCGAGATCGCCAACGGCACCGGCGCCGCTGCCACCGGCAAGGAAGGTGCGAAATGAAGCGTGATGCCGGCCACTTCAACCTTACCGCGCGGGTGCTGCACTGGCTGATGGCGGCGATGATCCTGACCATGCTGTTCGTCGGCGTGGGCATGGTGGCCGCCCTGCACTGGCGACCGATGCTGGTGGACCTGCACCGCCCGCTGGGCATCGCGATCCTGCTGCTGGTGATCGTGCGCCTGTACAACCGCCTGCGGCATCGCCCGCCGCCGCTGCCGGCCGACCTGCCGGCCTGGCAGGCCGCTGCCGCGCATGCCTCGCACTGGGTGTTGTATGGGGCGATGCTGGCGATGCCGCTGGTGGGCTGGTCGATGCTGTCCGCTGGCGGTTACCCGATCGTGATGTGGTCCGGCTTCAACCTGCCGCCGATCGTGCCGCATGATCCGGCGCTGTACGCGGCACTGCGTAGCGCGCACAGCCTGCTGGCCTATGTGTTGTTCGCCACGGTGGTGGTGCACTTGTCCGCCGCGCTGTTCCACCTGTGGGTGCGCCGCGACGGGGTATTCCAGGCGATGGCGAAGGGCCCGGGGAACACCCGCGACGACCCCACCCGGTAGCGCCGGCCAACGCTCGGTACTACCGGGTGGCGAGGAAGCCGTCGACCAGCGCGCGGTAGCGCTGCCGGTGCTGCTCGCAGCGGGCCCGCACGGTGTCCGGCTTGCCGGTCGCCATGCGTTCGCCCTTGCCCAGCAGCAGGGCGTCGTACTGTGCGCTCTCGTAGCGCTTGCCCTGGTGGCCCACGAACACGTCGGGCAACTGGTAGAACGCGGCCAACGGCAGCGCAGCGCGTGGATCGCGGGCGGGAAGCTCGCGGTTGTTGCCATCGGTCGGCACCGCGGCCGGCCGCAGCGCGCCCTCCACGTGCGGGAGGTTGGCCTCGATCCAGGCGAAGTCTTCCAGCGGCAGCGCGTTCATGCCCAGCTCCAGCGTCCGCAGCTGCGCCAACCCCTGCAGCGCGCCCAGCACGGGAAACGTCTTCGGCGCGCGGAACCAGGTCAAGCGCAACCGCTCCAGGGCGGGCAACGTGGCCAGGAAGCCGAGGTCCTGCACCGGCTGGTCCCAATCCAGGGTGCCGACGATGGCCAGGTCGCGCAACGTGCGCGAACCGCCCAGCCCGGCGAAGTCGCTCACCCGGCGCAGGTTCTCCAGGTGCAGCGCCTGCAAGGCGGGCAGGCGGCCCAGCGGCGACAGGTCGGCCACGCCGGAGACGTACTCCAGCACCAGCTCGCGCAGCCCGGTCATGCCCTCCAGCATCGCCAGCGTCGTCGGCCGGGCGTGGCTGATCCGCAGCGCCGTGAGCTGCGGCAACTGCGCCAGCGCCTGCAACTGTGCCGCGTCGGGCTCGTGCAGGGTCAGCTCGCGCAACTGCGTGAGCTGCAGCACGCGGGTCCAGTGGCGGTCGCGACGGGTCAGCGTCAGCCGGGTGGCGTCGTCGGGCACGTCGGCCACGTCCTCGCTATGGCATGCCCAACGCTGCGCGTTCGGGGTGATGGTCCACACGCCCTCGGCGCGGTCGAGCAGGTCGGCGAAGTGGTGTTTCATCGGCGGCGCATCCGGTCCATGGAGCGCACAGGATACCGGCCTACAACCAGCCTTTCTGCCGCGCCAGCCGATACGCCTCGATCCGGTTGGCCACGCCCAGCTTGCCGATGCATTCGGACAGGTAGTTGCGAACCGTGCCATGCGACAGCCCGAGCTGGGCGGCAATCTCGCTGGCCGAGCGGCCGTCGCCGGACAGGCGCAGCACCTGGCGTTCGCGGTCGTTGAGCGGGTCGGCCTGCGACCAGGCATCCAGCGCCAGCTGCGGGTCGATCGCACGGCCGCCATGCTGCACCTGGCGCAAGGCATCGGCCAGGCGTTCGGCCGGGGCATCCTTGAGCAGGTAGCCGCACACGCCGGCGTCCAGCGCGCGGCGCAGGAAGCCCGAGCGCGCGAACGTGGTCACGATCACGACCTTGATCGGCAGCTGCTGGCGCGCGATGCGCTGGGCCAGCTCCAGGCCGGACAGCCCGGGCATTTCAATGTCGGTGACCAGGATGTCCGGCTGCAGCTGCTGCAACATGCGCCACGCGGTTTCGCCATCGGCCGCGCTGCCCAGCACCTCGATGTCCGGCTCCAGCCCCAGCAGCGCCGACAACGCGCCGCGCACCATCGCCTGGTCTTCGGCCAATACGATGCGGATCATGGCGCGGCTCCGCCCGGGACGGCATCGGCGGCAAGTACCGGCAGTACCGGCGCGGTCGCCGCCGGCAGGGTGACCCGCACCGTGAGGCAGGTGCCCTCGCCCTTCGCCGACTGCAGGGCCAGCGTGCCACGCAGCGCGCTGACGCGTTCGCGCATGCCGCTCAGGCCGTTGCCATCGACGTGGACACCGCCGCGGCCGTCGTCGCGGATCTGCATCAACAGGCTGCGTCCGTCCTGTTCGAAGCTGACCCATGCCTGCCGCGCCTGGGCGTGGCGGGCGACGTTGGTGACCGCCTCGCGCAGGACCAGCGACAGCGCGCGTTCGATATCGACCGGCATCGGCGGCGGCGGTGCGTAGTGCAGGTGCACGTGCTGGTACTCCAGCAGCAACCGCGCCGAGGCCAGCTCGGCGGCCAGATCGCTGGCGCGGATGCCGGTGACCGCACTGCGCACTTCGGCCAGGGCCTGCCGCGCGATGGTCTCGGCCTCGGCCACTTCGCGGCGCGAGCCCAGCGGATCTCGCTCGGCCAGCTTGCGCGAGAGCTCCAGCTTCAGGGTGATCAGGGACAGGGTATGCCCCAACAGGTCGTGCAGGTCGCGGCCGATGCGCTCGCGTTCGGCAGTGGCGGCCAGCCGCCGCACTTCCTCCTGCGACAGCTGCAACGCCGCATCGCGGTCCTTGTTGAGGCGCTCGACGTTGACGATGATGCCGATGATCAGCGCCATCGACGGGATCCACACCACCAGTTGCCACTGGTAGCCCACCCAGAGCGCGATGCCGACGAACAGGCCATTGACCGCCAGCAGCTGCAGCATGTGCCGCCACATCGAGGTGTTGCGGCACACCCGCAACATCACGCAGCCGAAGATGAAGTAGCTGATGCCCGACGGGTACCACGGCAGCAGGACCAGGCCCATCGCCAGCATCGCCATCGCATAGCGCGGCCCATGGTGGCGCGGCGCCAGCAGCAGGCGGACGTACAACGCCAGGAACAGCGGGTAGGTCAGCAGGGTCAGCCACAGCCAGCGCAGCGTGTAGCCATTGCTGAAGATCGGGGTGAAGAACACCCAGCCGGTCCACAGCAGGTGCACCGCGTCGGCCCAGGCCGGCTTGCCACGGCGCAGGTTGTCGGCCACGGACGAATCCGGTGCAGGGCGCAGCAGCGAGGCGATCCAGCGCGATGACACGGGCGGTTCCAGGGCGGGGCGGTCAGGCGCGATCATGCCAGTTTCCTCCGCCGCTCACCCGACCCGGCGCAGCCGGCGCCGGGCCAGCCCCAACGCCGCGGCAGTGACCGCCAGCAACACCGCGACATGCGCCGCCGCGCTGCCCTGCGCGGGCATGCCGACCGCCGGCAGGGCCAACTGGGCCAGGTGCCAGGTCGGCCACAGCGGGGCCAGCGTACCGAAGACCGGGGGCAACCCGGACAACGGCAGCCACAGCCCGGACAGCAGCGCCAGCGGCAGGTAGACCAGGTTGACCACCGCCGGCGCCGCACTGGCGCTGACGTGGCTGCCGATCCACAGGCCGATCGCACCGAGCGGCAACGCGGCGAAGGCGGCCACGGCGAGCAGGTGCACCAGCATCCGCGGCGACAGCGCCACCCCGGCCAGCGCCGCCACGCCGATCAGCACCGTAGCCACCAGCAGCGCGAACAGTACCGCCATCAGCAGCCGTGCCAGCAGCGGTGCCATCGGCGGCATCGGCAATGCACGTTTCAACGTGAGCAGCCCGCCCTCGCGGTCCAGCGCCAACTGCACGCCAAAGCCGAACAACGCCGGTGCCATCGCGCCGAACACGCAGTAGGTGGCGAGCAGGTACTGCGCGGCGTGGCCGCGGCCCAGCAACAGGCCGAACAGCGAATAGAACAGCACCGGGAACAGCAGCGAGGGCAGCATGAAGGCCGGCGTGCGCCAGGCGCGGCGCAGTTCGCACAGCGCTTCGGCACGGTAGATGCGCAGGCGCGACGCGCGCGGGTGGATCGCGGAGATCGCAGGAGGGGTCAAGGTGTTCATGCGGCTTCCCGGGTCAGTTCGACGAAGGCGTCGGCCAGGCCGCCGCCATGCACTTCCAGTTCCTGCAGGTCCGGGTCTTCGGCGAGCAGGCGGGCGACCACCGGCTCGGCCGGTTCGGCCAGCAGCTGCAGGCGCAGCCCATCGCGCTGCACCTCGCGCACGCCCGGCCAGGTCCTGACAAGCGCCGCATCCAACTCGCTGCGGCAGCGGATCCGGCGCGGCGCCAACTGCTGGCGGAACTGCGCCAGCGGGCCGTCGGCGAGCACGCGACCGTGCTCGATCACCACCACCCGCTGGGCCAGCGCTTCAGCTTCTTCCAGATAGTGGGTGGTGAGCAGCACCCCGCAGCCCTCGCCGGCCAGTTGCCGGATCGCCTGCCACAGCCCCTGCCGCGCCTGGATATCCAGGCCGGTGGTGGGCTCGTCCAGGAACAGCAGCTGCGGCCGCCCGCACAGCGCGATGGCGAACTGCACCCGGCGCTGCTGGCCGCCGGACAAGCGGCCGTAGCGGCGCGTGGCCAGGTCGGTCAGCCCGGCCAGGGCCAGGCACTCCTGCAGCGGGCGCGGGTCGTCGTAGCACGCACGGGCCAGGTCGATCAGCTCGCCCACCTGCAGCACCGGCGGCAACGCGGTGCTCTGCAGCATCACGCCGATGCCGCGCCGGCTGGCCCGCTGCTGCGGGTCGCCACCGAGCAGCTCGGCCCGACCGGCATCCACCGCGCGCAGCCCCAGCAACACCGATATCGCGGTGCTCTTGCCCGCGCCGTTGCGGCCGAGCAGGGCCAGCACCTCGCCGCGCTGGAGCGCGATGCTCACGCCCTGCAGCGCGGCCACGGCACCGTAGCGCACCTGCACGTCCTGCAGGCTGGCCAGGGGAAGAAGGGAGGGATCGGACATCGGGGCGCGCTCCGTGACGGGATGGGCACAGACTGGCGCCCTGCCGGCCCCGGTCCCAGTGGCCGGCGTCAGCGCAAGCAGGTGACAGCTGTCACTGCCGGGCCGCCCGGGCGGCAGGCATGCTGTGCACCACCCGGCCCAATGCCGGTTTGCCCCGCCAGCACCGTTGCGGTCACACTCGGCCCGATTCCCCGTCCAGACTCACGATGAACACATCCGCTGAACTGCTCAAGGAACTTCGCATCGACCGCAAGGCGGCCACGCCGCCGCCGTCCTCGCCCCGCCGTGGGCGCTGGATCGGGCTGGCGATCCTCATCGTGCTGCTGCTCGCCGGCATCGGCTGGTTCGTGTTCGGCCGGCAACGCGCCATCGAGGTGACCACCGCGCCGGTGGTGGCCATCCAGCAGGGCAGCGCCAGCAGCTCGGTCCTGGATGCCAGCGGCTATGTCGTCGCGCGGCGCATGGCCACCGTCTCGGCCAAGATCACCGGCAAGGTCCGCGAGGTGATGATCGAAGAAGGCATGCGGGTGGAAGAAGGCCAGGTGATGGCCACGCTTGACCCGATCGATGCCAATGCCCAGCGCAGCCTGTCGGCCTCGCAGCTGGAGGCCGCGCGCAGCCAGCTGGCCGGACTGCAGGCGCAGGTGGCCCAGGCCAATGCCGAGGCCGGCCGCCTGCAGACGCTGGTGGGCCAGCAGCTGGTCTCGCGGTCGCAGTACGACCTGGCCATTTCCCAGCGTGACAGCCTGCGTGCACAGCTGCGCACGGCCGAACGCAACACCAAGGTGGCCAACGACGCACTGGCCATCGCCGACCTCGGCGTGGACAACAACACCGTGCGCGCCCCGTTCTCCGGCGTGGTCACCGCCAAGGCCGCGCAGCCGGGCGAGATCGTATCGCCGCTGTCGGCCGGCGGCGGCTTCACCCGCACCGGCATCGGCACCATCGTGGACATGGAATCGCTGGAGATCGAGGTGGACGTGGGCGAGTCGTTCATCGGCCGCGTGCAGCCGAAGATGCCGGTGGAAGCCACCCTCAACGCCTACCCTGACTGGAAGATCCCGGCCGAGGTGATCGCCATCATCCCCACCGCCGACCGCGGCAAGGCCACGGTCAAGGTGCGCGTGGCACTGAAAGTGAAAGA
This sequence comes from Stenotrophomonas sp. 05N37, assembly GCF_056397365.1. Lineage (NCBI taxonomy): Bacteria > Pseudomonadati > Pseudomonadota > Gammaproteobacteria > Lysobacterales > Lysobacteraceae > Stenotrophomonas > Stenotrophomonas sp. 05N37. Next base: position 80,404 of record NZ_JBFTNG010000009.1, on the reverse strand, counting down.
CCCGCGGATTGTGCCGGAGATGGGCGTGCGGGTGAGCTTCCTGGAAGCCGCGCAACCGGCCCGGGCGGCCGCGCCCAAGGGCGTGCGCGTACCTGCCGCGGCGATCGTGGAGCGTGACCAGAAGACGGTCGCCTTCGTGGTCGGGGACGACAGCCACGTCGAACAGCGCGCGGTCGTTGCCGGCGCCACGCTCAACACCGATCGCCAGGTCAACCAGGGGCTGAGCGCCGGCGAGGTGGTGGTACTGGACCCGCCGGCGGACCTGCACGACGGCAGCAAGGTCGTGGAAAAACAGCAGCAATAGCGCGCCGCGCCGGAACGGCGCGGCGATGCCATGCAAGTGCGCTACCCGTGCCGTGCCGGCGCGCAGGCAGGCTGCTGTCCGCCACTGCGCCCTGCCCGGCCACGGCCCCCCTCGTCGCATGCAGGCGCGTGCCGCTGCATGCCGTTGCGTTTTTCGATCCGCCTTGATCCACGGAGAACCGCTCATGTCGACCCTGGTTTCGCTCCGCAACATCACCAAGACCTACCAGCGCGGCCCCGAGAAGGTGCAGGTGCTGCACGGCATCGACCTGGACATCCAGCGCGGCGATTTCGTCGCCCTGATGGGGCCATCCGGCTCGGGCAAGACCACCCTGCTCAACCTGATCGGCGGGCTGGACACCCCCAGCGCCGGCGAAATCGAGATCGAAGGCGAGCGCATCGACCGCATGAGCGGCGGGCAGCTGTCGACGTGGCGCAGCCACCACGTCGGCTTCGTGTTCCAGTTCTACAACCTGATGCCGATGCTGACCGCGCAGAAGAACGTCGAGTTGCCCCTGCTGCTCACCCACCTGGGTGCTGCCCAGCGCAAGCGCAATGCCGAGATCGCGCTGACCCTGGTGGGCCTGGCCGACCGTCGCAGCCACCGCCCGAATGAACTGTCCGGCGGCCAGCAGCAGCGCGTGGCCATCGCCCGCGCGATCGTCTCCGACCCGACCTTCCTGATCTGCGACGAACCCACCGGCGACCTGGACCGGCAGTCCGCCGAGGAAATCCTGGGTCTGCTGCAGCAGCTCAACCGCGAGCACGGCAAGACCATCATCATGGTCACCCATGATCCCAAGGCGGCCGAGTACGCCACCCATACCGTGCACCTGGACAAGGGCGAACTGGCCACCGCGCCAGCGGCCCACTGACGGAGGCTGCCGCGATGAAGTATTTCTCGCTGATCTGGGCGCAGTTGTTCCGCAGCAAGACACGCACGCTGCTGACGCTGCTCTCGGTAGTGGCCGCCTTCCTGCTGTTCGGCATGCTCGACTCGGTGCGGGTGGCGTTCAACTCCGGCGGCGACACCATCGAGGGCGCCAAGCGGCTGGTGGTGTCCTCCAAGCTGTCGATCACCCAGAGCCTGCCGTTGCGCCTGCTGCGCGATATCGAAGCCACGCCCGGCGTGCGCCAGGTGAACTACGCGATGTGGTTCGGCGGCATCTACCAGGACCAGAAGAATTTCTTCCCGAGCTTCTCGGTCTCGGACAACTACATGGACCTGTACCCGGAGCTGGAGCTGCCACCCGCCCAGGCCGAGGCATTCAAGAACACGCGCACCGGCGCGCTGGTGGGGGAGTCGCTGGCCAAGCGCTTCGGCTGGAAGATCGGCGACACCATCCCGATGCAGGCCACCATCTTCCCGCGCCAGGGCAGCAACGACTGGCCGCTGCAACTGGTGGGGATCTACCGGGCCAGGGACCGCAAGAACGCCGCGGCGGAGGGCCAGCTGCTGCTGCACTGGAGTTACTTCGACGAGTCCAACGACTACATCAAGAACCAGGTGAGCTTCTACACCGTGCAACTGGACGACCCGGCGCATGCCTCGCGCGTGGCCCAGGCGATCGATGCGCTGTCGCTGAACTCCGACCGCGAAACCAAGTCGCAGACCGAAGCGGCCTTCTCGCAGGCATTTGCCAAGCAGTTCGCCGATATCGGCCTGATCGTCACCGGCATCATGGCCGCGGTGTTCTTCACCCTGGTGCTGCTGACCGGCAACACCATGGCCCAGGCGGTACGCGAGCGCATCCCGGAACTGGCGATCCTCAAGACGCTGGGCTTCAAGGATGGCACCGTGCTGGTGCTGGTCATGGTCGAATCGGTGCTGCTGATCGTGCTCGGGGGGCTGCTCGGCATGGGTCTGGCATCGGTGGTGATGCCGGTGGTCAGCGCCAGCAGCAACGGGATCATCAACCTGCCCGGCGTGCCTGCGCAGACCTGGGCGATGGCACTGGGGCTGATGGTGGTGATCGGGATCGTGGTGGGGCTGCTGCCGGCCCTGCGCGCGCAGCGGTTGAAGATCGTCGATGCACTGGCCGGACGCTGAGGAGACCCGCATGAACAAGCAATGGATGTGGAACATACTGACCGTGCTGGGGCTGCTGGTCGCGCTGGTGGTATGGATCGTGCTGCCGTGGTCGGCGGTCCTGGGGCTGGCGGTGGCCGTGGCGGGCTGGCTGCTGTTCACCCGCAGCGGGCGACTGTCGCTGGAGGCGGCCAGGATCGGCATCGCCAGCCTGCCGCAGCGCTGGGGCGCATCCTCGGTGATCGTGGTCGGCATTGCCGGCGTGGTCGGCGTGCTGGTGGCGATGCTGGCGATGGGCGATGGCTTCAAGGCCACCCTGGAACGCAGCGGCAGCGACGACGTCGCGATCGTGCTGCGTGGTGGCTCGCAGGCCGAAACCAACTCGGTGATCATGCGTGACCAGCTGCCGCTGATCCAAAGCCTGCCGGGCATCGCGCGGGGCGAGGACGGCAAGCCGCTGGTGTCGGCCGAACTGTCGCAGGTGATCAGCCTGCCGTCGCGCAGCGACCATACCGATACCAACGTGCAGTTCCGCGGCGTCGGCGAGCAAGCCTGGGCGGTGCGTCGCCAGGTGCGCATGGTCGAGGGCCGCCGCTTCACGCCGGGCCTGCGCGAGATCGTGGTCGGCAAGGGGGCCAAGGCCCAGTTCGAGGGCCTGAAGGTAGGCAAGACGCTGGCGCTCGGCAAACAGGACTGGACGGTGGTGGGCGTGTTCGCGTCCAACGACGTGCACGAGTCCGAGCTGTGGGCCGACACCCAGACCCTGTCCACCACCTACAACCGCAGCGCCTATCAGTCGGTCAACGTGCGCACCGCGGGCGCCGACGGGTTCAAGCAGTTCAAGGCGGCGATGGAGGCGGACCCGCGGCTGAAGCTGGACGTGGACACGACGCGCAACTACTACAGCAAGCAGTCGGGTGGGCTGAGCAAGCTGATCAGCGTGCTGGGCACGGTGATCGGCGGGATCATGGCCATTGGCGCGGTGTTCGGGGCACTCAATACCATGTATGCCGCAGTGGCCACGCGGGCGCGCGAGATCGCCACGATGCGGGCCATCGGTTTCCGCGGCCTGCCGGTGGTTACCGCGGTGATGCTGGAGACCATGTTGCTGGCGCTGCTCGGTGGCGTGCTCGGCGGCCTGCTGGCCTGGCTGGTGTTCAACAACTACACGGTGTCCACGCTGGGCAACAACTTCAGCCAGGTGGTGTTCCAGTTCCGGGTTTCGCCGCAGCTGTTGTGGACGGGGCTGAAGTGGGCGCTGGGAATTGGGCTGGTCGGTGGTCTGTTCCCGGCACTGCGTGCGGCGCGCCTGCCGATCACCACGGCGTTGCGCGAGACCTGAGGCGTCGCGGTGCACTGATAGGAGCATGCGCGCGCGGGGGCGCGCACGAGATAGCAGACCACGAACCGCATCCGCAAGGGTGCGGTTTTTTTTGTGGTTCTCCAAACGGAGCGGAGCGTCTTGTTCGAATGGCCGTATCTGGTGGCTTATGGCTGTGCGTGTGGTCGAGTGATCCTGGCGTTGTGTGGATCGGGGGATTTCTTCGCTTGGGTCTGTCGCGAGTGTGGGGGCCCCGTAGCAGCCGGTAGGCCCCTGGTGCAAATGTCCCCCGGCCGCAAGCGGCCTCCTCCTTTATTTTGCCCAGGGGCCTACCGGCTGCTACGAGGCTCGGCTTGCGGTGCGTAGGCGGCAGAGCGGGTTCTTCTGACGGCCGTTGGTGGGTCGGCCGCACCAGGGAAAGTCACAGCGCACTTCATGCGGCCACGCGGAAGAGAGAAGCGATTTCTTCGCACACCGTCGGCACACACTGAACGCTTCCCGTCGATGCACATCCGCGTGTACTCAAGTTGACGGGACCATCGCCGTTATCGGTGCCTCTGCCTGCATCGGCGCGGTGTGCATCGCACGTACTGCAGCGCATTGAAAAAAGATTGTTCGCCGACCCGCGAATTTGTCAGCGAGCGTTCATTTTTAGCGGTTTTTATGCTTTCAGATGAAAGTAAAAAATTTGAAAAGTCATTAGACTCCCGCCCCCCGCGTCGTGATGTTGTCCCCACGCCGCCCGCAAGGGCGCTTGTTTTTACCGAGAAAGAGAAATCGCACGGATGTATTTGAAGACCCACCCGCTGCGCAACGCGATTGCCATCGCGCTTGTCGCCAGCTGCAGTGCCCCTGCCTTCGCCCAGACCGCCAATGACGGCACCACCAATCTGGATCGCATTGAAATCACCGGCTCGCGCATCCGCCAGGCCAGCGTCGAGAGCGCCCAGCCGGTCGTCGCGCTGAACCGCGCCGAGATCGAAAAGAAGGGCTACGTCAACGTCGCCGACATCCTGCAGGACGTCACCGCGGCCGGCGCGCCGAGCATGAGCCGCGCCAACTCGCTGGAGTCCGGCCGCGACTTCGGTGGCATGTACGTGAGCCTGCGCAACCTGGGCCCGGAACGCAGCCTGGTGCTGATTGATGGCCGCCGCATGGGCGTGTCCGCCGCCGGCTACTCCGACCTGGCCTCGATCCCGTCCTCGATCGTGGACCGCGTGGAAGTGCTGACCGACGGCGCCTCCGCGCTGTACGGCTCGGACGCCATCGCCGGCGTGGTCAACATCATCACCCGCAAGAATTTCGACGGCGCGGAAGTCAACGCCTACGTCGGCCAGTACAGCGAAGGCGACGGCCAGAAGACCAGCTACAGCGCCACCTTCGGCAAGACCTTCGACCGTGGCTGGGTCACCGTCGGCGGCGAGTACTCCGACGAGGATCCGATCCTGGGCGGCGCACGTGAATTCACCGCCTACCCGAACGGCCCGCGCCACCCGACCGACGGCCTGAGCGGCGTCACCCCGTGGGGCTACGCCACTGTCGATGGCAAGAACCTCAGCGTGGGCCCGGGCGGCGACCCGACCGTGCTGGGCAACTTCGTGCCGGCCGACAAGGCCAACGATGCCAACACCAAGACCAACATGAGCCTGCTCACCGGCCTGCAGCGCAAGTCGGTGTTCGCCAACGGTGGTTTCTCGATCAACGACAACCTGCGCCTGGTGGCCGACGCGCTGTACACCGAGCGCGAGTCGACCAAGCAGCTGGCCGGCTACCCGTACCAGAGCACCGGCGGGCGTGCGCTGCTGTCCAAGGACAGCGCGTTCAATCCGTTCGGCCGTGACGTTGCCTTTGCGCACCGCACCGAAGAACTGCCGCGCGGCACCGAGAACAACCTGACCACCAAGCGCGCCAGCGTGGGCGTGGAAGGCAGCTTCGAGACCGGTTCGCGGTACTGGGACTGGAACGTCAGCTACATGTACAACCGCAACGAAGGCGAGCGCATCGGCACGGGCAGCATGTACCAGCCGAACGTGAACCAGTCCGTCGGTCCGTCGTTCATCGATGGCCAGGGCGTCGCGCATTGCGGCAGCGTCGGCAACGTGATCGCCGGCTGCACGCCGTGGAATCCGCTGGCCCCGATGGGCTACACCGGCCCGGGCGCACTGGGCAACCAGGACGTGCAGGACTACCTGTTCACCCGTTTCACCGACAAGATGCAGAGCACCACCAAGGTGGCCAGCGCGAACATCTCCGGCTCGCTGTTCAGTCTGTCGGCCGGTGACATCATGGGCGCGATGGGCATCGAGCACCGCAGCGAAGAAGCCAGCTACGACCCGGACCTGATGGTGCGCAACGGCCAGATCGCCGGCACGAGCGGCCAGCCGACGCGTGGCGACTACGCGCTCAACGAAGCCTACCTGGAACTGCAGGTGCCGCTGCTGGCGGACATGGCCTTCGCCCGCGAGCTGTCGCTGGACGTGGCCGGTCGTTACTCGGACTACAACAACTTCGGTTCGACCACCAACACCAAGTTCGGCCTGAAGTGGAAGCCGATCGACAGCCTGCTGGTGCGCGCCACCTACGGCACCGGCTTCCGCGCCCCGACGGTGGAAAACCTCTACGGCGGCACGGTCACCACGCGTGATTCGTACACCGATCCGTGCGACACCACCTTCGGTGCGGCGGCCAACAACGCGCAGGTGCAGGCACGTTGCCGCGCCGGCGGCGTGCCGGCCAACTTCCGCCAGCTGGCGGCCGATGGCAATCCGGCGACGGTGCCGGGCCAGCAGGGTGGCACCGACTTCACCTCCGGCTCGAACGAGGCACTGAAGCCGGAAACCGCCAAGACCTGGACGGTGGGCCTGGTGTACAGCCCGGAGTTCGTGTCGGGCCTGGACCTGAGCCTGGACTGGTGGAAGATCCGCATCAACGACGTGATCGTGGGCGAATCGGCCACGGACATGCTCAACCAGTGCTATGTGCAGGGCGTGGATGCGGCATGCAACCGCTTCACCCGTTCCAGGTCGGGCAAGACGATCGGCCAGGTCAGCGCGCTGGACCGCACGCTGCTCAACGCCGGCTACCAGGAAACCGCGGGCTACGACATCGCGGTGCGTTACCGTCTGCCGGAGCTGGCGATCGGCAAGTTCTCCGTGTCCTGGAACACCACCTACGTGGATTACCTGGAGCGCAAGAACGACAACGCCGAGACCACGCCGGTGCGCCAGTACGCCGGCTGGGAAGGCAACTTCCGCGTGCGTTCCAATCTGAACCTGGATTGGCAGTATGGCAACTTGGGCCTGGGCTGGACGGCACGCTACTACTCGAGCATGCAGGAAAACTGCGCCTATGCGACCGAGTGCAGCAACCCGGGCTTCAGCTCGCCGTACACCGGTAACCAGGGCATCAACAAGGTGGGTTCGAACACCTTCCACGATATCCAGATGCGCTACATCCTGCCGTGGAACGGCACGGTGTCGATGGGTATCAACAATGTGTTCGACCACCAGGGTCCGATCATGTACAGCCAGCCGAACAGCAGCTTCACCTATTACGGTGGCTTCGACATCGGCCGTTACATGTACATGAAGTACCAGCAGCGTTTCTGATCAGGCCCGCCTGATCCACCTGTTCTGATCCACGGCTTACTCTCTCCAAGCCGTAGAGTGGAAGGAAGACGGCGCCCTCGGGCGCCGTCTTTTTTTGTGCATCAGGCAGATCGACAGCCGCGAGTGCGTGCCTGTACGGGCCGGGCGGGTACGGGCGGGGGTGCGGGACACGCCGTGAACCCATCCATGGGGGCTCGACGTGCGCCATCCATGGCGCACGACGGTCCCGCACCCCCACCCGTACCCGCCCCTGGACAGTTCATCGGCGCGCAACGAACCACAATCCGCAACACATACAGGCAACGAACCACCCAACAGACATCGCTTTGCGTTGCGTTGCGTTGCGTTGCCAAGGCAACCAGCCAACTGTCCAGGGCGGGGGTGTGTGGGTTCGCGGGACCGTCGTACGCCATGGATGGCGTACGCGAGCCTACATGGGTGAAGGCGCATTGCTTGCGAGGCACTGCCTCGCATGCGACTGAACGGCCAGCCGCCAGCGGCTGGACCGGGCCGCGGAGCGGGACTTGCGGCGTGTCCCGCGAACCCACACACCCCCGCCCATCCAGATGCGCGCGCCAACCAAGGCTTCGCGCTCTCAAGCTCTTCAGCTCTTCAGCTCTTCAGCTCTTCAGCTTCTAAAAGAAACCACCCCTCACCCCCGCCGCGACCGCCACACACTGTCACCAATGAACAGCAGCAGCCCGGTCCAGATCGCGGCGAAACCCACCGCCTTGGCCGTATCGAACGGCTCGCGGAAGAAGAACACCCCCAGCAACAACCCCAGGCTCGGCGCGATGTACTGGAGAATGCCCACCAGCGACAGCGGAATCCGCTTCACCCCGTAGGCAAACCCGATCAACGGCAGCGCCGTCACCGCACCGCCCAGGATCAGCAGCGCATCGTTCTTCCAGCCCCACCCCCCGAAGAACCCACCGCCGTGCCCGTTCTCGCTCCAGAGCGCAAACCCGATCGCCGGCAGGAACAGATACAGACTCTCCACCCCAAGCCCCGCCACCGGGTCCACTGAAATCAGCTTGCGCAACAACCCGTACAACCCGAACGAACAGGCCAGCCCCAACGCGATCCACGGCGGCGTCCCCGCATCGATCGTCAGCCACGCCACCCCCACGGCCGCGCAGCCCACCGCCAGCCACTGCAGCCCGCGCAGGCGCTCTTTCAGCACCACCACGCCCAGCAGCACGCTCACCAGCGGATTGATGAAATAGCCCAGGCTCGTCTCGATCACATGCCCGGCGTTGATCGCCCAGATGTACAGGCCCCAGTTGAACGCGATCGCCAGACTGCTCAGCGCCAGCGTCGGCAGCGCGCGCTTCTGCGCCGCGATCTGCTTCCACCAGCCCGTGCCGGCGCTCAACAGCAACCAGGCCACCACCAGCACCGTGCTCCAGATGATCCGGTGCGCGATGATCTGCTGCGACGGTACCGCCTTGAGCAGGTGCCAGTACACCGGCACCAGCCCCCACAGGGTGAAGGTGAAGGCGGTGATCGCAAAGCCGCGGCGCTGCTCCTGCAGGCTGTGGTTCGGCAGCGTGCTCATTTCGCGCGTGTCCGGGTCCGTGCCAGGGTCAGCACCACCACGCCGGCCAGGATCACCGCCATCGCCAGCAGGTCATGCCCACCGAAGTGTTCGTGGCCGATGATCGCGCCCAGGATCACCGCGATCACCGGGTTCACATAGGCGTAGCTCGCCGCCAGCGCCGGGCGCACGTTGTGCAGCAGCCACACGTAGGCGGTGAACGCCACGATCGAGCCGAACACGCACAGGTAGGCCACCGCCAGCAGCCCGTCCATGCTCGGCCAGGTGGTCGGCCGCTCGCCGGTCGCCAGCCCCAGCGCCACCAGCATGACCCCGCCGCACAGCATCTGCCCCGCCGCGGTCATGAAGGGATTGGGCAGGTCCAGCCCACGCGCCCACACCGAGCCGAATGCCCAGCCGATCGGCGCCACCAGCAGCAGGATCAGCCCCTGTGGCGAGGCCGTCAGGCTGCTGCCGGCGTTGAGCCAGACCACGCCGAGGAAGCCGATCGCGATGCCCAGCCATTCACCGCGGCTGGCGTGCTGGCCGCGCAGTGCGCCAAACAGTGCCATCCACAGCGGCACCGAGGCCACCGCCGTGGCGGCCAGCCCCGAGGACACCGTGCGCTCGGCCAGCACCACCATGCCGTTGCCCAGCACCAGCATGGTCAGGCCCATGATCGCCAGGTTGCGCCACTGGCGTCGGGTCGGCGCGGCCATCCCGCGCCAGCGCAGCACCGCATACATCAGCGTGCCGGCGATGATGAAACGCGCGCCGGACACCATCGTCAACGGTAGCGCGCCGCCTTCCAGCGCCAGCCGGATACCCAGGTAGGTGGACCCCCAGACCACGTACACCAGCAACAGGGCCAGTACGACAAGGCCGCTCCGGGGAGCAGCCGCTGAGGGTTCGGGCGAAGACATGGCACACCACCATCCGGGGGAACCGCGATTCTAGGCCACGATGGTGTCGGGATCACCTCGACGGGCGGCACGCTGTTTCCGCTCACGTTTTCTGCGCCGGGAAATGGTTACCCTCTGGGCCATGCGCCGTGGTGCCAGGAGGGTACCCGGCGTCAGGGCGCCCCCGGGCACCTTCCCCACCCGCAACGACTCCCGTGAGGACACCCTCCCAGCATGAGCACTTCCCCCCCTTCCGCCGCCGCCCATCCCGAGCGTGCCGCGCTGCGGCGCTCGATCTCCAACACCCTCAAAGGCTCGGCCGGCAACCTGGTCGAGTGGTATGACGTCTACGTCTACTCGGTGTTCGCGGTCTACTTCGAATCGCAGTTCTTCTCGGCCGCCGACAAGAACTCCACCATGTATGTCTGGGCGATCTTCGCCGCCACCTTCCTGATGCGCCCGATCGGGGCGTGGTACTTCGGCCGCTTCGCCGACCGCTACGGCCGGCGCCTGGCGCTGACCGTGTCGGTGACGGTGATGGCCGGCTGTTCGTTCCTCATCGCCATCACCCCCACCGCCTCGCAGATCGGCATCTGGGCGGCGGTGATCCTGCTGTTCGCGCGCCTGCTGCAGGGCTTCGCCACCGGCGGCGAGTACGGCACCAGCGCCACCTACATGTCCGAGGCGGCCATCCCGGGCCGGCGAGGGTTCCTGTCCTCGTTCCACTACGTCACCCTGGTCGGCGGCCACGTGCTGGCCCAGCTGACCCTGCTGGGCATGCTCAGCTTCTGGGACAAGCCGCAGATTTCCGAGTGGGGCTGGCGCATCGCCTTCGGCATCGGCGGCATCGCGGCCATCGTGGTGTTCTGGCTGCGCCGCACCATGGACGAGTCGCTGGGCGAGGACTCCATCGAGGCAGCCAAGGAAGGACGCGCCAAGGCGTCCGGGTCCATGTACGAGCTGTTCGTGCACCAGTGGCGGCCGCTGCTGCTGTGCTTCCTGATCACTGCCGGCGGCACCGTGGCCTTCTACACCTATTCGGTCAACGGGCCGAAGATGATCCAGAGCGCCTTCGCCGGCGATGACGTGATGACCGGCACCCTGCTCAACCTGGGCGTGCTGACCTTCCTGATGGTGCTGCAGCCGATCGGCGGCTGGCTGTCGGATATCGTCGGGCGCAAGAGCCTGCTGGTGTTCTTCGGCGTCGGTGGCGTGCTCTACAGCTACTACCTGGTCACGGCCCTGCCCAACCAGCACGATCCGCTGATGGCCTTCGTGGTGCTGGCCATCGGTTTTGTCATCCTCACCGGTTACACCTCGATCAACGCCGTGGTGAAGGCCGAGCTGTTCCCCACCCACGTGCGCGCGCTGGGCGTGGGCTTCGGCTACGCGGTGGCCAACTCGCTGTTCGGTGGCACCGCGCCGCTGCTGTACCAGGCCGCGCTGAAGACCGGGCACGTCAACTCGTTCGCGATCTACGTCACCGCGGTGATCGCGGTGTCGCTGCTGGTCTACGTGTTCTTCCTGAAGAACAAGGGCCCGAACTGGCTGGACGGTACCCGTACCCATCCGTAAACACGGCCATGATGCGGGCCGCACACGCGGCCCGCAGTTCCGTCGCAGCGTCTGTATCACCTACCCTTGCAGCAGATCCTGCGGCGTTGCGCCACGGGACGATGCAGCACGAGGAAGCAGCCGGTGCGGGGATGGATCCTGATGATGGTGTTGATGCTGGGCGTGGCAGTGCCGGCCATGGGGTCCGCACGCGAATGTCGTGCCGGGCAGCCGGTCCCCGATCGCCAGCCCAGCCGCGTGGCCGCGCCGCCCACCGCAGCGGCGATGCAGGCCCATGTGCTGGCCTGCCAGCGGCTGGCCCAACGCAACCAGGCGCTGCGCCCGTGGCTGGCGCCGCTGAAACGAACGCTCGGCCTGGGCATGGTGGGCGGCGCATTGCTTGCCGTGCTGGCGCTGCTGCACGCATGGCGCTCCCGGCGTCGCAGCTACGCGCATGTGCCTGCCTTCGTGGCGCTGCACTGCCTGGCCCTCTGGCTGCTGCTGGACAACGCGCTGGCGCTGTATCGCGGGGTCATGCGGCACAGCATGCGCGGGCGAACGCATTGGATCTGGTACGACCTGTCGCCGGCGACCTTCACCGTGCAGCAGTGCGTGAACCTCGTCCTCGCGATCACCGCGCTGGTGATCGCCTGGGTAGTGGTGCGCGGCAACCGGCCGCCGCGGGCCGCCAACCCGCTGCCACGGCGCGGCCCGCGCCGGCGCTGAGCAGGCTCAGCGGCGCGCGGATTCGGTCTTCTGGCGTTCGGCGCGGAACTCCGAACCCTCTTCCCACGTGGGCCAGCGCCGGCTGTTGGCCAGTTCCGCGCCCAGGTCGTAGACCAGCAGGGTGTCGGCGGCATGGCCGCTGGCATCCCAGCTCGGCGTCCAGGCGTCGCAGGCTTGGTGGTAGCACGCGGCGAAGTAGGCCTCGCGCAGTTCACGCCCCTTCTCCAGCCCGCCCTCGCGCATGTCCAGCCCCGGCCCGATGGTGATCGCCGGCACGCCCAGGCGGGCGAAGGCGAAGTGGTCGGCGCGGTAGAAGAAGCCGGCCTCCAGGTTCGGGTCGGGCGAGTAGCTGCGGCCCCGGGCCTTGGCCACGCGCTCCAGGTCACCTTCCAGCGATACCCGGCCCTTGCCCCAGGAGGCGATGTCGCGGGTGGGGCCGTCCGGGCTGAACATCTCGATGTTGATCACCGCCGCGGTCTTGTCCAGCGGCGCCAGCGGATGGGCGGCGTAGTAGCTGGCGCCCAGCAGCCCCTTCTCCTCGGCGGTCAGCGCCACGAAGTACAGGGTGCGTTGCGGTTGCGGGCCGGCGGCGAACACCCGGCCCAGTTCCAGTACGGTAGCCACGCCGGTGGCGTTGTCGATCGCGCCACGGCGGATGCGGTCGCCCTTGGCATCGGGCTGGCCGATCCCGAACGCATCCCAGTGCGCGGAGAAGATCACCGCTTCGTCGGCATGCGCGCCGCCGGGCAGCTTGGCCACCACGTTGCGGGTGACCACCTGCTCGCGCTTGAGCTTGAAGGCGACCGACAGCTGCGCGTCGCCCAGCGCCACCGGGGTGAATGCCGGGGTCATCGCCTTGCGCTTCTCGGCGTCGAAATCCAGGCCGGCATCGCGGAACAGCTGCTCGGCCACGCTGCGCTGCAGCCAGCCGCGCACCGGCACGTGCTGGGCCAGCGCCTGCTCGGGGGTGCGTTCGATGTCGAACAGCGGCGAGGTGCCCGAGCTCTTCACCGTCGCCCAGCCGTAGGCGGCCGGCGCGGTCTCGTGCACGATCAGCACGCCCTGCGCGCCACGTCGCGCGGCTTCCTCGAACTTGTAGGTCCAGCGGCCGTAATAGGTGACCGCCTTGCCATCGAAGGCACCGGGCTGGTCGGCCTCGAAGTCGGCATCGTTGATCAGCACCACGGCGATCTTGCCGTGCAGGTCCACGTCCTTGTAGTCATTCCAGTGGCGCTCGGGGGCGTCGATGCCATAGCCGACGAACACCAGCGGTGCATTGCGGATGTCCACCGCCTGCTGCGGGCGCAGGCTCTGCAGGGTCACGTCCTCGCCATTGACCAGCGCGCGTGCCTTGCCCTTCTGGCGCAGCTGCGCGCGTACCGGGCCGTCCACCTGCGCGCGCACCATCGGCACCGGCTGCACCCAGCTGCCATCCACGCCACCGGGCTGCAGGCCGTAGGTCTTGAACTCTTCGATGAGGTACTGGACGGTACGTTCCTCGCCCGCGGTGGCCGGGGCACGGCCCTCGAATTCGTCCGAGGCCAGGATGCGCACATGCCGCGACAGTGCCTGCGGGTCGATGCCGCCGCCGGGCAGGTCATTGGCCGCGTGGGCCAGGCCGCCCACGAACAGGCAGGACGACAGCAGCAGCATGCGCATCGGATTCACGGCAGACACCAGGACGGAAAGCAGGGGCCTGCGAGTGTAACGTGACACCTGCATGACCGCGTACTGCATGCACGGCCGCGCTAGCGGCGGTCGCGATCCAGCCAGCACGCCAGGCCCTGGGCATTGAGTTCGATATCCATCGCCAGCACCTGGGTCACCGCGGCATCATCCAGCGGACAGCCATGTGCCTGTGCGCGCTCCAGATACAGCGCGGTGAGCGCAGCCACCAGGCAGCGGTGCCGGTCCGGACGCGCATCGCACTGCCGCCCGATCTCCACCATCGCATCGATCTGTTCGACCAGGTCCGCGGCCAGCTTGGCGACATCACCCACCCGGCCGTAATGGGTGAGAAACATCGCCTGCGGCGCATGGGCCAGCATGCGTGCGATGGACTGCTTCAGCGCATCCGGCTCGAACTGCACCGGCGAGGAGGTGGGCACGATGAAGGCACCACGCGCACTGTCCAGCTCGCGGTAGGACAGCCCGAAGGTATCGCCGGTGAACCAGGCGCGGCTGCGTTCGTCCCACACGCACAGGTGGTGGCGGGCGTGCCCCGGGGTATGCAGGCACAGCAGGCTGCGCCCGGCCAGGTCGACGCGGTGGCCATCCTCGGCGATCACGACGCGCTCGGCCGCCACCGGCAATACCGGCCCGTAGCTACGCGCGATCTCGGCTTCGCCATACACCTCGGTGGCCCCGGCGATCAGCCGCGCGGGGTCGACCATGTGCGGCGCGCCGCGCGGGTGCACCAGCAGGCGTGCGTCCGGCAACTGCTGCATCAACAACCCGGCGCCACCGGCGTGGTCCAGGTGCACATGGGTGAGAATCAGCCAGTCGACCGCATCGGGCGACAGGCCCGCACGGGTCAGCGCTGCCAGCATGGCCGGCACGGCCAGGCCGGTGCCGCAATCGATGAACGCGGCCCGGCCGTTTTCCACTACCAGGTAGGCCGCGTCGAAATCCTCGCGCTGGAACGCGGTGTCGATGGTGTGGATGCTGGGGTCGACGAACATCGGTTCATCCCTGGCGAAGTACGCCCCAGTTTAGGACGATCCGCGCATCGGCTTCGATGCGGCTTTGGTCGCACGCTGGGCCAGCCACGCCCCGCGCAGCAGGATCGCGGCGACCAGCACGGCCAGGAACGCGCCGTAGGCGTACAGCACCGCCAGCACCTGGCGCCAGATCGGCCCGGCATCGGCCTGCACCACGCCGATGTGGTGGCCCCACAGCATCGCCACGATGCTCAGCACGAAGGCCAGCAGCAGCGCGACGCCATCGAACCAGCGCCGGGCCGCATCGCGCGGCTGCCGCGGGAACAGCCAGTACAGCGCACCGAGCAGCACGAACCAGGGCAGGAACAACAACAACGACAACCAGGCCATCGCAGTCTCCCTTCAGGATGCCCGCATCATGCCATGCGGCCTCGCCGACCGCGCCGGGCCACGCCAATGCCGGCCGTTGGCCGGCGTCACGCAACGCCATGCTTCAGGCAACGCCGGCCACGGGCCGGCGCTAGGCGCGCAGTTCCTGCAGCGCCGCCAGCACCACGTCCACCTCGGCCTCGATCTTGAACAGCTCACTCTGCAGCCCGTCGCCGTGCGCGGTCTGCTTGAGCACGCCGATCAACTGCCCCGCATCGCGCGGCGAATCGAAGCCTTCGCTCTGGATCAGCAGCGTGCCATCGCCGGCCAGCAGCTTGAAGTAGAAGCGGCCATCGGCCTCGCGGTACTGCTTGAACAGCGGCGGCGCCGCGCGCGCCTCGGTGGCGGCATCGCCGGCGATGTCACCGGCACTGGACAGGTCGCGCAGGCCCACCGCATGGCGCAGCTCCTTCAACAGCGGCATCGCATACTGCTCGCGCAACTGCTGGCCGCGGCGGCGCAACAGCGCCTCGATCTTCTCCGGCTCGGCCATCAGCGCGTCATAACGCTCGCGCAGCGGGGTCAGTTCGGCATCGATGCGCTCGAACAGCTGCTGCTTGGCATCGCCCCAGCTGATGCCGTCGGCAAACGCCTGCGCGAACGCGGCGGTCTGCTCGGCACTGGCAAAGGCCTGGTACATCTGGAACAGCGCCGAGCCCTCGGTGCTCTTCGGCTCGCCCGGTGCGCGCGAATCGGTCAGGATGGAGAACACCAGCTTCTTCAGCTCCGCACGCGGGGCGAACAGCGGAATGGTGTTCTGGTAGCTCTTGCTCATCTTGCGGCCGTCCAGGCCGGCCAGGGTGGCCACCTGTTCGTCGATCACCACCTCCGGCAGCGGGAAGTACTCCTTGCCGTAGACATGGTTGAAGCGCTGGGCGAAATCGCGCGCCATCTCGATGTGCTGGATCTGGTCGCGGCCCACCGGCACGCGGTTGGCCTTGAAGATCAGGATGTCGGCGGCCATCAGCACCGGGTACATGAACAGCCCGGCGCTGATCCCGGCGTCTTCGTCCAGCTGCTCCTCGCGGTTCTTGTCCACCGCCGCCTTGTAGGCGTGGGCACGGTTGAGGATGCCCTTGCTGGCGATGGCGGTCAGGAACCACATCAGCTCGGTGGTTTCGGGGATGTCGCTCTGCCGGTAGAACCACACCTTGTCCGGGTCCAGGCCGCACGCCAGCCAGCTGGCGGCGATTTCCAGGGTCGAGCGCTGGGTCCGCGCCGGCTCCTGCGCCTTGATCAGGCTGTGCAGGTCGGCCAGGAAGAAGAAGCTCTCGATGCCTGCCGCCTGGCTGGCCGCGATGGCCGGACGGATGGCGCCAACGTAGTTGCCCAGGTGGGGCGTGCCGGAGGGGGTGATGCCGGTAAGAACGCGGGTGGTCATGTGGGGGATCATTACGGACAGGTGAACCGCCCCAGTTTACCTGCCCCGGCGCAACCCCGTTGCACCCCCCGGGCCGTTGAACGGATCACCCCATCGCGGAGCGCTGCCATGAAACGCCTGATCCTGCCCTTGTTCGCCGTGCTGGCCCTGTGCGGCTTCCGCCCGGCCCCGCTGCCACCCCAGCCGAGCGGCCCGGTCTACCTCACCGTGATCGACCGCGACGGAGACGGCGCGCTGGCGCAGTACCGCGACGGTGCCCAGCGCTGGATTGCCGGCGAGAAGGGCCACCGCTACAGCGTGCGGCTGCGCAACCGCAGTGCCGAGCGCGTGCTGGTCGTGGTCTCGGTGGACGGCCTGAACGCGATCACCGGCGAGGTGGCCGCGCCCGGCCAGACCGGCTACGTGCTCAACCCCTGGCAGACCGCCGACATCAGCGGCTGGCGCAAGTCCGACGAGGAGGTGGCGCAGTTCGTGTTCACTTCTCCCGGGCGCAGCTACGCCGGCCGCACCGGCCGGCCGGACAACATCGGGGTGATCGGGATCGCGGTGTTCCGCGAGGCCGGCGCGATCCCGCGCGACCTGTCCCCGACCGTCGAGCGGCGCATGACCACCGTACCGCGTGGTCGCGTCCAGGCGCCGGCCGCGGCCGAGTCGGCCATGGCCGACAGCGTCCAGGCCACGTCCGCCGCCGCGCCGGCCGCACCGGCGCCGGCCCAGCGCCTGGGCACCGGCCACGGCGCGCGCGAGACCTCGCGCGTGCGCGACACCGCCTTCGAGCGTGCCAGCGTGGCCCCCGTCCAGCAGGTCGAGGTGCGCTACGACAGCGCGCAGAACCTGCGTGCGCGCGGCATCCTGCCCGGGCCGACGCCGCGCGATGCCACCCCGCGCGCATTCCCGTCGCAGTACGTACCGGACCCGCCGCAGGACAGCCGCTGGCGCTGAAGCGGTCGCGCAGACAGACGAAGGGCCGCTTGCGCGGCCCCTCGTGTGTTTCATACGCCCGATGAAGCGGCCGCGCTTACGCGGCGCCGGCCCGCATCAATGGAAGTCCGGATAATCCTTGTGCATGGCCTTCTCGAAGTCCTTGACTTCCGATTCGGCGCGGTCGCGCGCCCAGCCGTAGCGCTCCTGCAGGCGGCCGGCCAGGTATTCGGCATTGCCTTCGGCCACCTTGAAATCGTCGTCGGTAAGGTCGCCCCACTTGGCCTGGGCCTTGCCCTTGAGCTGCGTCCACTTCCCGGAAATGATGTCTTTGTTCATGGGTTGGCATCCTTGGTTGCAACGGCACCTTCGCCGCACGTACAGAGTGCCGCGGCGGACGTTCGGTGGCGGTCAAGCGCGCATGAAACGGATGCTCACCTGCTTGAATGAAGGCCATGCGCCGCCCCCGGCCGCGCAAACGAAAAAGGCCGGGAGATCCCGGCCTTTTCCGTCGCCACCTGATCGCGTGGATCAGTTGGTCTTGGCGGCGTCTTCGACCTTCTCGCCAGCCTTCTGCACGTCCTTGCCAGCACCGGCAACGGTGTTGCAGCCGGACAGCATGGCCACCGAGAACATCGACAACAGCATCAGTGCAATAACACGCTTCATGGGGTTCTCCTGTTTGATCTACGTCGACACCGGCAATCCGGTCCCACCTGTCAGATGGGCCCGCCAGCGCGCCCTGCGCGCCGCGGCCCTTCTTCCTGATCGCGGTGACGTCGTGGCTGTTTCCAGCACCGCCGCCGCGTGGATGCAATCTGGCGGCTGGCGCGTGCAGCGAATGTGAACGCACCACGGCGGCGTTCAGCCACCCGCAGGAAAGCCCCGGTAACGCGGGGTCGTGCTCAGTCGCGCATCAGGGTGGACTTGCCGAACAGACTCTCCACCAGGTCCACTGCCAGCACCGCGGTGCTGTTGCGGTTGTCCAGCAGCGGGTTGAGTTCCACGATGTCCAGCGAGCCCATGCGGCCGGTGTCGGCGATCATCTCCATCACCAGCTGCGCCTCACGGTAATTGACCCCGCCCGGCACGGTGGTGCCCACGCCCGGCGCGATGCTGGGGTCGAGGAAATCGACATCGAAGCTGACATGCAGGTGGGTGTTGGCATCGATACCCGCCAGCGCCGCTTCCATGGTGCGCTTCATGCCCGCCTCGTCGATGTAGCGCATGTCGTACACATCCACCTGGTGCTGCTTGATCAGGCGCTTCTCTTCCTGGTCCACCGAGCGGATGCCGATCTGGTGCACCTGCTGCGGGCGGATCGCCGGCGCGTCGCCGCCGAGCCGGGTCAGCGCATCCGGGCCCAGCCCGCACAGGCAGGCCACCGGCATGCCATGTACGTTGCCCGACGGGGTCACCTCGCTGGTGTTGAAGTCCGAGTGCGCATCCAGCCACAGCACGCGCAGCGTCTTGCCCTGCTCGCGGCACCAGCGCGCCACCGCGGTGATCGAGCCGATGCCCAGGCAGTGGTCGCCGCCGAGCATGATCGGCATGCGCCCGGCCTGCAGCTCGGCGTAAGTGGCGTCCATCAGCGCGCGATTCCAGGCCACCACTTCGTCCAGGTGGCGATAGCCCTGCACCGGCGGCGTCCACGGATTGCGCGGACCGTCCAGGTTGCCCAGGTCGCGCACGTCCACGCCACGGGCAACCAACGCGTCGGACAGCCCGGCGATGCGCAGCGCATCCGGACCCAGGCCCGCGCCGCGATGGCCGGCCCCGATGTCGGTGGGAACGCCGATCAGGGATACGGGGGGATACGTGGCCATGGGGTGCCTCCTGCAATGACGAAAAAGAGCCACAGTCTAGCCAGCCCCGTGCAGGCCCACTCGCGGCGGTGCAGCAGGCAGCGCGATTGACTGCACGCGGCATTCCCTGCCCGCCCGCGTCCGATCTCGACGCGGAGCGAAACCCCTTGCCCGTCAAGCATTTGACGCATACGCAAGACACGCGGCGGTTCATCTTGCGTTGTCCGTGAAGGCAAAATTTCCGTGCTACATTTCACACTTCGACGCAGTACTGATTGACTAATCCAAACGGGTTGGTCGTTTTTCGTTGTGTGCCAGGGGGCAGTACGTGCAGCGCAGTGCCATTTACCAGATCGTCCGCAGTGCCAGCGGCGAGAGCCAGCCGGCCCGCCAGTTGCATGACATCGACGGCATCGACGCCGTGTTCGGCCAGGCGCGCGAACGCGAGCGCGGCCTCAAGCTGCTGATGCTTTCCACCGCCGACGGCCGCGCCGTCGCCGAGAGTTCGGCGCTGGATGTGGATGGACGCCGCCTGGCCGCGATGGCCAATTCGTTCCTTACCCTCGGCGAAACCGTCTCGCGCGAGCTGTCGCTCAGCGAAGCCGACTACGCCACCATCTGCACCAAGCAGGGCAACGTGGTGCTGATCCGCATCCAGAGCGACAAGCCGCTCACCCTCACCGCCGTGGCCGGCCACGAGCTCAACATGGCCGTGCTGCTGTTCCATGCGCGCGAGTGCGCCACCCGCCTCGAGCCCGTGCTGCGCCCGCGCGCAGGCTGATCCGCCTTCCCTTTCGTTGTGCCCTTCCGGCAGGCCCCTGGCCTGCCCTCCCACTGCCTGAAGCAAAAGGATTTACGTGCCCAATCTCAATCTGGAAAAGCTCAATTCGCTGGCGGGTTTCGTCGGTGCCGCCCTGGTCGACGGTGACAGCGGCATGGCCCTGGCCATGGTCGGCGGCGGCAACATCAACCTGGAACTGGCGGCAGCCGGCAACACCGAAGTGGTCCGCGCCAAGCGCCGCGTCGCCGAGCAGCTGGGCCTGTCGGACACGCTGGAAGACCTGCTGATCACGCTGAGCACCCAGTACCACCTGATCCGCCCGCTGGAAAGCAACCCGCTGCTGTTCCTGTACGTGGTGATGGACCGCAGCAAGGCCAACCTGGCGATGTCGCGGCATGAACTGAAGGCCTTCGAGAAGACCCTGGACTTCAGCTGATCGCACCATGTCCCGCGCGGCTCGCGCCGTGCGGGACGCTCGCGCCCCGGCGTGCGCCCCGCGCGCGCCGAGCGGCCGCCTTGTGGCACGCCCCCATGAAAACCCCCATCCGCTCCTTCCAGATCGCCGCGACAGGCCTCGACCTGCTGCACCAGACCCGGCTCAAGCTGGCCAGTTCGCTGCTGCTGGCCGAGCGCATGGACGTGGCCCTGCAGCCGTGGTCCGGGCAGGCCGTGGACCTGCTGGTGATCGGGCTGGACCATCCGGCCAGCGCCGCTGCACTGCACCAGGCGCATGCGCTGGGCGTGCCGACGTTGCTGGTCGCGCGGCGCTTCGGCGCCATCGCATGCGGCGAACTGCCGCACGGCGCCACCGTGCGCGACCTCAACGAACAGCTCTCCACGCTGCTGCTGGCCACGCCGGACGCGGCCGACGTCGTGCAGGGCACGCCGCTGCTGATGCAGCTGGCCCGCCACGATGCGCAGCCAGCGGGCATGCACCTGCTGCAGCGGGGGGCGATGACGCTGCTGGTCGACCCCGCCACGCGCAGCATTGCCCTGCCCGCCAGCACCACGCTGGCCGAGGTGGCAGCGCAACTGGACGATGCGACATGGTCGTTGACCCCGATCGACGTCGAGACCTTCCAGCACCAGTACGCCTACCGCCTGCCGCAGCGGCACTCGTTCGAAGCCCTGTTCTTCTGCATTGCCCACCATCGCCCCGAACTGATGCCCGCGCCGGCCGCGCAGGCCTCGCTGCAGCTGCGCCAGTGGCCCGACCTGAGCGCCGATGACGTGCCCGGCCACTGGCTGCTGGCCATCGCCCGCCTGCATGCGCGGCCCTGGCGCGCCACCGCGCTGGCCACCGCCTGCCGGATCCCGCAGGACGCCGCGCAGAGCCTGTTCTCCGCCGCGCTGGCCAGCGGCCTCGCCTTGAACCAGGATGCCCCCGTGACGCCTTCCCAACGCCGTGGCGATACCCACGATTCGCGCTTCTTCTCGTGGGTGGCGCGGCGCTTCGGCCTCAGCCTGTTCCAGGGAGCGGCATCATGAGCCTGCCCGCCAACAAGCTGGTCTTCGTCGGTGGCATGGGCGCAGGCAAGACCACGGCCGTGCGTGCGATCTCCGACGTGGAGCCGGTCAGCACCGAAATGCCGTTGAGCGAGGATGCCTACGGTGACAAGGTCGAAACCACGGTCGCGCTGGATTACAGCTCAATCGAGCTGGATGACGGCGAGCTGCTGCATGTCTATGGCGTGCCCGGCCAGCGCTACCTGGACTTCATGTGGCCGATGGTCTGCGAGGGTGCGCTCGGCGTGATCGTACTGGTCAGCGCGCGCCACCCCGAGCCGATCGCCTCCACGGTCGAGCTGCTGCAGGAGTTTTCGCGGATCGCCCCGGAGGCGAGCCTCGCGGTGGGCATCACCCGTACCGACGAATACCCCGAACTGTTGATCCCCGATGTACGCCAGGCGCTGTTCGATGCCGGCTTCCGCCTGCCGGTGATGCGCGTGGACGCGCGCTCGGCCACGCAGGTGACCTTCCTGGTGAAGTCGCTGTTGTCGTATCGGTTTGCCGAGACGCAGTAAGGCGTCGTTGCGCACGGATGAATCTGACCCGTGGACCGTCCGGCCACGGGTCGTCGGCGCTTGCACGATGCGTCCGCGCCCGCGGCCATGTTTGTCCGTGCCGCCCCACCGGCGTTCGTAGAATGGTGGGTCGTGGTCCATGCTCCGCTGCCGGTCCGCATGTTAGGTTGGACATGGAGATGGTGCGGAAAACCGGAGTTCCAGCATGCCGTCCAGATCGCGCAAGCCGTACGAAAGCACAGCGTTGCCGCTGTTGTTGCTCTTGTCTTCTGCCCTGGCTGCATGCACGGGCGCAAGGATGGATCCCACCTACTCACAGGCGATGGTCGAGCCGGTGAGTGTGGAAAAGCGGTCGGATACCGAAATTTCCGTCCGCTACAAGGTTCGCCCTGAAAGTCGCCATTACGCCGGAGGCGTCGACTTTGAACGTGTGGGCGACACGCTCCGCATCAGCATCCGTCGCTGCGCAGTGGGGTCCCCCTGCGAGCCGATGGCGAAATCGGTCATTCCTCTGGATGATACCTGGCAGGCGGAAGTGCACCTCCCCTTTGATGGCAAGCGCGTCGTCGTGGTGCATGCCGATGGCGAGAAGCAGGTATACCCGTGAACACCCCGCGCAATGAGCACGACACGGATGAATGACGTCGATCTGCACCGGGGACATCCGTGGATGCCAGCGGAGCGGAGAGTGGTGCCGCTTATCCGAATCGAACGGATGACCTACTGTTTACAAGACAGTTGCTCTACCAACTGAGCTAAAGCGGCATGGCGCGCGGCGATTCTAACGCACCCGTGCGCAGTCCAGCGAGCGCTGCTGCGCCGCGCCGCTGCGCTGGCGGGCGGCGGCGGGGTCGGCCTGCTCGGCCAGGGTCGCATCCAGCCACCACTGCGCACTGCCATCGCCGCCGCTGGCGATCAGGCGGGCGTTGAAGCCGGCGGCGCTGAGCGCGGCCAGGCGGCGGTCGGCGCCTTCACGGTTGCGGTACTGGCCCAGGGCGATGGCATTGGCCTCCTCGCCCTGGCCGATGATGTAGTAATCGCTCAGGCCGGCCGCGACGATCCGCTTGACCGTGGCCTGCGCGTCCTCCCGGCTGGCTGCGGGCGGCAGGATCACCCGGTAGCGGGTGGCGCCGGCATCGGCGACTTCGCGCAGGCGCACACCGCGCAGCAGCGGTCCGGCCTTGCCCTGCGCCGCCTGCGCGGCGGCACGGTCGGCGAACGGCCCCAGGCTCAGGCATTGCGCGGGCGCGGCCGGCGGGATGGGGGCTGCTGCCACCGCTGCGGTCGGCGCTGGTGCGGGCGTTGCCGCAGCGGGAGGCGGCACCGGGGCGACCGCTTCGGGTGCCGCCACCGTAGCGGCCGGCGTCGGCTCGGGTGCGACGCGGGTGGCCGCGCTGGGCGCTGCCGGCGCCGGGGTCACGTCATCCAGGGCCTGGGTTGGCGTGGCCGCGGCGGCGGGTGCCGGCGTGGCGGTGCCCGGCAACAGCTGCAACTGGGCCACGCCGGTACTCGGCGCAGGCGGCGCCGGCACCGGTTCGCCACGCAACATCCACCACAACGCCACCCCCAGGTTGAGGATGGCCAGCACGACGATCAGGGCACGGGTCAGCATGCGGGGATCCTACCCTGCGTCCGCAGGCTGGTGCACGGCCCAGCGTGCCAGGCCATCGAGCACCAGCGACGGCTGGAAGTGGGCGTGCCCCAGCAGCGGCAGCAGCGCGGGTGCGCCGCCGCCATGCAGCAGCAACGTCGGCGTGCCACCGAGGCGTTGCGCGGCCTGTGCAACGCTGCGCTCGATCAGCGCCACCGCAGCGCCATCGCAGCCGGAGGCCAGCGCATCGGCGGTGTCGTTGGCGAACTCGCTGTAGGCCCCGCCACTGGCCGGCAACTGCACCGCGCGCGCATGCAGCGCTTCGCGCATGGTGGTGGGCGAGGCGGCGATGCGGCCGCCGTGGTGCAGGCCGCCGGCGTCCAGCAGGTCGATGGTCAGCGCGGTGCCCACGCCCGCCACCACCACGCTTTCGGCGCGCTCGGCCGCCGCCAGTAGCGCGAGGAAACGGTCGACGCCGAACTTGCCCGGGTCGGCGTAGGCCACGCGCACACCGGCGTAGCGCGCCTCGGTATGGGCCACGCGCACGCTGCGGAAACGGCCCTGCAGGATCGCCAGCATGCTGCGGGTCAGGGTGGGCGCGGCGACGCTGGCCACGTAGGCGACATCACCACTGGGCAGCGCCTGCAGCTGCTCGGCGGGCATGGTTTCGGCGCCGTGCGGCCAGGCCTGCACGGCACCTGCCTGCACGCCCTGCAGCGGGGCGAACTTGAACCGCGAATTGCCCAGGTCGAACAACCAGTCGCTCATTGCGCCCTCACGCTGACTTCGCCCGCATGCACATGCTGTTCGACACCATCGATGCGCACGCGCAGCGCGCCATCGTCGGCCAGGCCCAGCGCGGTGCCCTCGCGCCATTGCCCCCCCTGCTCCACGCGAACGGTCTTGCCGCGCAACAGGTCCAGTTCTGCATAGCGCGGCAGGAACGGTGCCAGGCCGTCGGCATCGAAGGCCTCCAGCGCCGGCAACAGCCGTGCCAGTACCGCGGCCACCACGGTGTTGCGGTCCACCGGGGCGCCGGCCAGGGTATCCAGGTCGATCCACGGCTGGGTGATCTGCTCGGCATGGGCGGCGGGCATGTGCACGTTGATGCCGATGCCGATCACCGCGCGCGCCGGGCCGGCGTACTCGCCGCCGCCCTCGGCCAACAGGCCCACCAGCTTGCGGCCATCGACCATCAGGTCGTTGGGCCACTTCAACCGGGCCTGCACATACCCCAGGTCATGCAGGGCCTCGGCCACCGCGATGCCGGCCACCAGGCTCAGGCCACTCAGCCGGACCAGGCCACCGGAGAACCACCGCAGCACCGAGAGATACACGTGGGCGGCCAGGGGCGAGGCCCAGGTGCGGCCACGCCGGCCGCGGCCACCGGTCTGGCGCTCTGCCAGCAGGACACGCACCCCTCGCTCGGGCGCGCTGCACCGCAGCAATTCGGCGTTGGTCGAATCCACCGTCCAGGCCACCTGCAGGTCGCCCAGCAGGCTGGCCGCGCTCGCCGGGAGCCCGGCGCGGATGCGCTCCGACGTCAGCAGGTCCAGCGGACGGGTCAAGCCGTAGCCCTCGCCCGCACGCCCCTCCACTTCCACGCCGGCAGCCCTAAGTCCTTGAATCCGCTTCCAAATTGCGGCGCGCGTGACGCCCATTTCCTGGGCCAGCGCATCGCCGGACAGGCGCCCGGCGCCCAGTTTGGCCAGCAGTTGGCGGTCGTCCACGGTCGCTTCCATCAGGTAATCCAGAAAATTATGCGGGAAAGCCGCGGCGCTTGCCTGCCCGGCGGGGTTCCAATCCCGGCGCTGAATCGGGCTAGAATCGAAGACTGACCTGCCTTCTGGATGTCGACGATGCGCCCGTTCGCCCATTGCCTGATCCTGCTGATGGCCCCCTTGGCCGCGCATGCTTCCGATGCGCTGACCAGCCCGGGGCGGGGCGGCTGCGTGTATTCGCCGACGGAAACCGAACGCACCGCACCGGCCGCCGCACCGGCCGCCCGCGCGCCGGCGGTCAAGCCGAGCGCGAGCAACGGCACCAGCACCGGCGGTGGCGGCGATGACGACGTGCTGCCGCGCCTGCGCGCGCCCAAGTGGCACAGCTTCCTGCCGGGCATGTTCCGCTGATCGAACGCATGTGGGGTTGGCTGCGGCGCAGGCCGCGCGAGATCGATCTGGCGATGTGGCAGCAATGCTGCCAGCGCGCGCCCTGGCTGCACGGATTGGATGCACCACGTCGCGAGCGCCTGCGCGCACTGAGCGCGCGCTTCCTGCACGAGAAAACCATCAGCCCGGTCGGCGACCTGCAGCTGGACGAGCGCGACGGCGTGCTGCTGGCCGCGCTGTGCTGCCTGCCGCTGCTGGAGCTGGGTGACGTCGGCCTGCGTGGCTGGTCGCAGCTGATCGTCTATCCGGACGCGTTCCGGGTGCAGCGCAGCCACGTCGATGCGGCCGGCGTGCTGCACGAATGGGATGACGAGCTGATCGGCGAATCCTGGGACAGCGGCCCGCTGATCCTGTCGTGGGCCGACATCCAGGCCGACATCGCCGACCCGCATGCCGGCTACTGCGTGGCCGTGCATGAAATGGCGCACAAGATCGACGCGCTGGACGGTGCGATCGACGGCACGCCGCCGCTGCCGCGCGACTGGCAGCGGCAGTGGGCGAGCGATTTCCAGGCCGCCTACGATGCCTTCTGCGCGCAGGTCGATGCCGGCCGGGACACGCTGATCGATCCCTACGCCGCCGAGGCGCCGGAAGAGTTCTTTGCGGTGGTGACCGAATACCACTTCTCTGCGCCGGACGTGCTGGAGCAGGCCATGCCGACGGTGGCCGCGCACCTGCGCCGGTTCTACGGTGAGTCGCCGGGCCTGTCGGCCAACAACCAACCATCGGCAGCTGCCCCGCGCATCACCACGCCGCGGTAGGCATCGACCGTTGGTCGATGCAATGCGGGCGACCGCCGCCGCTCACGGTCCCGGCGGCAGCTTCACTTCAAAACGCGCCCCGCCCAGTTCCGGCGACCGCTTGACCTGCAGCTCGCCGCGGTAGTCCTTGATCAGGTCCTGCACGATCGACAGGCCGATGCCATGGCCCTGCACGCGCTCGTCGCCGCGCACGCCACGCTGCAGCACCTTGGCGATGTCCTCCGGGGCGATACCCGGGCCATCGTCATCCACCGACAGCACCAGCCCGGCCCGGCGCGCGCCAGGGGCGGGCAACGGCGTGGCGGTGAGCAGCACGCGGCGGTTGGCCCACTTGAACGCGTTCTCCAGCAGGTTGCCGAGCAGTTCCTGCAGGTCGCCCGGCTCACCGTGGAAGCGCGCGGCTTCATCGATATCGAACTCGCACAGCACGCCCTTGCCGGCGTACACCTTCTCCAGGCCGCGCACGATTTCCTCGGCGTTGGACTCGATCGGCAGCGGTGCGGAGAACAGCTTGTGCCCGGACGAGGCCGCACGCGCCAACTGGTAGGACACCAGGTTGTTCATGCGCCGCAGCTGCACGTCGAACTCCTGCCGCAGGTCCTGGTCCTGGGCGCCACTGTCCAGCTGGGTACGCAGCACCGCCAGCGGTGTTTTCAGGCTGTGCGCCAGATCGGCCAGGGTGTTGCGCTGCCGCTCGAGGTTTTCGCGCTCGCTCTCGATGAAGGCATTGATGCTGTCGGTCAGCGGTTCCAGCTCGCGCGGGTGGCGCTCGCTCATGCGTTCGGTCTCGCCGCGCTGGACCTTGGTCAGCTCGGTGATCACCCGCCGCATCGGGCGCAGGCTCCACTGCAGGATCACGGTCTGCAGCATCAGCAGGATCAGGCCGGCACCGCCCATCCAGAACCAGACCCGCCCGCGGAACACGCGCAGCTGCGCGCCCAGCGCGCGCGAGTCTTCCATCACGTAGATGGTGTACGGGAATTCAGTGGCGGGGTCGGCGTCGGCATCCCAGACCAGGCCCAGGCCATAGCGGTACACCGAGCCCTGGCTGCCGTCGATCTGGATCATCGGCAGCGGGCCTTCGAACACTTCCTGGCGCGGTGCCAGCAGGCCCCCGCCCACGGTGGGCAGCATCGGCCCTTCGGCCGACATCGAGTTGCCCTTGCCGTCGGGCATCACCACCTGCAGGTACAGGCCGCTGCCGGGCACGTCGAAGCGCGGGTCCGGCGGCTGTTCGCGGATATACAACGAGCGGTCGCGGGTGAAGTCGATCCCCGCCGCATACGCGGTGGCGTAATTCTTCAGGCGCTCGCGCAGGTTGGCGCGCGCGGTGTCGGCGAACGCCGCATCCAGCGCGTAACCGGCGATGGCCAAGAACGCGACCAGACTCACCGAGGCGGCCAGCAGCTGGCGCGCCTGCAGGGAGCGCGGCCGCCAGCGTTTAAAGAACCACAGACGGCCTGACATCATCCCTTCGTCCGGCTACGTGCTCAGCCTTCGTTGCGCGGAATCGCGAAACGGTAACCGCGGCCACGCACGGTCTCGATCGGCTTCAGTTCGCCGTCGGCATCGAGCTTCTTGCGCAGGCGGCCGATGAACACTTCCAGCACGTTGGAGTCGCGATCGAAATCCTGCTGGTAGATGTGTTCGGTGAGATCGGCCTTGGAGACCAGTTCACCGGCATGCATCATCAGGTATTCGAGCACTTTGTACTCGTAGCTGGTGAGGTCCACGTTGCTGCCGCTGACGCTGACCGTCTGCGCGGCCAGATCCAGTGCAACCGGGCCGCACTCAAGCGTGGGCTTGCTCCAGCCGGCGG
Source organism: Stenotrophomonas sp. 05N37 (assembly GCF_056397365.1). Lineage (NCBI taxonomy): Bacteria > Pseudomonadati > Pseudomonadota > Gammaproteobacteria > Lysobacterales > Lysobacteraceae > Stenotrophomonas > Stenotrophomonas sp. 05N37. The sequence continues at coordinate 52,081 of NZ_JBFTNG010000009.1, read as the reverse complement.
CACGGCGCAGCAGCGCGTTGACACGTGCCAGCAGTTCCTCGACGTGGAACGGCTTGACCAGGTAATCGTCGGCGCCCTGCTTGAGCCCTTCGACCTTGTCCTGCCAGCTCGAGCGGGCGGTGAGGATGAGCACGGGGAATTTCTTGCCCTCGTCGCGCAGCGCCTTGATCAGTTCCATGCCCGACATCTTGGGCAGGCCCAGATCGATGATGCCGACGTCGAACGGGACTTCGCGGCCCATGTAGAGACCTTCCTCACCGTCCTGGGCAGCGTCGACCGCAAAGCCTTCGCGCTTGAGCCGGGCTGCCAGGGTTTCCCGCAGCGGGGCTTCGTCTTCGACCAGAAGGATACGCATGAACTCTCCCTAGTGTCCTGGGTATGGCCGGGGGCCAGTGGAATACAGTTGATGACGGACAACTATCCCTGTTCAGGGGTTATCGCCGCGTAGTGAAGACATATCCGATCGCGGTGCGCGGGGCTGTGAACGCGCCGGCGCGGGGTCGTCCATGTAGCGGACCCGGCCCCGATCGTCCATGTACTTGACCCGATTGATGTCGCGACCGTCGTACGGCACCCGCTCGGCCCCCAGGATGTGCCCACCGGTGGTGCGCTGCACGCGGCGGACCGCGTCGGACAGCGAGCGCTCCGGCGGGGCACCGCGGGCGGCCCGGACCATCTCCCCACGCGCCGGATCCGGGTTGGGCTCCTGCGCCGAGGCACTGCCGAGGGAGGCAGCGGCGCCCGTCGCCAGGAAGGCGAGGACGGCAAGGCGGCGGTGGCGGTGGCGGGTCACGGAGAACATCGGTCTGATCCTAGCGGAGCGCGGCAAAACGTTCAAAAGTTGTAAATCCGATCGCGCCGACCTGGGCCGGCGTTTTACGAATCCTTAGCGAATTCTTGGTTTTACGCAGTGAATCCGGTCTGAACTTTTCAGGTCGCACGGTCATGCCGTTCATCTAAGTGAACATTGGCGGCTAAAGCGTGCCGCTTGTCAAGCTGACAAGGTGATGCGGCTCACGCAGCGACACGCTCGGCCTGCGCGCGGGTGACTGCCAGCGCCTGGTCGATGAGCTCCCAGCCCGCGCCGGGGCGATGGGCGCCCTCGCTGAGCACCTGGCGGAACGCCCGCCCGCCTGGCTGCCCGTGGAACAGGCCCAGCAGGTGGCGGGTGATGTGCTTGAGCGCCAGGCCGCGGCCCAGCTGGGCGTCGATGTAGGGACGCATCGCCCGCAGCAGCGCCTCGCGCGGCTGTACGGCCATGCCGGTCTGGGCGGCCTCCAGCTGATGCAGTACGTAGGGGTCGTGATAGGCCGCGCGGCCGAGCATCACCCCATCCAGCGCCGGCAGCTGCGCCTGTGCCGCCTCGACCGTGGCCAGGCCGCCGTTGAGCACGATCTGCAGCTGCGGGCGGTCGGCCTTGAGACGGTGCGCCCAGTCGTAGCGCAGCGGCGGCACTTCGCGGTTTTCCTTGGGCGACAACCCCTTCAGCCACGCGTTGCGGGCGTGCACGATGAACATGGCGCTGCCCGCGTTGGCGGACTGATCAACGAAGTTGACGAAGGTTTCGTAGTCGTTGTCTTCATCCACGCCCAGCCGGCACTTCACCGTGACCGGGATGTCCACCGCCGCCACCATGGCCGCCACGCACTCGGCGACCAGGGCGGGCTCGCGCATCAGGCAGGCACCGAAGCGCCCGGCCTGGACCCGGTCGGAGGGGCAGCCGCAGTTGAGGTTGACCTCGTCGTAGCCCCAGTCCTGGGCGATCCGCGCGGCCTGCGCCAGCAGGGCAGGCTCGCTGCCCCCCAACTGCAGGGCCAGCGGGTGCTCGCTGCCGTCGAAGCCGAGCAGGCGTTCGCGGTCGCCATGGATCACCGCGTTGGCGTGCACCATCTCGGTGTACAGCCGCGCGCCCGGCGCCAGCAGCCGGTGGAAGTACCGGCAATGGCGGTCCGTCCAGTCCATCATCGGGGCGACGGACAGGCGCAGGGAGGCGGCGTAACGCGCGGCGGCGGCGGTGGCAGGTTGGGTCATCGGGACGGAGCGTCGGATACTGCTGGCATTGCCAGCGCAATCAATAGTTTACCCCCTCGGAATGAACGCTGCCCGAGGGGTCGGGCGAGGGGGTGGAGGCCCAGGCCGTCGCGCGCCACCCGCGCGAGGGGCGCGCCGGGGGAGAATGCACCTCCCTGCACTGCCCGATGTCCGATGACCCCGCCCCGCGCTCGACCGTTCGACCCCACCACCGAACAAGGCGTATTGCGCCTGTCGATCGGCGCCTCGCTGGCGATGGCCGCCGCCGCGGTGGTGTTCGGCTTCCTGGCCAACTCCTCGTTGATCATCTTCGACGGCATCTACGGGCTGATCGACGTGGTGATGACCTGGCTGTCGCTGCTGGTGGTGCGGCTGATCAGCCTTTCCACCCACGTGGACACCCTGCAGTCGCGCTTGAACCAGCGCTTCACCATGGGCTTCTGGCACCTGGAACCGATCGTGTTGGGTGTCAGCGGCACGCTGATGATCGGCGCGGCGCTGTACGCGGCGGTCAACGCGGTGGATGCGCTGATGGCCGGCGGGCGCGAGATCGCGCTGGGGCCGGCGATCCTGTTCGCGGTGCTGTCGATCATTGCCGAGATCGGGCTGGCGGTGTTCATCCGCCGGGTCAACCGCAGCATCGGCTCGGAATTCATCGCGCTGGACGGCAAGAACTGGGTGGTCTCGGCCAGCATGTCGGCCGCCTACCTGGTCGCCTTCGTCGGCGGCTGGCTGCTGGGCGATACGCGCTGGGCATGGCTGGTGCCCTACATCGATCCGGCGATCCTGCTGGTGGTGTGCCTGTTCGTGATGGTGGCCCCGCTGGGCACGGTGCGGCAGGCGCTGTCGGACATCCTGCTGATCACCCCGGTGGACCTGCAGGCACACGTGGATGCGGTGGCACGCGACATCGTGGCCCGGCACGGTTTCCTGGAGTACCGCAGCTACGTGGCCAAGGTGGGGCGTGGCGAACAGATCGAACTGTTCTTCGTGGTGCGCGCCGATGATCCGCCGCGTGCGCTGCTGGAATGGGACCGGCTGCGCGATGAGATCGGCGAGGCGCTGGGCGAGGAATCCCCGGACCGCTGGCTGACGATCATGTTCACCACCGACCGGGAGTGGGCGATCTGACGCGTACCCCGTGCCCCTACGGGCGCGGCTTTCGCAGGAAGATCAGGAAGCCGTCGGCGGGTATCTCGGCGCGTGCCGATGCCACGATGCGATGCGATATGGACACGGTTGCGGGAAAGTCGGCCATCACCTCGGTCTCGATGCAGGAGATGTCCTCGACCCACTCCTCCACCGCAGCTGCATCGATGAAGAACACCAGTTCGAAACCGGTCGCCCCGTGGAGCTGGCAGGCGACGGCGACGAGTTCGGGGAACACCTCCCCGAGCAGCGCGCGGCTGGTACTGAGGATGATGTTCGCGCGCAGGTTGCGTTCCATGACACGCCTCGATGCAGGTGGCAGGTCGCCGGTGCGACCGATCATACGGCCTCGCTGCGTGGGGATGCCGCCATGGCCTGCTTCCACTGCCGCGGCGACTGCCCGGTCTGCACCTTGAAGGCGCGCGACAACGCCGCCTCGCTGCCGTAGCCGACGTCGATGGCGATGCGCTTGAGCGGCAGGCCCTTGCGCAGCGCCTGCTGCACCAGGCGCGTGCGCCAGCCCTGCAGATAGTGGCCGGGCGTGCTGCCGATGGTGTCGCGGAAGCTGTCGGCGAAGGCGCTGCGCGACATGCCGGCGCGCTGCGCGAGCGACTCCAGCGTCCACTCCTCGGCCGGCGATTCATGCATGGCCACCAGCGCGTGGCGCAGGCGCGGGTGGGCCATGCCGGCGAGCAGGCCGACACGCAGTTGGCCGCTTTCCATCAGCGCGCGCAGGATCTGGATCAGCACCACCTCGAACAAGCGGTCGAGCAGTGCCTGGCGGCCGCAGCGCTGGGCGAAGGCTTCCTCGAACAACACCGACAGGATGGGCTGGCCGCCATGGAGCTGGTCCAGTGGCAGGCAGATGACCGGCGGCAACGCCGCAGCCACCGGATGGGTGCCGGCGCCTTCGAACTGCAGGTGCGCGCAGGCGAAATCGGCGCCGCGCCGGGGATCGGTGACGAAGCGGTGGGCAAGCGGGCGCGGGTAGAGCAGTACGCTGGGCTGGTCGATCTGCAGCACCTTGCCATCGGCGTGCTCGACGCGGACCTGGCCCTCGCGGATGAGATGGAGCTGGCCGCGCTCGCCCTCGGCGGCCAGGTCGTTGATGCCGCACAGCGGGCCGGCGTGGAAGACCTCGGCAGTGACCGCAAAACGGCTGAGCAGGGATTGCAGGCGGTCGACCATTTGGACGCTCGATCAAGTTTGATAGACGAAATGTAACCCAACGTACCCCTGGCGCGGTCAAAGTACACCTGCCATCTGGCCCACCCCCGTTCACGCCACAGGAGATTCCCATGTCCATCGAAAAGGTTCTGTACACCGCCACCGCCACCGCTACCGGCGGCCGTGAAGGCCACGCCACCTCCTCCGACAACGTGCTGGACGTGCAGCTGTCCACCCCGCGCGAGCTGGGCGGCGCGGGCGGCCCGGGCACCAACCCGGAACAGCTGTTCGCCGCCGGCTACTCGGCCTGCTTCCTGGGCGCGCTGAAGTTCGTGGCCGGCCAGGCCAAGGTTGCGCTGCCGGCCGAAACGGCGATCACCGGCAAGGTCGGCATCGGCCAGATCCCGACCGGCTTCGGCATCGAAGTGGCGCTTGAGATCTCGGTCCCGGGCCTGCCGCGCGAGCAGGTGGAAGAACTGGTGCAGAAGGCGCACATCGTGTGCCCGTACTCCAACGCGACCCGCGGCAACATCGACGTGACGCTGACCGTTGCCTGATGCCGCAGGTGCCGTGCCGGATCACGGACGGCACCTACCGCACGGGTAAAAAAATGGGCGGCTGCCTGGCTGGATAGCCTGGCAACCGCCCATCCCACCGCGGTGGATCCCGGGCAAGGCCACGGGATGCATCTGGTGCAGGGCGCCGACCGAGGGTCGATGCCACGGGCATTCCCCGGAGGTGTCGGGGTTCATGCGATTGCCGGCCAGCGGCCGGCACGACCGGCTATTTCTCGTTTGCGATCAGCTGCACGACGCTGGAGAAATCCAGCTTGCCGCGGCCGGCCTGGTGGTTCATCGAATACAGGTTGCGGGCCAGTTCGCCCAGCGGGATCGACGCGCCGACGCTCATCGCCGCTTCCACTGCCAGGCCCATGTCCTTGAGCATGAGGTCGCTGCCGAACCCACCGCTGTAGCCGCGCGACGCGGGTGCGTTCTCCAGCACGCCCGGCCACGGGTTGCACACTTCTGTGGCCCAGCTGCGGCCGGTGCTGACCGCCATCATCTGCGAGAGCACCTTCGGGTCCAGCCCATGCGCGACGCCGAGTGCGATCGATTCGCCGGTGACGGCCATGATCACGCCGAGCGCCATGTTGTTGCACAGCTTGGCGACCTGGCCGGCACCGCTGGCGCCGACGTGGAAGATGTTCTTGCCCATCGCCTGCAGGATCGGGCGGGCGCGTTCGAGCGCCTCGGCTTCACCGCCGACAATGAAGGTGAGCGTGCCGGCCTGGGCGCCTGCCGTACCACCCGATACCGGCGCGTCGAGCATCTGCAGGCCACGCGCGGCGGCCGCTTCAGCGACCTTGCGCGCGGTGGCCGGGGCGATCGTGCTGCAGTCGATGACCAGCGCGCCACCGGGGATGTCGCCGAGCAGGCCGTCATCCCCCAGGTACACGCCTTCGACGTGGCGGCTGGCCGGCAGCATCGAGATCACGATCTCGGCGTCGGTCAGGGTGTCCAGCGCGGAATGCGCGGCGCTGGCGCCGGCATCGACGGCGGCCTGCACGGCGGCGGGCACCAGGTCGAACACGCGCACGGCGTGACCGGCCTTGGCCAGGTTGGCGGCCATCGGGCCCCCCATGTTGCCCAACCCGATGAATGCAATACGGCTCATGCGTGGCTCCTTTCAGGGACGGTGGCACCGAGGTCGACCAGCGGATGCGCTGCGTCGGACCAGGGGGATACGAAGAAGGTGCGGGCCCACTCGGCGGTGGCGTCAGCCAACGTGCGCGGCTGCCACTGCGGGTTGCGGTCCTTGTCGATCAGCAGCGCGCGGATGCCTTCGGCGAAGTCGCCATGGGCGGCCGCATGCAGCGCAGCGATGTACTCGATGCGGTAGACCTCCGCCAGCGAGGCGCCCTCGGCCAGACGCTGCAGCTCGAATGCCAGCCGCGCCGAGCCGGGTGCACCGGCGGCAAGCGTCGCTTTGGCGGTGCTCAGCCAGGCATCGTCCGTCTCCAGGGCAAGAATCGCCTCGACGATGGCGCCGACGTCGTCGCCCTCGCACAGCGCATCGATCGTGGCGGCATTGCGCAGCAGCGGGCCGGTGGCCGCGTCGCTGGCGTGCTGCTGGAGCAGCGCGGTCAGTTGTTCGTGGTTGCGCCTGGCCTCGTTGCTCCAGTGCACGCCTGCCAACGCGTTGAACACGGTCTCGCGCTGCGCCTCGGCGATGTGGATGTCGGCCAGGCCGGCGTAGATCGCATCGCCCGGGTTGAGCGGTGCCCCGGTCAGGGCCAGGAACAGGCCGCCGTGGCCGGGCACGCGCGGCAGCAGCCAGCTGCCGCCCACGTCCGGGAACAGGCCGACGGTGATCTCCGGGAAGGCCAACTTGGAGCGCTCGCTGACCACGCGGTGGCTGGCGCCGGACATCAGCCCGATGCCGCCGCCCATGACGATGCCGTGGCCCCAGCACAGGATCGGCTTGGGGTAGGTGTGGATGGCGTAGTCGACGCGGTATTCCACATCGAAGAATTCGGCGGCGTAGGCGTTGTCGCGGATGTCGGTGCTGCCGCTCGCGCGGTAGTCGACCATGCTGCGGTACAGGCTGTGCAGGTCGCCGCCAGCGCAGAACGCTTTCTCGCCCGCGCCCTGCAGCACCACCATCGCGATGCCCTCATCGTCGGCCCAGGCTTCCAGCCGCTCGCGCAGCAGGTGCGCCATCGGCAGCGAGAACCCGTTGAGGGTGCGCGGGGCGTTGAGCGTGGCGATGCCGATGCGCGTGCCATTGGCGGCGACGCGCTCTTCGAACACTACCGGCGCCTCGTCGGTGGCGACGGCGGTACTCATGCGTTCTTCCACTGCGGGGCGCGCTTTTCCAGGAAGGCATTGACGCCCTCGGCCTGGTCGGCACGGTCGAACAGATCCACGAAGGCCTCACGCTCGGCCACCAGCGCCGAGGCGTGGGTGCCGCTGCGGGTAGCCTGGACCAGGGTCTTGCAGGCGGCGATGCTGGTCGGGCTCTGCTTGCCGGCCTTGTGCGCCCAGGCCAGCGCCAGCGCCTTGGCTTCGCCCTTGCCGACCTTCTCTTCGACCAGGCCGATGCGCAGCGCGGTATCCGCGTCGATGCGCTCGCCGAGCAGGATCATGCGCTTGGCCCAGCCTTCGCCAACCAGACGCGGCAGGTTCTGGGTGCCACCGGCGCACGGCAGCAGGCCGACGGTGGCCTCCGGCAGTGCGACCTGGGCGTGTTCTTCGATGATGCGCAGGTCGCAGGCCAGCGCGCATTCCAGGCCACCGCCCATCGCGTAGCCGTTGATCGCGGCGATGGACACGCCACGGAAGCCGGACAGCGCCTCGAAGGCTTCGCCGAAGCGGCGCGCGGCTTCGCGGGCGGCCGCCTTGTCGCCGGAGGCGAACTGCTTGAGATCCGCGCCGGCGGAGAAGAACTTCTCGCCGCCACCGGTGATCACCAGCGCATAGATGCCGGCGTCGGCATTGAGCGCGCCGACCAGGTCGCGCAGCGCCGACAGGCTGTGCACGGTCCAGGTGTGCGCGGGCGGGTTGTCCAGGGTGACCACGGCGACGTGGCCATCGGCCTCGACCTTCAGGCCGGTGTGATCATGCATGCGCCAATCCATCATCGCAGTTCCTCGTCGGTATTGAGCAGGTGGCGGGCCACGATCACACGCATGATCTCGTTGGTGCCCTCCAGGATCTGGTGCACGCGCGAGTCGCGCAGCAGCCGTTCAATCGGATATTCGCGGATGTAACCGTAGCCGCCGTGGATCTGCAGTGCGTCGTTGCATATGTTGAAACCGGCATCGGTGGCGAAGCGCTTGGCCATCGCGCACCACACGTTGGCATCGCCGGCACCGGCATCGAGCTTGCGCGCGGCGGTGTGCACCATCTGCCGTGCGGCGACCAGCTGGGTGGCCATGTCGGCCAGCTTGAACTGCAGCGCCTGGAACTCCGACAGCGCCTTGCCGAACTGGCGGCGCTCGCCCATGTAGCGGCGGGCGGCATCCACGGCGCCCTGGGCCGCGCCCAGCGAGCAGGCGGCGATGTTGATGCGGCCACCATCCAGGCCCTTCATGGCCAGCTTGAAACCGCTGCCTTCCTCGCCGAGCAGATGGCTGACCGGCACGCGCACGTTTTCGAAGGTGATGCCGCGGGTCGGCTGGCTGTTCCAGCCCATCTTCTCTTCCTTGCGGCCGTAGCTGATGCCCGGCAGGTCGGCCGGCACCGCGATCGCGCTGATGCCGCCCGCACCGGCGCCGCCGGTGCGCGCCATCACCACCAGCAGTTCGGTGGCACCGGCGCCGGAGATGAAGGCCTTGGAACCGTTGAGCACGTAGTGGTCGCCGTCGCGCACCGCGCTGGTCTTCAGCGAGGCGGCGTCCGAGCCGGCACCCGGCTCGGTCAGGCAGTACGAGGCCAGCTTGCTGCCGGACGAGAGGTCCGCACCCCATTCGGCACGCAGGCTCTCCTGGCCCCACTTGGCCACCATCCACGACGCCATGTTGTGGATGCTGATGTAGGCCGCGGTGGACGGGTCCACGTTGGCGAGCTCCTCGATGACGACGGCGGCGTCCAGACGGCTCAAACCGCTGCCACCGACCTCGGGGTCCATGTACAACCCACAGAACCCGAGTTCCCCTGCCTTGGCGATCGCCTCGCGCGGAAAGATGCCCTCCGCATCCCATCGCGCGGCGTGCGGCGCCAGTTCGGCCTGGGCGAAGTCACGCGCTGCCTCTCTATAGGCCTGCTGCGCTTCGTCGAGTTCCGTCGTCATCGAGTGGCTCATGGTCGAACTCCGTTGTTGCTTATTTCAGGCTGATGGTGGTGTTGACGCCATGACCCAGCGTCTCGTCGTCGAACCAGCGCGAGGTGATCGTCTTGGTCTGGGTGTAGAACATCACCACCTGCTTGCCGTACGGGCCCAGGTCGCCGAGCTTGGAGGCGCGCGAGCCGGTGAACGAGAACAGCGGCACCGGCACCGGGATCGGCACGTTGATGCCGACCTGGCCGACGTCGATGTCTTCCTGGAACTTGCGCGCCGCCGCACCGGACTGGGTGAACAGCGCGGTGCCGTTGCCGTTCGGGTTGGCGTTGATCAGTTCGATGGCGTCTTCCAGCGTCTCCGCTTCCAGGATCACCAGCACCGGCCCGAAGATTTCCTCGTCGTACACGCGCATACCCGGCTTGACGCCGGCGAAGATGGTCGGGCCGACGAAGTTGCCCTTCTCGAAACCATCGACCTGCGGGTTGCGGCCGTCGAGCACGAGCTTGGCGCCCTGCTCCACGCCCGAGGCGATCAGGCCTTCGACACGCTCACGCGCTTCACAGGAGATGACCGGCCCGACATCGGTACCGGCCACGCTGCCGGCGCTGACTTTGAGGGTCTTGGCCTTGTCGACCAGGTCCTGCACCCACTCCCGCGCTTCGCCCACCAGCACCAGGGTGGAGGCCGCCATGCAACGCTGGCCGGCGGCACCGAAGGCGGCGCCCACCATCGCGTTGAGGCTCTGCTCCTTGTTGGCGTCCGGCAGCACCACGGCGTGGTTCTTGGCGCCCATCATGCACTGCACGCGCTTGCCGGCCAGCGAGGCGCGGTTGTACACGTGGGTGCCGACGCGGGTGGAGCCGACGAACGACACGGCCTTGATGTCCGGGTGATCGCAGATCGCGTTGACCACGTCTTCGCCGCCGTGGACGACGTTCAGCACGCCCTTGGGGATGCCCGCTTCCAGGGCAAGCTCGACCAGGCGCATGGTGACCATCGGGTCCTGTTCGGACGGCTTGAGGATGAAGGTGTTGCCGGTGGCGATGGCCATCGGGAACATCCACAGCGGGATCATCGCCGGGAAGTTGAACGGGGTGATGCCCGCGCACACGCCCAGCGGCTGCAGCAGGGTGTAGGTGTCCACGCCGTTGGCCACGTTGTTGGCCAGCTCACCCAACTGCAGGTTGCCGATGGCGGCGGCGTGCTCGACCACTTCCAGGCCGCGGAACACATCGCCCTCGGCATCGGGCACGGTCTTGCCCTGCTCGGCGGACAGGATGTGGGCCAGCTCGCCCATGTTCTCGCGGATCAGCTGCTGGTACTTCAGGAAGATGCGCGCACGGGTGCCGATCGGGGTCTTGCGCCAGGTCTTGAACGCTTCCTTGGCCGAGGCGACGGCGGCGTCGACTTCGCTGGGGGTGGCGAACGGAACCTGGGCCAGGACGTCCTGGGTGGCCGGGTTGACCACGTTCTGCCAGTGCGAGCTGGCCGATTCGATGAACTGGCCATCGATCAACATGCGGATACGGGGCGCTGCAACAGTCATGGACAATCCCGGCGGGTCGAAAGTTGTTGGCATTATTCACAGTGCCGCCCTCGATTTCCGGCCTGTATGCGCTTAATCTGGCCAATGCCCGCTACGATTCTTGTGAATTTTGTGAATAGCCAGCCTCCCCATCGCCAGCTCGGCCTGCGCCTGCTCAAGCTGCGCGAGCAGCGTGGCTACAGCCAGGTCGATCTGGCCCGGGCGCTGGGGCTGTCGGCCAGCTACCTGAACCAGATCGAGCGCAACAAGCGCCCGCTGACCCCGGCGGTGCAGCAGAAGCTGCGCGACGTGTTGGGCGACGTTTCCGGATTGTTCGAGGGGGATGAGCCCGGGGCGTTGCAGGAGGCGCTGGGCGAGACGCTGCGCGACCTGGGCCTGGACGATGTGAGCAGCACCGAGCTGCGCGCGATGGCCGGCAACCTGCCGCAGGTGAGCCGTGCCCTGCTCGACCTGCACCGCCGCCACCTGGTGCTGCGCGAACATGCGGCCGCGCTGGAGTTCCAGCTGGGCGACGTGCACGCCGGGCAGACGCTACCGGCCGGCGACCAGGTGCGCGACTTCTTCAACCGCATGCACAACCATATCCCCGAACTGGACGACCTGGCCGAGCAGTTGTTCGGCGAATGGGGGCTGGTGGCCGGGCATGTGGCACCGCGCCTGCGCCAGCTGTTGGCCGACCGCCACGGCGTACTGGTGGAGGTGGGGCCGTTGCAGGCCGGGCGCGAGAAGCGGGTGTACGACGGGGGAAGCCGCACGCTGTGGCTGCCCGATTACCTGGAGCCGGGCCAGCAGGCGTTCCAGATGGCCGCCGAGCTGGCCCTGCTGGGGTATGCGGCGCAGATCGATGCGGTGATCGCACGTGCCGGGTTCCGCGACGCCGAGCAGATCGCGCAGGCGCGGATCGGCATGTCCAACTACTTCGCCGGTGCGCTGGTGATGCCGTACGCGCAGTTCCTGCGCGCCGCCGAGCACAGCAGCTACGACATCGATGCGCTGGCGCACCGCTTCGGCGTGGGCTTCGAGGCGGTCTGCCATCGCTTGAGCACGCTGGCGCGGCGCAGTGCGCCCGGGCTGCCGTTTTTCTTCATCCGCGTGGACCGCGCCGGCAATGTGTCCAAGCGCCACTCGGCGACCGACTTCCATTTCTCGCAGGTGGGCGGCTCGTGCCCGCTATGGATCGTGTACGAGGCCTTCAACCAGCCCGGCCGGGTGCTGACCCAGACCGCGCGCATGCCCGATGGGCGCCGCCACTTCTGGCTGGCGCGGCAGGTGAGCAGTGGCCCGATCGGGCATGGGCAGCCGCGCAAGACCTTCGCGGTCGCGCTGGGCTGCGACCTGCAGCATGCCGAGCGCCTGATCTACTCGCGCGGGCTGGATATCCAAAGCCCGGGCAACTCGGTATCGATCGGTCCAGGCTGCCGGGTGTGCCCGCGCGAAGATTGCATGCAACGCGCCTTCGCGCAGCTACCCGGCCGCAGGTAGAGTCGACCGTTGGTCGACTTCCATCCGACGCCGGAAAGGGTCGACCCCCGGTGCGAAGAGCAGCCGACCAACGGTCGGCTCTACCGACGCCGGACAGGTTCAACCCAACGTAGAGTCGACCGTTGGTCGACTTCCATCCGAAGCCGGGAGGTTCGACCCCCAGTGCGAAGAGCAGCCGACCAACGGTCGGCTCTACCGGCGCCGGACAGGTTCAACCCAGCCCGGACAGGTTCAACCCAACGTAGAGTCGACCGTTGGTCGACTTCCATCCGACGCCGGAGAGGTTCGACCACCGGTGCGAAGAGCAGCCGACCAACGGTCGGCTCTACCAACGCCGGAAAGGTTCGACCCGCCGTAGAGTCGACCGTTGGTCGACTTCCATCCGACGCCGGGAAGGGTCGACCCCCGGCGCGAAGAGCAGCCGACCAACGGTCGGCTCTACCGGCGCTGGGAAGGTTCAACCCGCCGTAGAGTCGACCGTTGGTCGACTTCCATCCGAGGCCGGGAAGGTTCGACCACCGGTGCGAAGAGCAGCCGACCAACGGTCGGCTCTACCAACGCCGGACAGGTTCAACCCGGCGTAGAGTCGACCGTTGGTCGACTTCCATCCGACGCCGGGAAGGGTCGACCCCCGGTGCGAAGAGCAGCCGACCAACGGCCGGCTCTACCGGCGCTGGCGGCCACCGGTCGGTTTCACCGGATCGGGAAGCGCCCTGTCCTGGCTCAATACATCGGCGTGACCTTCATCTGCGGCAGCGGGCGCGGCGCGCCGTCGGTGAGGTCGGGGCCGAGGTCTTCCCAGTGCTGGCCCTGCTCGACCATGTGCCGCCACAACCGCTGCGATTCGTGCCGCTTGTCCTCCGAGCCCAGCCGATAGGACGGCGGGGGCGGTTCGCCGGTTGCCACGCTCTGGTAGGCATCGGTCCAGGCGGCCACGCGCTGAGCGGGATCGTCGGTACGGGCAATCTCCAGCGTGTAGCGCTGGTACGCCGAGGCCAGGTTGCGCCAGCGGATCCAGTAATGGTTGTGGAAGGAGAAGCTGCAGAAGCGCTCGCCGGCCACGCTGCCCTTGGCGGCAATGCGGCCCAGCACCTCCTGCGGCATGTCCAGGTTCATGCCGCCCTCGTCGCCCTGCAGCGAGACGTGCACGATGCGGTCGCGATAGCCCGGTGCGCGCGCCTGCAGCACGTCGCGCCAGTTCTGCATGGTGGTGACGATGGAGAACAGGAACCCGGACATCTCCGCGGCGGCCAGCGGCCGGGCGATGGCATGGTAACTGCGCTGCCAGCCCTGGCGGTTCTCGCTGGGCAGGAACACGGCATGGTCGATCTGCGCGTGCTCGTCCTGCGCGTCGCTGGCCAGCACGCTGACCGCATCGGCATGCCGCGGGTAGACCAGGTTGATGCCGAACGTGGGCCAGCGCGGCAGTGCGGCATCGAACAGGTGGATCGGGAAATTGCTGCTGATGCCGCCATCGGAGAACCAGCACACGCGGAAGGCGGCGATGGCCGAGCCACAGGCCTGCCCACCGCTGGTCAAGCCTTCCATGCTCTCGGCGACATGCGGATTATGCGGCGCGGAGGCAGCGTCGGCCTGCGGCGCGCAGCGACGTTCACGGCGTGCCGGCTCGTGCAGCGGCACGGCGCTGATCAGCAGCGGGAAGCTCAGGCTCATGCGCGTGGCGACCAGCACCGGCAGCTGGTCGCCATCGACCAGGCGGTAATAGTCGCGGCCATCGACATGCACGGCGGCACCGGCACGGGCCACCAGCCACGCCACCACGCTGGCCGGGAACAGCTGGGCGAATTCTTCGCGCAGGAACCAGAACTGGGCGCCACTGAAGGGCAGCGTGCGCGGCTCGGTATGCGAGATGCAGGTGGTGATCATCTGCAGGGTGATCGCGTGCGGACCGGCCGGCTCGCCGGCGTAGCGCGGCGCCTGGTGCAGGTCGCCGAAGGTGAGCGGTTCATCCAGCGGCTTGCCCGAGAGCATCTGCAGGCGCTCGTGCAGCCAGTCGGTCAGGGCCGGCACCGAAGCGTCGGCCTGGGTGCTGCCATTGCACAGCCCCAACAGGTTGCGCCGTGCTACCCGTGCCACCCGCAGCGCGGCCGCCAGCACGCCGGCACCGTAGGCGCACAGCAGCGACGGCAGCAGCGTGGCCCACACGCCCTCGATCCCACCGGCCAGCCAGCCGATGCCGAGCAGCCCGAGCAGCGTGCCCAGCAGTTCCAGCGGCGCGATCGCGAACACGGCCGCGAGCAGGCAGGCCAGCTTGCGCGACAGACCGGCCTTGCCGGTGAGCATGACCAGCAGCCGGTAGGCCGTGCGCGCGCCATACGCCGGCTGGAACAGGCTGTAGATGAACCCACGCGTGGACAGCTGCGCCGACACCGCCGCCAGCCCCGGGAAGCCGACCTGGCCGGCGACCGGCTGGCCACTGTAGCGGCGGCGGTCGCCCAGTGCCGCCGCCGCCGCGACCGCCGCGGCGATCGCCCCGGCCGAGGTGCCGCCGATGCTTTTGAAGCGGTACTGGCGGGCCAGCGACAGCACCGCGTTGGGATACACGATGCCGCTGGTGATGCCGCCCTTCATGACCAGATCGCAGTACTTGTCCGCCACGTCGCGCCCTCTGTCCACCCACCGCGCGCCCTGCCCGCGCATGCCCCCGTCCGTGGGCCTTCGGCGCCTCCGTGCTGCTGCAGTGTGGCGCCCGCATGTGCCCGCACGGTGACGGGATGTACAGGCGGGGCCAGGGGGACAGTATCGCCGACCGGCTTCTCAGGGCCTGAGAACCGCGCCGCAGTTACGGCTGCTTCACCCCGCCGGACTGCGGCACGCGCCGCAGCTTGGACAGGTCATAGCCGAGCGCGGCGATACGGGCGGTGGCCTTGTTGTAGTCCGCGTCGGACATCTTCGGCGTGCGCGACATCAGCCACACATAGTCGCGCTTGCTGCGCCCGACGATGGTCTGCTGGTAGTCCGCATCCAGGTACACGATCACGTACTCGGCCTTGATCGGCCAGATGAACTGCATGCCCCACTCGGCCCCGTTCGTGCCCGGCTTGACGGTGCCGACCGGATGCATGGTCTTGACCGGCGCCTCGAAGCTGCCCTTGCGGTAGCGGAAGGTGGTCTGGATGCGACCGTCCGGGCGCAGCGCGTAGGACTCCACCGCATCGAACGCCTCGCGCTCGGGTCGGCTGGGGATGTGGGCGATCACGTACCAGTCGCCCATGAAGCGCGGCACGTCGACCTCGGCGACCGGGGGAATCGGACGGGAATTGCTGCCGCAGCCCAGCATCAGGCTGGCCAGCAGCAGTGGAACGATGGCGCGGACGGACATGGCAGGATCCTCATGGCGGGGGGTGCGATCACGGGCGGGCGAACAGGTAGTGGGCCACCTGCCATTGCTGGCCGTTCTGGTAGCCGAACAGCTCGGCGCAGGCCATCCAGAACATGCGCCAGCGTTGCGCCCACAGCGCCGCCGACGGGGCGCCGTAGCACTGGCCCATGATCTCCAGCACCGCATCGTGGTGCCGGTCCTGGTTGGCCAGCCAGTGGTTGGCGGTGCGCTCGTAGTGGGTGCCGTCCAGCAGCCAGCGCTGCTGCAGCTGCAGGTGCTGCTGGAAGCACAGCAGGGTGTCGGCGGCAGGCATCAGGCCACCGGTGAAGAAGTGGCGGCCCATCCAGTTGTCCTCGCCCTCGGTCTCGAACGGGTACATCAGCGTGCGGTGCACGAAGATGTGCACGAACAGCTTGCCTTCCGGGCGCAGCCAGCCGTGGATGCGCTGCAGCAGCTGCTGGTAGTTGCGCATGTGCTCGAACATCTCGATCGACACGCAGCGGTCGAACGTGCCGGCATCGAGCACCAGGTGGTTGACGTCGCGGGTGAGCACGTTGACGTTGTCCAGGCCGCGCAGGCGGCACTGCGCCAGGATGTGCTCGCGCTGGCTGTTGGAGTTGGATACGGCGGTGATGCGCGCGTTCGGGTAGCGCTCGGCCATCCACAGGGTAAGCGAGCCCCAGCCACAGCCGAGTTCCAGGATGTACTGGCCATCGGCCAGTTCCGCACGTTGCCCGTACAGCGCCAGCATCGCGTCTTCTGCCTGGTCCAGGCTCTCGCTGCCGGTGGGGTAGTAGCAGCTGCTGTACTTCAGGCGCTTCCCCAGGCACAGCTCGAAGAAGCGCGCCGGCACCTCGTAGTGCTGGCGGTTGGCGGCATCCACATGCAGGGCCACCGCGCTGCGCGACAGCCCGGCGATACGCTCGGCGAAGCGTTGCGACTGCGCCTGCTGGCCACCGGCCATCTCCTCGCGCAGGCGCTGTTCGCATTGGCGGCGGATGCCCAGGCGAAGCAGCGCGTCGGGAAGGACCCCGCGCTCGGCCAGGCCGGTCAGGCCCGCGGCGTAGTCGGGCGCGGGCAGGGAGTCACTGGCGGCGTTCACGGGGACGGCTCCTTGGGGGAATGCGGGGTACGGGTGGGAAACCAGGGGAACAACATCGGCGTGGTGCGCTGGTAGTCGCGGTAGTCCTCGCCACGGGTGCGCAGCGCCTGTGCCTCGGTGAACGGAATGCCGCTCACCCAGCGCAGGAACACGTACATCACCAACGGGCCGGACCAGGCCAGCCACCACAGCGGCGACTGCACCGCCAGCAGCACGTAGGTGAACCAGTGCAGCCATTCAAAGAAGTAGTTGGGATGCCGCGAGTAGCGCCACAGGCCGGCGCGGCAGGTCTTGCCCTTGTTGGCCGGATCGGCACGGAAACGCGCCAGCTGGCGGTCGGCGACGGCTTCGCCGCCGACGCTGAGCAGCCATACCGCCACCGCGCCGACGATCCAGCCGATCCCGTCGCGCTGCGGGTTGTGCGCGACCGCCACGAACGGCAGGGCGAACAGCACGATCAGCAGCGCCTGGAACTGGAAGAAGCCGAAAATCTTGCCCTGGTGCCCGTTCCAGTGCGCGCGCAGGTGCTGGTAGCGCCCGTCTTCCGGTTCGCTGCGCACGCGGTGCCACAGGTGCAGGGCCAGCCGCGATCCCCACAGCCCACCCAGCACGGCCAGGGCGATGCGCGGCGCGGCGGCACCGTCGCCGAGCAGGGCCAGCAGCAGCGCCGAGGCGCCCACGCCCTTGGCCCAGAGCACGTCGACCACGCCGATGTTCTGGTGGCGGCGCTGCCACCACCACCCCCAGGTCATGATCACCGCGGCATACAGCCACACCCACCACAACAGCTTCATGCGTGTTCTCCCGATCGATCCGCAAGGGGGTGCAGCGGCGTGCGCTGCCAGTGACGGGCGCAGGCCGCGAGCAGCGGCAACGCCATCGACCAGCCGATACCGAGCAGGGCCACGCCCTGCCAACGCGGTTCGGTGAAGCTCACCGACGACCAGCCACGCGCGGCCGACAGGTACGCCAGTGGTGCCAGCAGCAGCCCGACCAGGGCGGCGATGCGCAGGTGCCGCTGCAACACCGCGAAGGACACCGTCAGGGTCATCGCGAACGCGGCCCACAGCGCCAGGATCCACACCGGTGCCAGCCAGGCCGGGTCGTTGCCGGCGGCGTACTGCACCCAGCCCGAGCCGGCCGCCACCCCATCGACCAGCAGCCCGCACAGCAGCGCCACGCCGAGCAGGCGGAGCTCCACGCCCGGCTGCGGCGACAGCGCCAGCTGGCTGCCCACGTACACCGAGGCCGCCAGCAGCGCCGGCCAGCGCTGGCCGTGCCCGGCCCCGATCACCGCGCACAGCCAGACCCCCTGGTTGCCGATGACGTTGGCCCAGAAGCGCAGCATCTCAGGTGGCCTGCTGCAGCAGGGACGGCCGATAGTCCGGCCGCGCCATCAGCAGGTGCGACACGCCGATCGAGCGCTCCAGGAAGCCGCCTTCGCAGTACGCCAGGTAGAACTCCCACATGCGGATGAAGCGCTCGTCGAAGCCCTGTGCGCGCACCGCCGGCAGCTGCGCCAGGAAGCGCTGCCGCCAGGCGCGCAGGGTGAGCGCGTAGGAAGTGCCGAAGTCGTGCTGGCCGATCAGCTGCAGGTCGCTGCTGCGCGTCTTGGCGGCGATGATCGCGTTGATCGAGGGAATGAAGCTGCCGGGGAACACAAAGCGCTTGATGTAGTCCACGCTGCGCCGCGCCTGTTCGTAGCGCTGGTCTTCGATGGTGATCGCCTGCAGCAGCGCCAGTCCATCCGGCTTGAGCAGGCGGGTGAGCGTGTCGAAGTAAGTGTCGAGGTACTGCGCGCCGATCGCCTCGATCATCTCGATGGAGACCAGCTTGTCGTATTGGCCCTCCAGGTCGCGGTAGTCCTTCAGCAGCAGGGTCACTTTGTCCTGCAGGCCGGCCGCGTCGACCCGCTGTTTGGCCAACGTGTACTGCTCCACCGAGATGGTGGTGGTGGTGACGCGGCAGCCGATCTCGCCGGCGGCATACAACGCGAAGCCGCCCCAGCCGGTACCGATCTCGACCACGTGGTCGTCGGCAGTGAGCTGCAATTCCTCGCAGATGCGCGCCAGCTTGCGCCGCGAAGCGACCTCCAGCGGGTCGGTGGGCGCGGCATACAACGCCGAGGAATACATCAGGTCGCTGGACAGGAACAGCGAGAAGAACGGATTGCCCAGGTCGTAGTGCGCGGCGATGTTGCGGCGACTGCCCTCGCGGGTGTTGCGGCGCAGCCGGTTCCAGCCCTTCAGCAGCCACCCACCGACACGCGCCACGCCACGCTCCATGCCGTCGAGCAGGTCGCGGTTGCGCACCAGCAGCTGCACCAGCGCGACCAGGTCGCTGCAGCGCCACTCGCCGCGGATGTAGGACTCGCCGGCGCCGACGCTGCCCTGGGCGGCCACGGCACGGTAGAAGGCCGGGTCGTCCACCCACACCGTCACCTTCAGCGCGGCGGCAGGATCGCCCAGCAGCACGTCACCGCCGGCATCGCGCAACTGCAGGCAGCCACCGTGCAGCGGCGCAAGCTGGGCCAGCAGGCGCGCGCGCAGGAAGCGCTCCAGCGCACTGGGCAGGGGCACGGCAACCGGCCGGGTCATGTCGTTCATGGGCGTTTTCCAGCAAGCGAAGGGTGGTCGTGGACGGGGTTGCGCTTGAGCCACAGGCGCAGTGCCTGCCAATGGATGGCGGCTACCACCTGCAGGGTCATCAGCGGAAAGCGCAGCAGCACGCCGGCCAGCCCGCGCGCGGTGATGGGATGGCGTTGCAGCATCAGGTCGGCGTCGAACTGGCGCTCGCCGCCGCGCCAGACCTGCATGTGCACGTGCAGGTCCTGCCCGGGCGCGGTGAAGCGCCAGCGGTAGCGGCAGTCCATCGGCATGAACGGGGAGACGTGGAACTGCTTGTCGAACTCCCACGCCAGCGCGCGGCCGTTGGCATCGGCCGCGGCCACCGGCAGCACGTAGGCGTGGCGTTCCTTCCAGGGCGTGTTGGTGATCTCGGCGACGATGCAGTCCAGGGTGCTGCCATCGGCCGCATAGCAGTAGTAGAAGCTGACCGGGTTGAAGGCGTGGCCGGCATAGCGCAGGTGGGTGAGCAGGCGGATCGGGCCCTGCGGCGCGCGGCCCAGCGCGTCGGTGATGCGCGCGCGCACCGCGTCGGCCAGCGGCTGGGCGGGGTCGCCGAGGTAGTCGCTGCGGCGGAACTCGGCCAGGTTGCGGCGCCCCACCGACCACAGCCAACGCCGCCGGAACACCGTGTCCAGCTCGTCCAGGTCGAGCAGCAGCTGCGCCACCGGATAGCCGAACGCATGCGGGTGGGGCGCATGGCGGCGGTGGCGCATGCGGCCGCGGTAGAGCGCGCTGGCACTCATGCTGGCTGCGCCTGTGCCAGCGGCCAATACGCGTCGGCATCCAGTGCCTGCAACGCATCCACTACGCGTCGCGCGCTGCGGATGCCGTCTTCGTGGAAACCCCAGCCCCAGTACGCACCGGCGAACCAGGTGCGGCGACGGCCCTGGATCTCGGCCCAGCGTTGTTGCGCGCGCACCATCGCGTGGTCATGCACGGGGTGGGCGTACTGCAGGCGGCGCAGAATCCTGTCCGGATCGATCGCGTCGGTGCGGTTCAAGGTGACCACCAGCGGCGTGGGCGTGTCGATGCCCTGCAGCTGGTTCATCAGATAGCTCACCGTGCAGGGTTCCATCGGCGCGGCCGGCACGTGCGCGTTCCAGGCCGCCCAGGCCTTTCGGTTGCGTGGCAGCAGGCGCGCATCGGTGTGCAGCACCACCTCGTTGGGCTGGTAGCGGATGGCGCCGAGCACGCTGCGCTCGGCCGGGTCGGCATCGGACAACAGCGCCAGGGCCTGGTCGCTGTGGCAGGCCAGCACCATCTGGTCGAAGCCTTCCAGGCCGGCGGCGCTGTGCACGCGCACGCCGTGTTCGTGGCGCTCGACGCCGAACACCCGGCAGTCCAGCCGCTCACGGACCTGCCAGCGCCGGCGCATGGCCTCCACGTAGCGTGCCGAGCCCCCCTGCACCACCCGCCACGGCGCGCGGCCGCTCACCTGCAGCATCTGGTGGTTGGCCATGAACTGCACCAGGTAGCGCGCCGGGAACGCGGTCAGGCTGGCGGTAGGGGAGGACCACAGCGCCGAGGCCATCGGCAACAGGTGCTCATCGATGAAGGTGCGGCCATACTTGCCGGCGGCAAGGTAGTCGCCCAGTGAAGGGCCTTCATCGTCGCCCTGCAGCAGCGCCGGGGCCTCGCGGTAAAAGCGGCGCAGGTCGGCCAGCATGCCCCAGAAGCGCGGCGACACCAGGTTGCGGCGCTGGCAGAACAGGCCATCGAGCGAGGTTGCGTTGTACTCGCGCCCGCTGCGCTCGCTGTGCACCGAGAAACTCATGGTGGTCGGCTGCGAGGCGACGTTGAGTTCGTCGAACAGCGCGGTCAGCAGCGGGTAGTGCAGCGGGTTGAACACGATGAAGCCGGTGTCCACCGCGTGGCTGGCGCCATCCACCTGCACCTGGTGGGTGTGGGTGTGGCCGCCGAGGTAGTCATTGGCCTCGAACAGGGTCACTTCGTGCTGCTGGCCCAGCCACCAGGCGCTGGCCAGGCCGGCGATGCCCGATCCGATCACGGCGATACGCATGTCAGTGCTCCGCCTTGGCCAGCACCCAGGCCGGCACCGGTTTGAGGTCGCTCACCAGGCGCAGCGCCGCCATCAGGCGCAGGCCGTACCAGGTGATGTCCACTTCCCACCAGTAGAAGCCCTGGCGCGCGGTGCCCGGGAAAAAGTGGTGGTTGTTGTGCCAGCCTTCGCCGAAGGTGAGCAGCGCCAGCCACAGGTTGTTGCGGCTGTCATCGCCGGTGGCGAAGCGCTGGCGGCCGAAGCGGTGCGCCAGCGAATTGATGGTGACCGTGGCGTGGAACAACACCACGGTGGAGATGAAGAAGCCCCACACCAGCATCTGCCCGCCGCTGGTGCCCCAGGACGGAGCGATGCGTTCGAGCAGTGCGCCCAGGCCGAACAGCGCGGCGGCCAGCGCGATCGGCACCAGCGTGTCGAAGCGGTCCAGCCAGCGCAGCTCGGGGTACCTGGCCAGGTCCGGGATGCGGTCCCAGTCGGTGCGGAAGCCCTCGGTGGTGAGGAACCAGCCCATGTGGCTCCACCAGAAGCCATGCACGCCGGGCGAATGCGGATCGGCGGCGGTATCGGTGTGGCGATGGTGGTTGCGATGGTGCGCGGCCCACCACAACGGCCCGCGCTGCACGCTGGCCGCGCCGATCAGCGCGAAGACGAACTGCACCGCGCGCGAGGTCCGGAAGGTGCGGTGCGAGAAGTAGCGGTGGTAGAAGGCGGTGATCGCAAACATGCGCACTGCGTACAGCGCCACGGCCACGCCCACCGCGACCCACGACACCCCCACCCAGATCACGGCGAAGCAGGCCAGGTGCATCGCGGCGAAGGGGATGGCGCGCAGCCAGTCCACGCGCGTGGCCGCATCGGCAGCCACCGGCGTGTCGGCACTGGTATCGAACCAGCGCCGCACGGTGGCCCAAGGGCCACGACGGGGCTTGCGTGCTGCAGCAGTGGCGGGTCCGGCCGACATTTCGCGCATCTCCTGGCGTTCTTGTCAGGAGATACGGGAATCAGGGCCATCCGGATGCACGAATCCGGAAATAAAACGTGCTTTACAGCGTCGCGATGTCGCCCTTGGCAACAATCGGCCCGGTCGGGACACCCTGCGGCGCGCCGCCGGCCGGTTCCAGCGTGACCGCGAGCACAGACCCGTTCACCAGCGCATCACGCAGTGCGTCGGGCACCGTCACGGTATGGGCGCGGTTGATCGACACCAGGCCCAGCGAACGCGGCGTGCCACCAGCCGGAATCAGCCACAGCTCGGGCGCGCGTCCAGCCGCGTCGGCCGCCGTCGGCACCGGCACCATCAGGACCTTGCCCTGCGCCTTGTCCACCGACGCGAGCCAGCCGGGGCTGCCATCGTCGCGCAGCAACGGGGTGACCGGTCGGGTCGCCTGCTCCGGTTCGGCCGGCGTCGGCGGCGCAGTCGGTGTGACCGCCACCGGCGTGGTCACCGGCGCCGGCGCCACCGGCTCCAGCTCGCGGCGGCTGAACACCGCCACCAGCGCCACCACCGCAGCCAGCGCGGTCATGCCCTGCCAGAAGCCGGTGCGCTGCCACGCGCGCGGTGCGTGGGTCGATACCGACGACCAGCCCAGCGAGGTGCGGATACGTGGCCACAGATGCGCCGGGACGGCTTCGCTGCCCATCGCGTCCAGCATCGGGGCCAGGCGGTGTTCCCACTGCGTCACCAGCCGGGCAAAACCGGGATCGCTGGCGATGCGACGCTCAACGTCCGCCCGCTGGCCCGCATCGAGCACGCCCAGCACGTACTCGCCGGCCAGGATGTCGGCACTGGGCGGCTGGCCGTCGTCAGGCAGATCGTGGCGGTCGCGGAGGTTCATTGCTCCAGGCACACCCGCAGTTGGCCCAGGCCGCGGCGGATCCAGCTCTTCACCGAACCCAGCGGCGAGCCGATCCGGCGCGCCAGTTCCTCATAGCTGGCGCCCTCCAGGAACGCCAGCTGGATCAGCGAGCGCCGGCGGGGCTCCAGCGTGTCCAGGCAGCCGTCCAGGCGCTGTCGATCGGAGGCCTGTTCGGCCACCTGCGCCGGTTGCGGGGCGAAATCGGGAATTTCGTCGGCCACCGACAGGTCGTCCAGCGGACGCGGCGGCGCCGCGCGCAGGCGATCGATTGCGCGGTTGCGCGCCATCATCGACAACCAGGTCATGGCCCCCGCCTTGGCACGATCGAACTGCGCAGCCTTGTGCCAGACGCGGGTAAAGACGTCCTGCAGCACCTCTTCGGCATCGCTGCGGTCGCGCAGTACGTGCAGGCAGATCGCGAACAGACGCCCCGACGCCAGCTGGTAGACCGACTCGAACGCCTGGCGATCGCCAGCGGCGACCCGGCCGAGCAGCTCGTCGAGGCGCCGCGCGGCGCCGGATTCGGCAGTGTCCAGCTCAGGCATCGCAGGCTCAATGTCGGCAGGGGGACTGCCCGCATCGTCGTCGCTGCGCGGGGCCTGCGCAAGGGGGCCCTCAGCCGGTGCATGCCGCCACCAGCGGCTGTTGCCGCGCCGCAGCCAGTTCGGCGGCGCTCGCCGCGACCGGCGCATCGGGGAATTCAACCCGCACCTGCGGGTAGCGGCCGCGTTCATCACGCACATTGCCGGTGCCGCTGAACTGCAGCAGGCGCGGGTTGTTGCGTGCATAGACCAGGTTCACCGCCGGCACCGCGAAACCGAACCACGCATCCAGGCGCATCTGCAGCTGCTCGGCTGGTTGGCCCTGCCATGTCACCGCGCTGCCGCGCTGCAGCTTCAGCGGCACCAGCCGCTGGCGGCTGGGCAGCAGGAACTGGAACGCCACCGGGCGCCCGGCCTGCAGGGCGTCCCAGTGGCCAAGCACGGCTGCGTCGAACCCGGCATCGACCACCGCGTCCGGCGGAATCGCGATGGTGCGGCTGACCCGGTCGGCGCGGGCGTCTTCACGCACATACACGGTGCGCGTGGCGGCGTTGCCCTGCAGGCCTTCCTGGTAGCCGCTGCGCGCGTCCTCGAAGGCGAAATCCGGCGTCTGCGCGCTGCCCCGCGGGGTCATCCACTTGCGCGCGAAGGGCCGGCCATCGGCGCAGCGGTACAGCACCAGCCGCGCGCGCGCCGTGGGCGGGCCCTGCAACCAGTGCGTCTCGCGGTACAGCAGGCGGCCATCGGCCGGCGCGAAGGCCCGGCCTTCCTGGCGCTGCACCTGCTGGGCGGCAGCGGGCAGGACCGGGCACAGCAGCAGCAACAGCAACGGGGGCAGAGGGGGGCGGCGCATGCGTGGCTCCACGTGGGGGTCGTGGGCAGATACGCAGCCAGCGGCGCGGCGGATGCAGTGGCTCGTCCCACGTAAACTTGGCAGCCCCGGTTTCCAAGACGCCCCCATGCCGTCGCTCCACCCTGCACACCACCTGCCCGGCGCGCTGGCATGACCAGCGCCCTGGAAATCACCGCCAACCTCACCGTGGCGGCCTCGATCCTGCTCGCTGGGCGCAACAGCGTGCATACCTGGTGGACCGGCATCATCGGCTGCACCCTGTTCGCACTGGTCTTCCACGACGCCCGGCTGTACGCCGACGTGGTGCTGCAGGGCGTGTTCGTGTTGACCAGCGTGATCGGCTGGTGGCAATGGCTGCGCGGCGACCACGGGCACGCGCTGCCGATCACCCGCGTGCAGGTGCGCACGCTGGGCTGGATGCTGCCGGCCGCAGTGCTGGCCAGCGTCGGCTATGGCCTGCTGCTTCACACCTGGACCGATGCCTACGCGCCGTTCCTGGATTCGGCCGTCCTGGTGCTGAGCGTGGTGGCGCAGCTGTTGATGATGCGCCGCAAGCTGGACGCGTGGTGGTTCTGGCTGCTGGTCAACAGCATCGCCATCCCGCTGTATGCCAGCCGCGGCCTGCACCTGACGGCGGTGCTGTACGTGGTGTTCTGGATCAACGCGCTGGTCTCGCTGCGGCATTGGCGGCGGCTGATGCGCGCCGCGGCTGCCGGCGCGGTGGCGGCGGAGCCCACGCATGGCTGAGCGCTTCGCCACCGGCCTGGTGGTGGGCAAGTTCAGCCCGCTGCACCGGGGCCACCAGGCGTTGATCGACCACGCGCTGGCGCAGTGCGAGACGGTGTTGCTGCTGAGCTGGAGCCAGCCCGAGCTGCCCGGCTGCGATGCATCGCGACGCGATGCGTGGCTGCAGGCGCTGTACCCGCAGGTTACGCGGCTGGTACTGGACCCTGCGCGCCTGGCCGCGCTCTGTGCGCAGCGCGGCGTGCCGGTACGGCCGCTGCCGGACAACGGCGATGACGACACGGCGCAGCGCACGTTCGTGGCCTGGGTATGCACCGCGCTGTGGGAGCGTCGGGTGGATGCGGTTTTCACCAGCGAAGACTACGGCGAGGGTTTCGCCGCTGCCCTGCAGCAGCATTTCAATGCACAGGCCGGTGCGCAGTGGCCGGTCGCGCACGTGTGCCTGGACCCCACGCGCAGCAGGATACCGGTATCGGGCACCGCGCTCCGGCGCGATCCACATGCACTGCGCGCCTTCCTGCCCCCCCGCGTGTACGCCGATTTCGTCGGGCGCATCGGCCTGCTCGGCGGCGAATCCAGCGGCAAGACCACGTTGGCGGCAGCGCTGGCCACCCGGTTGCAGACGACCTGGGCCGCTGAGTTCGGCCGCGAACATTGGGAGGCGCGCGGCGGCGCGCTGACCTATGACGACCTGCTCTACATTGCACGCGTGCAGGTGGCGCGCGAGGAAACGCTGTCGACCACGGCCAACCGCTGGCTGGTGTGCGACACCACGCCGCTGACCACGCAGCTGTACTGCGAGGTGATGTTCGGCCGCGTCGAGCCGGCGCTGCACGCGTTGGCGCAACGTCGCTACGCCCATCTGTTCCTGTGCGCACCGGATTTTGCGTTCGTGCAGGATGGCACCCGCCGCGACGCAGCCTTCCGCCATGCGCAGCACGACGCCTACGTGCAGGCGCTATCGGCGCAGGGCGTAGCGTTCCATGTCCTGACCGGCCCCGTGCAGCAGCGCATCGCGCAGGTGCTGCAGATCCTCGGCTGAACACCCGGCCCGCATGACACCGCCGACGTTGACGCCGTTTGGCAGAGGAGTAGCATTGGCATCAGCCAAGGGACAGACCCGCGGCATACACAACGACATGGGGGATTCTCATGGAATACGACTATCTGGTTTTCATCGGGCGTTTCGAGCCCTTCCATAACGGCCATGCCGCCGTTGCCCGCCTCGCACTGAGCCGGGCCAAGAAGCTGATCTTTCTGGTCGGCTCTGCCGACACCCCCCGCAGCCTCCGTAATCCCTGGACCGTGGCCGAACGTGCCGTGATGATCCAGGCCGCGCTGGAAGGTGCCGGCGAGCGTCTGTTGATCCGTCCGCTCAAGGACCATCTGTACAACGAAGCCCAGTGGATCGCCGGTGTGCAACGCACGGTGGCCGACGCCGTCCGCGCCGATGGTCACGCTGGCGATGCCAGGATCGGCCTGGTCGGGATGGACAAGGATGATTCCAGCTATTACCTGCGCGAGTTCCCGCAGTGGCCGCTGGTCGATGTACAGCACACCGAAACCTTGTCGGCCACCGAGCTGCGCCGTTACCTGTTCGAGGCCGGCAGCGTGGATTTCCATGGCGCGCTGCTGATGCTGCGCGGCAACGTGCCCGCACCGGTGTACGCCATGCTCGAAGCGTTCCGCAAGAGCGGGCCGGCCTATGCCCAGCTGGTGGCCGAGTACCAGTTCATCGAGCAGTACAAAGCGGCCTGGAAGGACGCGCCATACGCGCCCACCTTCGTCACCACCGATGCCGTGGTGGTGCATTCGGGCCACGTGCTGCTGGTGCGTCGCCGTGCCGAGCCCGGCAAGGGGCTGTGGGCGCTGCCGGGCGGGTTTGTCGGCCAGCAGCAGGGCCTGCTGGACAGCTGCCTGCGCGAACTGCGCGAGGAGACCCGGCTGAAGATACCGGCGCCGGTACTCAAGGGGTCGCTCAAGGGCCAGCATGTGTTCGACCACCCCGAACGCAGCCAGCGCGGCCGCACCATCACCCACGCCTTCCATTTCGATTTCCCGGCTGGCGAACTGCCGGCGGTACGCGGCGGCGACGATGCCGACAAGGCGCGCTGGATCCCGGTCAGCGAGGCGCTGGACATGGGGCCCAAGCTGTTCGAAGACCATCTCCACATCCTGGAGTTTTTCCTGGGCCGGGGCTGATCCCTGCCTGTTCCGCCGGTGGATAGACCGCCGGCGTCACCCGACGCGAAGGAGCTTCCCGTCATGCAGTACCTCGATAATCTTCTCCTCAATACCGACAGCTACAAGGCCAGCCACTGGCTGCAGTATCCGCCGGGTACCGATGCCACGTTCTTCTACGTGGAATCGCGCGGCGGCCTCTACGACCGCACGCTGTTCTTCGGCCTGCAGGCCATGCTGAAGGATTACCTGGCCAGGCCGATCACCCACGCCGACATCGATGCGGCGCGCGATCTCTTCGCCGCCCATGGCGAGCCCTTCAACGAGGCCGGCTGGCGGTACATCGTCGATGCGCATGGCGGCCTGTTGCCGGTACGCATCCGCGCCGTGCCCGAAGGCACCGTGGTGCCCGTGCACAACGCGCTGATGACGATTGAATCGACCGACCCGCAGGCATTCTGGGTACCGTCATACCTCGAAACGCTGCTGCTGCGGATCTGGTACCCGGTGACGGTAGCGACCACCAGCTGGCACGCCAAGCAGACCATCCGCCGCTTCCTGGAGCGCACCAGCGACGACCCGGAAGGCCAGTTGCCGTTCAAGCTGCATGACTTCGGCAGCCGTGGCGTGTCGAGCCTGGAGTCGGCCGCCATCGGCGGCGCCGCGCACCTGGTCAATTTCCTTGGTACCGATACCGTCTCGGCGCTGCTGTTCGCCCGCGCCTTCTACCATGAGCCGGTGGCCGGCCATTCGATCCCGGCCGCCGAGCACAGCACGATCACCAGCTGGGGCCGCGACAACGAGGTGGAGGCCTACCGCAACATGCTTGCGCGCTTTGCCACGCCCGGTGCAGTGGTGGCGGTGGTGTCGGACAGCTATGACATCTACCACGCGATCACCCAGCACTGGGGCACCACGCTGCGCCAGCAGGTGATCGACTCGGGTGCCACCGTGGTGATCCGCCCGGACTCGGGCGACCCGGTGACGGTGGTGCTGCAATGCCTGCAACTGCTGGACGACGCCTTCGGCCACGCGGTCAACGGCAAGGGCTACAAGGTGCTCAACCACGTGCGCGTGATCCAGGGCGACGGCGTCAACCCGACCAGCATCGGCGACATCCTGGCCTGCATCACCGCGGCCGGCTACGCCGCCGACAACGTCGCCTTCGGCATGGGCGGCGCGCTGCTGCAGCGGCTGGACCGCGACACCCAGAAGTTCGCGCTGAAATGTTCGGCCGCCCGGGTGGACGGAAACTGGATCGACGTCTACAAGGACCCGGTTACCGACAGTGGCAAGCAGAGCAAGCGCGGTCGCATGCGCCTGCTGCGGCATCGCGAGTACGGCCAGTTCCGCACAGTGCCGATCCCGGCCGAGGCCGAGTCGCTGGCCGCGGTCGCGCTGCCGCTGGGCTACGAGGACGCCATGCTGACCGTCTGGGAGAACGGGCGGCTGCTGCAGGACGACACCTTTGCCGACATCCGCAGCCGGGCGGACGCGGCGCGCTTGTAAGCGGCGTCATTCATCGGCCGTAACCCCCCTTGACCACCGCCCGCCTTCGGCCTACCTTGTGCGGGCCGAAGGTATCTATCTCTTCATGCAGATGAAGGGATGGGTTTAAACGGGAATCCGGTGAAGGCGCCTCGCGCGCCCATTCCGGAGCTGCCCCGCAGCGGTGAATGGAAACGAATCCTGCCAACAGCACTGGGCCTCACCGCCTGGGAAGCGGCAGGTACTAGGTGGGCGCCCGCGCCCGTGTCCATCAGCCCGAATACCGGCCCCGGCCGGGGGACACGACCGTCCCCCGATTCGACCTGGAACGTCCGCGGGGAGGTTGCCGGGGCCTGCCGCCATGCCGCCCGCGTGGCGCTGCCCCCGTGCGTCCGCTCCACGACATCCGGTTCGCCCGCGGGGGCGAAGGTCGCTGGCGGGACGGACACGGCAGCCATGGCGTGGCCGGCACGCGGTTCCTTCGTTCCTCAATGCCGCTACTGCAATGAGGACACGTTCCATGACCACTGTTACCAACCTGGGGTTTCCCCGCATCGGCGCCAAGCGCGAACTCAAGCGCGCGCTGGAAGCGTTCTGGGCCGGCGAAAGCAGCGCCGCGTCGCTGCAGGACACCGCCCGTGGCCTGCGTGCACGCCATTGGACCCTGCAGCGCGAGGCCGGCGTCGATGTGCCGCCGAGCAACGACTTCAGCTTCTACGACCAGGTGCTCGACACCGCCTTCCTGGTGGACGCGATCCCGGCCCGCTACCGCGCCCTGGCCGATGCCGACCCGTTGGCGGGCTATTTCGCGCTGGCCCGCGGCGTGCAGCGCGACGGCTACGACCTGCACGCGCTGGAAATGACCAAGTGGTTCGATACCAACTACCACTACCTGGTGCCAGAACTGCAGGCCGGCCAGGGCTTCGCCCTGCGCGGCGACAAGCCGCTGGCCGAGTACCGTGAAGCCAAGGCGCTGGGCATCGAGACACGACCGGTGCTGCTGGGCCCGGTGAGCTTCCTGCTGTTGTCCAAGACCGTGGACGGCAGCCCGGCGCTGGACCTGCTGGACGCGCTGCTGCCGGTATATGCCGAATTGCTGGCCGGGCTGAAGGCCGCCGGTGCGCAGTGGGTGCAGCTGGACGAGCCGGTGCTGGTGCAGGACCTGGACGACAGCGCGCGCGCCGCGTTCGAACACGCCTATGCGGCGCTGTCCGGCGTGCCACGCCCCAAGGTACTGCTGGCCACCTACTTCGGCGCGCTGGAGGACAACCTCGGCCTGGCCGCCGCCTTGCCGGTGGACGGCCTGCACGTGGACCTGGTGCGCGCACCGGAGCAGTTGGACGCCGTGCTCAGCGTGCTGCCGGCCGACCGCGTGCTGTCGGCCGGCCTGGTCAACGGCCGCAACATCTGGCGCACCCACCTCGACAACGCGCTGGTACTGGCCCGTTACGCGCACGGCCACCTCGGCGACCGGCTGTGGCTGGCACCGTCGTGTTCGCTGCTGCACAGCCCGGTGGACCTGGCGCTGGAAACCAGGCTGGATGACGAGCTGCGCGGCTGGCTGGCGTTCTCGACCCAGAAGCTGCAGGAACTGCGCCTGCTGGCCGATGCGCTGGACGCCCGACCGCACGCCGAGGCCGGGCTGGCCGCGTCGCGCGCGCGCATCGAATCGCGCCGGCAGTCGCCGCGCGTGCACAAGCCCGCCGTGGCCGCGCGCCTGGCCGGCCTGACCGCTGCCGATGCGCAGCGCCACAGCCCCTACCCGCAGCGGCACCTGGCCCAGGCAGGCGCCCTGCAGCTGCCACGCTTCCCGACCACCACGATCGGCTCGTTCCCGCAGACCCTGGACGTGCGCGAGGCACGCGCCCGCAACAAGTCCGGCAAGCTCTCCGACGCCGACTACGATGCGTTCCTGGCCACCCAGACCGAGCACTGCGTGCGCGTGCAGGAGCAGATCGGGCTGGACGTGCTGGTGCACGGCGAGTTCGAGCGCAACGACATGGTCGAATACTTCGGCGAACAACTCGATGGCTTTGCCTTCACCAGGAATGGCTGGGTGCAGAGCTACGGCTCGCGCTGCGTGAAGCCGCCGGTGATCTTCGGCGATGTGACCCGCCCACGGCCGATGACGGTGCGCTGGTCGCAGTACGCGCAGTCGCTGACCGACCGCCCGATGAAAGGCATGCTGACCGGCCCGGTGACGGTGCTGCAGTGGTCGTTCGTGCGCGATGACCAGTCGCGCGCGGACACCTGCAGGCAGATCGCGCTGGCGCTGCGGGACGAGGTACTGGACCTGGAGGCGGCCGGCATCGGCGTGATCCAGATCGACGAGCCGGCGATCCGCGAAGGCCTGCCGCTGCGCCGCGCACAGTGGCGCGAGTACCTGGACTGGGCGGTGGAAGCGTTCCGGATCAGTGCCAGCGGCGTGCGCGATGCCACCCAGATCCACACCCACATGTGCTATTCCGAGTTCAACGACATCATCCACTCGGTGGCGGCAATGGATGCCGACGTGATCTCCATCGAGACCTCGCGCTCGCGGATGGAGCTGCTGGATGCATTCGTGCGCTTCCAGTACCCCAACGAGATCGGCCCGGGCGTGTACGACATCCACTCCCCGCGCGTGCCGGACAAGGAAGAGATGCTGGCGCTGCTGCGCAAGGCCGCCGAGGTCCTGCGGCCAGAGCAGATCTGGGTCAACCCCGACTGCGGCCTGAAGACCCGCGGCTGGAAGGAAACCCGGGCCGCGCTGGAAGCGCTGGTGGCCGCCGCCCGCGAACTGCGCGCGGAAAACGCCGACGCCAACGCCGCCTGATCCACCGTCTGTAGATGACCCCAAGGACCGCACCGCCGCCGTTGCCGGCGGTGCGGTCGACGAGAGCCGCATGACCACGCCCACCGTTACCCCGCTCGACCGCCCCACCCTGGCCCTGCCCGACGGCAACACCCGGCTGCTGCTGCATTCGTGCTGCGCGCCGTGCTCGGGCGAAGTGATGGAGGCGATCACCGCCTCCGGCATCGACTACACCATCTTCTTCTACAACCCCAACATCCATCCGGCGCGCGAGTATGAGCTGCGCAAGCAGGAGAACATCCGCTTCGCCGAGAAGCACGGCGTGCCGTTCGTGGACGCCGACTACGACACCGACAACTGGTTCGCCCGCGCCCGCGGCATGGAAGCCGAGCCCGAGCGTGGCATCCGCTGCACGATGTGCTTCGACATGCGTTTCGTGCGCACCGCGCTGTATGCACACGAACATGGCTTTCCGGTGATCAGCAGTTCGCTGGGCATCTCGCGCTGGAAAGACATGAACCAGATCAACGACTGCGGCCATCGCGCCGCCGCGCAGTACCCGGGCATCCAGTACTGGGACTACAACTGGCGCAAGGGCGGTGGTGCCGCGCGCATGGTGGAGATCAGCAAGCGCGAGCAGTTCTACCAGCAGGAGTACTGCGGTTGCGTGTATTCGCTGCGCGATGCCAACCGGCACCGCCGCGAGACCGGCCGCGAGCGCATCAAGATCGGCCTGCTGTATTACGGACAGGACAACGGCGCCCCCACGGGCGATTGACGTTCGCACGCGGGGCCGCCACGCTGGTTGCCTCGCTTCCGTTGTGCTGGACCTGCCATGACCGCCGCCCTACCCGCCGATGTCGCCCTGCTGGTGATCGACCTGCAGCCGGACTTCATGCCCGGTGGCGCGCTGGCCTGCGAGCAGGGCGATGCGCTGGTGGCGCCGATCGCCGCCCTGCTGGCGCAGCGCCGCTACCGCACGGTCGTGGCGACCCAGGACTGGCACCCGGCCGACCACGCCTCCTTTGCCAGCCAGCATCCGGGGCATCTGCCGTTCGAGGCCATCCTGCTGCATGCGCAGCCGCAGACCCTGTGGCCGGACCACTGCGTGCAGGGCAGCCCGGGCGCGGCGCTGCACACGGGCCTGGACTGGACCGTGGCCGACCTGATCCTGCGCAAGGGCACCCGCCAGCAGGTGGACTCCTACAGCGCGTTCCGCGAGAACCATGGCCCGGACGGCACCCGCCCGGCCACCGGCCTGGCCGGCTGGCTGCACGAACGCGGCATTCGCGAGGTGCATGTGTGCGGCCTGGCGCGCGACTACTGCGTGCTGTGGAGCGCACAGGACGCGGTGAAAGCCGGGTTCCGGGTCAAGTTCCTGTGGGACATGACCCGGCCGGTGACCGAGGCCAACGACGGCATGGTGCGCGAGGCATTGGCGAAGGCGAAGATCGCGGTCGTTTGACCGGCTGCCTCCGGGTGCGGGGCGGAACGGCGTACCGATCTGCGGGCGGAACGGCGTTGCGACCAAGGGTGGGAACGCCGTACCGATCGGCGGTCGGAACAGCGTGCCGACCAGCGGTCGGAAGAGCGTACCGACCAACGGTCGGTACCTACGGATCAAGGTGCAGGCAGCATCAGGCAACCGGCGCCGCATCCCGGTTCAGCGAAATACCACCGTGCGATGGCCGTTGCGCAGGATGCGGTGCTCCACATGCCGACGTACCGCGCGCGCCAGCACCTGCGATTCGGTGTCGCTACCCAGCCGCACCAGGTCGCGCGGGGTCATGGCGTGGTCCACGCGCGCCACGTCCTGCTCGATGATCGGGCCTTCGTCCAGGTCTTCGGTGACGTAATGCGCGGTGGCGCCGATGATCTTGACCCCGCGCGCGTGCGCCTGGTGGTACGGCTGCGCACCCTTGAAGCTGGGCAGGAAGCTGTGGTGGATGTTGATCGCCTTGCCCGCCAATGCCTTGCACAGGCGCGGCGACAGGATCTGCATGTAGCGCGCCAGCACCACCAGGTCGATGCGCTCGCGCTCGACCAGGTCGATGATCTGCTGCTCCTGCGTGTCACGGTTGTCGGCGTTGACCGGCAGGTGATGGAACGGCACGCCGTAGGAACCTGCCAGCGCCGCGAAGTCGTCATGGTTGGAGGCCACTGCGGCGATCTCGACCTGAAGCTGGCGGCTGTGTGCGCGGAACAGCAGGTCGTTCAGGCAATGCCCCTGCTTGCTCACCAGGACCAGCAGCCGCGCACGGCGGCGCGCGTCGTGCAGTTGCCAGTCCATCTGGAACTCCGCCGCCAGCGTCCCCATCCGCGCTTCGATATCCGCCAGCGCCTGGCTGGCGGCCCGATCGAAGTGCACGCGCAGGAAGAAGCGGCCGCTCTCCTCATCGCCAAACTGCTGGGCATCGAGGATGTTGCAGCCGAGCTCGAACAGCAGGCCGGAGACGCGATAGACGATCCCGGTACGGTCCGGGCATGAGAGGGTGAGGATGGAATCGGGGCGCATCGTTCGAGTGTAAGCGAGCACCGCCGCGGCGCGGACGATGCTCTCAGATGCAACCAAGCACGTGGACTCAGCGTGTTTGCGCGTCCAGTGCCGCACGGATGACGCGCAGGTCGGCGCCCTCTGGCGGCCAGCCGGCCACGGTCGCGACCACCTCGCCATCGCGCAGCAGGTGGAACACCGGTGACTGGCCAGTGTCCAGCGCGTGCCACGACGGATCGCTCACCATCGGCTGCATGGGCAGGTCCGGATGCGCGCGGTTCCAGTCCAGCATTTCCTGGCCGGGCCAGGCCTGGCCGATCGGCACCACCAGTTGCAGACGCGCGCGTAGCCAGGCGTAGTCAGGCTGCGAGGTGATCGCCTGCAGCGCGCGCCGCGAGAAGCCGCAGTGCGGGTGCACCATCGCCACCACCTGCAGGCCATCCTCGGCCAGCACCGTGCGCTGGACCTGGCCGATGTCCTCCAGCCGCAGCAACGGCCGGCCCGCCAGCGTCTTGCCGCCAATCGTCGGCAAGGCGGTGGGCGGCGTCTGCAGGCGGGTG
Source organism: Stenotrophomonas sp. 05N37 (assembly GCF_056397365.1). Lineage (NCBI taxonomy): Bacteria > Pseudomonadati > Pseudomonadota > Gammaproteobacteria > Lysobacterales > Lysobacteraceae > Stenotrophomonas > Stenotrophomonas sp. 05N37. Next base: position 17,320 of record NZ_JBFTNG010000009.1, on the reverse strand, counting down.
TTCAGCGCGTTGGCCTCGTCGAACCGCTGCAGCGCGATCAGCGAACCGCGCATGCTGCGGTGGTGGTCATCCACGGCAAGACCGCGCGCGACCAGCGCCTCGTACAGGCACTGCAGGCGCAGCAAGGTGGCCGGTTCACGCGCGTAGAAGGCGATCAGGGCGGTGGACTGGAACAGGTCCTGCAACCGCGCATCCGGCAATGCCACGCAATCGCCGGACTGCATCGCCACCGGTGCGGCCTGCGCATACGCCCTGCGCATTGCCGCCAGGCGCTCGGCCGCGGGCTGTGCCGGGTCGGCATCCAGTGCCACCAGCCGGGCATGCAGGCTGCCCGGAACCGGTTCGGTGCGGGCGACGGCCGCGGGCAGCAGCCCGCAGCACAGCAGCACCGCGAGGAACAGGACGACGGCCGTGCCGGGCTGTCGATCGCACTTCATCACGGCCTCCCTGCTGTCAGCTGGATACGAGGCATCCAGCATGCCAGCGTTCCTGCCGTGCGGCAGAGACCGGAGTCGCGCTATCAATGGCGTGAATGCTTCCGTGCCTACACCGCCGCCGGGTCCACCTTCTCCACATCGATCCCGTACGTCTCGATCGCCACCTGCAACTGGCCGCGCTCGATCCGCCCGTCATCGGCCAGTGCCTTCAACGCGGCCAGCACGATGAAGTGCCGGTCCACCTCGAAGAACGTACGCAGCGACTCACGCGTGTCCGAGCGGCCAAACCCATCGGTACCCAGCGCGGTGAAGCGGCGGCCGTCGACGAACGGGCGGATCTGGTCGGCGACGATCTTCATGTAGTCGGTGGCCACCACCAGCGGGCCGGCGTGCGCGGCCAGGCACTGCTGCACGTAGGGCACGCGCGGCGGCTGCAGCGGGTGCAGCAGGTTCCAGCGTTCGATGGCCAGGCCGTCGCGGCGCAGCTCGGTCAGGCTGGTCGCGCTCCACACATCGCTGGCGATGCCGAAGTCCTGCTGCAGCAGCGTGGCGGCGGCTTCCACCTCGCGCAGGATCGCGCCGCTGCCCATCAGCTGCACGCGCAGCGCCGGGTCGCTGTCGGCGGCGGCCGGGTGCAGCAGGTACATGCCCTTGAGGATGCCTTCCTCGGCACCGTCGGGCATCGCCGGGTGCGGGTAGTTCTCGTTGAGTACGGTGATGTAGTAGTAGATGTCTTCCTGGTCCACGTACATGCGGCGCAGCCCGTCCTGGATGATCACCGCCAGCTCGAAGTTGTAGGTGGGGTCAAACGATACGCAGCTGGGGATCACCGAGGACAGCACGTGGCTGTGGCCGTCGTCGTGCTGCAGGCCCTCGCCCATCAGCGTGGTGCGCCCGGAGGTGGCGCCCAGCAGGAAGCCGCGCGTGCGCGCATCGGCGGCGGCCCAGGCCAGGTCGCCCACGCGCTGCAGGCCGAACATCGAGTAGAAAATGTAGAACGGAATCGTGGCCAGGCCGTGGTTGCTGTAGGCGGTGCCGGCGGCGATCCACGAGCAGATCGCGCCGGATTCGTTGATGCCTTCCTGCAGGATCTGGCCGTCCTTGGCTTCCTTGTAATAGCTCAGCTGGCCGGCGTCCTGCGGCGTGTAGAGCTGGCCGAGGTAGGAGTGGATGCCGATCTGGCGGAACAGGCCTTCCATGCCGAAGGTGCGCGATTCATCGGGCACAATCGGGATGACCAGCTTGCCCAGCGCCGGGTCCTTGAGCAGCGTGCCGAGGATGCGCACGAAGCCCATGGTGGTGGACTGGCCGCGCTCACCGCTGCCCTGCAGCTGGGTGGCGAAGGCCGGCAGCGGCGGCACCGGCAGCGGATCGACGTGGGTCAGGCGCGCGGGCAGCTGGCCGCCCTGCGCCTGGCGGCGCTGGGCGAAGTAGCGCTCCTCCACGCTGCCCGGCACGGGGCGCAGGTACGGCATGTCCTCGAGCTGGTCGTCGCTGACCGGCAGGTCGAAGCGGTCGCGGAAGGCGCGCACCGCGTCCAGGCTCATCTTCTTGAGCTGGTGGTTGATGTTCTGCCCTTCCCCGGCCTCGCCCATGCCGAAGCCCTTGACGGTCTTGGCCAGGATCACGCTCGGGCGGCCGTTGCCAGCCACGGCCTGGGCGTAGGCGGCATACACCTTCTGCGGATCGTGACCGCCACGGGCCAACGCCCAGATGTCGTCGTCGCTCATGTCCGCGACCAGGTCCAGCAGCGGCGGATACTTGCCGAAGAAATGCTCGCGCACGTAGGCGCCACTCTGCGACTTGAAGGTCTGGTAGTCGCCGTCCACGCATTCCATCATGCGCTGGCGCAGCAGGCCGCTGTGGTCCTTGGCCAGCAGCGCGTCCCAGCCGCCGCCCCAGATCACCTTGATGACGTTCCAGCCAGCGGCGCGGAAGGTGCCTTCCAGTTCCTGGATGACCTTGGCATTGCCGCGCACCGGGCCGTCCAGCCGCTGCAGGTTGCAGTTGACCACGAACACCAGGTTGTCCAGGCGCTCGCGCCCGGCCACCGAGATGGCCGCCAGCGATTCGGGCTGGTCCATTTCGCCATCGCCGAGGAACGCCCAGACCTTGCGACCCTGGTGCTCCTTCAGGCCGCGGTATTCCAGGTAGCGCATGTAGCGCGCCTGGTAGGCCGCGGTGAGCGGGCCCAGGCCCATCGACACGGTGGGGAACTGCCAGAAATCCGGCATCAGCCGCGGGTGCGGGTAGGAAGACAATCCATCGCGGTCGGACTCGCGGCGGAAGTTGTCCATGCGCTCGGGGGTGATGCGGCCTTCGACGAACGCGCGGCCATAGATACCCGGGGCGGAGTGGCCCTGGATGTAGATCATGTCGCCGTCGAAGGTATCGGTGCGGCCACGGAAGAAGTGATCGAAGCCGACGTCGTACAGCACCGCGGCCGACTGGTAGGTGGCGATATGGCCACCCACGTTGGAGTGCTTGCCGGCGCGCAGCACCATCACCATCGCGTTCCAGCGGATCATCGCGTTGAGCCGGCGCTCGATCGCCAGGTCGCCCGGGTAGGCCGGCTGGCGCTCGACCGGGATGCTGTTGACGTAGGCGGTCCAGGCGCGCGCATGCAGGTCGCCATGCCGGGCCACGTCGAGGTCGCTGAGCTGGTCGATCAGGTAGTGCGCGCGCGGGCGCCCGGCCACGTCGGTGACCGCCTGCAGCGCTTCACGCCATTCCTGGGTTTCCTGGGGGTCGGTATCGAGGGGGGCGAGCGCTGGGTCCATGGTCCATCTCCGGCAAAGGCGGCCCCTCCGGGCGCGGCGTGCACTCGCGGCGGAGGCAGGCGGTCAGCGCGGATGGGCGGGGAGCACCACCATAGGAGCCGGTCCGGGTGGCCGGTAGATGCAGCGCTCTTGGCTCTTTATAAAGACAAACTTTGCAATCACAGGCGAGAATGGCGGTCACCATGAATATTCTCCAGTCAATCCGCAGCTTCATCCGCACCGCCGACGCCGGCAGCCTGGCCGCGGCGGCCCGCACCCTGGGCATCAGCGCGGCGGCGGTGGGGCAGAACATCGCCCGGCTCGAGGCCCACCTGGGCGTGCGCCTGTTCAACCGCACCACCCGCCAGTTGGCGCTGACCGAGCGCGGCGCGCTGTACCTGGCGCAGGTGCGCTACATCGAGCGCGACCTGCAGCGTGCGCAGGCCGCGGTGACCGACCTGGACGCCACCCCCGAAGGCCGCCTCCGCATCGCCTGCAGCACCTCCTTCGGCCGGCACAAGCTGGCCCCGCTGCTGCCATCGCTGAAGGCGCGTTACCCGCGCCTGGCGATCGAACTGCTGCTGGCCGACCGTGCGGTGGACCACGCACGCGAGGACGTGGATGTGAGCATCCGCATCGAACCGCAGCTGGAAGAAGGGCTGGTCGCGCGGCCGATAGCGCAGGTGCCGTTCGTGTTCTGCGCGGCGCCGTCCTACCTGGCGCGGACCGGCGTACCGCGCACGCCCGAGGCGCTGCGCGAGCATCGTTGCCTGTTGTTCCGGCATCCGAAGGATGGCCGCCACCTGCGCTGGGGCTTCGTGCGCGACGGGCTGCGCTTCGACGCGGAGGTGAGCCCGGCGCTGGTCAGCGACGACATCGATGCCCTGGCCGCGATGGCCCTGGCCGGCGGTGGCATCACCCGGCTGGCGGCCTTCGTCGCGGCACCGTACCTGGCGCGCGGGGAGTTGCAGGCCCTGTTCGACGGCAACGAGGCCGGCGATGCGCAGGCGTTGCCCGAGCCGATGCGGCTGTACCTGTGCGTGAGCGACCGCCGCGACCTCACCCCGAAGGTGCGCGCGTTGATGCAGCACATCGTCGATGGGCTGCCGCCGGAGTGGCGGGTGGACGTGGGCTGAGGTGTGCCGGTGCAGGCGATGGCGGGCGGCCATCGCCTGCAGGCCCGGTCAGCGTGGCGGGGCGATGAACACGCCGCGCGCCTCACGTGGTTCGCAGCGCAGGTATTGCGGCGCCGGTTCCAGCGAATCGCCAAGTGCGGCGGCGGCATGCCACGGCCAGCGCGGGTCGTAGAGGATGCCGCGGGCCAGTGCGATGGCATCGGCATGGCCGTGGCGCAGGATCGATTCGGCCTGCGCCGGGTCGGTGATCAGGCCGACCGCGATGACCGGCATGCGCAGCTTCTGCGCCTTGATCGCCTGCGCGAACGGCACCTGGTAACCCGGCGACAGCGGGATCTGCTGGCGCGGATCGTTGCCGCCGCTGGACACATGCAGGAACTGGCAGCCACGGCCGTCCAGCACATGCGCCAGGGTGGTGGTCTGCTCGATGTCCCAGCCGCCGGCCACCCAGTCGCTGGCCGAGATGCGCACGCCGACGGCGATGCGATCGGAGACCGCCTCGCGCACCGCGTCGAACACGCGCACCAGCAGGCGCATGCGGTTCTGCAGCGAGCCGCCGTATTCGTCGTCGCGCTGGTTGCTCAGCGGCGACAGGAACTGGTGCAGCAGGTAGCCGTGCGCGGCGTGCAGCTCGATCAGGTCCAGGCCGATGCGCTCGGCGCGCTGGGCCGCGGCGACGAAGGCCTCCACCACCGCATCGATGCCGGCCAGGTCCAGCGCCTGCGGGGCCGGGTCGGTCGGGCTGAAGGGAATGGCCGAGGGCGCATGGGTGGTCCAGGCGCGCGGGTCGGTCGCGGGCAATGCACCGCCGCCGTCCCACGGCCGGGCCGAGGAGGCCTTGCGGCCGGCATGGGCCAGCTGCACGCCGATCGGCATCGGCGACCAGCGCTTGACCGCCTCGATCACGTGCTTGAGCGCGGCTTCGGTGGCATCGTCCCACAGGCCCAGGTCGGCCCAGCTGATGCGGCCTTCGGGCAGCACGGCGGTGGCTTCGAGGATCAGCAGGCCGGCGCCGGACTGGGACAGCTGGCCCAGGTGGATCTGGTGCCAGTCGTTGGCCAGGCCGTCGGTGGAGGAGTACTGGCACATCGGTGCGATGACGATGCGGTTGGCCAGCGACAGCGGGCCAAAGGACACGGGGGAGAAAAGCTGGCTCAAGTGGGGGACTCTGGCGAATGCGGAAAACCGGACGCTATTGCACTCCTGCCGTGCCGATCAGGCAACCGTGCCGGTGGATCACAGTTTCGCGGCGGTACACGCCCGGCCCGTTGCGCGCGCCTCATGCGTTGGCAGCGCTGGGCAGCAGGAAGGCCAGGGCCGACGCGCAGGATTGCTCGACCTTGAGGCTGAGCAGGTCATCGGCGCGGGTCCGGCCGAGGTTGAGCGCGGCTACCGGCAGCCCGGCACTGGCGGCGGCCTGGACGAAGCGGAAGCCGGAATAGACCATCAGCGAGGATCCGACCACCAGCACGGCATCGGCCTGCGCCAGATGGGCCTGGACGGTGACGACCCGGTCGCGGGGGACATTTTCGCCGAAGAAGACGACATCCGGCTTGAGGATGCCGCCACACTGCGGGCATGCCGGCACCTGGAAGCGGCTGAAATCCACCTCGTCCAGGTCGGCATCGCCGTCCGGGGCCTGGGCCGCGTCGAGCTCGTCCCAGCCGGGGTTGCAGGCCAGCAGCAGGTGCTGGACATCTTCGCGCGCGATGCGCGCCTCGCAGCCCATGCAGCGCACCTGGTCCAGGCGGCCGTGCAGGTCGATGACCGCACGGCTGCCGGCCCGCTGGTGCAGGCGGTCCACGTTCTGGGTGAGCAGCACCTCGAGCTGGCCGCGCGCTTCCAGTGCGGCCAAGGCGGCGTGGGTGCCGTTGGGCCTGGCCTGGCCGACGCGCGGCCAGCCGAGCAGGCTGCGCGCCCAGTAGCGCTGGCGCGTGGCCAGCTCGCCCATGAAGGCCTGGTAGGTCACCGGCGGGGTGCGCTTCCACTGGCCGTCGGCATCCCGGTAATCGGGGATGCCCGAATCGGTGCTGCAGCCGGCGCCGGTGAGGACGAACAGGCGCTGGGCACGGTCGATGAAGTCGGCGAGTGGGCTGGACATGGGGCTGAGGTGGGGGCGCGCGGCGGCGAACCCAATCGGCTTACGGGCCGGGGATGGCGTCGGGCAGCGGCGGCACGGCGATGGGGTGGCCGTCGGGGTCCAGGGCGATCATGACGAAATGGCCACGGGTGCAGAGCTTGCGCTCGCCGGTGTGCAGGTCTTCGGCGATCAGTTCCACTTCCACCTTCATCGAGCTGCGGCCGACCTCGACGATGCGGCCGATGGTCTCGACCATCTGGCCGATGCGGATGGGCAGCTTGAAGTCGACCTGGTCCGAGCGCGCGGTGACCACGGTGCGCCGCGAGTAGCGGGCGGCGGCGAGGAAGGCGGCCTTGTCCATCCACGCCAGGGCCTGGCCACCGAACAGGGTGCCGAGGTGGTTGGTGTGGTTGGGGAAGACGATCTCGGCCATGCTGATTTCAGTGGGCGGGACGGTGTCGGGGGTCGGGGACATGGCGGTGGCCGATGTGGGGGAGTCGGCGCGGATGATACGGCAGGGGGTGGATGTGTCGCGTGGATGGCATTTTGTCTGCTGTCGCGTGGCGAAGGTTGGGCCCCCATTGCAGGACACGCCGCACGTACGTCCCTGTCGGCCCGCATGCGCCATCCACGGCGCATGACGGTCCTGCAATGGGAGAGCCCAACCTTCTCCGGACAGTTTGCGTACGCGCGGATGGGAGAGCAGGTTGGCGGGTGGGACGCAAAGGGGGGGAAGAGCAGCCGAGCGTGGCTCGGCGCTACCGGGGTTTGCGTCCGGGTACCGCCGCTCTGAAACGAAAAACCCCGGCACTGGGCCGGGGTTTTCGTCGACGCGTATGGCGCTGGACTCAGAACGACATGTCGAACGAGACTTCGCCCTTCACGCCGACCTGGTAGGCCGAGGAGCGACGCTCGAAGAAGTTGGTCAGCTCCTGCACGTCCTGCAGTTCCATGAAGCTCAACGGGTTGCGCACGTTGTACTTCTTTTCCATGCCGAGGCGGTGGAAATGGTTGTCGGCGCAGTGCTGCAGGTACTGGCGCATGTCGCGGGTGGAAATGCCGGCCACGCCGCCGGACAGCACGTCCTCGGCGAACTGCACTTCGCATTCGATCGCCTCGGCCAGCATGTCATACACCTGCTGCTTCATCGCATCGTCGAACAGGTCCGGCTCTTCCTCGCGGATCACGTCCACGCACTCGAAGGCGAACTCCATGTGCGCGCTCTCGTCGCGGAACACCCAGTTGGTGCCCGAGGCCAGCCCGTTGAGCAGGCCACGCGAACGGAAGTAGTACACGTAGGCGAAGGCGGCGAAGAAGAACAGGCCTTCGATGCACGCGGCGAAGCAGATCTGGTTGAGCAGGAACTGGCGGCGCTCGTCGCGCGTTTCGATGCGCTTGAGATTCTGGATCGAGTCGATCCACTTGAAGCAGAAGTCGGCCTTCTTCTTGATCGAGTCGATGTTCTCCACCGCGTCGAACGCCTTGGCGCGCTCGTCCGGATCGGGCAGGTAGTTGTCGAGCAGGGTCAGGTAGAACTGCACGTGCAGCGCTTCTTCGTACAGCTGGCGCGACAGGTACATGCGCGCTTCCGGCGCGTTCAAGTGCTGGTACAGGTTCAGCACCAGGTTGTTGGACACGATCGAATCGCCGGTGGCGAAGAACGCGACCAGGCGGTGGATCAGGTGACGCTCGCCCGGCGACATCTTGCCGTGCAGATCGCTGATGTCGATCTGGAAGTTGATCTCTTCCACGGTCCAGGTGTTCTTGATCGCGTTGCGATACATGTCATAGAACTGCGGGTAGCGCATCGGGCGCAACGTCAGTTCGAAACCTGGATCGAGCAACATCTGGGTGGGCTTGTCGGCCATGGGAATTCCTTGGTTCAGTGGCGGCGCCCCGATCGGGGACGCGTCGAAAGACCCGCGCGGGTGCGCGGCGGGCTTCCGGCACCGTGGGCCCTGCAAGCGCCCTGCGGTGACAGCGGTGTCTGGGGTGAAGCGGCCGGGCATGGCCCGGCGGTGTCAATTCTCTTGTACCCACCAACGGTGGGTACCTACCCGTTGGAATGCCGGCCGGTTGGGCCGGCACGCCTTCTTACTGGCACGCCTCGCAGCTTTCCGGGTTTTCCAGCGAGCAGGCGACGGCTTCCACCGGGGTGTAGCTGCTGACGGTCGTCTTGGCGATCTTGGTCGCCGGGCGCGAACGCAGGTAGTAGGTGGTCTTGATGCCCTGCTTCCAGGCGTACATGTACATGGAGGACATCGCGCCGATGTTCGGGCTTTCCATGAACAGGTTGAGCGAGGCGGACTGGTCGATGAACGCGCCGCGGTCGGCGGCCATGTCGATCAGCGAACGCATCGGCAGTTCCCAGGCGGTGCGGTAGACCTGGCGCAGGGTTTCCGGGATCTGGGCGATGCCCTGGATGGAACCTTCGGCCAGCTTGATCGCATCGCGCATTTCCGGCGTCCAGTGGCCGAGCTTCTTCAGCTCGTTCACCAGGTAACGGTTGACCTGCAGGAAGTCGCCGGACAGGGTCTCGCGCTTGAACAGGTTGGACACCTGCGGCTCGACGCACTCGTAGCAACCGGCGATCGAGGCGATCGTCGCGGTCGGAGCGATGGCGATCAGCAGCGAGTTGCGCAGGCCATGTTCCTTGATGCGCTCACGCAGGGCATCCCAACGCGCGGTGTCTTCGGGCACCACGTTCCAGGCGTCGAACTGCAGCTCGCCGCTGGCCGCACGGGTGTCGGCGAAGGACGGGTGCTTGCCGCGTTCCTGGGCCAGCTCGACCGAGGTTTCCAGCGCGTGGAAGTAGATCGCTTCGGCGATCTTCTTCGACAGCGCGCGGGCTTCTGCACTGTCGAAGGCCAGGCGCTTGCGGAAGAACACGTCCTGCAGGCCCATGCAGCCCAGGCCGACCGGACGCCAGCGCAGGTTGCCACGGCGCGCGGTTTCGATCGGGTAGAAGTTCAGGTCGATCACGCGGTCGAGCTGGCGCACGGCCAGGCGCACGGTGTCGGCCAGCTTGTCGAAATCGAACTCGCCGTGGGCATCGAAATGGTTGCCCAGGTTGATCGAGCCCAGGTTGCACACCGCGGTCTCTTCGGCCGAGGTGATTTCCAGGATTTCGGTGCACAGGTTGGACAGGTGGATCACGTTGCCCGGACGCAGGGTCTGGTTGCTGGCGCGGTTGCACTTGTCCTTGAAGGTCATCCAGCCGTTGCCGGTCTCGGCCAGCGTGCGCATCATCCGCGAGTACAGCTTGCGCGCGGAGATGGTGCGCTGGGCCTTGCCCTGGGCTTCGGCCTGCAGGTAGGCCTGCTCGAAGGCTTCGCCGAACAGGTCGGTGAACTCGGGCACCACGCGCGGATCGAACAGCGACCATTCCTGGTCCGACTCGACGCGCTGCATGAACAGGTCCGGGATCCAGTTGGCCAGGTTCAGGTTGTGCGCACGGCGCGACTCGTCGCCGGTGTTGTCACGCAGTTCGAGGAAGTCCTCGATGTCGGCGTGCCAGGTTTCCAGGTACACGCAGGCCGCGCCCTTGCGCTTGCCCCCCTGGTTGACCGCGGCCACGGACGAATCCATGGTCTTCAGCCACGGCACGATGCCGTTGGAATGGCCGTTGGTCGACTTGATCAGCGAGCCGCGCGAACGCACGCGGGTGTAGCTGACGCCGATGCCGCCGCTGAACTTGGAGAGCTGGGCGATATCGCCGTACTTGGCGTAGATCGACTCCAGCGAGTCCTGCGGGGAGTCCAGCAGGAAGCACGAGGACAGCTGCTCGTGGGTGGTGCCGGAGTTGAACAGGGTCGGGCTGGACGGCAGGTAGTCCAGGCTGCCCATGCGCTTGTACAGGGCCAGGGTTTCCGGCACGTCTTCGCTCAGCGCGCTGGCGATGCGCAGGAAGAACTGCTGCGGGGTCTCGATCACCTTGCGGGTGTGCGGATGGCGCAGCAGGTAGCGGTCGTACAGGGTACGCAGGCCGAAGTAATCGAAGTTCAGGTCCAGCCCGATGTCGATCGCGTCGTTGAGCTTGCGTGCATTGGTCTGCACGAAGTTCAGCAGGCGGTCGTTGATCAGGCCCACTTCATGGCCACGGCCGACCGACTGCGAGAAGGCGTAGATTTCCTGGCCGGACACTTCCTTGGCGATGAAGTTGGCCAGCAGGCGCGCGGCCAGGCGGCCGTACTCGGGTTCTTCACCGATCAGCAGGGCGGCGGTGCGGATGGACAGCTCGTCCAGCTCCTGGGTGGTGGCGCCGTTGTACAGGCCGGAGATGGTGCGGGTGGCCACGCGCATCGGATCGACGGCGTGCAGGCCTTCAGCCGAACGCTGCACCGCGCGCACGATCTTGTTCAGGTCCACCAGTTCGGTAGTGCCGTTGCGCTTGGTGACGCTCATGGCGTTGGCCGTGGGCGGCGAGGTCAGAAGGAACTCGCTTTCCTGCTCGGTGGCTGCGCTGGTTTCGGTGCTCACGGCGTTTTCCTCTTGGCGTGATTTGGGGTCGTACAGCGTCACCTGGCTTGCAGGCGCCGGACCGATGCACGGGATTCCCAGAGTGGCCCTGTGGTGTCGCATGGGCCGCGACTGCGCAGGCAGGCCTGCGTGGCGGTTTCCGTGCGTTACAGGTCCTCTCCCCCGGGAGTGGTGCGACCGGCACCGCACGCTGTACTTTCGTGCGGTTGTCAGTAGGTCTTCAGGCCATCGGCGTGAAGGCGATACGCCCGGCGACTTGTGGTCGCTGGTACCGACGGCCACAAGATAGTGGGGGTACCAGGTGCCGTCAACGCCAAATGTAGTGAAATTGGCCAATCCCTTGGGGCGCAAGGACCGGGCCGGAAAGGCGTCCGACGAACGGTCCGGCCCCGTCGAAAGCGAGTGCGCAGTCAAGGGCAAATGGCCGGATTGTCCTGCTCGAAAACAGAACGACGCCACTCACACAGCCCTAACGAATGGCCGCCGGTCAGGGTGACTTCCGACCCGCGCCGGGGGACCCACGGGGTGCCACGCTCCGGTTGCCTCCTTTGAATGAACGCGACCATGCGCCTGCCCCTGACCGGATGTCTGCTGTTGGGCCTGGCCGCGGCCAGCACCGCCGCTGCGGGCGAGAGCAAGGCGCCGCAGCTCTCCTCCCGCCAGTGCGGGGTGAGCACGCCGTACAACGTGCTGGTGGACAGCGGCGGGATCTGGCTGCGCAACCGCGACCAGGTGCCGGCGGAGATCTTCTTCCACGATGGCGAGCTGAACATCGACCGCCAGCCCATCCCCGTCAGCGGCGCGGATGCCCAGCGCCTGCGCCAGCTCGAGTGGGGCACGCGCCAGTTGGTGCCCGCGGTGGCCGGGGTCGCCGGCGAGGCCACGGACATCGCCTTCGATGCGCTGGGCGCCACGGTGGAGATCATGACCGGCAGCGGCGGCACGCAGCGACGGGTGGAGCGACTGCGGCGCGATGCACACGCCTACGTGGCTCGCACCCTGGGACGCGGGATCTGGGAGCAGGCGGTGTTTGAGGCGGGCTTCGACCGGCATGTGCAGGACGCGGCCGAGCGCTTGTCCGGCGCGCTCGCCCGCGGCGTGCTGTGGACGATGCTGACCGGCGGCTCGGACCGGATCGAGGCCCGCGCCGAGAAGATGGAGGCCGATCTGGAGCGCCGCATGGACGCGCGAGGGCAGGCCTTGGAGGCGCAGGCCCAGTCGCTGTGCACCCAGGTGCTGGCGCTGGATGCGATCCAGCAGTCGTTGGAGGTGCGCTACCAGGGCAAGCCGCTGGCGATGATGGTGATCGACCGCGACGAGGCCGCCGCGGCGCCGATCGCGCACGAACAGCCGCGCGCGGATGCGCTGGTGCTGCCCCCGTCGTAGGAACGCGTCTACGCATGGCGTGGATCGACAGCGCACGGCCTGTCCGGGCGTGGATCTACGCCCGGTGCGGCGTGCCCAGGTACTCGGCGCTCTGCATCTCGATCAGGCGCGAGGCGGTGCGTTCGAACGCCCCCTGCAGGCGCGTGCCCGAGTACAGCGTCACCGGCGCATCGGTGGCGGTGCAGACCAGGTTGACGTGGCGGTCGTAGAGCTCGTCGATCAGGTTGACGAAGCGGCGCGCGGCATCTTCGTTGAGCCTGTCGAAGTGCGGGATATCGCCGAGCAGCACGGTGTTGAACTCGTGCGCGATCTCGATGTAGTCCGACGGGCCGCGCGGGCCCTCGCACAGCGCCTTGAAGTCGAACCAGGCGATGCTCTTGCCGCGCGCCCGCACCGGAATCTTGCGGCCCTCGATCTCGATGTTGCCCGCCTTGGCCGGCTGGCCACCGCTCAACTCGGCCCAGCGCGTGCCCAGCCAGGCATCGCTGCCCGCATCGCGTGGGGCCTGGTAGACCGGCGAGCGGGTCAGCGCGCGCATCCGGTAGTCCTCGGTGCCTTCGGCGTACAGCTCCACGCAGTAGGTCTGCAGCAGGCCGATGGCCGGCAGGAAGCTGTCGCGCTGCAGGCCGTTGAGGTACAGGTTCTCCACGGCGGTATTGGAGGTGGTCACCAGGGTGACGCCCTCGGCGAACAGCCGCTCGAGCAGGCGCGCCAGCAACATGGCATCGCCGATGTCGGTGACGAAGAACTCGTCCAGCACCAGCACGCGCAGTTTGCTGCGCCACTCCTGGGCGATCTTCGCCAGCGGGTCGCTCTGGCCCTGGTGCTCGCGCAGGCGCTCGTGGATGCCGCGCATGAACCGGTGGAAATGGGTGCGGTACTTCTGCTCGATCGGCAGGCCGTCGAAGAACAGGTCGACCAGGAAGGTCTTGCCGCGCCCCACCCCACCCCAGAAATACAGGCCCTTGACCGGATCGGGCTTCTTCCAGAATGCCGACAGGCGGTCCAGCCAGCCCTCCTGGGCACTGTCGACCAGCGCCAGGTGGATCCGGTCCAGCTCGGCCAGGGCGGCGTGCTGGGCCGGGTCGTTCTGCCATTCGCCCCGGGCCACGCCATCGGCGTAGCGCTGCGACGGGGTCATCACCGAATCGCTCATGCCGTGCCGGTGTCCGCGCCGGGCAGCCAGTGCTTGACGCCGTGGGTGAGCGCGCCGCGCAGGTCGATCAGCTTGCGGTGGAAGAAATGGCTGGTGTCGGGCATGCGCACCAGCGCGTGCGGCGCGTCCAGGCCGTCGAGCCAGTGGTAGACCGCCTGCGGGTCGACGATTTCGTCTTCTTCGCCCTGGACGACCAGCCACTGGGCCGGCGGCTGGATGCCGTCGAAGTCCCAGCGCCCGGCCGGCGGGGCGATCGAGATCTGCGCATCCGGCTGCAGGGCGGCGGCCGCCTTGAGCGAGACGAAGGCACCGAAGCTGAAACCGGCCAGCCACAGCTGCTGGCCCGGGCGCTGGGCACGGACCCAGGCCACCACGGCGGCCAGGTCGTGCTGTTCGCCATTGCCGTGGTCGAAGCTGCCGGCCGAGGTGCCCACGCTGCGGAAGTTGAAGCGCACCGTGGTGATGCCCAGCGCGCGCAGGCTGGTGGCGACCATGGTCACCACCTTGTTGTGCATGGTGCCGCCCTCGGTGGACAGGGGGTGGCAGATCACCGCGACGATGGGCTGGACCGGCGCGTCGCCCGTGGGCTGGTCGACCGCCACGTCCAGCGGCCCGACCGGGCCGTCCAGCGTCAGCGCAGCGCTTTCTTGGGGAAAGGGAGGATTGTGCATGGCGTCATAATACCGCTCCCTGCGGGCTGCACCGCCGCGCTTGCCTGGTCCGTCATGCTCTATCTGGTTTTCAGCGTGTGCTGCAGTGTGCTGGTGTCGGTGCTGCTGAAGCTGGCACCGCGCCAGCGCCTGGACATGGCCCAGGTGGTGACCTGGAACTATCTGCTGGCCAGCGTGCTCAGCCTGGTGCTGCTGCGCCCGTCGCTGGCCTCGCTGCACGCCCCGCATGCGCCATGGCTGGCCCTGCTGGGCCTGGCGGTGACACTGCCGGCGATCTTCCTGGTGATGGCGCGGGCGGTGACCCGTGCCGGCATCGTGCGCAGCGACGTGGCCCAGCGCCTGTCGCTGCTGCTCTCGCTGCTGGCCGCGTTCCTGGTGTTCGGCGAAACCGCCAACGGCTGGAAGCTGGCCGGGCTGGGCCTGGGCCTGCTGGCGATCGTGGGCATCACCGTACGCCCACGCGGCGCGGCGGCGGCGCCCGATGGGCAGCGCGCGTGGCCCTGGCTGCTGGGCGTGTGGGTGGGCTATGCGGCGGTGGACATCATGCTCAAGCAGGTGGCGCTGTCGGGCACGCCGTCGATGGCGGCGCTGACGGCGAGCTTCGCGCTGGCATTCGTGCTGATGCTGGGCGTGCAGCTATGGCGGCACGCCAGCGGCACCGCGCGCCTGCACTGGCGCAACCTCGGTGCCGGCGCGCTGCTGGGCCTGCTCAACTTCGGCAACATCCTCTTCTACGTGCGGGCGCACCAGCACCTGCCGGAGAGCCCGGCGGTGGTGTTTGCCGGCATGAACATCGGCGTGGTGGTGCTCGGCGCGCTGGTGGGCGTGTTCGCCTTCGGCGAGCGCACCAGCGTGTGGAACCGGGTGGGCCTGGGGCTGGCGGTGGTGGCGATCGGGTTGATTGCGTGGGGGACGGCGGGCTGAGCGGTTGCGATGCCGCGCCTTCTTCTCCAGCAGGGCAGGATCAGGGCGGCTCCTGCACTGGCCGGCCTGATCCTGCCTTCGGCGGACTGCGATTGCGGCGGGGGTAGAGCAGCCACGCATGGCGTGGCTCTGCGATGGTCTCGCGCCCAGGCATGCCGTACCGCACAGGCCATTCAACGCCGCAGCCCTTGCCAGCCTGTCAGCGGTCGAACCCCAGCAGCAGCGGGTCGTGGTCGGAACTGCGCCACGGGCCCGGTTCATTGCGGTCGCGGTAGCCCAGGTCGTCGGCTTCGTCGGCATTGGTGTGCCACTCGGCAGCACCACGCAGGCGCGCGGCCATGCCCGGGCTGAGCAGGGCGTGGTCGAGGCGGCCGCTCATGCCGTTGTAGACATAGCTGAAGGGGCGCTCGACCTTGGCCACGGCGAAGGCATCGCGCCAGCCGGCGTCGTGCAGGGTGCGGATCGGGTCTTCCATCGCATAGGCGTTGAAGTCGCCCAGCAGCACCGCGTCGCTGCTGCCGATGCCGGTCGGGTCGGTGCGCAGCCACTGGTCCAGCAGCCTGGCCGATTCGACGCGGGTAGCGTTCCAGCAGGCCTGGTCGTCCTTCTGGTCGGCGTCGGCGCCGGTGGCCTCTGAACATCCCTTGGACTTGAAGTGGTTGGCCACGACCACGAACGGCGCGCCCTTGCCGGCGCGGAAGGCCTGGGCCAGGGGGACGCGGCTGTGCGGGCCGAAGGGGCCCTGCTCGAGGGTGGCCGGTGCGCCGACCGGGGTGACCCGCGAGGCGCGGTAGAGGATGCCCACCCGGATCGGGTTCTCGCCCGGGCCCTTGCCGGCATCGATGAAGCGCCAGTCGGCGCCGGCCCCGCGGGCGGCGTTGAGCGCGTCGACCAGCTGGGCGATCGCCGACTGCGGGCCGTAGCCGTCGTTCTCCAGTTCCATCAGCGCGGCCACGTCGGCGCCCAGGGCGTTGATGGTGGTCACCAGCTTGGCCTTCTGCGCCTGGTGTTCGGCCAGGGTGCGGGCGCCGCGCAGGGTCGGGAAGCCGCCGCCCTGGCCGTCGCCGTTGAAGAAGTTTTCCAGGTTGAAGGCCGCCACGTGCAGCTTGCCGGGCACGACCGGTACGGCCGGGCGGTCCAGCGTGGGCAGCACCAAGGGCCGGGTCACCTGCAGGCGCGGGGTGCCCTTGGCATCCACCCGCACGATGCCCTCGACATTGCGCAGGACCATGCCGGTGCGCAGGGTGGCGCCGGCGGGCAGGTAGGCCACCGGGCCGGGGTCGCGCGCGTCGCTGCCGTCATCGAGCAGCAGGCGGCGATGTGCGTTGTCGGCGGCGATCTGCGAATGCCCGGCGCTGCGCGGGGCGGCCACTTCGCTGGGCTGCCAGAGGCGGCCGTCGAAGGCCACGGTGAGTTCGCCGAAGCGGTCCAGCCCATCGGTGCCGGCCAGGGTCAGCGGCGCGGCGATGCGCACGTGCTGACCGTCCAGGGTGCGCCAGTCGGCGGGCGGCGCGGCCAGGGTGATGCTGGCCGTGCCGGCGGTGGTCGCCGGGGGAGCGGTGCGCGGCTGCGGCTGCGGCTGCGCAGGCGCAGGCGCCTGGGCGTGGACCGCGCCGGACAGCGCCAGCGCGAGGGCGAACACGAGGGGGATACGACGCATGGATGGGACGACTCCGGGAAAGTACGGCAAGCCTGCAGGCGAAAGATGACCGGCGATGGCGCGGCCAGCGACCGCTGCAGATGGTAGCAATGCCAAGGCAACGGCCGGTAGGCACGGAGATCCACGCCACGCGCGGACACGCCCCAGCAATGACCCGCGACGTAAAAAACCCCGTAGATCCACGCCATGCGTGGATACCGCGCAGCGCGGCAACGCCAGCCGACGCCCGGCGACCGCGGCGCCACCGAACCGCCCGGCGTTCAACCCAGGCCGAAGAAGACCGTCCGGGTTCATGGCGTCGGAACGGAGAGCATCCACGCATGGCGTGGATCTACGATTGATCCACGTCAATACGGCCCCCCCAATGACCCACGACGTAAAAACCCCGTAGATCCACGCCATGCGTGGATACCGCGCGCAGCGCGGCAAYGCCCGCCGACGCCTGGGCGACCACGGCGCAACCACACCGTCCGACGTTCACCCCMGGCCGAAGAAGACCGTCCGGGTTCATGGCGTCGGAAGGAAGAGCATCCACGCATGGCGTGGATCTACGATTGGATGCGTCTGCATACCGCCCGAACAATGACCCGCGACGTAAAAAACCCCGTAGATCCACGCCATGCGTGGATACC
>NZ_JBFTNG010000008.1:0-198958 GCF_056397365.1 Stenotrophomonas sp. 05N37 | reverse complement strand
CCTATGCCCTTTCCGGCGAATGTCCCCCGGCGTCGGCCTGCGGCCGCCCCCTCCTCCTTTATTTCGCCTCCAAGGGCATAGGCGCCCAGCGCCCGATCCACCGACAGCCAGAAGCCTCGCTTCCACCTGCTTACCGCAAGCCGAGCCCCGTGGCGGCCGGTGGGCTCCCGGGCAAAATAAGGAAGGAGGTCGCCAGGCCGGTGAACACTACGCCAGGGGTCTACCGGCCGCGAGGGGCCCTGACGCTGGCGACAAGCCCCACTGAAAAAGTGCCCCGATCCCAAAGCCGCCCGGACCACCCGATCACACGCGTACAGCCGTACGCCCTCTGCAACAGCCCCTGAAAAAAAACGCCCCTCCATCGGGGGAAAGAACCCAAAAAAAGACCGGCTTTCGCCGGTCTTTTTTCAATTCAGTGGTGCCGGATCACTCCGATTCCCACCACATCCAGAAGCTGTCCCACAGACGCTTGAAGAAGCCGGCCTCTTCCACCGCGGCCACCGCCACCAGCGGCGCCTCGGCGACGGTCTTGCCGTCCAGGGTCACCTTCAGCGTGCCGATCTGCTGGCCCGCGGTGAACGGCGCCTCCAGCGTCTTGGGCACGTCGATGGTCGGCTTCAGGTCGTTGTAGCGGCCGCGCGGCACGCTCACCAGCAGCGGCTGGGCCACGCCCAGCTGCACCGTGTCGGCCTTGCCCTTCCACACCTTGTGCTCGGCCACGGCCTTGCCCGGCTCATACATGCGGTGGGTTTCGAAGAAGCGGAAGCCCCAGTTGAGCAGCGCCAGGCTGTCATCGGCACGCTGCTTCTCCGAGCTGCCGCCCAGCACCACCGCGATCAGGCGCTGGTCGCCGCGCTGCGCCGAACTCATCAGGCAGTACCCGGCTTCGGACGTGTGGCCGGTCTTGATGCCGTCCACGCTGCCATCGCGCCACAACAGCAGGTTGCGGTTGGGCTGCTTGATGCTGCCCACCGTGAATTCCTTCACCTTGTTGTAGGCGTAGGTTTCCGGGTAGTCGCGCACCATCGCCCGGCCCAGCAGCGCCAGGTCGTAGGCGGTGCTGTGATGGCCCGGCGCGGTCAGGCCGTGCGCGTTGACGAAGTGCGAGTTCTTCATGCCGATCTTGGCGGCATAGCTGTTCATCAGCGAGGCGAAGGCTTCTTCGCTGCCGGCCACGTGCTCGGCCAGGGCGATCGCGGCATCGTTGCCGGACTGGATCGCCATGCCCTTTTCCATGTCTTCCAGGCGCGCGGTCTGGTTGACCGGGAAGCCGCTGTAGCTGCCATCGGTACCGGCGCCACCTTCGCGCCAGGCGCGCTCGCTCATCATCACCTGGTCGTCGGGACGGACCTTGCCGTTCTTGACCTCGGCGGCGACCACATAGGAGGTCATCACCTTGGTGATGCTGGCCGGGGCCAGCTGTTCATGCTCGTTTTCGCCTGCCAGGACCTGGCCGGTGGCGTAGTCCATGAGGACCCACGCCTTGGAAACGCTGGGCTTGGGCGCTGGCGGGGTGGCGACGGTGGCCGGGGCGGCGGCAGGCGCGGGCACCGGCTGCGGGGCCGGCTGCGGGGTCTGGGCGGAGACCATGCCCACGAACAGGGTCGTGGCCATGGCAGCAGCGGCAAAGCGGAATTTCATCGGACAGCAAGCTCCAGGGAGGGCGCCAAGGGTGGAGAGGTTGGGTATGGGCATTGTAGGCCCATGCGACGGCGGTCAGTCTTTCACGATCTGCGGCGAGCCAAAGCCCAGACCGGCGATGCGGCCGGCAAGTTCCGAGGCACTGGCGTGGTCGGCCGCCGGCACGCGCAGGCGCCACAGCGTGCGGCCGCCGCTGACGATGTCACTGATGCTGGCCCCGACGATGCCGGCCGACGACAGCTGGCCGAGCGCACGGGTGGCGTTGTCGCGGCTGGCGAAGCTGGCCACCTGCAGGAACACGCTGCCCACCTGCTGGGACAGGCTTGCCGGCGCGGTTGCCGGCACGGGTGTCGGGCGGGCTACCGGGCGCGGCGGCACGACGGCAGCCACCAGCGGCGCGGCCGGCAGCGCACTGACGGTCACCGGCGCATCGTCGATCTGCGCGGCCTGGGTCGCGGCCGGCCGGCCACTGGCCACCGTGGCACCCGTGTAGGCCGGGGCCGTGGTGGCCGGCAGCCGGCCGACCAGCTTGTCCATGTCGCTGGGCGAGCGCGTCGGCGCGGCGGCCGCCACGCTTGCGGCGGCACGACGCTCACGACGCTCACGACGCGAGGGCTTGTCGGCCAGCAGGTTGTCTTCGCCCGGGGTCAGCGCGCGCACTTCGACGTTGCCGGTGCCGCGCTGGGTGATGCCCAGGCGGACCGCAGCGGCATAACTGAGGTCGACCACCCGGCCATCGTGGAACGGGCCACGGTCGTTGACGCGCACGATCACCGACTCGCCGTTGTCCAGGTTGGTGACCCGCGCAAAGCTCGGCAGCGGCAGGGTCTTGTGCGCCGCGGTGAAGGCGTACATGTCGTACACCTCGCGGTTGGAGGTCAGGCGACCATGGAACTTGGCCCCGTAATAGGAGGCGGTGCCCTTCTCGGCATAGCCGCTGGTCTTGTCCAGCACCTGGTATTGCTTGCCCAGCACCACGTACGGCGACTTGTTGCCCACCGGTGAACGCGGCAGATCCACCACCTCCGGCTCGGGGATGCAGGCCACGTTGGGGATATAGGTGGGGGTGCTGTCGTTGACCCCCGGCTTGTACAGCCCACCGGCACGGTAGTCGCCGCGGGTGCTGGGGTCTTCGGTGGCGGCCTTGTACGGCGACCCTTCCGGGCAATGCGACGGGCGCCCGCCCTTGCCCTGCACCACCGTGCCGCTGCCGGGCTTGGCGCTGCCGGCGCTGGCCGGCTTCTTCGGCGCGCTGCTGCAGGCGGCGAGCGCCAGGATCAACAGACCGGGGACCAGCCATCTGCAACGTGCGCGTGCGTTCATGCCGGCGGCAGCTCCTGACCGGCGATGGCCTCGGACAACTGGTACACGGCCATCGCGTACATCTTGGAAAGGTTGTAACGGGTGATCGCGTAGTAATTCTGGAAGCCCAGCCAGTACTGCTTGCCGGTGCTGCCTTCGAGCGTGATCGGGGTGGCGGTCAGGCCCGCGGGCACCGCCACGCTGGGCTGGTAGCCGCGCTGGGCCAGATCGGACAGGGTCCAGGTCGGCGCCCATTCGGTGGGATCGAACGCCTCGCGCCCGGCGGCCAGCGTGGCCGGCACGGCGACCGGACCGCCGCGCACCCAACCGCCCTTCTTGACGAAGTAATTGGCGATCGAGGAGAACACGTCGTCATAGCTGTTGAACAGGTCGCGACGGCCGTCGCCGTTGCCGTCCACCGCGAAATCCAGGTAGCTGGACGGCATGAACTGGCCCATGCCCATCGCGCCGGCGTAACTGCCCTTGATCGCGAGGATGTCGAGCTTCTCGTCGCGGGTCAGGGCGAACAGGCGCGCCAGTTCATCGCGGAAGTAAAGCTCGCGGCGCACTTCGCGTTCGAGCTTGGCCGGGTCGCCGCTGCGCGGGTAGTTGAAGGCCAGCGTGTACAACGCATCCAGCACGCGGTAGCTGCCGGCGTTGCGGCCGTAGCTGGTCTCCACGCCGATGATCGCCACGATCACCTCGGCCGGCACGCCGGTGCGCTGCTGCACGCGGGCGAGTTCGGCGCGGTGCTCGGCGAGGAACTTGCGGCCGCCATCGATCCGCGCCTGGCTGATGAACATCGGCCGGTATTCGTTCCACGGCTTGACCCGCTCGGCCGGCCGCGACATCGCCGCGATGATCGGATCGCGCACCTGCGCCTGGGCCAGCGTGGCCTCGATCTGCGCGGCGGGGATGCCGTAGCGTTGGGCGGTGTCGCGCACGAAATTGGCGCGGGCCACCGCGAACGGCACCGGGGTCAGGTCCACCGGCGTGGCGTTGGCCGCGGCGGCTTCCGGCGCGGCCTCGGCCGGCCCCTTGCTCGCATTGACCGGCTTGTTGGGCGCACCCGAGGCCTGCGGCGTCGGGGATGGAGAGGGCGGCTGGGTCGCGCAAGCGACCAAACCGAGCGTGAGCATGCAGGCCAGAGTGCGTCGAATCATCGCGGCAGGTTAGCAGGTCAAGGATGAATTAAAACCCCTAACACCATGAATCACAACGAATTGCCCGCGAAAAGGGACAATCGTTAACACCGCGTCTAGATTGATCGCAGTCACATTCCCTATTCAGTAGAGGATGGCGTCGGCGTGCCCGAACGCACCGACGCCCATGGACAGCGTCGAAGCGACGGCCAGGTAGATGGACGCTGATAGTGCCAAGGGTGGAGAACCTGCATGCGGGAAGCGCAGCGACGGATGCGGGGCGCGGGGCCCGGTGTATTGTCTGGATCACTGAAGCAGCGGGCGAAAGAGGTTCCGCCGGTTGCGTCCCCATCCCCATGGACGCAACCGGCCAAAACCGACCAGGTCGGTACCGGCGCGGCGCGCAACTCCCCAGCGCGCGCCTCGCCCCTGATACCCGTCAGGTCAACTGCTCCCCGCCAAGCTCCCCATGTGCGTCGCTTGGCTCGACACACCTCTGCTGGCGGGCCGCCATTGTGCCGGCCGTTTACGACAAGTCCATTGATCCGAATCAACTCACGTCATATTTGTGCGCCGCATCCCACTTTACCGTCACTTTGTTGACGACACCTGCACCAAACCCGCCAAAAGCTGACGCGATCAGCCTGTTCATGCGCGAATCTGTCGCCCCGTAGAGCCACCCATGGGTGGCGGCGAGGGATGCCCACCATCTCGTAGAGCCACCCACCCCATGGGTGGCTGGACGCGGTGCTCGATCTAAGCGCGCGGTGCCGGATCGAAGCCCGCGCGGTGCCGGGCCGAAGAGCAGCCACGCATGGCGTGGCTCTACGGGTTGCCGATCTCGTAGAGCCACCCCATGGGTGGCTGGACGCGGTGCCTGATCGAAGCGCGCGGTGCCAGATCGAAGAGCAGCCACGCATGGCGTGGCTCTACGAGTTGCCGATCTCGTAGAGCCACCCCATGGGTGGCTGGACGCGGTGCCAGATCGAAGCCCACGCGATGCCAAACCGACGCCCACCCACGCATGGCGTGGCGCTACGGGACTTCAGCCGTAGCCGCCGTGCACCGGCTGGTGCTTGCGCGCGGCCATCACCAGGCCGAACCCGGCCAGCAACGATACCGCCGAGGTGCCGCCGTAGCTGATCAGCGGCATCGGCACGCCCACCACCGGCAGCAGGCCGGAAATCATGCCGCCGTTGACCAGCACGTATACAAAGAACGCCAGGCCGGTGGCGCCGGCCAGCAGCCGCGAATACGAATCGCGCGACTGCGAGGCGATCCACAGGCAGCGCCCGATCACCACCAGGTACAAGGCCAGCACGGTCGCCACGCCGATCCAGCCGAATTCCTCGCTGAGCACCGAGAACGCAAAGTCGGTGGTCTGCTCGGGAATGAAGTTCAGGTGCGACTGCGAACCCTGGCCCCAGCCCTTGCCATCGAACCCGCCCGAGCCGATCGCGATCTTGGACTGGATGATGTTCCAGCCGGCGCCCAGCGCATCCATCTCCGGATCCAGGAACATCATGATGCGGTCCTTCTGGTAGGGCCGCAGCAGCCAGAACCACGCCACCGGCGCCGCCGCCGCCACGCCGCCGACCGCCACGCCCACCCACCACCACGGCAGGCCGGCCAGCAACAGCACGAACGCGCCGCTGGCCGCGATCAGCACACCGGTGCCGAAGTCCGGCTGCAGCATCACCAGCCCGGTCGGCACGCCGATGATCACCGCGCTGACCATCACCGTGGAGAAGCGCGGCGGCAGCGGCATGCGGTGCAGGTACCAGGCCACCATCATCGGCAGGCTCACCTTGAGCAGCTCGGCCGGCTGCAGGTAGAACAGCTTCAGGTCCAGCCACTGCCGCCCGTACTTGCCGGTGCCCAGCACGAACACCGCCAGCAGCGGGATCATCGAGATCGCATAGATCAGCGGGGTCGCCGAGCGGATGCGCAGGATCGACGCGCGCGAAATCGCCCACATCGCGCCCAGCCCGACCACGAAGCGCGCGCCCTGCGCGAACACCAGGCCATCGCCGCCGGCGCTCTTGAGCACCGCCAGCCCGATCAGCATCAACGCGCCCAAGGCCAGGCACAGCACCCAGTCCAGCGAGCGGCTGAAGCGCACGACCATGTCGGTCGCCCAGCGCAGGAACACGTTCATCGGGCACGCTCCGGCGCGCCGGGCGCGGTCGGCGCCGGGGCGGCGGCAGGCAACGGCGCGCCCGGCAGCGGTGCCGGGGCCGGGGCCGGTGCAGGCGGCACGCCGACCACGATCGGCAGCGTCTCCAGCGCGGCGGCGGCCGCATCGCCGGCGGCGCGCGCGTTGCTGTCGCTGCCGTCGAAGGCCGTGATCCCGATCGCGGTGGTGCCGCGCTCGCTGTCCAGCGGCTCCAGCCCCTCCGGCATCTTGCCCAGCAGCCACGCATCGAACAACTTGCGCGCGATCGGTGCGGC
Organism: Stenotrophomonas sp. 05N37; assembly: GCF_056397365.1. Classification (NCBI taxonomy): domain Bacteria; kingdom Pseudomonadati; phylum Pseudomonadota; class Gammaproteobacteria; order Lysobacterales; family Lysobacteraceae; genus Stenotrophomonas; species Stenotrophomonas sp. 05N37. The sequence goes on along the minus strand of NZ_JBFTNG010000008.1, from coordinate 192,422 downwards.
GGCCGAACCGCCGTAGCCACCGCCTTCCACCGCGATCGCCACCGCGATCACCGGGTTCTCGGCGGGGGCGAAGCCGACGAACAGCGAACGGTGGCGCAGGTGCATGGGCAGGCTCTTCGGGTTCACCGCGGCGGTACCGCGGCGGCTGATCACCTGCGCCGTACCGGTCTTGCCGGCAATGGTGTACGGCGCGCCGGCGGCGGCGCGCGCGCCACTGCCGCCCGGCCGCATCGTGCCCATCATGCCCTCGCGCACGGCCTGCAGGTTGCTGGCGCTGGGGCTGACCGGCTTGCTGTCGCCGACCGGCATCGCGGTCCAGTCGGCATCGAAACCGGCGCGCTGCTGCATCACCAGGTGCGGCGTGCGCAACTGGCCGTTGCCGATCCCCGAGACGCCATGCACCAGCTGCAACGGGGTGACCTTCCAGTCGCCCTGGCCGATGCTCACGTTGACCGTGTCGCCCGGGTACCAGCGCTCCTTGCGGGTCTTGTACTTGTGCTGCGGCGAGGGCAGGATGCCGCCGATCTCGCCGGTCAGGTCGATCCCGGTCGGCTCGCCGAAGCCGTAATAGCCCATGTAGTGGTCGAAGCGGTCGATGCCCATGTCCAGGGCCAGCTTGTAGTAGTACGTGTTCACCGACTGGGTGATCGACTTGCGCAGGTCGGTCCAGCCGTGGCCGCCACGGTTGGCATCGCCCCAGCCGCGCGAAGTGCCCGGCAGGTAGAACATGCCGGTGGAGAGGATCTTGTCTTCCGGCTTGCGGGTGCCGCTGTCCAGGCCGGCCAGGCCGATCAACGGCTTGATGGTCGAGCCCGGCGCCACCCCGCCCAGCACCAGCCGGTTGAACTGCGGGCGCGAGGGGTTGCTGTTGAGCGCCTGGAAATCGGCGTGCGAGATGCCGTTCACGAACAGGTTCGGGTCGTAGGACGGCAGGCTGACCATGGCCAGGATCTCGCCGGTGCGGGGGTCCATCGCCACCGCCGCGCCCTCGAACTCGCCGAACGCGGCCACCATCGCCCGCTGCAGGTCTGCGTCGATGGACAGCCGCAGGTCGCTGCCGGACTGCGCCGCGACCCGGCCGATGGTGCGGATCGCGCGGCCCTGTACGTTGGTCTCGACCTGCTCGTAGCCCACTTTGCCGCGCAGCTGCTGCTCGTAGAAGCGCTCCAGCCCGGACTTGCCGATATGGGTCAGCGCCGCGTTGCCCTCGCCGAGGATCTCCAGGTCCTTGTCATCCACCCGGCCGACGTAGCCGATGATGTGCGCGAACAGGTCGCCGTAGGGATAGCGACGGGTCAGGTACGGCTCCAGCTCCACGCCTGGATAGCGCCAGCGGTCGACCGCGAAGCGGGCCATTTCCTCATCGCTGACGCGCAGCTTGAGCGTGACCGGCAGGAACTTGCGGCGGGCCTTGCGCGACTTGTTGAAGGTCTCGATGTCCTCCGGGCTGAGGTCGAGGATCCTGGCCAGCCCGGCCAGGGTGGCATCCATGTCCTTGACCTTGTCGGGGGTGATGTCCAACCGGAACGCAGGCACGTTCTCGGCCAGCAGCCGCCCGTTGCGGTCGTAGATCATCCCGCGCCCGGGCACCACCGGCCGCGGCTTGATGCGGTTGGCTTCGGAGCGGGTGGCGTAGATGTCGTGGTCGAGCACCTGCAGCTTGAAGTACCAGCCGCCCAGGCCAAGCAGGCAGACCAGCACGCCCAGGAAGCCCAGCGCGGCACGGCGCCGGAACTGCTCGGCTTCGGCGTGGGGGTTCTTGGCCTGGCGGCGCATGTACATGTCAGCGCCCGCGACGCCCGAAGCGGACGGCGTCGAGCAGCACGAACAACAGCGGCCACAGGGCCATGCCCAGCAGCGGCGCCCACCAGTACGACCACGGCAGGGTCGGCTCGCCGACCACGATATGCACCACCGCACTGACGATGCGGTCGTTGAACAGCAACCCGCCGATGGCCAGCATCTGCTGGGACATCGGGAAGAAACGGATGCGCGCGCGGAAGCGCTGCAGGATGAAGGTCAGCATGACCAGGCGCAGCGCCTGTTCGCCGAGCACCCCGCCATACAACAGGTCGGCCACCACGCCGCTGGCGAAGGCGATGCCCAGCCCGACCCGGTCCGGCGCTTCGATCACCCAATAGGCCAGCACCAGCGCCAGCCAGTACGGGCGCAGCGGCTGCAGCAGCGCCGGCAGCGGCAGCAACCCCAGCAGCAGCGCCAGCACCACGCTGACCGGCAGCACCCACGGTTTGTCGCGCAGGCGGCTCATTCGCGGTTCTCCACGGATTCGGCCGGCCGAGCGTGGCTCGGCACGACCGGAGAGGTGGCTGCGGCAGAGCCCCCGTGTTGTTGAAGGGGGCGCGCCGGCGACGCGGGGTCTACGGAGGATGCGCGGGCCGGTTGCGCCGCAGGTGCGGTCGGCTCCAGCGGGCGCGCAGAAGGCGTCGGGTTGGCGGGGGATGCCCCGCCGGCAGCCGGATTCGCCGCAGACGGATCGGGCTGAGGCGGTTCGTGCGCCGCAGGCAACGGCGCTGCCGGCCCACCGGCCTCATCCTGCAGACGCAGGTTGGGCGGAATCCGGATCGCCGCGCCGGGGCGCAGCAGGAGCACGTCGCGGCCACGGTCCAGCTGCGCGGCTGGTTTCAGTTCGCCGACCAGGAAGGCGTGGCTGTCGTCGGGGCGCAGCGCGGTGATCTTGCCGACCGGGAAGCCGGCCGGGAACCGCCCGCCCAGGCCGGAGGTGACGATCTCATCGCCCACCTCCACGCCGGCGCTGAGCGGGATGTCGCGCAGCTCCAGGGTGTCGCCACGGCCATAGACGATCAGCCGCACGCCGTTGCGTGCCACCGTGACCGGCACTGCGTGGTCGGGGTCGGTGAGCAGCAGTACGGTGGCGTTGCTGCCGGTGGTGGCGATCACCTGCCCCATCAGCCCGCCCGAGTCGATCACCGCCTGGCCGATGTGCACGCCATCGCGGCTGCCGGCGGCCAGCACCAGGCGCTGCCGGACCGGGTCCAGGTCGATGTCCAGGATCGGCGCCAGCTGGACGTCCAGGCCACTGCGCTCGGCCACGTTGAGCAGCTCGCGCAGCTGCGCGTTGTCCAGCGCCGCGGTCTGCAGGCGGGTCAGGCGGGCATTGGCGATCAGCAACTGGTTGCGCAGCTCGCGGTTTTCATCGACCAGCTGGCCGTGGCTGGCCGCGTTGTCCTTGACCTGGGTGCCGAGCTTGCCGGGCAAGCCGGCCAGCGCCCACACCGGCTGCACCAGTACGTTGGCCTGGGCGCGCAGGCGCGACAGCCAGCCGGCCTGGTCGTCGAGCACGATCAGGGTGATGGCCAGGGCCAGGTAGGCGAGCAGCCGCAGCGGACTGGCGGCATCGCCCTGGCGGGAGGCTACGGGAGGACCGGCGTAGGGCGGCACGACTGGCTTCGACTGGAGGCAAACAGGAGGGGGATGCGACAACGCCCCGGCGCTGCGATGCCCGGCGTGCCAGGCACGCAGCGGGCATCACGCCGCAGGGGCGTGTCCATGGAGCAAGGCGGGTGCCGCTTACTCCGGCGCAAAGAACTCGTTGCCGTGCATGTCCACCAGCTCCAGCGCACGACCGCCACCGCGGGCCACGCAGGTCAGCGGGTCGTCGGCCACCTGCACGTGCAGGCCGGTTTCTTCGGAGATCAGGCGGTCCAGGTCGCGCAGCAGGGCGCCACCGCCGGTGAGCACGATGCCGCGCTCGGCGACGTCGGCGCACAGTTCCGGCGGGGTCTGTTCCAGCGCCAGCTTGACCGCGCTGACGATGCCCGAGAGCGGCTCGTGCAGGGCTTCCAGCACCTCGTTGGAGTTGATCTTGATCATCTTCGGCACGCCCTCGGCGAGGTTGCGGCCGGAGATTTCCATCTCGATCACTTCCGCCTGCGGGTAGGCGCAGCCCAGTTCCACCTTGATGCGCTCGGCGGTGGCTTCACCGATCAGCATGCCGTGGTTGCGGCGCACGTAGTTGGTGATCGACTCGTCGAAGCGGTCGCCGCCGATGCGCACCGAGGCCGAGTAGACGATGCCGTTCAGCGAGATCACCGCCACTTCGGTGGTGCCGCCGCCGATGTCGATGACCATCGAGCCACGCGCCTCGGTCACCGGCATGCCGGCGCCGATCGCGGCGGCCATGGGTTCTTCGATCAGGAACACGTCACGCGCACCGGCCTCTTCGGCCGATTCCTTGATGGCGCGGCGCTCGACCTGGGTCGAGCCGGCCGGCACGCAGACCAGCACGCGCGGGCTCGGGCGCAGGAAGCGCGACTTGTGCACCTTCTTGATGAAGTGCTTGAGCATCGCCTCGGTGTAGGTGAAATCGGCGATGACGCCGTCCTTCATCGGGCGGATGGTGGTGATATGGCCCGGGGTACGGCCCAGCATCTGCTTGGCTTCGGCGCCGACGGCAGCCACGGAACGGGTACCACCGATGGCGCGATCCTGGCGCACGGCCACCACGGACGGCTCGTTCAGCACGATTCCCTGCCCGCGCACATAGATGAGGGTGTTGGCCGTGCCCAGGTCGATGGACAGGTCATTGGAGAACATGCCGCGCAGTTTCTTGAACATCTGGGAGTTGATCCTGGGGGTGTCGCGCCCAACGCGGGATGGCGAAAAAATGGGCAGAATTCGAGGGCGACAAGCCTAGCAATCCCCCTGTGTGCGAGCAAGGACAAATCTGGTGCAACGCAAGCCTTCACGGCCATTCAGCCGATTTTTCATGTCGCCCGAGGGCCCCGGTTCTGGCCCAAAGCCGCCTCACCCGTTAACCTTTGCGCCGCAGGGCGCCTCACGGCGCCGTTTCGTTGCCCGCCCGGCGGGCCTCAAACTCCTTTCCGCATAGGCCTTAATCGATGTCCGCTTTGATCTGTGGTTCTCTTGCCTTCGACACCATCATGGTGTTCCCGGACCAGTTCAAGAATCACATCCTGCCGGACAAGGTGCACATCCTGAACGTGTCCTTCCTGGTGCCGCGGATGCGTCGTGAATTCGGGGGTTGCGCAGGCAACATCGCCTACAACCTGCACCTGCTGGGTGGCGATCCGATCCCGATGGGCACGGTGGGGTCGGACTTCGGGCCCTACCGCGAGTACTTCCAGGGCCTGGGCATCGACCTGACCCGGGTCAAGGTGATCGACGAGCTGTTCACCCCGCAGGCGTTCATCACCACCGACCACGACAACAACCAGATCACCGCCTTCCACCCGGGCGCGATGATGCGGTCCTACGAAAACCACGTGAAGGACGTGCCGGGCGTGACCCTGGGCCTGGTCGGCCCGGACGGGCGCGAGGGCATGATCCAGAACTCGCAGGAGTTCTTCGACGCGGGCGTGCCGTTCATCTTCGACCCGGGCCAGGCCATGCCGCTGTTCAACGGCCCGGAACTGCGCACCTTCATCGAGCAGGCCGACTACGTGGTGGTCAACGACTACGAGTCCAACCTGCTGCAGGAGCGCACCGGCTGGGACGAAAAGGCGATCGTGAGCCGGGTCAAGGCCTACATCACCACCCGCGGCCCGAAGGGCGCGGTCATCCATACCCCGGAAAAGACCTACGACATCCCGCCGGCGCACGAACGCCGCGTGGTCGACCCGACCGGCTGCGGCGATGCGTTCCGCGCCGGGCTGATCTACGGCATCGAGAAGGGCTACGACTGGCTGACCATCGGCCGCATGGGCAACCTGATGGGCGCGCTGAAGGTCGAGCACCCGGGCACGCAGAACCAGCGGTTCACCTTCGATGAGTTCAACGAGCAGTTCAAGCAGCAGTTCGGTTACGCCCTGACGGCGTAACCGCACTGCCCGCGCATTCCGGCTGGACCCCGCGCCGTTGGCGCGCCCCCTTGGACACCAAGGGGGCTCTTCACCCAGACGGTGGATCGGGGACGTTTCAGCGCAGCGCCGGGCCATGCCCGGCGGCTTGCAGGTCCGTCGCCGCGGCACCGTGAATCGTTCGCCGTCCCCGGCGGTAGGCGTTGCAGATCATCGCTTCCGTCACCTCGATCACGGATGACGGCGGACGATCGGCATTCCGATCCTGGCGGCGTCGCCGAGCCGGCATAGCGCCTGCCCCACCGGGGCCGCGATCAGGCCGCAGGGCCCTTCCCTGCCCACTCCGCCAGCACGGCGCCGCAATCGGCGCGATGCCAGCACGCCAGGCCCGGCCACGGGTTGTCCGGGGCGTTGACGAGCAGCGTGCGGGTGCCGGCGGCGCGGCCGCATTCCAGGTCGAAACGGTGGTCGCCGACCATCACGAGCTGCTGTGGGTCCGCCTGCCAGCGCCCCACGAAGTACTGCAGCCCGGCCGGCGACGGCTTGGGCGTGGCCTCGTCGCGGCCGACGATGTCATCGGCGCCGAACGCGTCAGCCAACCCGATGGCCTGCAGCGTCACCTGCGCCAGTTCGCGCGCGTTGCGGGTGAGGATGCCCAGCCGGCAGCCGGCACTGTGCAGCGCGCGCACCAGCGCCACCGCGCCAGGGGCTGCGCGTGCGCCCTCGGCGAGCTCGCGCTCATGGGCAAGCAGCCACGCGTGCTTGGCGTCGGCCTCGTCGGCCGGCAGCGCGGCCAGATGGGCGAGGATGTCCTCCCCCGACGGAATCGCCAGCGCGCGCTTGATCTGCTCGAAATCGTGCACCGCGACGGTCAGCGTGCCGTCCATGTCGAACACCCAGTGACGCATCGCCGACAACGGCGGTGCCGGCGACGCCAGCGCGGTGCCGGTCATTGCCACCACGTCGGCATGCGGTGGGTATCCACGCCACCGGTCTCGAACACCGCGGTACGCGTGCCACCGGCTTTGACCGGGAATTCGATGCTGATCACCTTGGCCTTGCGCGCCAGCGTCCACAGCGCCTTCTGGTCGGTGATGAACATCGCGATGGCTTCGTCGGTTTTGGGCCGCCACGCGGCCATCGCGATCGGCTTGCCGCCATCCACGCTCACCTGCACCTTGCACTGCGGGCAGCGGAAGTCGCCGGCCTGCAGCACCAGGTAGGCATGCCGCTTCCACTCGGGGTGGTCGCGGAACACCAGCTGCACCGGCTTGGCGCCGCTGCCATCCACGTCCACGCGTTCCTTGCTGTAGATTTGCGCCGAGACCTGGCTGCCCTTGCTGCCCACCGGGATCTGGTTGTACTGCCACAGCCCCTGCATGCGGCGCAGGTCGCGCGCCGCGTCGCCCTTGGCCTGGACCTCGGCGAAGCCCGGTTCGATGCGGGCGGCCGCGTCGGTGTCCTTGTACTGGTCAAGCAGGGCGCCGCCGTGGATGCGCGCACGCTCCCAGTCCTGCGACGCCACGGCCATGTCGTACTGCTTGGCCACGCCCTCGGCCTTTTCTTCCTGCTGCGCCCTGGCGGCCGCAGCGGCGGCTTCCTGCGCCTTGCGCGCTTCCTCGGGGTTGCTGCAGGCGGCCAGCGCGAACGCGCAGGCGGCGGCCAGGATCAGTCGTTTCATTGCGTACTCCGTGATTGGCAAGGCGCCCGATGGCGTCACCCAACTACTGTATCGTCTGAGGCGGCGAAGAGCAGCCGGGCATGGCCCGGCTCTACCCAATTGCATTGTGTCCCGACGCGTAGCCGGGCATGGGCCGGCTCTACCCACTTGCATGGTGTCCCGACGAGCAGCCGGGCATGGCCCGGCTCTACCCAATTGCTTGATGTCCCGAGGCGCAGCCGGGCATGCCATCGGTGCGCGGCGCATGCCCGACCGGCATCGCGCGCGTCTCGCACGGTACCGGCCCGGTAGTGCCGAGCCATGCTCGGCAGCGGCACCGCATGGACACAAAAAAACGGCGGGTTTCCCCGCCGTTTTCAGGCATTGCCTCGCACCGTAGCCACTGACCGGCCATGCCGGCCAGCGACGGGCATTATTTGGCGCTTGCCTTGTCCAGCATGTCCTGCACCGACGCGGTGGTGATCGGGTGGTAGCCCGGCTTGGCCTTGTCGAAGGCGGCCTTGGCGAACGCCAGGCCTTCCGGGGTCTTCACCAGTTCGGCGTAGATCGGCAGGATCAGCTTGCGGCGGCCGACGCGCTCGATGAACGCCGCGGCCGGTTCATTGGCCGCCGTGTAACCGCTGCGGATCGCCAGCGGATACCAGCGCATCGCGATTTCGCCGTTGGCGGTGCCGGTGAAGTGGTAGGCCTTGTCCAGCGCCGCCAGCTTCTCCACCGGCAGGGTCTTGCCCAGGCCGTCGATGAAGTGGACCCACTCCTGGGTGCCCCACTCGCTGCTGATCTGCACGTTCGGCAGCGTGTCGCTGCCCTGCCAGGCGATGCGCGCGGTGTCGACGATGGAGAAGTTGCGCGAGCGTGCCTTGGTGGCGAACGCCGGGATGCCCGGCTCGTCCAGCCACGCCTTCAGCTCGGCATCGGTGACCGCGCCAGGCTTCTTGGACAGCAGGTTCTTCTTCAGGTACACGACGAACTGGTCGGTGTTCGCGCTCTGGAAGGCATGGTCATCGAACCAGCCGCGCAGGAACGGATCAAAGGTCTCGCGGCCAAAACGCTGCTCCAGGAACTGCAGGAACCACGCGCCCTTGACGTAGGCCACCTGGCTCAGCGCATCGTCGGGGTCACGCTCGGTCAGCGGCGGCAGGGCCAGCGCCTGGTCGGCCGGGCTCATGTCCTTGACCTCGGCCAGCAGGTCGTTCTGGTCGATTTCGCGCTCCATCTCGGCCATTTCCTGGCCGTACAGCGCTTCGGTGATGCGGCCCTGCACGTAGGTGGTGAACCCTTCGTTGAGCCAGATGTCCTTCCAGCTGGCATTGGTCACCAGGTTGCCCGACCAGCTGTGCGCCAGTTCATGGGCGACCAGCGAGACCAGCGACTTGTCGCCCACGATCACGGTCGGGGTGGCGAAGGTCAGGCGCGGGTTTTCCATGCCGCCGAACGGGAACGACGGCGGCAGCACCAGCATGTCGTAGCGGCCCCAGCGGTACTCGCCGTACAGCTTCTCGGCCGCGCCGATCATCTTCTCGGTGTCTTCGAACTCCTTGGCGGCCTTGCCGACCATGGTCGGTTCGGCCCACACGCCGGAGCGGCCGGAGATCGGCTCGAACACCAGGTCGCCGGCGGCGATGGCCAGCAGGTAGGACGGGATCGGCTGCGGCATCTTGAAGGTGTAGTCACCGTCACGCGCGGCCTTGGGATCGTTGTCGGCGCTCATCAGCACCATCACGTCCGGGCGCGAGACCACGTGCGCGCTGTAGGTGAAGCGCACGCTCGGGGTGTCCTGCAGCGGCACCCACGAACGCGCGTGGATGGCCTGGGACTGGCTGAACATGAAGGGCAGCTTCTTGCCCTCGGTCATCGACGGCTCCAGCCACTGCAGGCCCGAGGCGGTCGGGGCGGTGTGGTAGGTGATCACGACCTTGCCCGGCTGTTCCGGTGCGTCGATGCTCAGCTTGCTGCCGAACACCTTGTCGGCCGGGGCCAACGCGAACTGGAGCGGGGCGGCCTTGCCGTCCGCGCCGATCGCCTCGACCTTCTCCACCGTGAGTTCGCGGGTATCCAGCACCAGCTGTTTGGCCGCCTTGTCCTTCCACTCCAGGGTGTAGGTCGCGGTGCCGCCGATCTGCTTGGCGTCGAAGTCCAGCTTCAGGTCCAGCGCCAGGTCCTTGACCACCACCTTGTCCGGCTCGGCATAGGAGCTTTCATCATGGCTGCGGCTGTCGGCTTTCATGGCAGTGCTCGCCGGTGCGGTGGCGGTGGGCGCGGCCGTCGGGGCGGCCGGTTCTTTGGAGCAGCCGGCGGCCAGCGCCACGGCCAGGGGAATCAACAGGAACGGAGATCGCATGGACATCGGGACCGATCAGGGTGAAACGACCAGTTTACCCCCTGGCCGCACCGCCCGGGCAGCGGTGCCGTCCCGCCTGCGCATTCAGCCTGATCGGTCCGCCGGCGCGGCGCAGGAGGCGCGCACCCCTGGCGCGCGCCTGCAGAACGCAGCGCGTGGGGTCAGATCTTGTAGCCGGAGTGGATCGACACGATGCCGCCGGTCAGGTTCTTGTAATGGCAGCGCGCGAAGCCGGCCTCGCCCATCATCGTCTTGAGCTGTTCCTGCGGCGGGTGCTTGCGGATGCTCTCGGCCAGGTACTGGTAGCTGTCGCCATCGCGGGCGAACAACTGGCCCAGCTTGGGCAGGATCTTGAAGGAGTGGAAGTCGTAGATCGGCTTGAACCAGTCCGCGGTGACTTCGGAGAACTCCAGCACGCGGGCCTGGCCGCCCACTTTGAGCACGCGGTACATCTCGCGCAGGCCGGCGTCCTTGTCGGTCACGTTGCGCAGGCCGAAGGCGATGGTCACCAGGTCGAAGCTGGCGTCCGGGAACGGCAGCGCCTCGGCGTTGCACTGCACGTACTCCAGGCCCGAGACCAGGCCCCGGTTCATCAGCCGGTCGCGGCCGACCGAGAGCATGCCGGCGTTGATGTCGCCCAGCACCACCTCGCCGTCCTCGCCCACGCGCTCCTTGATCAGCGCGGCGATATCGCCGGTGCCACCGGCCAGGTCGAGCACGCGGTCGCCCGGCTTCACCTGCGCGGTGGCCACGTAGTAGCGCTTCCACGCCCGGTGGATGCCCAGGCTCATCAGGTCGTTCATCAGGTCGTAGCTGCGCGCGACCGAGGTGAACACTTCGCCCACCAGCTTCTGCTTGTCCTTGGCGGCGACATCGCGGAAGCCGAAATGGGTGGTGCCAGTCTTGTAGGGGGATTCGCTCATGGCCGGATTATCGCACCGCTGGGCACGCGGCGGCACCTCCGCGCTGCGACCCGGTGCCGCAGGGCCGCCACGCGGGCCGCTGCCGCGGCGGCGACAGGCCACTATCATGGCGGTCCAGATGCCTACGGATTGCCCATGATCAGCACCCCCGACTACGCCGCCCTGCTTGAAACCGCCATCGCCGAAGCCCGCCAGGGCCTGGCCGAGGGCGGCATCCCGATCGGCGCGGCGCTGTACCACACCGACGGCCGCCTGCTCGGCTGCGGCCACAACCGCCGCGTGCAGGAAGGCGATCCGTCGGTGCACGGCGAGACCGATGCGTTCCGCAAGGCCGGGCGCCAGCGTCGCTACCAGGACACCATCATGGTCACCACCCTGGCCCCGTGCTGGTACTGCAGCGGGCTGGTGCGCCAGTTCAACATCGGCACCGTGGTGGTGGGCGAATCGGTCACTTTCCAGGGCGGCATCGAGTGGCTGCGCGAGAACGGGGTCAAGGTGATCGACATGCAGAGCCAGGCCTGCATAGACCTGCTCGGCGGCTTCATCAGCGCCCACCCCGAGGTCTGGAACGAAGACATCGGCGAGTAATGCGCGTGGCGGCGCGCAATCGCGCCGTTGCCAGGCGCTGCGACCGCGTGTCGCAGCGCGCGCTGTTCTGAACGCTTCAGTTCCATACAGACAGGTGAACACGCTGTGCTGGCAGCGTATCAGGCACCCGAGCGGGCGCTGCGCGCACGGCTGGCGCACCTGCTGCATACGCTGCGCTAACAATCGCGCGGTAGCCACGGCCTATGGTGGGTGCACAGGGGGCAGCAACGTCGAGGAGACGTCATGAATGCCCGAATAGCCTGCACCGCGCTGGATCCGGCGTTATCCAACGCCTGGACACAGTTGCAGGTGCTCCATGCCCAACACGACAACGGCGCCCCCTTCTGGAGCGCCTACCAGGCCATCCAGGCGGCGCTGACCGAGGCCCACCCGCACGAGCGCGTGGCGGTGTGCAACCAACTGGCCACGTTCGCCGAGCGCCTCGGTGCGGTCGAGCACGCGCACCTGCTCGGCGAGTCGCCGGCTGAACTTTTCAGGCTCCGCGGCCACGCCGACTCGACATCACCATGACGCTGCATGCACTGCGCTTTACGCACTCTGATCCAACCCCTTCCCTGCATATCGACACCACCATGTCTTCCGCCCAGCTTTCCATCCCCGCCGTGATCGACGTTGACGCGGAAGTCGCCTACTGGCGCCAGCGCCACGCCGACGGCACCCTTGGCAGCGGCACTGGCTCGTTCGGCCACTACGTGCCGTGGATCAAGTTCGCCTGCGATTCGCTGATCACCCAGCCGCGCGCCAGCGACGAGCAGCGCGACGAATCCTTCCAGACCCAGTACGCCCTGCAGATCATGCCGCGCCTCAGCGAAGACCAGGCGCGCGCCTTCGTCGAAGAGGTCTGGGAGCACGTGTACCTGAGCAGCCGCCACGACGTCGCCGCCCGCCCGCGCCTGGGTGCCGCCCGCGTCTGACTCGGCGCAGACTGCACGGCGCGTACACGGCGCGCCGCCAATGATGTGGCACCGTCGCTACCCTGCCGTGCCGCATGAAACTCCGCAGTATGTTCAACCTGGTCGCCAAGAAGGCGGCCTACGCCGCCGGTACGCCCTGGACGTTCCTGGCCGCGCTGTCGATCGTGCTGCTGTGGGCGGTCAGTGGCCCGATCTTCAAGTTCAACGACACCTGGCAGCTGGTGATCAATACCGGCACCACCATCATCACCTTCCTGATGGTGTTCCTGATCCAGCACAGCCAGAACGCGGACGCCGCCGCGGTCCAGATCAAACTGGACGAACTGATCCGGGCGACCGCCGAGGCCAACAACGAACTGCTCGACTTGGAAGAACTGGACGAGGAGCGGCTGGAAGAGATCCGCAGCGAATACGAGCGCATGGCACGCGAAGCCGGCGATGCGCTGGAGCGCGCCCGCCGCTGCCATGGCGACGGGCGCAAGGACGATCCGCGTCATGACCGGGCGGATGAACCGCGCTCATGAGCGCGTTGATGGTCACGACGATGACCGGGGGAGCCGACGGGTAGAGCCGACTGTTAGTCGGCTGCTGTCCGCTCGTCGGCATGGCCAGCCGACCAACGGTCGGCTCTACCGCGGTGCATGGCCAGCCGCGACCAACGGTCGGCTCTACCGCGCTGCATGGCCAGCCGCGACCAACGGTCGGCTCTACCGCGCTGCATGGCCAGCCGACCAGCGGTCGGCTCTACCGCGCTGCATGGCCAGCCGACCAACGGTCGGCTCTACCGCGGTGCATGGCCAGCCGACCAACGGTCGGCTCTACCGCGCTGCATGGCCAGCCGACCAACGGTCGGCTCTACCGCGGTGCATGGCCAGCCGACCAACGGTCGGCTCTACCGCGCTGCGCGCCTCGCTCAGCCGCGCTCGTGCCAACCGCCGCCCAGCACTTTGTACAACGCCACCTGGTTGGACTGCTGCGCCAGCTGCGTGCTGACCAGCGACTGCCGCGCGGTGTAGGCGGTGCGCCGCGCGTCGAGCAGGGTGAGGAAGCTGTCCAGGCCGGCATCGTAGCGGGCCTGCGACAGGCGCTGGGCCTGGTCGGCCGCGGCCACCAACGCCTGCTGCGAGGCCAACTGCGCATCCAGGCTGTCGTTGAGGGCCAGCGCATCGGCGGCCTCGCGGAAGCCGGACTGGATCGCCTTTTCGTACTGCGCCAGCGCGATGTCGCGGTCTGCGGTGGCCACGCCGAGGTTGGCGCGCAATTTGCCGCCCTGGAAGATCGGCACGGTGAGCTTGGGAATGAAACTCCACGCCCGCGTGCCGCCATCGAACAGGCCGGACAGCGCCGAAGAGGCCGAACCGACGCTGCCGGTGAGGCTGATCGAGGGGAAGAACGCCGCCCGCGCCGCGCCGATGTTGGCATTGGCCGAGAGCAGCGTGTGTTCGGCCGCCATCACGTCGGGGCGCCGCAGCAGCACCTCGCCCGGTACGTTGCCCGGCAGCGCGCGCACCGCGGCCACCTGGTTGATTTCGCCGCCGGGCAGCAGGCCATCGTCGATCGGACCACCGGCCAGCAGCACCAGCGCATTGCGGTCCTGCGCGACCTGCCCGCTGAAACGGGCCACGTCGGTACGCGCGGTTTCCACCAGCGTCCGGGTCTGGCTGAGTTCCAGCGAGGATGCATCGCCCAGCTGATGCCGGGCCTCGGTCAGCCGCAGCGAGTCCTCGTAGGTGGCCAGGGTCGCCCGGGTGATCGCCAGCTGTTCGGTGTCCGCGCCCAATGTCAGCCACGCATTGGCCACTTCGGCCACCAGGCTCAGCTGCGCGCTGCGCCGGTTGGCGGCCTGGGCGAAGTACTGCTGCAAGGCCGCCTGGCTGAGGTTGCGCACGCGCCCGAACAAGTCCAGCTCGAACTCGACCACGCCGAGATTGGCGCTGAACTGCTCGGTCACCGGGGTGTCGCCGCCACTGCGGGTCATCTGCCCCTGCGCAGCGATCGCCGGCACCCGGTCGGCACGCTGGATGCGGTACTGCGCACGCGCTTTCTCGACATTCAGCACGGCCACGCGCAGGTCGCGGTTGTTGGCCAGCGATTGGTCGATCAGCGACTGCAGGCGCGGGTCGCTGAAGAAATCGCGCCAGCCGATGTCGGCCACCTCGACGGTGGCCGCGCCGCTGTCGGCGCGGGTCGCCGGCCACTGCGCCGGGATCGCCGGGGCGACCTCGGTGCTGGCCGGCACCAGCGTGGCGCAGCTGGACAGCGCGATCGCCACCGCGGCGGCAAGCAGGCAGGAAGCCTTATTCATGGGTACCACCCTCCGGCGTGTCGCCGTTGTTGCGTGTATCGGCCACGGTGCCGGTGCCGCCCTTGCGCAGCGAACGGTTGAACACGCGCTGCACCACCACGAAGAACAGCGGGATGAAGAACACGCCCAGCAGGGTGCCCACCACCATGCCGCCGAGCACGCCCGTACCGATCGCGCGCTGCGCGCCGGAGCCGGCACCGGAGGCGATCGCCAGCGGCAGCACGCCGAGGCCGAAGGCCAGCGAGGTCATGATGATCGGGCGCAGGCGGTCGCGCACCGCGTGCATGGTGGCCTCGATCAGGCCGGCACCCTTCTCCAGGTTTTCCTTGGCGAACTCCACGATCAGGATCGCGTTCTTGCTGGTCAGGCCCACCGTGGTGAGCATCGCAACCTGGAAGTAGATGTCCCGTTCCATGCCACGCATGCTGTTGGCCAGCACCGCACCGAGGATGCCCAACGGCGCCACCAGCAGCACCGAGGTCGGCACGCTCCAGCTCTCATACAGCGCCGCCAGGCACAGGAACACGATCAGCAGCGACAGCGTGTACAGCAGCGGGGTCTGCGAACCGGCCTGGCGTTCCTGGTAGGACAACGCGGTCCATTCGATCTCGAAGCCCGGCGGCAGGTCCTTGGCGATGCGCTCGATCTCGGCCATGGCATCGCCCGAGGCCACGCCCGGCGCGGGCTCACCCTGGATCTCCATCGCCGACACGCCGTTGTAGCGCTCCAGGCGCGGTGAACCATAGTCCCAGCGCTTGCTGGCGAAGGCACTGAACGGCACCATTTCGCCCTGCGTGTTCTTGACCGACCACAGGTTGAAGTCGTCCGGATTCATGCGGAAATCCGCATCGGACTGCACATACACGCGCTTGACCCGGCCACGGTCGATGAAGTCGTCGATGTAGCTGCTGCCCCACGCCGCGGCCAGGGTCTGGTTGACCGAGGCGACCGACAGCCCCAGGGCATTGGCCTTTTCCACGTCCACGTCGATGCGCAGCTGCGGCGTGTCTTCCTGGCCGTTGGGCCGCACGTTGGCCAGCAGCTTGCTCTGCCCGGCGCCGCCGAGCAGCTGGTTGCGCGCGTTGAGCAGGGCCTCGTGGCCCTGGCCGCTGTTGTCCTTCAGGAAGAAGGTGTAGCCCGAGCCGATGCCCAGTTCCGGCATCGCCGGCGGCGGGAAGGCGAAGATGAAGGCGTCCTTGATCTGCCCCAGCGCGCCCATCGCACGCCCGGTGATCGGGCCCACGCCCTGGTCGGCACTGCGCTCCTTCCAGTCCTTGAGCTTGATGAAGGACATGCCCGCGTTCTGGCCCATGCCGGCGAAGCTGAAGCCCTGCACCGAGAACACCGATTCGACCGCCTCGGTCTCGTTCTTCAGGAAGTGCTCTTCCAGCTTGTACATCGCCTCCAGGGTGCGCTCCTGGGTGGCGCCGACCGGCGTCTGCACCAGCGCCATCAGGATGCCCTGGTCTTCATTGGGCAGGAACGAGCTGGGCAGGCGCATGAACATCACGCCCATGATCAGCACGAGCGCGGCGAAGATCGACATGAACCGCCACGGCCGCGCGAGGATGCCCTTGACGCCCCGCTGGTAGGTGTCGCTGGAGCGGTCGAAGCCGCGGTTGAAGCCGTTGAAGAAGCGACCCAGCAGGCCCTTGTGCGCCACGTGGTGCTCGCCCTTTTTGAGCGGCTTGAGCATGGTGGCGCACAGCGCCGGGGTGAGCACGATGGCGACCAGCACCGACAATGCCATCGCCGACACGATCGTCGCCGAGAACTGCCGGTAGATGACGCCGGTGGAGCCGCTCATGAAGGCCATCGGCACGAACACCGCCGACAGCACCAGGCCGATGCCGACCAGTGCGCCGGTGATCTGGCCCATCGACTTGCGGGTGGCTTCCAGCGGCGACAGACCCTCTTCGGACATGATGCGCTCGACGTTCTCCACCACCACGATGGCGTCATCCACCAGCAGCCCGATCGCCAGCACCATGGCGAACATGGTCAGCATGTTGATCGAGAAGCCCAGCGCGGCCAGGATGCCGAACGTCCCCAGCAGCACCACCGGCACCGCGATCGTGGGGATCAGGGTGGCGCGGAAGTTCTGCAGGAACAGGTACATCACCACGAACACCAGCACGATCGCTTCGATCAGGGTCTTGATGACGCCCTTGATCGAGACCTGCACGAACGGGGTGGTGTCGTAGGGCACCACCGACTCCAGCCCGGCCGGGAAGTTGGCCTTCATGTCCTCCAGTGCGGCGCGCACGCCATTGGCCGTATCCAGCGCATTGGCGCCGGTGGCCAGGGTGATGGCGATACCGGTGGACGGCTTGCCGTTGTAGCGGGTGACGAAGTCGTAGCTCTCCGCGCCGAGCTCGACCCGGGCCACGTCGCCTAGGCGCAGCTCGCTGCCGTCGGTGCCGCCGCGGACCAGGATGTTGCGGAACTGTTCGGGGGTCTGCAGGCGATCCTGGGCATTGATGGTAGCGTTGAGCTGCTGGCCCTTGACCGACGGCGCGCCGCCGAGCTGGCCGATGGCGACCTGCGCGTTCTGCGCGGTGATCGCCGCGGTCACTTCATCCACCGACAGCTTGTAGGTGTGCAGCTTGTTGGGGTCCAGCCAGATGCGCATGGCGTACTTGCCGCCAAACACCTGGATGTTGCCCACGCCCGGCACGCGGCTGAGCGGATCGACGACATTGGAGCCGACGTAGTCGGAGATGTCGTTGGCATCCATGCTGCCGTCGTTGGAGACGAAGCCGATCACCTGCAGGAAGCCGCTGCTCGACTTGGCCACGTTGATGCCCTGCCGCTGGACTTCCTGCGGCAGCAGCGGCATGGCCAGCTGCAGCTTGTTCTGCACCTGCACCTGGGCGATGTCCGGGTTGGTCCCGCTCTCGAAGGTGAGGGTGATGGTGGCCTGGCCATTGGCCGAGCTGTTGGAGGAGAAGTAGATCAGGCCATCGATGCCCTTCATGTTCTGCTCGATGATCTGGGTCACCGAGTCTTCGACCACCTTGGCCGAGGCGCCCGGGTAGGTGGCGCTGATCTCGACCGCGGGCGGGGCGACTTCGGGGTACATCGAGACCGGCAGCTTCACCACCGCCAGCGCGCCGGCCAGCATGATGATGATGGCGATCACCCACGCGAAGATGGGGCGATCAATAAAGTAACGAGCCATGGGATTCTCCGCTTACTGCTTGTCGGCCGAGGCCGGGGCTGCAGCGGCGGGCGCGGCCGGCGTGGCCGGCGCGGCCCCCCGCTCGGTGGCCTGCACGGGCATGCCCGGCTGGATCTTCTGCAGGCCTTCGACGATGACCTTGTCACCGGCCTTCAGGCCGTCCTCGACCAACCACGCGCTGCCCACCGCGCGGCTGACCTTGACCGGGCGCACGTCGACCTTGTTGTCCTTGCCGACCACCATCGCGGTGGTGTCGCCCTTGGGATCGCGGGCGATGCCCTGCATGGGCACCAGCAGGCCGTTCTCGCGCACGCCGCTGCCGACCTGCGCACGCACGTACATGCCGGGCATCAGCACCTGGTCGGGGTTGTCCACCTTGACCCGCAGCGCGTAGCTGCCGGTGGTGGGATCGACGCTGACTTCGGAGAACTCCAGGGTGCCCTTGTGGGCGAACTCGGTCCCGTCGTCGAGCAGGATGGTGACCGGCAGGGTCTGGTTGTCCTGCAGGCGGCCGCTGGCCAGTTCGCGGCGCATCTGCAGCAGTTCGCTGGCCGACTGGGTCAGGTCGACGTAGATCGGGTCGAGCTGCTGCACGGTGGCGAGCGCGTCGGCCTGGCCGGCGCTGACCAGCGCGCCCTGGGTGACCGAGGACTTGCCGATGCGGCCGCTGATCGGGGCGGTGATGCGCGCGTAGCCGAGGGTGACGTTGGCGGCGTCCAGCGCGGCCCTGGCGGCACCGACATCGGCCTCGGCCTGCTTCTGCGCGGCCACGGCGTTTTCCAGGTCCTGCTTGCTGACCGCATCGACCCTGGCCAGTTCGGTGATGCGCTTGGCGCTCAGGCGCGCCGCGTTGGCAGTGGCCTCGGCGCGGGCGAGCTGGGCGCGGGCGCTGTTGGCCTGGGCGCGGTAGCTGGCGTCGTCCACCTGGTACAGGGGCTGGCCGGCAGTGACCAGGCCGCCCTCGGTGAACAGACGCTTGGCGACGATGCCGCTGACCTGGGGGCGCACTTCGGCCACCAGGAAGGCGTTGGTGCGACCGGGCAGTTCGCGGGTGAGGCTGACCTGTTCGCTCTTGAGGGTGGCAACGGTGACCTGGCCCGGGCCGCCCTGCGGCCCCTCCTGCTCACCGCCGCCACAGGCGGACACGGTCAAGGCGATCGCGAGGGACAGCGCGAGAAGACGGTACGGGGATCGGGACATGGTGGGGGCTCACAGGAAACGAAAAGGGTCGCCTGCAGCACTACCCCGCCTTGAAAAGCGACGAATGACAGCCAACAGGTCGGCAAATACAGCAAATCTGACGACTCCGGCGCTGCCGCGGCTACGCGCGCACCTCGCCGAGGTTCAGTGGGACAGAAATATACATACATGCATGTTTGTTTGTAAAGCGGTACAATTCAGGTCGGTTTCATCCAGCAACTGCACAGCGCAATGGCCAGAAAAACCAAAGAAGAGGCGCAGGCCACCCGCGCGGGCATCCTTGATGCAGCGCAGGCCTGTTTCCATGAATACGGCGTGGCCGGGACCAGCCTGGCGATGATCGGTGCGCGCGCGGGTTACACGCGCGGCGCGGTGTACTGGCACTTCAAGAACAAGACCGAAGTGCTGACCGCGATGATCGACCGCGAGCGCATTCCGTTCATCGAGCGCCTGCGGCGGACGACCTCGTCCAAGCGCAACACGCCGGTGCTGGACCTGCGCTCGGCGCTGCTGGTGTCCTTCCAGGAGCTGGCCGACGACGAGCGGCTGCGCAACATGATGGAGATCATGCTGCGCAACGATCTGTCGGTGGAGAGCCAGGCGATGCAGGCGCTGCAACTGGAAGCATCGCGCGAGGAGCTGGCCATTTTCGCCGCCGCGTTCGAGCGCGCGCGCGAGTTGGGCCAGTTGCGCGAGGGGGTGGACGTGGACACGGTGGCGCGCATCGTGAGCACGAGCCTGACCGGCGTGCTGTACAGCGCGATGCTGGAGCCGGAACTGTTCGAGATCAAGCGCGATGGCCTGCAGACGCTGGATGCCATCCTGAGCGCGTTCGTGAAGCCGGGTGTGTTCACCCCGGGCGCGGCGCCGACGGCGTTGCCGACTGAGGACGAGGCGTAAGGCCTGACGCCAAGACTCGAACGCCAAAGGCGCTCATTGGCGTCGCTGGCCAGGCTGGGCAGGTGCGGCAGGAAAGGCGTCGTGCTTACCCTGCGACGGCCCTTGGCAAAAGACGCTTCCCTCCGACGGGAGAAGAGCCAAAAAAAAAGCGGCGACGCTTTCGCGCCGCCGCTTTCCTACCACCCGACCGGTGTGATGCGTTACAGGATGTAGCGGCTCAGGTCCGGGTCCTGCACCAGCTCGCCCAGGTGCGCATCCACGTAAGCCTTGTCGATGCTGATGGTCTCGCCATCGCGGTCCGGGGCCTCGTAGCTGAGCGTGTCCAGCAGGCGCTCCAGCACCGTGTGCAGGCGGCGGGCGCCGATGTTTTCCTGGCGCTCGTTGACCTGGAAGGCGATCTCCGCGAGGCGGTCCACCGCATCGTCGGTGAACGTCATCGCCACGCCTTCGGTCTGCAGCAACGCTTCGTACTGCTTGGTCAGCGCCGCCTTCGGTTCGGTGAGGATGCGCACGAAATCCTGCTTGCTCAACGCGCCCAGCTCCACCCGGATCGGGAAGCGGCCCTGCAGCTCCGGGATCAGGTCGCTGGGCTTGGCCAGGTGGAACGCGCCGGAGGCAATGAACAGGATGTGGTCGGTCTTGATCGTGCCGTACTTGGTGGACACGTTGGAGCCTTCCACCAGCGGCAGCAGGTCGCGCTGCACGCCTTCGCGCGAGACATCGCCGCCGCCCACGTTGTCGCCGCGCTTGGCCACCTTGTCGATCTCGTCGATGAACACGATGCCATGCTGCTCGCAGGCCTCGATCGCCGCGCTGCGGATGTCGTCTTCATTGACCAGCTTGCCGGCCTCTTCCTCGATCAGCAGCGGACGCGCCGCCTTGATGCTCAGCGTGCGCTTCTGCGCCTTGCCGCCGCCCATGCTGGAGAACATCTGGCGCAGCTGCTGGCCCATTTCCTCCATGCCCGGCGGGGTCATGATGTCCATGCTGACGTTGGCGGTGACTTCCAGCTCGATCTCGCGCTCGTCAAGCTCACCGTTGCGCAGCATGCGGCGGAACTTGATCCGGGTCTCGTTGTCCTGCGCCGATGGCTCGTTGCGCGCCGCCTCGGCATCGAAGCCGATGCCCACGCTGCGGCGCGGCAGCAGCGCATCCAGGATGCGGTCTTCGGCGCGCTCCTCGGCCTGGGTGCGCACGCGCACCTTGGCCTGCTCGCGATACAGCTTGACCGCGGTGTCGGCCAGGTCACGGATGATCTGTTCCACGTCCTTGCCGACATAGCCGACTTCGGTGAAGCGGGTGGCTTCGACCTTCACGAACGGCGCGTTGGCCAGCGTGGCCAGGCGGCGCGCGATCTCGGTCTTGCCCACGCCGGTCGGGCCGATCATGAGGATGTTCTTGGGCATCACCTCGTTGCGCAGTTCGGCCGGCAACTGCATGCGGCGCCAGCGGTTGCGCAGCGCGATGGCGACCGCACGCTTGGCATCGTGCTGGCCGACGATATGCCGGTCCAGCTCCTGCACGATCTCGCGCGGGGTCATGGTGGCGGAAGAAACTTCGATCTTGTGCGGCATGGATGTGCTCACGAGGATATGGGGTGGAATGACGTATCACCGGCCTGCCTGGCAGCGACGTAACGCTGATGCAGCGCCACGCCATGCGTGGCTGACCGGAAACCGCAGCCACGCATGGCGGGGCTCTAGCGAGCGTTGACCCTGCGGGTCAAAGCTCCTCGACCACCACGTTGCGGTTGGTGTAGATGCAGATGTCGCCGGCGATGTTGATCGACTCGGTGGCGATGGTGCGGGCGTCCAGTTCGGTGTGCGCCAGCAGCGCGCGCGCGGCCGACAGCGCGTAGGAGCCACCGGAGCCGATGGCGATGATGCCGTCTTCCGGCTCAATCACATCGCCGGTGCCGCTGATGATCAGCGAGGTGTCCTTGTCGGCCACCGCGAGCAGCGCCTCGAGCTTGCCCAGGCGGCGCTCGGTGCGCCAGTCCTTGGCCAGTTCCACCGCGGCGCGCTGCAGCTGGCCATGCTTTTCCAGCTTGGCTTCGAACAGCTCGAACAGGGTGAAGGCATCGGCGGCCGCGCCAGCGAAACCGGCCAGCACCTGGCCCTCACGACCCAGCCGGCGCACCTTGCGGGCGTTGCCCTTCATCACCGTGTGGCCGAGGGTGACCTGGCCATCGCCGGCAACCGCGACATGACCGTTGCGGCGCACCGAGATGATGGTGGTGGCGTGAAACACATTGGGATTCTGACTGGGGTCCATGGAGCCTCCGGGGTGACAGAGACTGAGGTGGGGTCGTTGCCGGGGGCTTCAACCCACCCTGCCCTGCGCCCGGGTGACGCAGCGGATCGATTCAGCTTTCGTTGCCGTTCTTGCGCCGCTTGGCACGCGGGTGCGCGGCGTCGTAGACCTTGGCCAGGTGCTGGAAATCCAGGTGGGTGTAGATCTGCGTGGTGGCGATGTCGGCGTGGCCAAGCAGCTCCTGCACGCCACGCAGGTCACCGGACGATTCCAGGATGTGGCTGGCGAAGCTGTGCCGCAGCATGTGCGGATGGACGTGCTTGAACAGGCCCTGGCGCTGGGCCAGCTGGCGGATGCGGATCTGGATGGCGCGCTGGGTGATCGGGCCACCCTTGCGCCCGGGGAATACCGGCTGGCCTTCGCCCCCGCCGCTTTCGCCGCGCCAGCCTTCCAGCGCGGTGCGCGCGTGCGAGCCGAACGGTACGCGGCGCTGGCGGTTGCCCTTGCCCATCACGTTGACCAGACCGGTGGCGAAATCCAGGTCGCGCCAGATCAGCGCGCACAGTTCGCTCAGGCGTAGCCCGGAGGAATAGAACAGCTCCAGCAGCGCGCGGTCGCGCAGGCCCAGCGGGCCATCGGTGGGCAGTTCCACCAGTTGCACCGCCTCGTCGGCATCGAGCACCTGCGGCAACTTGCGCGGTGCCTTGGGAGCCTTCAGGCCCGCCGCGGGGCTGGCGTCGATGCGCTGGTGCTTGAGCAGCCAGGCGTAGAAACTGCGGTAGGCCGACAGCCGCCGCTGCAGTGACGTCGGCGACAGCCCGCGACGGTGCTCGGCCGCGATGAACTGGCGCAGCTGCTCGCCGTGCAGGGTCTCGATCACCGCGCCCTGCCCCTGCGACCAGTGCGTGAGCGCGTCGAGGTCACGCCGGTACGCGTCCAGCGTATGCGCCGACATGCGCCGCTCCACCTGCAGGTGCGAGAGGAACTCGGCGGCGGCGCTCATGGCAGCGGGGTCGCGACCGGGCTCAGCCCTGCGCGAAGCGCGTCAGCGCCACGCCCAGCGACTCGCCCATCATGCGCAGGAACAGCGTGCCCATGCCCGGATAGAATCGGTTGGCATCGTGGCTGCCCACCGCGATCAGGCCCACGCCCGGCAACGGCAGCAAGGCACTGGATTGCACCTCGCCGACGCGCTCGCCATAGAGCACGGCGTTCTTTTCTGGCTGCAGGCGGCCACAGATCGGTTCGCCATCCTGGAGGCAATCGCGGAACGCGGCCAGGGCCGGACTGTCCGCGGCGATCACCTGCAGCCACGGTGCCTGCTCCAGTCCGGCCACCGGGTGCAGCAGCACCAGCCGCACCAGGTCACCGGCAAAGTCTTCTTCCAGCGAGGCGGCCATGGCACGCAGGGTATCGGCGGCCGAGGTCTGCTTCATCAACGCCAGGGTCAGCTGGTGGGTGCGCACTGCCAGGCGTTCGTTGACCTGCGCGTTGGCGGCCAGCTCGGCCAACCGCCGCGACAGCTCGCGGTTCTTGTCGCGCAGCACCTCGAGCTGGTAGCTGGCCAGCGAGGCGGTCGGGCCGTCGTCGCGCGGCACGACCAGGGTGAGGGTCAGGTCGGGGAACTGCTTGAGGAAGGCCGGGTGCCGACGCAGCCAGGCGGCGACGTCATGCGCAGCGATCTTTTCGACGGTCTCGCTCATGGGTTCCACTCCCCTTCAAAGACGAACGCTGCCGGGCCGGACATCACCACCTGGGCGTCGTCGGCCGGCCAGCGCAGGCGCAGGTCGCCGCCCGGCAGCGACAGCGTGGCATCGCGCTCGAGCCGGCCGCGCTGCATCATCACCACCGCCGCGGCGCAGGCACCGCTGCCACAGGCCAGGGTTTCACCGACGCCGCGCTCGTACACGCGCAGGCGCGCATGCCGCGGGTCGATCACCTGCACGAAGCCGACATTGACCGACTGCGGGAACGTGGCGTGCTGCTGCAGCAACGCGCCCAACCGCTCCACCGGTGCCGCGTCGACCAGGCCGACCTCGATCACCGCATGCGGATTGCCCATCGATACCGCCCCGAAACGCACGGTGTCGCCCTGCAGGGGCAGCAGGTATTCATCGCGGGCGCGGGCGAAGCCGAGCAGCGGCACCTGCGCCGGTTCGAAGCGCGGCACGCCCATGGCCACCGCGTACTGGTCGCTGCCGAGGCGCTCGATGGTGTGGGTGGCCAGCGGGCTGTCGATGGCGAAGCGGTCGCCGCTGGCCGCGCCATCGCGGACCAGCCAGGCCGCCACGCAGCGCGCGCCGTTGCCGCACTGCTCGGACTGCGAGCCGTCGGCGTTCCAGATCCGGTAGGACGCGACCGAGCCCTCGGCACGCGGCGGCTCGATGGTCAGGATCTGGTCGCACCCCACGCCGGTATGGCGGTCGGCCAGGTGCGTGGCCAGGGCCGGGCTGGGTTCGGGCGTACCGTCACGCAGGTCCAGCACCACGAAGTCATTGCCGGCACCATGCATCTTGCTGAAGCGCAGCGCGGTGGACGCGGCCTTAGTCATTACCGTCTTCGGACTTCAGCGGCGCATCGACCGGATCGGGCACCACCGGCGGGGTGTCGGTGTCATCCACGGCGGCCGGCGGCGGGGTGGCGTCGGTGGCCGGTTCGGCGACTTCCTCGACCGGCACCGGCTTCTGCGGCAGTACCAGCGGGCCCTTGTTGCCGCAGGCGGCAAGGAGAAGCAGCGAGGCCGCTGCCAACGGAATCAGGATTCGGTTGCGATGGGGGATGCTCATGCCCCGAGTATAGCCGTGCCCTCTTTGGCCGAGGGTATCGATTCAGTGAATGGGGTAAAGCCACCCCATGCGGGGCCTGGCGGTGCCACGCGTCATGAGGCCGGCGGCAGCGGCCGGCTCCACAGCCAGATCGCCACCACGGTCATGCTGCCGATGGACAGCCACTTCACCCAGGCGATCGGCACGCACCACAGCATGATGCCGGCGCACGCGGTCATGGTCAGGGTGGCCATCCATTTGGCGTAGCGGCTGACCGCACCGTGGGCCTGCCAGTTGACGATGGCCGGGCCGAAGCGCGGGTGCTGCAGCAGCCAGGTGTGCAGGCGCTCCGAGCCGCGCGAGGCGGCCCAGGCAGAGATCAGGATGAAGACGGTGGTGGGCAGGCCCGGCACGAAGATGCCGACGATGCCGGTGCCCAGGCTGGCATAGGCCAGCAGCCACCACGCCCATCGGAACCGCACCGGCGGCCGCGGGGCCGGGGCATCAGGAACGTCGGGGCGCTCGGGAAGAGTCATGCGCGCAGCATAGCGAGCCAGGGCGGCCACCGCGATGGTCGCCGCCCTGCCCGCCATGGGTCATTTCGCCGCAGGCGTCACCCCGAGCTGGTCGAGCACGAACGCATACGCTTCGGCCAGCTCGTGATAGCGCTGGAAGCGGCCGGACTTGCCGCCGTGGCCGGCCTCCATGTTGGTGCGGAACACGATCGGATGCGTGCCGGTGTTGTCATCGCGCAGCTTGGCCACCCACTTGGCCGGCTCCCAGTACTGCACCTGCGAATCCCACAGGCCGGTGCCGACGAACAGCGCCGGGTAGGCCTGCTTCTTCACGTTGTCGTAGGGCGAGTAGCCGAGCATGTAGTCGTAATACTCGCGCTGCTCGGGATTGCCCCACTCGTCGTACTCGTTGGTGGTCAGCGGGATGCTCGCATCGAGCATGGTGGTGACCACGTCGACGAACGGCACCTGCGCGACCATCACCCGGTAATCCTGCGCCGCCTGGTTGGCCACCGCGCCCATCAGCAGGCCGCCGGCACTGCCACCGGAGGCGGCCACCCGGTTCTTGGATGCATAGCCGAGGCGGACCAGTTCGCGGGTGACGTCGACGAAGTCGTTGAAGGTGTTCTGCTTCTTGAGCAGCTTGCCGTCCTCGTACCAGGCGCGCCCCATTTCCTCGCCGCCGCGGATATGCGCGATGGCATAGACCACGCCGCGGTCGAGCAGGCTGACCACGGTCTGGCTGAAACCGGGATCCATGGACATGCCGTAGCTGCCATAGGCGTACTGGTACAGCGCGGCGCTGCCGTCCTTCTTGAAGCCGTTGCGGTAGACCAGCGAGACCGGCACCTTGACCCCGTCGCGCGCGGTCACCCAGACGCGCTCGGTGGTGTACTGCGAGGGGTCGTAGCCCAGCACCGGCTGCTGCTTGAGCTGGCGACGCTCACCGGTGACGGTGTTCAGCTCGAAGGTGGTGGTGGGGGTGGTCATCGAGTTGTAGGCGTAGCGCAGCCACGGGCTGTCCGGCTCCGGGTTGGCGGCCAGGCCCATCGAGTAGGCCGGCTCGTCGGCCTTGACGTATTCCTGGCGACCGTCCGCATACAGCAGGCGGATCCGCTCCAGGCCGTTGGAGCGCTCGGCAATCGCGCTGAAGCCATCGAACAGCTCGACGCCCTCCACCAGCACCGCGTCATCGTGCGCGACCCAGTCGGTCCACTGCGTGCGCGAGGTGGCATCGGTGGGGGCAATGACGAGCTTGAAGTTCTTCGCACCGGCATCGTTGGTGCGGATCACCCAGCGACCGTTGAAGTGGTCGGCGTCGTACTCGACATCGCGCGCACGCGGGGCCAGCACGGTGAATGCCTGCGGGTCGGCGGCCGGGGCGTAGCGGGTCTCCGAGCTGACCGTGCTGTGCAGTTCGATGGTGAGGAATCTGTCGTCGCGGGTGCGGCCGACGCCCATGTAGAAACTGTCGTCCTTTTCTTCGTAGACCAGCACGTCGCTGCTGGCCGGCGTCCCCAGCACGTGCTTTTTCACGCGCACGGTGAGCAGGGTGTCCGGATCGTTCTCGACGTAGAACAGGGTGCGGTTGTCGTCGGCCCAGACCACGTTCGGCGAGACGTTCTCGATGCGGTCCGGCAGTACCTGGCCGGTGCGCAGGTCCTTGAAGCGGATCACGTACTGGCGACGGCCGACATCGTCTTCGGCCCAGGCCAGCAGGTGGTTGTCCTGGCTGACGTCGGCATCGCCGACATCGAAGTAGTTCTTGCCCTCCGCCATCACGTTGACGTCGAGCAGGATCTCTTCAGGGGCGTCCATGCTGCCCTTGCGCCGTGCCTGGATCGGGTAGTCCTTGCCGGTCTCGAAACGGGTGTAGTACCAGTAGCCGCGATCGCGCGCGGGCACGCTGGCGTCGTCCTGCTTGATGCGCGCGACGATTTCCTTGTACAGGGTGTCCTCGAGCGGCTTGAGCGGCGCCATCACCTGGTCGGTGTACGCGTTCTCCGCGTTCAGGTAGGCCAGCATCTTCGGGTCTTCGCGCTTGTCGTCGCGCAGCCAGTAATAGTCGTCGCTGCGGGTGGCACCGAACGGCGCCTTGACCGTGTGCGGATGCTTCTCGGCGTCGGGCGGGGTCAGCGCGGGGGCGGCATGCACGTTGGAGGTCATCAGGCTGGCAACCAGTAAACAGAGGGCGGGCTTCACGAGATAAGGTTCCTTTCGGGGGAATGCAATGGCGTCCGTGTTCAGCCCAGTCTGGGCGGGCCTGGCGGCGGCGGCAAGCCTGCCGGTGGTCACAGCGCCTATCATCGGCGGCATGAGCACTCCCACGTCCCCGCGCGGCTACAGCCGCCGCAGTCAGGAAATCGAACCCTTCCACGTGATGTCGCTGCTGGCCCGCGCGCAGGCGCTGGAGCAGGCCGGCCACGATGTCATCCACCTGGAGATCGGCGAGCCGGACTTCACCACCGCCGCGCCGATCGTGCGTGCCGGCCAGGCCGCACTGGCTGCCGGCCACACCCGTTACACCGCGGCGCGCGGCCTGCCGGCGCTGCGCCAGGCGATCGCGGGGTTCTACCGCGCGCGTTACCAGTGTGAGATCGATCCGGAACGGATCCTGGTCACCCCCGGCGGCTCGGGCGCGTTGCTGTTGGCGAGCAGCCTGCTGGTGGACCCGGGCAGGCACTGGCTGCTGGCCGACCCGGGGTATCCCTGCAACCGGCACTTCCTGCGCCTGGTGGAAGGCGCGGCGCAACTGGTGCCGGTGGACCCGTCGACGGCCTACCAACTGACCCCGGACCTGGTGGCGCGGCACTGGGACGCCGACAGCGTCGGCGCGCTGGTGGCCTCGCCGGCCAACCCGACCGGCACGGTGTTGTCGGCGGCGCAGTTGGGCGGCCTGTCGCAGGCACTGAAGTCGCGGGGCGGGCACCTGGTGGTGGACGAGATCTACCACGGACTCACCTATGGCATGGACGCAGCCAGCGTGCTGGAGGTGGACGACGAGGCGTTCGTGCTCAACAGTTTTTCCAAGTATTACGGGATGACCGGCTGGCGGCTGGGCTGGCTGGTGGCGCCACCGCAGGCGGTGCCCGAGCTGGAGAAGCTGGCGCAGAACCTGTACATCAGTGCGTCGAGCATCGCCCAGCACGCGGCGCTGGCCTGTTTCGAGCCGGACACGATCGCCGTGTTCGAGCAGCGCCGCGCGGCCTTCCGCGAGCGCCGCGACTACCTGCTGCCGGCGCTGCGCGCGCTGGGTTTCCGTATCGAGGTGGAGCCGGAAGGGGCGTTTTACCTGTACTGCGACGTGAGCGCGTTCACCGACGACGCGCAGGCGTTCTGCACGCACTTCCTGGAAACCCAGCACGTGGCGTTTACCCCGGGCCTGGATTTCGGGCACTACCGCGCGAACGAGCATGTGCGGCTGGCCTACACGCAGGAGGTGCCGCGGCTGGAAGAGGCGGTGGCGCGTATCCGGCGCGGGCTGGAGACGTGGGTGCGGTGATGCGGCAGTGTTTTAGAAGCTTTGGAAGCTGAAAAGCTGCAAAAGCTGCAAAAGCTGAAACGGCGCAAAAGCCGCAAAGGCGGCGAACGGTCGAGCTGGGCGGGGATGTGTGGATTCGCGGGACACGCCGTAAATCCATCCGTGGAGGCTCGCGTACGCCATCCATGGCGTACGACGGTCCCGCGAATCCACACACCCCCACCCCCAGACAACGGGTCGGTGGCCATGGCACAACGCGAAAGCGCCAGCAGAAGGCATCGCCGGCTTCACCGCTCTTTGCTTCCCTGCTTCTTGGTTGAGCACCCGCACACTGTCAAGGGCGGGTACGGGTGGGTTGGCGGGACCGTCATGCGCCATGGATGGCGCATGCGAGCCTACAGGGATGTATTTACGGCGTGTCCCGCCAACCCGCCCGTACCCGCCCAAACCAGCGAAAGCACACACGAGCAGCGGTGGACGTTGACGTTGATCCTGCAGTTGCCTTCGGCACTTGAAAGCCCGCCGCAGGCGAAAGAAAAACCCCAAAAAAAAACGCCACGCATTGCTGCGTGGCGTTGAAACTGGGGTGAGGCCAACCTGACGCCCCACCACCCGGAGGCGGGCCGAAGATGCCTTCGGCTATTCCCTGCGGCTACCGGGCCGATGGGCCATCCCAGCAGTCGAGCAACGCTCGACTCTACCGCAACTGCTCCCACAGGAAGCTATAGGCCAATGCCGACATGTGCGCGGCCTGCGCATTGTTGGCCGCCCCGCCATGACCGCCCTCGATGTTCTCGTAATAGGTCACGTCCTTGCCCGCCGCGATCATCTTGGCCGCCATCTTGCGGGCATGGCCCGGATGCACGCGGTCGTCGCGGGTGGAGGTGGTGAACAGCACCGGCGGGTAGGTCTTGGCCGGATCGAACAGGTGGTACGGCGAGAACGTCTGGATGTAGGACCAGTCGGCCGTATCCGGATTGCCGTACTCGGCCATCCACGAGGCGCCCGCCAGCAGGTGGCTGTAGCGCTTCATGTCCAGCAGCGGCACCTGCACCACCACCGCCCCGAACAGCTCCGGGTACTGGGTGAGCATGTTGCCGGTGAGCAGGCCACCGTTGCTGCCACCCTGCACGCCCAGGTGCTTGGCCGAGGTGATCTTGCGGGTCACCAGGTCGCGGGCGACCGCCGCCATGTCCTCATACGCCTTGTGCCGGTTCTGCTTCAGCGCGGCCTGGTGCCAGCGCGGACCGTATTCGCCACCACCACGGATGTTGGCCACCACGTACACGCCGCCCTTCTCCAGCCACGCCCGGCCCATGCCGCCGGAATACGACGGGGTCAGCGAGATTTCGAAGCCACCGTAGCCGTACAGCAGGGTCGGGTTGCTGCCATCGAGCTTCATGTCCTTGGCATGCACCACGAAGTACGGCACGCGGGTGCCGTCCTTGCTGGTGGCGAAGTGCTGCTCGATCACCTTGCCGTCGGCATTGAAGAACGCCGGCATGGTCTTGAGCACTTCCGGCTGCTTGCCGATCTCGGCCAGTGCCAGCGTGGTCGGGGTCAGGTAGTCGGTGACCGTCATCCACACTGCGTCGCTGTCATCGGCATCCACCGCACCCACGGCCACGGTGCCGAAGGCCGGCGCGCCGGTGAAGGCGCTCTTCTTCCAGCCGCTGTCGGTCGGGGTCAGCACGCTCAGGCGGCTCTTGACGTCGTCCAGCACGTTCAGCACCAGGTGGTTCCGGGTCCAGCTGCTGCCGGCCAGCGAGGTGGTCTCGGTCGGCGCGAACAGCACCTCGAAATCACGCTTGCCGGCGATGAAATCGTCCAGCTTGGTCACCAGCAGCGAACCGGCGGTGTAGGTCTTGCCGCCCACCGTCCACGGCTCGCGCAGCTCCAGGGTCAGCCACTGCTTGCGCAGGCCCTTCTCGGCCGAGTTGGGTGCATCGATCTTGGTCAGCGTGCCGTCGTCGCCGCGCAGGTAGACCTCGTTGTTGTAGAAGGCCAGCGTGCGGCTGACCAGGTTGCGCTCGTAGCCGGGCGTGTCGTCGTGCATCGCCGCGATGTACATGTCATCCGGCTTGCCCTCGTAGACCACGCTCGCCGAGGCCATCGGAGTACCGCGCTTCCACAGCTTGGCCACCCGCGGATAGCCGGAGCTGGTCATCGTACCGTCGCCGAAATCGGTATAGACGAACACCGTGTCGCGATCGATCCAGTTCAGCCCGCCCTTGGATTCCGGACGGAAGAAGCCGTCCTTGATCCAGGACTTGTTGGCCAGGTCGAACTCACGGGTGACGTCGGCATCGGCACCGCCGCGCGACAGCGCGATCAGGCAGCGCGAGTAGTCCGGGCGCAGGCACTCGGCGCCATGCCATACCCAGTTCTCGCCTTCGGCCTTGTTCAGCGCGTCCAGGTCGAGCACGGTTTCCCACGTCGGCGACGCCTTGCGGTACTCGGCCAGCGTGGTGCGGCGCCAGAGGCCGCGCTCGTGCTGCTTGTCCTTCCAGAAGTTGTAGTAGTAGTCGCCGATCTTCTGCACGCCGGGGATCTTGGCGTCCGAATCGAGCACCTCGCGGATGCTGGCTTCCATCTGCTTGAACGCCGGGGTCTGGGCCAGGCGCCCCTCGGACTTGGCGTTCTGCTGCTTGACCCAGTCAAGCGACGCGTCGCCGGTGACGTCTTCCAGCCAGGCGTAAGGGTCGGCGGGGGCGTCAGCGGCCATGGCGGTGCCTGCCACGGTGGCGGACAGCAGGCCTGCCAACAGGCAGGCGGAAGCGATTCGGGACATTGGGGCTCCAGACAGTCATAGGCCCCGGACGCTATCACACGGGCTGGCCCGCGCCCCCGTGTCGAAGGTCAGGGCGCGCGGCGCGCGGGACCATGCGCGCCGTGCGGCGCCTGGCCTGCGGGCCACGCCGGCGACGGCTGCGGCGTTGCAGCAGGGCCTGCGGCAGGCGGAAGCGGTACAGGCTCCACCAGGCCAGCCACGGCATGCCGACCAGCCACATGGGCATCCAGCCCAGCCACTCGCTGCTGCCACGGGCTGCCGGCCACACCAGCACCAGCGCCAGGCCCGCCAGGGCCACCTGGCGTACGGCCCGCAGCACCTGCGGATCGGGGCAGGTGCCGGCACGCGCGGAGCGCTGTGAACGCGGGCAATGACGCGAAGACGACAAGGACATGACACGACTCCGTGCGAAAGTGATGCGTCACCTTGCCGTGCCACCATCTCACCGGCTGCGACCTGCCGACGCAGCGGCTACGGCAAGCGTGAACGCCACCATTGACGTTCTCCCCCGTCCCACCCACCATGCCCGTGCCAGCCACTGGAGCCTTCTGCCGCATGTCTCTGAACCGCCCGCTTCGCGCTCTCCTGTTGCTGTCGACGCTGTCGCTGCTGTCCGCCTGCGCCTTCCGCCACGAGGCCAAGCCGACCCCGGCGCCGGAGGCCGCCAACGCCATCGGCGCCCCGATCGACCTGCAGCGGTTCATGGGTACCTGGTACGTGATCGGCCGGGTGCCCAACCCGGTGGAGCGCGGCCACGTGGCCAGCGTCAACGAGTTCAGCCTGCGCGGCGACCAGAAGGTGAGCATCACCTACCGCTACCGCAACGGCTTCTCCGAACCGCTGCAGCAGCTGACCGTGCGCGCCTCGGTGGACGAGGACAGCGGCAACCACAACTGGCGCACCTGGTTCTACAAGATCGTGCCCACCCACACCCGCGTGCTGGAAGTGGCGCCGGACTATTCGTGGGCGATGCTTGGCTACCCGGGCCGCGAAATGGCCTGGATCTTCGCGCGCAAGCCGGACATGGACAAGGACCTGTACAAGGAACTGGCTACCCGCCTGCGTGACGAGTACGGGGTCAATACCGACAAGCTCAAGCGCGTGCCGCAGCACCCCGAGCAGGTGGACCGGCTGGGCTATGAGGTGCCGAACGTCCGGTAAGGGCGGCGGTCAGGCCGCCTCGCGCGGCTGCACCCTGCGCTCGATTTCCTGACGGGTCGGCAGCGTCTTCAGATCGTACTCGGCCTGGAGGGCCAGCCACGACGCGGCGTCGCCGCCGAAATGACGCGCCAGGCGCACCGCGGTATCCGCCGTTATGCCACGGGTTTCATGCACGATGGCGTGCAATCGCGTCGGCGGCACATCCTGGGGCCATGCCACGTCGCCCCTGGGCATGGCGTACCGACCAACGGTCGGTACCGACCGGTCATTTCCGGCTGTAGTGCGAGACCAGGCGGTCGCCGATCATCTGCAGCACCTGCACCAGCACCAGCAGCAGCACCACGGTGACCAGGGCCACGTCGGTGTGCGAGCGCTGGTAGCCATCGCGGAAGGCCAGATCGCCCAGGCCGCCGGAACCGATCGCACCACCCATCGCGGTGAAGCCGATCAGCGCGATCACCGTCACGGTGGCGCCGGCGATCAGGCCGGGGCGCGCTTCGGGCAGCAGCACCCGGGTGACCAGCTGCCAGGTGGTGGCGCCCATCGCCTGGGTGGCTTCGATCACGCCACGGTCCACTTCGCGCAGGGCGGTTTCCACCAGCCGTGCATAGAACGGCGCCGCGCCGATCACCAGCGGCACGATCGCGCCACGGACGCCGAGCGAGGTGCCCATCATCCACAGCGTGAGCGGGATCAGCACGATCATCAGGATGATGAAAGGCACCGAGCGCAGCAGGTTGACCAGCAGCGCCAGCGCGCCATACAGCACCGGCTTGCGATGCAGCTGCGGCGAACCGGTGAGGAACAGCAGCACGCCCAGCGGCAGGCCGATCAGCAGCGTCAGCGGCAGCGAGCCGCCGAGCATCAGCAGCGTATCCAGGGTGGCCTGGCCGATATCGGCCCACTTGCCTGCGTCCAGGTGGCGGAAGAACCCGCCGGCGGTAGCCAGGATCATCGACGCAGCTCCTCGAGGTGGACACCGGCGGCAACGAAGCCGGCCTGTGCGGCCGCCACGTCACCGCCGACCAGCGATACCGTCAGCTGGCCATAAGGCGTGTCCTTGATCCGGTCGATGCGGCCGGACAGGATGTTGTAGTCCACGCCGGTCTCGCGCGCGATGCGCCCCAGCAGCGGTTCGTAAGTGTCGGCACCGAGGAAGGTCAGGCGCACGATGCGGCCGGCGACGGCGTCGAAATCCTTGTGCAGCTCGCCTTCGTCCACCTGCTCCGATTCGCTGACGAAGCGGCGGGTGGTGGGGTGCTGCGGGTGCAGGAACACCTGGGTGACCGGGCCGGTCTCGACCAGGTGGCCGGCATCGAGCACGGCAACGCGGTCGCAGACGCGGCGGATCACGTCCATCTCATGGGTGATCAGCACGATGGTCAGGCCGAGTTCGCGGTTGATCCTGCCCAGCAGCTTGAGCACCGAGGCGGTGGTCTGCGGGTCCAGCGCACTGGTGGCCTCGTCGCACAGCAGGATCTGCGGGCGGGTGGCCAGGGCGCGGGCGATGCCCACGCGCTGCTTCTGGCCGCCGGACAGCTGCGCCGGGTACTTGGTGGCGTGCGCTTCCAGGCCGACGGTGCGCAGCAGTTCGTCCACGCGCGCATCGATCTCCGCGCGCGGGGTGCCGGCCAGTTCCAGCGGGAAGGCGACGTTGGCGGCCACCGTGCGCGAGGACAGCAGGTTGAAGTGCTGGAAGATCATGCCGATCTTCCGGCGCAGCACGCGCAGGCCGTCGGCATCCAGCGCGGTGACGTCCTCGCCCCCGATCAGCAGCCGCCCACCGGTGGGTTCTTCGAGCCGGTTGATCAGGCGGATCAGGGTCGACTTGCCCGCACCGGAATGGCCGATGATGCCGAACACTTCGCCGGCCTCGATGGTCAGGTCCAGCGGCTGCAGCGCGGCAATCGCGCGGCCGCCGACGGCATAGGATTTGTGCAGGCGCTGGAACTCGATCACTTCGCGGTCAACCGGGGCATCGACGGGAGGGGGCGTGCAGCCTACCAGCGCGGGACGGCCCTGGCCCGTGCGGCAGCGCGCAATGATATTCCGTTTGGTTCTAAGCCGACGTGATCGGGCCCGCTGTGGGCCCGGCACGGCTCACGGGTGGTCCAGCGGGCTGGGCGGCTGGACCTGGCGGACCCGCTCGCGGTGCAGCAGGTACAGGCCGGAGGCGACGATGATCGCCGCGCCCAGCCAGGTCGCCCCGTCCGGCAGCGCGCCCCAGAACAGCAGGTCCCAGCCGATCACCCAGACCAGCCCGGTGTATTCCAGCGGCGCGATCAGCGAGGCCTCGCCCAGCTGGAAGGCCCGGGTCAGCGCAACCTGCCCGCCGGCCCCGGCCAGGCCCATGCCGGCGATCAGCGCGGCGTGGCCGAGCTGCAACGGCTGCCAGTCGGGGATGGCCAACAGCCCGGCACCCACGGCCATGATCACCAGGAACCACACCACCATCGACTGCGGGGTATCGGTGCGGGTGAGCATGCTGACGGTGATCGCGGCCACCGCGTAGGCGGTCGCCGCCAGCAGCACCATCAACCCGGGCACCGAGATGAAGCCGCCCACGCCCGGGCGCAGCACCACCAGCACCCCGACCAGGCCGATGCCGATGGCGATCCAGCGGCGCGGGCCGACGTGCTCGCCCAGCAACGGCACCGACAGCGCGGCGATCAGCAGCGGGGCGACGAAGTAGATGGTGTAGGCGGTGGACAGCGGCAGGCTGCGCAGGGCGTAGACGAAGCAGCCGATCATGGCCATGCCGAGCACGCCGCGCAGCAGGTGCAGGGCCCAGCGCCGGGGCACCAGCGAGCGCGGGCCGGCGGTGGCCAGCACCCAGACCAGCACGAACGGCAGCGAGGCCGCGCCGCGCAGGAAGGTGACCTGCAGGGTGGGATAGCTGGCCGAGAGCTGCTTCATGCCGGCGTCCATCAGCGAGAAGCAGGCGACCGCCATCAGCATCCAGGCGACGGCACGGGTGGGGGATTTCTGCATGTTCATGGCCCATTATCACCGGCATGGCCGGGGCGTCCACGGTGGCTTGATAGAATGTGGGCATTCACCCGCTGGAGTTTCGCCCATGCCCTCTTTTGACGTTGTTTCCGAAGTCGACATCCACGAGTTGACCAATGCGGTCGACCAGGCCAACCGCGAGCTGTCCACGCGCTTCGATTTCAAGGGGGTGGAGGCGAAGTTCGTGCTGGAAGACAGCGTGATCACCCAGTCCGCGCCGAGTGACTTCCAGTTGCAGCAGATGACCGACATCCTGCGCCAGCGGCTGACCGCGCGGAAGATCGACGCGGCGTGCCTGGAGTTTGGCGATATCGAATCCAATCTGGCCGGTGCGCGCCAGAAGATCACGGTCAAGCAGGGTATCGAGCAGAAGGTGGCCAAGAAGATCGCGGCGAAGATCAAGGAAGCCAAGCTGAAGGTGGACAGCCAGATCAACGGCGACAAGCTGCGGGTGACCGGCAAGAAGCGCGATGATCTGCAGGACGCGATGGCGCTGCTGAGGAAGGAGACCTTCGAGGTTCCGCTGCAGTTCGATAATTTCCGCGATTGATCCAACGCCGATCGGCCGCGTGGCGCCGTCCAAGGGCCGGCACTACCGGCCGGTCGCGCGGATTCGGTGATGCCGGCCGTGGGCCGGCACCCCCGCGCCGCTACCCGCGCAGGTGCTTGTACAACGTGGTCCGCGAGATCCCCAGCTGGCGTGCCGCGGCGGCGATGTTGCCCTCGTGCGCCGCCACGGCGTCTCGCACGGCCTGCGTGCCCTGTGCCCGCAGTGACGGCATGCCGGCCCCCCGCGCGGTGGCCGTCGTGCCCCGCCCTGCCCGCGCGGCCAGCGGCCCCCGCAGGTACTGCACGTAGACTGCATGGTCTTCGTCCAGCCGCACCCGGTGGGCCGGGCCGGCCAGCAGCAGGCGGCGGCGCTGGTGGACGCTGGCGCCGGCGAACAGGCCGTGCAGGGTGAGGAGCGGCAACGGCCCGCGGCGCGGCAGGCCGAACAGGCGTCGCGCCACCCGGTTGGCCGCGCGCACGCGCCCGTCCTCCTCGATCGCCAGCAGTCCCTGCAACGGCGACTGCAGCCAGCGCGCGTCGTGCTGCACGGCCAGCAGGTGGCAGGGCCGGTGTTCGACCATCAGCCGGTTCTCGGTGGACAGCGCGGCCTGGCGGAAATAGCCATGCAGCAGCTCCGCATCGCGCTCGCCGGTACCGGTGATGTCCAGCGCGCCGAGCACTTCGCCATCCAGCCCATGCAGCGGCACGCTCAGGCAGAACACCGCGGCGAAGCGGTCCAGGTAGTGTTCGTTGCCGCGCACCAGCGCCGGGGTGTCGTCGGCCAGGCTGCAGGCCGGCGCGGTGGTCCCGATGTCGATCTCGCGCAGGCGCCGCCCGACCTGGATCGGGCGCAGCACCGGCACATCGGCCAGGCCATGCTCGCGCTGGGCCACCACCATGCCGTCGGCGTTGACGCAGAACAAGGTCCACTGGCGTCCACCGAAGGCGGCCCAGAGATGGTCCAGGTCGTCGCGCACGCAGCGGGCCAGGCGGCGGTCGGCCGGGGCCTCCAGGCGCGGGCCGGCGGCGGCCAGGGGCGCGTAGTGCGGCTCCTGCCGGGGCTGCACCCCGGCCTGCCGCGAGCGCTCCCACGAGCGCTGCACCGACGGCGCCAGCAGCGACTCGGCCAGCGCCCCGCCGTCGGCGAAACGCTGGCGCGCGGCCGCCAATGCCAGTTGCTGCTCCCGCTGCATGCCGCCCATGGGTGTTCCTCCAAACCGGACCTGGAGCGTACACCCGTGATGCTGACTGACCGCACCGTCGCAGGCCCGTGGGCCTGCGACGGTGCGTTTCACTTGCCGATGGTCAGGATCGGCTTGAGGGTGATGCCACGGGTGCTGTCTTCGGCGGCCTGGTTGATCTGGTCCAGCGGGTAGAACTTCACCAGCTTGTCGAACGGGAAACGGCCCTGCTGGTACAGCTGCACCAACTGCGGAATGAACACCTTGGGCACGCTGTCGCCCTCGACGATGCCGCGGATGCTGCGCCCGCCGAGCAGCAGGTTGTTGACGTCGAACTCGGCCTTGGTGCCGAGCTTGGGCGCACCGACCACGCCGATCACCCCGCGCCCGCCAAGCGCCTCGATCCCCTGCGCCAGCACCTCGGGACGGCCGGTGGATTCCAGCACGAAGTTGGCACCGCCCCCGGTGATCGCGCGTACGGCGTCGACCACGTCCACGTCGCGGCTGTTGATGACGTGGGTGGCGCCGAGCTCGGTGGCCAGTGCCAGCCGCGACGGCACCACGTCGATGGCGATGATGGTGGTGGCCCCGGCCACGCGCGCGGCCATCACCGCGCTCAGGCCGACCGCGCCGGCACCGAAGCTGGCAAAGCTGCTGCCGGGGGTGACCTGGAGCGAATTGATCACCGCCCCGGCACCGGTCTGGATGCCGCAGCCGAGCGGGCCGAGCAGTTCGATCGGGGCGTCGTCGGGCACCTTGATGGCGTTGTTCTCGCGGCTCAACGCATAGGTGGCGAACGAGGACTGCGCAAAGAAATGATCGTGCAGCGGGGTGCCGTCCGGCGCCTGGATCGCGGTGGAACCGTCCAGCGCGCCGCCGCCGAAGTTGAGCCCGAAGAAGTCCTTGCAGTACGCGCCATGGCCGCCGCTGCAGGGGTTGCAATGGCCGCAGGCACCGTAGGTAAGCACCACGTGGTCACCCACCTTCAGGTCCTTCACCCCCGGGCCGAGCGCTTCGACCACGCCCGCGCCTTCATGGCCGAGCACCGCCGGCAAGGGCACGGGGTAGTACTGGTCACGCACGATCAGGTCGGTATGGCACAGCCCGGTGGCGATCACCCGCACCAGCACCTCGTCGTCCTGCGGCGCGCGGATGCGCGCGGGTTCGATGGTGAA
Organism: Stenotrophomonas sp. 05N37; assembly: GCF_056397365.1. Classification (NCBI taxonomy): domain Bacteria; kingdom Pseudomonadati; phylum Pseudomonadota; class Gammaproteobacteria; order Lysobacterales; family Lysobacteraceae; genus Stenotrophomonas; species Stenotrophomonas sp. 05N37. Next base: position 153,690 of record NZ_JBFTNG010000008.1, on the reverse strand, counting down.
AGGCTGTTCCTTCCCGCGCACCACGGCCACGGTGATGTCGCGCAGTTCTGCAGTTGCACTCATGTCGGTTTCCTTCGCTCAGATCGGGTAGGCGGGCGCTTCGCCCTTGACGGTCAGCCACTGCCACTGGGTGAACTCGTCGATGTTGGATGGACCGCCGATGCTGGTGCCATTGCCGGAGGCACCCACGCCCCCGAACGGGTTGATCACTTCATCGTTCACGGTCTGGTCGTTGATGTGCAGCAGCCCGGTGCGCAGGCGCTCGCCCAGCTTCAGCGCGCGCCCGACGTTGCTGGACACGATCGCCATCGACAGGCCGTATTCGCTGTCGTTGGCCAGTTCCACCGCCTCGTCGTCGCTGTCGAACGGCACCACCACCGCCACCGGCGCGAAGATTTCCTCGTGGAAGGCCGGGTTGTCGCGGCTGACGTCGCTGAGCACGGTGGGGGCGAAGAACAGGTCCTGGTACGTGCCGCCGGTGGCGAGCGTGGCGCCTGCGGCCTGCGCCTCGGCGACGAGGCGGGCGGCGTGGTCGCGCTGCTGGGCGTTGATCAGCGGGCCGATCGCCACATCGCCGGTGGCCGGGTCCCCGACCTTGAGCGAGGCGGCCTTGGCCACCAGCTTTTCCAGGAAGCGCGCGTAGATGCCGCGCTGGACCAGCACGCGGCCGGTCGCCATGCAGATCTGGCCCTGGTGCAGGTACACGCCCCACGCCGTGTTGGCGATGGCCAGGTCGATGTCGGCGTCATCCAGGATGATCAGCGAGTTCTTGCCGCCCAGCTCCAGCGACACCTTCTTCAGGTGCTTGCCGGCCGCTTCACCGACCTTGCGGCCGGCGCCGGTGGACCCGGTGAACTGGATCATGGCGATGTTGGGGTCGCTGGTGAGGGCGGCACCCGCCGCGCCGTCACCGGGCAGCACGTGCAGCAGCCCCGCCGGCAGCCCGGCCAGTTCGAACAGGCGCGCGATGACGAAGCCGCCGCACACCGCGGTGCGCGGGTCCGGCTTGAGCACCACCGCATTGCCCAGTGCCAACGCCGGGGCGACGGCGCGCATGGCCAGGTAGAGCGGGAAGTTGAACGGGGCGATCACCCCGACCACGCCCAGCGGGCGGCGCCGCGCCAGGTTGAGCCGGCCCGGCTCGGACGGCAGCACCTCGCCGATGCTGCGCGAGGGCAGCGCGGCCGCTTCATGCAGCGCCTTGGTGTTCACCTTGGCCTCGAAACCGGCCTTGAGACGGGTCGAGCCGCTTTCGCGGACCAGCCATTGCACGATCTCATCGTTGTGCTGCTCGGCCAGCTGCGCGGCACGGCGCAGCACCTGGGCACGCGTCTCGTAGGGCGCGGCCGCCCACTCGCGCTGGGCCTTGGCGGCGGTCGCGGCGGCGGCGGCGATCCCGGCCGGATCGGTCATCGCGATCCGGCCCAGGGCGGTGCCGGTGGCCGGCTCGATCACGTCCTGGGTGCTGGCACCGGCCTGCCAGGCACCGTCGAACAGCTTGCCCGACCACACGTCGGCGGGGAGGAAGGGGGAGGTTGCTTGCATCGGTTGACTCCTGTTGACGCAGGACGGCCAGGGCCGTCTTCTGCACATGGTTCACCCAGGCATTGGATACCCGCGCACGCGCACTGCCTATTGGCCGTTGGCGGACATGACGCAAGCCCCTGCCTGTACACGGGTTTCGAGCATGACCGGTGTCCAGTTAATGGACAGTAGGCGTGGCCGCCACGTCCTCACGGCCGCGCGCCGTACAATCATCTGCCCAGCCCGCGATACCGCCCGCCATGAACGACCACGCCTTCACCGACGACAGCGCCCCGGACGGCCCCGATGTCATCGCCGAAACCCGGACCTGGCTGGAGCAGATCGTGATCGGGCTGAACCTGTGCCCCTTCGCCAAGGCGGTGTACGTGAAGAACCAGGTGCGCTTCGTGCTCAGCGATGCGACCACGCCGGAGGCCCTGGTGGAGGAACTGGCCGAAGAGCTGGTGCTCCTGCGCGATACGCCGGCCGAGGAAATCGATACCACGCTGATCGTGCACCCCGAGGTGCTGACCGATTTCCTGGACTACAACGATTTCCTCGACAACGCCGATGCGGCCATCGAAGCGCTGGACCTGCAGGGCATCCTGCAGGTGGCCAGCTTCCACCCGCAGTACCAGTTTGCCGGCGTGGCCCCGGATGACGTGAGCAACTACACCAATCGCTCGCCCTACCCGACCCTGCACCTGTTGCGCGAAGACAGCGTGGAACGCGCGGTGGCCGCCTTCCCCGATCCGGACGTGATCGTGGAGCGCAACATCGAGACGCTGGACAAGCTGGGCGTGGAAGGCTGGACGCGCCTGCTCGGGCGCAAGGACAACTCGCGATGCCACTGACCCCGGCCATCACCGACTGGACCACGCAACCGCTGCGCGACCGCGTGGTCGTGGTCACCGGCGGCGCGCAAGGCGTGGGCCGCGGCATTGCCCAGGCCGTGCTGGGTGCCGGTGGCAGCGTGATGATCGCCGACCTGGATGCCGATGCCGGCAAGGCCTGCCTGAAGGAGTGGGCGTTGCCCGAGCGGGCGGCGTTCCAGCGCGCGGACGTGGCCAGCGAGCGCAGTGTGCAGGCGCTGGTGAAGGCCACGCTGAAGCGCTTCGGTCGAATCGATGGGCTGGTCAACAACGCCGGCATCGCCAGTGCCCATGGCACGCCGCTGGCGCGGATGACGCTGGCCGAATGGCAGCGCCGGCTGTCCAGCCTGCACGGCGCCTTCCTGTGCAGCAAGCATGCGCTGCCGGCATTGCGCGAGCACGCCGGCGCCATCGTCAACATCGCCTCCACGCGTGCGTGGCAGTCCGAGCCGGACAGTGAAGCCTATGCCGCGGCCAAGGGCGGGCTGGTCGCCTTCACCCATGCGCTCGCGTTGAGCGAAGGCCCGGCCGTGCGGGTCAACAGCATCAGCCCCGGCTGGATCACCACCGATGCCTGGCAGGCGCCGGCCCGCCGGCGCGCGCCCAAGCTGTCGCGCCGCGACCATGCGCAACACCCGGCCGGCCGCGTCGGCCAGCCGGGTGACATCGGCGCGCTGGCGGTGTTCCTGCTGTCGGACCTGTCCGGCTTCATTACCGGCCAGGACCATGTAGTCGATGGCGGCATGACCCGGAAGATGATCTTCGCAGAATGAATCCCGGCCGCAGGGCGCGGACGGTGCGCATGGCCTGGACGGCTCGCATGGCATGGACGGCTCGCATGGCCTGGACGGCGCGTATGGCTCGGACGGCGCGCATGGTCCCGACGGCACGCATGGCCCGGACGGCGCGTATGGCCCGGCGGTGCGCATGGCCCACGGTGCGCATGGCTTGGACGGCGCGCATGCCGCATACGGCACGCACGGCGCACACGACCCGGTAGAGCCGAGCCATGCTCGGCTGACGCGGTGCAGACCCATAACGAAGGGCGGACACCGTGGCGACGGCAGGCACCGTGATGAAGGGCAGCCGAGCATGGCTCGGCGCTACCCTGGCGGCTCGGCGGTTATCCGGCCATGCCGTTGTGCCGCAGCAGCGCATCCACGCTCGGCGCACGGCCGCGGAAGGCGGCGAAATTCTCCGCCGCACTGCGGCTGCCGCCCCGTGAGAGCACTTCATCGCGGAAGTGCGCACCGCCCGGACGGCGCGCACGGCCACACGCCCTGCATGGCACGCATTGCCCGGACTCCGCGCATGGCTTGGACGGCGCGCATCGTGCCGACGGCGCGCATGCCCCAGACGGCCCACACGACCCGGTAGAGCCGAGCCATGCTCGGCTGACGCGGTGCAGATCCATAACGAAGGGCAGACACCGTGACGACGGCATGCACCGTGATGAAGGGCAGCCGAGCATGGCTCGGCGCTACCCTGGCGGCTCGGCGGTTATCCGGCCATGCCGTTGTGCCGCAGCAGCGCATCCACGCTCGGCGCGCGGCCGCGGAAGGCGGCGAAATTCTCCGCCGCACTGCGGCTGCCGCCCCGTGAGAGCACTCCATCGCGGAAGTGCGCACGGCCCGGACGGCGCGCACGACCACACGCCCCGCATGGCACGCATTGCCCGGCCTCCGCGCATGGCTTGGTCGGCGCGCATCGTGCCGACGGCGCGCATGCCCCATACGGCGCGCACGGCGCAGACGACCCGGTAGAGCCGAGCCATGCTCGGCTGACGCGGTGCAGACCCATAACGAAGGGCAGACACCGCGGCGACGGCAGGCACCGTGATGAAGGGCAGCCGAGCATGGCTCGGCTCTACCCTCGCGGCTCGGCGGTTATCCGGCCATGCCGTTGTGCCGCAGCAGCGCATCCACGCTCGGCGCGCGGCCGCGGAAGGCGGCGAAATTCTCCGCCGCACTGCGGCTGCCGCCCCGCGAGAGCACTTCATCGCGGAAGCGCTTGCCGGTCTCGGCGACCTGGCCCGGCGCCTCTTCGAATGCGGCATAGGCGTCGGCGCTGAGCACTTCGGCCCACTTGTAGCTGTAATACCCAGCCGCGTAACCGCCGGCGAAGATGTGGCTGAACTGGTGCGGGAAGCGATTCCACGCCGGCGGACGGTTCACCGCCACCTCGTCGCGCACGCGTTCGAGCACCTGCAGCACGGTGTCCTGGACCGGATCGAAGCTGCTGTGCAGCTGCATGTCGAACAACGCGAATTCCAGCTGGCGCACGGTGAACATGCCGCTCTGGAAGTTGCGCGCGGCCAGCATGCGGTCGAACAGCGCGCGCGGCAGCGGCGCGGCGCTGTCCACGTGGGCGGTCATGCCCTGCACGCGGTCCCACTCCCAGCAGAAGTTCTCCATGAACTGGCTCGGCAGTTCCACCGCGTCCCATTCCACGCCGTTGATACCCGCCACGCCAAGCTCGCCGATGCGGGTCAGCAGCTGGTGCAGGCCATGGCCCATTTCGTGGAACAGGGTGGTGACCTCGTCATGGCTGAAGGTGGCCGGCTTGCCCTCGGCGCCCTTGCCGAAGTTGCATACCAGGTACACCAGCGGGGTCTGCACGCCGGCCGCGGTATCGCGGCGGTTGCGGCAATCGTCCATCCACGCCCCACCCCGCTTGCCTTCGCGTGCGTACAGGTCGAGGTAGAACTGGCCCACCAGCGCGCCCTGCGCATCCACCAGGCGGAAGAAGCGCACGTCCGGATGCCAGACCGGCGCGCTGTCCGGCTGCACCTGCAGGCCATACAGCCCCTGGATCACGCTGAACAACCCGTCCAGCACCTTCGGCTCGGTGAAGTACTGCTTCACCTCCTGCTCCGAATAGCTGTAGCGGGCCTGCTTGAGTTGTTCGCTGGCAAAGGCCAGGTCCCAGGCCTCCAGCGTGGCCAGCCCCAGCGTGTCGCGCGCGAACGCGTCCAGCTCGGCACGGTCGCGCTGCGCGTGCGGCTTGGCGCGCGCGGCCAGGTCGCGCAGGAAGCCCAGCACCTGCGGCGCGTCTTCGGCCATCTTGGTGGCGATCGAGTACTCGGCGTAGTTGGCAAAGCCCAGCAGCGCAGCCAGCTCGGCACGCAGTGCCAGCACGCGATCGATGTTGGCGCTGTTGTCCCACGCGGGATCGCCGAACTCGGAGGCGCGCAACGCGTTGGCGCGGTACAGCGCCTCGCGAAGCGGGCGATGCGTGGCATAGGTCAGCACCGGCAGGTAGCACGGCATCTGCAGGGTGAGCTTCCAGCCCGGAAGACCGTCCTTCTCCGCCGCCGCCCGCGCCGCGGCGATCACATCGTCGGGAAGCCCGACCAGTTCAGCCGGATCGTCGACATGCAGCGACCAGGCATCGGTCGCATCCAGCACGTTCTGCGAGAACGTTGCCGACAGCGCCGACAGCGCTTCCTTGATCGCACTGAAGCGCGCCTTGCCGGCATCATCCAGCTCGGCGCCGCCCAGTCGGAAATCGCGCAGGGCGTTGTCCAGCACTTTGCGCTGGGCGTCATCGTAGTGCGCCGCCTCCGGGGCGGCCGCCAGCGCGCGGTACTGCTGGAACAGCGCCAGGTTCTGGCCCAGCGCGCTGCCGAAGCGGGTCACCTTGGGCAGGTTGGCGTTGTAGGCCTCGCGCAGCGCCGGCGTATTGACCACGCCCTGCAGGTGGCCTACCTGGCCCCAGGCCCGCCACAAACGCTCGGTGGCATCGTCCAGCGGCACCACGAAACTGGCCCAGGTGACCGGGCTGACGGTCTCTGCTGCCTTCACCGCAGCGTCGGCGTCGGCCAGCAGCGCGTCGATGGCCGGGGCGATGTGCTCGGGCTGGATCGCGTCGAAACGCGGCAGGCCGGAAAAATCGAGCAGGGGGTTGGTGGGGGTCACAGGCATCTCCAGACAACGGGGCCGCGGCAGCGGCATTCGCCCACGATATGGCATCGCCCCCGGGCCCGCGCAACCCCTCGCGGGCAGCCCGGGCGGCCGATGTTCACGCGCGGCAGACGGGTGCGGGCCGACGCTGCGGTTTCCCACGCCGGTGTCGCGGAGCGCCCATGGACGGAATCACCCACGCACTGCCGGCATTCGCGTTGATCGGCACCGCCAGCCACGCCGAACTGGACTGGATCGCCGCGCTGGGCCAGGCCGACGAACAGGCCCGCCATCGCGCGGCCCTGCAGCACGTGGTCGGCGCGCAGCGCGGGCTGCTGCAGGACGACCAGCTCTGGTACCCCTACGAGGTGATCGAGCGCGGCGCGGCGCGCTGCGAACCCGGGCACGAGCGCGAGTTCGTGATGTGCACGCTGCTGGTGCTGCTGGCCGTGCATGCGGGCCAGCGCGTGGGCGTGGACCTGGCCCTGCAGTTCGACGACCTGGCCGCCACCTACGAGACGCTGCCGCCGGTGCTGCGCGATACGGTGCTGGATGCCTACCAGTCCCTGACCGGCTGAAGCCCACGTAGAGCCGACCGTTGGTCGGCTGCACTAGACGTTGCGATGGACGTTGCGCTGGGCGGTGAGGTTCACGGAACCCGCTTGGCGGGCAGCCGACCAACGGTCGGCTCTACACCTCAATACAGCGCCTCAAGCGACGCGCAGGGCAACGCCGGCAAGCCCTGCCCGGCCACCGCCGCGGCGATCACCGCATCGGTCTGGTCCACGTCGATCCCCTGCCTGGGATACCAGTCCGGGTTGTAGTAACTGTGCGCATAGCGCTCGCCGCTGTCGCACAGGATGGTCACGATCGAGCCGCTGCGGCCGGCCTGGCGCATCAGCTCGGCGGCCTGCAGCACGCCGATGAAGTTGGTCCCGGTGGAGCCGCCGACGCGGCGTCCCAGCTGCCGGCTCACATGCCGCATCGCGGCCAGGCTCAGCGCATCGGGCACCTTGACCATCGCATCGACGCTGGTCGGGATGAAGCTCGACTCCACCCGCGGCCGGCCGATGCCTTCCACCCGCGAACCGCCGCTGCAGGTCAGCTCGCGCCACGGCTGGCCGGCCAGCGCAGCGCAGTAGCCGTCGTAGAACACCGAGATTTCCGGGTCCGCGCACAGGATCCGGGTGTCGTGCCGGCGGTAGCTGACGTAGCGGCCGAGCGTGGCCGCGGTGCCGCCGGTGCCCGGGCTGCACACGATCCATTCCGGCACCGGGTGCGGCTCCTCGGCCATCTGCTTGAAGATGGATTCGGCGATGTTGTTGTTGGCACGCCAGTCGGTGGCCCGCTCGGCGTAGGTGAACTGGTCCATGAAGTGGCCGCCGGTCTCGCGGGCCAACGTTTCCGAATCGCAGTTCAGGTCGCAGGCGCGTTCGACCAGGTGGCAGCGGCCGCCATGGAACTCGATCGCGGCGATCTTTTCCGGCGAGGTCGTGGCCGGCATCACCGCGATGAACGGCAGCCCCAGCAGGCGCGCGAAATACGCCTCGGACACGGCGGTGGAGCCGCTGGACGCCTCGATCACCGGGCGCCCCTCGCGCAGCCAGCCATTGGCCAGCGCATACAGGAACAGCGAGCGCGCCAGGCGGTGCTTGAGGCTGCCGGTGGGGTGGCTGGATTCGTCCTTGAAGTACAGGTCGATGCCGGGATGCCCGGGCAGGTCCATCGGGATCAGATGGGTGTCGGCCGAACGGTTGAAATCGGCTTCGATCTTGCGGATGGCGGCAGCCACCCATTCACGCTGCGACATGGCCAGGACTGTGCAAGGAGACGCAGCATTCTACGTCGCCTTGCGACCACCCCGCTAAAATGGGGGCCGACGGCCGTGATTTCCGCGGCCCCCGCTGCCCCAGGATCCCCCCATGACCCTTGCTTCCCTGCAGTCCCAGCCCGGCGTCGCCGCCGAGGTGCCGGCCGAAACCACCGGTTTCGTGTTCAACCACACCATGCTGCGCGTCAAGGACAGCGCCGCGTCGCTGGACTTCTACACCCGCGTGCTCGGCTTCCGCCTGATCGACCAGCGCGACTTCGCCGAGGCCCAGTTCAGCCTGTACTTCCTGGCCCTGCTGCCGGCCGGCACGGTCATCCCGGAAGGCGACGATGCGCGCCGGGTGTGGATGGCCGGCATTCCCGGCGTGCTGGAACTCACCCACAACCATGGCACAGAGACCCAGGACGGCCCGGTCTACCACGACGGCAACAGCGACCCGCGCGGTTTCGGCCACCTCTGCGTGTCCGTGCCGGACATCCAGGCCGCCTGCAAGCGCTTCGATGCCCTCGATGTGCCTTACCAGAAGCGCCTGGAAGACGGCCGCATGAAGCACCTGGCCTTCATCAAGGACCCGGACGGCTACTGGGTGGAGATCATCTCCAACACCCCGATCGCCTGAGCCCCGCGCGATGGCCGGTGCGCGCCTGGGCGCGGATACCGGCCGATGGGCGCCACGTCGCTGGACGGTACGCGGCGACGTGGTCAGCAAGGTGCACGGGGCGGCAATGCCCCCCTCGCGTGCCGGTGGTATACCTGCGCGACCGCCCAACCTGTGGAGTGCGCATGGAAACCATGGAACTGCATCGCGGCCGCCTGATCGACCACCTGCAACTGGTGGTCAGGGACCTGCCGGCCAGCCGCCGCTTCTACCAGGCCGTGTTCGACACCCTCGGCATCCCCATCGGCGGCGAGGGCGACACGTACTTCTGGGCTGACGAACTGTTCATTTCCAGCGCCGACAGCGAGGCCGCCGCCGGCCAGCTCACCGGCCGCCACCACCTCGCCTTCCAGGCGCGTGACCGCGCCACCGTGGCGGCCTTCCACAGCGCCGCCCTGGCCAGCGGTGGCAAGGACAACGGCGCGCCGGGCGAACGCCCCTACCACCCCGGCTACTACGCCGCGTTCGCGCTCGACCCGGACGGCAACAACATCGAAGTGGTGTTCCATGGCCCGGCCACCTACAGCGCCGATTCGGTGAAAGTCACCTTCTAGCCTCGCGCTCGCGCCGCGTTCACGCCGGCATGCTGGAATGCCGGTGCAACGGGGCGGCCGGGGAATGCCCGGCCTGCGATCTGGAACGCCGCGTCCACCGACGCGGCCTGGCAGGGAGCTCGGCATGCATCGGTTTGGTCGTCGTCCTTTGATCCTGCTGCTGTGCCTGCTGGCGTTGCCATGGAGCAGCGCACTGGCGCAATCGCGCTGCACCGAACGCGCGCGCACGCTGCTACGGCCAGCGGAAGTCAGCTGCACCCATCAGACCGCGTGGATCGATTCGGGTGTCGTGGGGCAGCGGCGGGTCACCTACCAACTGCCGGTCGGCACGCCACCGGCCCGGGGCTGGCCGGTGGTGCTGCTCTACCAGGGCTCGTTCTTCGCGCTGGACGACTTCCACTACGCCGACAGCGACCCGTTTGGCGGTTTCCACGAAGGCAAGCTGGTCCAGCGCCTGCTCGACCACGGCTATGCGGTGGTCGCGCCGGCCGCACCCGCCGATCTGTTCTGGCAGACCAACCTGCCCGGGTTGTCCAGCACCTATGAGCTGGGCACCGACTACGACTTCCTCGGCAACGTGTTCGATGCGATCGCCGCCGGCACGTTCGGCCCGCTCGATCCGCTGCGCCGGTATGCCACCGGCATTTCCAGCGGCGGCTACAACACCAGCCGCATGGCGGTGTCCTTCCCCGGCGAGTTCCGCGCGTTGGCGGTGCAATCCGGGTCGTATGCCACCTGCGGCGGGCCGATGTGCACCGTACCCGACGTGCTGCCGGCCGACCATCCGCCGACCCTGTTCCTGCACGGCTTCATCGATCCGGTGGTGCCGTGGTGGACGATGAACGCGTATTACGGCCGCCTGCAGGCGCAGGGGATCGAGACCGCGCTGTACACCGAATCACTGGGGGCACATGCGTGGTTTGCCAGCTCGCCCGCCCGCATCGTGGCCTGGTTCGACGCGCATCCCTGAACCGCTGAAGATGAACCCTTCATCTTCCGTACGGGCGATCTCACAGGATGAGACTGCCCTGCCCTAGCGTTTGCGCATGGAGACCATACGCAAACTGGCGATCCTGGCCGATGCCGCCAAATACGACGCGTCCTGTGCCTCCAGTGGCGCGGGGCGACGCGATTCGCGCGCGTCCGGTGGCATCGGCAGCACCGATGGCCCCGGCATCTGCCACAGCTACACGCCCGATGGCCGCTGCGTGTCGCTGCTGAAGATCCTGCTGACCAATTTCTGCATCTACGACTGCGCGTACTGCGTCAACCGCGTGTCCAGCAACGTGCAGCGCGCGCGATTCAGCGTGGACGAGGTGGTCGCGCTGACCATGGACTTCTACAAGCGCAACTACATCGAAGGGTTGTTCCTCTCCAGCGGCATCATCCGCAACGCGGACTACACCATGGAGCGCATGGTCGAGGTGGCACGCGTGCTGCGCGAAGAGCACCGCTTCGCCGGCTACATCCACCTCAAGACCATCCCCGAAGCGTCGCCGGAGCTGCTGGCCGCTGCAGGTCGCTACGCCGATCGTCTCTCGATCAACATCGAGTTGCCCACCGAGGCGGGCCTGGCCAGCTTCGCGCCGGAGAAATCGCTGCCCTCCATCCGCGGCGCGATGGGTGAACTGCGCTGGCGGATCGAAGAGGCGAAGGAGGCCCGGAAGGGCGATGCGGCCGCCGGTGCCATCGCCACGCCCGCGCCCCGTGTGTCGCGTGCGCGGCCGCGCCCACCGAAATTCGCGCCCGCCGGCCAGAGCACGCAGATGATCGTGGGGGCCGACGGTGCCAGCGACCAGCAGATCCTCACCGCGGCCGACAACCTGTACGGCAACTACCGCATGCGCCGGGTCTACTACTCGGCCTTCAGCCCGATTCCCGATGCCAGTCGGATCCTGCCGCTGCAGGCGCCCCCACTCGCACGCGAGCACCGGTTGTACCAGGCCGACTGGCTGCTGCGTTTCTACGGCTACGGCGTGGAGGAGATCACCGATACCACCCAGGGCGGCATGCTCGACCTGGACATCGACCCCAAGATGGCCTGGGCGATCCGTCATCCCGAGCGCTTCCCGGTCGACCTCAACCTGGCCCCCAAGGAACTGCTGCTGCGCGTGCCCGGGCTGGGCGTGCGCAACGTCAAGCGGGTGTTGATGGCACGCCGCCAGGTGCGCCTGCGCGTGGCCGACGTGGCGCGGTTGCGCGCGCCGATGAGCAAGCTGCTGCCGTTCGTGCAACTGGCCGACCACCACCCGCGCAAGCAGCTGGACGACCCCGCCACGCTGCGTGCGCGGCTGGCGCCGCCGCCGAAACAGGGCTCCCTGTTCGACAGCCCTGCCGCGCACTGAGATGGCACGCTGGACGGTACGCATCGACCCGGCGTGGTCGCTGGATGCCTGGCGCGATGCCGCGCGGCTGGCGCTGCGCCGGGGCGTGGCGCCGGAGCAGCTGGACTGGCTGCAGGACCAGGAGCACTCCCTGCTGGACGCGCCGCCGCTGCCGGCGAGCGAGGACGCCGGCGACGGGACCGGCGACGCGCCCACTTACGTATCCAAGGCCTTCGTCGAGCTGGCCGCCACCTGCCTGTGCCATCGCGATCCGCAGCGGCTACCGTTGCTGTACCGGCTGTTGTGGCGGATCGCCCGCGGCGAGCGCGGCCTGCTGTCCAACCCTACCGACCCGGACGTGCTGCGCGCGATGGCGCTGGCCCAGGCGGTCCGCCGCGACACGCACAAGATGAAGGCCTTCGTGCGCTTCCGCGAAGTGCCGGGCGAGCAGGATGCCTTCATCGCCTGGTTCGAGCCGGAGCACCACATCGTGGACCGCGTCGCGCCCTTCTTCGCCCGCCGCTTCACCGGCATGCGCTGGGCGATCCTGACCCCCTCGCGCAGCGTGCGCTGGGACGGGCAGGCACTGTCGTTCGGCGCGGGCGGCCGCCAAGCCGATGCCCCGCTCGAGGATGCGCGCGAAGCGCTGTGGCGCACCTACTACGCCAACATCTTCAACCCGGCCCGGCTCAACACGCGGATGATGCAGCAGGAGATGCCGGCCCGATACTGGAAGCACCTGCCCGAGGCCACGTTGCTGCCCGCCCTGGTGCGCGATGCCGGCGACCGCGTGCAGGACATGCACGACCGTGCCGCGCAGGCCCCGCAACGCCGTATCCCCGAGCGCAGCATCGCCCTGCGCGGGCCGGCCACCGCCACGGGCGACGACCTGGACGCGCTGCGCACGGCGGCCGCCGCCTGCCGCCGCTGCCCGTTGTGGGAGCCGGCCACCCAGACCGTCTTCGGCGAGGGGCCACGCGATGCCAAGGTGATGCTGGTGGGCGAGCAGCCCGGCGATGCCGAGGACCTCAGTGGGCATCCCTTCGTCGGCCCTGCCGGCCAGTTGCTGGACCAGGCCCTGGGCGAACTGGGCATTGATCGCAGCACCCTGTACCTGACCAACGCGGTCAAGCACTTCCGTTTCGAGCGGCGTGGCAAGCGGCGCATCCACAGCACGCCGCAGGTGACCCATATCAACGCCTGCCGCCCGTGGCTGCTGCGCGAGATCGAGCACGTGCGCCCGGCGGTGATCGTGTGCCTGGGGGCCAGCGCCGCCACGGCGGTGTTCGGGGCGGGGTTCAAGCTGATGGACAACCATGGCCGCTGGCATGCGCTGGAAGACGGCACGCGCGCTTTCGCGACGGTGCACCCGGCGTGGGTGCTGCGGCAACCGGCCGGGACCGCGCGCGACGCCGCGTACCGGTTGCTGCTGGATGACCTCGCCCGGCTGCCGCGCGCAGGCGACAGCGCCGACCCGGCCACCTGAGCCGCCGACGCCTGCCGCCGATCCCGCCTCCATTTGCTACCCTTCGCACCGTCGGTTGCACCCTGCAGCTACCGCGTGCCGTGGTTCGCTCCATCGAACAAGGCCGCGCAATTTCCTGCGAGGCGACGGCTCGAATGGATCACGACTTCCCCCGCCCCATCCCGCTGCGCATCGTGGCGACCGGCGAGTACATCCCGTCGCGCCGCATCGAGTCGAGCACGTTCGACCAGCGCTGGGGCAAGCCTGCCGGCTGGACCCGGCGCCACGCCGGCATCGATTACCGCCATTTCGCCGGTCCCGACGAATCCGCCTCGATGATGGCCGCACACGCCGCGCAGGACGCACTGCAGCGTGCCGGGCTGCGTGCCGACCAGGTCGACGTGGTGATCAGTGTCGGCGGGGTCATGGAACAGGCCATCCCCTGCACGGCCGCGCTGGTACAGCGGCGGCTGGGCCTGGCCGGCAGCGGCATCCCCGCCTTCGACGTCAATGCCACCTGCCTGGGCTTCCTGGTCGCCCTGGACCTGGTCGCGGCAACCCTGGTCACCCGGCGCTTCCGGCGCGCGCTGCTGGTGGCCGGCGAAGTGGCCTCGGCCGGGCTCAACTGGGACGACACCGATACGGCGGCGTTGTTCGGCGACGGTGGCGCGGCGGTGATCGTCGAGGCCAGCGAGGACGACACCGGGTCGTGCCTGCTCGCCTCGCACATGGAAACCTTCAGCGAAGGCACCGAGTTCTGCCAGGTCCGCGCCGGCGGTACGCGCGTGCGCCTGGCCGACGGCGCCGAAGCGTTCGCCGCTGCCTCGCACTTTGAGATGTCCGGGCGCTCCACCTACCGGCTGGCCGCGCAGAAACTGCCCGGCTTCATGCAGACGCTGTTCCAGCGCGCGGGCGTGACCGTCGACCAGGTGCCGTTGCTGGTGCCGCACCAGGCCAGTGCCAAGGCGCTGGACCACCTGCAACGCGCGCTGCGGCTGCCGCCCGGCTCGCTGGTGCGGATCCTGCAGACCCACGGCAACCAGATGGCGGCCTCCATTCCCCTGGCACTGCACCACGCGATCACCGCCGGCGACCTGCGTCGCGGCCAGCTGTTTGCGATGGTCGGCTCCGGGGCTGGCCTGTCCTTTGCCGGCGCAGTGCTGCGGTACTGAGCATGGCGCAGATCCTGGTCACCGGTGCCTCCGGCTTCATCGGCCACCATGTCGCCCTGCGGTTGGCCGCCGCGGGCCACCGGGTCATCGCCACCGGGCGTGACCGCACACGCCTGCAGACCGGCAACGACGCGATCGACAGCGTCACGGCCGACCTGGCGAGCGACCCGCTCGATCCGTTGCTTGCCGGCTGCGAGGTCGTCGTGCACTGCGCCGCGCTCTCATCGCCGTGGGGCCGGGCCGCGGATTTCCAGCGCGCGAACGTGACCGCGACGGAGCGGTTGCTCCAGGCCGCGGGACGCCAGCAGGTGCGACGCTTCATCCACCTGGGCTCACCCAGCATCTACTTCCGGTTCGACGACCAGTACGGCCTGGGCGAGGCGTTCGAGCCGCCGGCACGCTGGATCACCGACTATGCGCGCAGCAAGTGGGAATCCGAGTGCCGGGTCCGCGCGGCCGCCGGCCCGCGCATGCAGACGCTGAGCCTGCGCCCGCGCGCGGTGTACGGCGAAGGCGATCGCGCGATCCTGCCGCGCGTGCTGGCCAGCGCCGCGCGCGGCTGGTTTCCGCTGGTCAACGGCGGGCGCGCCCTGATCGACGTCACCCACATCGACAACCTGGTGGCGCTGGTCGCGCACTGCGTGGACGCCGAGCTGCCCGGCGATGGGCGTGCCTACAACGTAAGCAACGGCGCGCCCGTGCAGGTGCGCACGCTGCTGGAAACGCTGTTCGCCGCGCTCGGCATGGAGGCGCGGATGCTGCCGCTGCCGCGCGTGCCCGCCCTGGCACTGGCCACGGTGGCCGAGCAGCTGGCGCGGCTGCGGCCCGGCCAGCCCGAGCCGCGCCTGAGCCGTTACGGCGTCGGTGTGCTCGGCTATTCGCAGACGCTGGACATCGGCCGCGCGCGGCGCGAGCTGGCGTACCAGCCACAGACCGACCTGGGCGCCAGCCTGGCCCGCTACGCCGACTGGTGGAGGGCGCATGGTCACGCTTGAATGGCGACTCTACGAAGCCGGGTACTGCACGCATCCCGAGCGGGCCACCCGCCAGGGCGCGCCCGCGCGTGCCTGCGAGTTTCCTGCGCTGGTGGCGCTGCTGAAGCACCCGACGCTCGGCTGGATCCTGTTCGACACCGGCTATTCCGAGCACTTCCTGCAGGCGACGGCGGCGTTTCCCGAGCGGTTGTACCGCATGGTGACCCCGGTCCACCTGTCGCCACGGGCATCGCTGGCCGCCCAGCTGCGCCGCGACGGCATCGCCCCCGGCGACATCGCCTGGATCGTGGTATCGCACCTGCATGGCGACCACATCGGCGGCCTGGCGGATTTCCCGCAGGCCCGCGTGGCCTGTTCGCGCGAGGCCTGGGACGATCTGCAGGCACGCACGCGGGTGGGCGCGCTGCGCATCGGCCTGCTGCCGGCGCTGCTGGCATCGTGGAAGGACGCCCCGCCGCGGTGGTTCGAGGCGAAGGCCAGCGTGCCGCTGCCGCCACCGTTGGACGCGTTCGAGCGCGGCATCGACCTGTTCGGCGACGCCAGCCTGCTGCTGGTGCCGCTGCCCGGGCATGCCGCCGGCCACTACGGCGCCGTGTTCGACGACGGCCACGGCCCGGTGTTCCTGGTCGCCGATGCCAGCTGGTCGTCGCAGGCGATCCGCGACAACACGCCGCCCCCGGCGCTGGTCACCGCGTGGCTGGGCAGCACCGCCATCTACCGCGACACGCTGGCGCGGCTGCATGCGCTGCACCACGCCGCGCCAGAGGTCCGCCTGGTGCCTTCGCACTGCCCGGAATGGCGCCCGGAGCCGCAGGCATGAGCGGCCGGGTACTGATCCTCGGCGGGCGCGCCCCGGTCGCGCTGGACCATGCGCGCCGCTTCCATCGCCTCGGCTGGCACGTGCAGGTGGCCGACAGCATTCCCTGCCGGCTGACGGGCTGGTCATCGGCGGTGGCCGCGACCCACGCGCTGCACCCGGCGCGTTTCGACGCCCGGGGCTTCGCCCGCGACCTCAACCGCATCGTCCGCGACCAGCGCATCGACCTGGTGCTGCCCACGTGCGAAGAAGCGCTGCACCTTGCACGGCACCGCGCCGCCCTGCCGGCATCCCTGCACGTGGCCGTGGACGCCTTCGACACACTGGCCGCCCTGCACAGCAAGTGGGACTTCCTGCGCATCGCCCGGCAGCACGGCATGCCGGTGCCGGACAGCGCCCGCGTGCACACGCTGGCGCAGGCGCGTGAGTGGGCGCAGGGGCGCGCAGTGGTGCTGAAGCCGGAATTCTCGCGCTTCGGCGTGCACGTGCGCCTGTACCCGCAGGGCATTCCCGCCGATGCCGCCGTGCTTCCCGCGCTGGGAGCCTGGGTGGTGCAGGACTACCTCGCCGGCGATGAGCTGTGCAGCTACGCCATCGCCCACCAGGGCCGGCTGCTGGCCCATGCGATCTATCGCCCCACGTATCGGCTTCGCCGCAGTTCCAGCTACTACTTTCATCCCGTGCAGCGGCCTGCAGTGCGGGATGCGGTCGCCGCACTCGTCCGCGGCACGCACTACAGCGGCCAACTGTCCTTCGACTGGATCGAGGCCGCCGACGGCAGCGCGCGGGCCCTGGAGTGCAATCCGCGCGCGACCAGTGGCCTGCACCTGTTCCCCAGCGACGTCGACCTGCCGGCCGCGCTGCTCGGCGAAGGCGGACTGCGTGAGCCGGTGTCGCCCCGGGCGCGGATGATCGCCGTGCTGATGGCCACCGCGGGCCTGCAGGATGCATTGACGCGTGGGCAGCCTGGCGCGTGGCGCGCCGACTGGCGGCGCGCCGACGACGTCATCGCCGTCCCCGGCGACCGCCGGCCCCCGCTCGGCAGTCTTCTCGATCTGGCCTCCTACGGCCGGTTGGCGCTGCGCCAGGGCTGCACCCTGCGCGAAGCGGCCACGCGGGATATCGAGTGGGATGGCGAACCGCTGCAGGCCGTGCAGGAATGAACGCAGCGGCCGCCGCGGACGCACGCTTCGCGGCCAGCGCACGGGCCTTCGCAGCCCTCCACGCCGGGCCCGGCGCGGGCACGCGGGTACCCAACCTGCATGCGCGCATCGACACCCTGGCCACCGCGGCCGGCGACCTGCCCGTCAGCGTGCATGACGGCCGCGCCGGCGATGCCTGGGTCTGCTCCCCGCGCACCACCTACGCCGACTACGCCGCCGAGGAAGGCGCGCGCTACCTGCCGGCCTGGGCCGCACCGCTGTCGCTGCGCCTGATCGCCTCGCTCGGCGGTTCGCTGCAGTGGAGCGGGATCGACCACGCGGTGTCGATCAACAACTGGCTGCTGTCCACCAACCTGTATCCCGCCCTCGCCCTCGTCGACCCCGCCGCCCTGCTGCAGGAAGCCGTCGCCCGCTGGCCCCGGCACACCGTGTGGTTCCGCTCGCTCAACGCGCACGACAATGCCGATTGGCTGGCGGCGCTGCAGGCCGCCGGTTGCCACCTGGTCACCAGTCGCCAGGTGTATCTGTACGACGATGTCGACCTGCGGGCGTGCCGACACGGCAACCTCAAGGCGGACCTGGCGCTGCTGCGCAAGACCCCCTTGCGGCATTGCCGCGACCAGGACGTCACCGACGCCGACTACGCGCGCATCGCCGAGCTCTACGCACTGCTCTACATCGGCAAGCACTCGCGCTTCAATCCCGTGTACGACGCGCAGTTCCTGCGCCTGTGGCACCGCGCCGGCCTGCTCACCTTCGAAGGCTTCCGCAGCGACGACGGCCGCCTGGCCTGCGTGCTGGGCCTGTTCCGGCAGGGCCGCACCGCCACCGCCCCGATCGTCGGCTACGACACCGCGCAGCCGCAGAAGATGGCGCTGTATCGGCTGGCCACCGCGTGCGCCTATCGCGCCTGCCTGGACAACGGCTGGCGCCTGAATTTCAGCGCCGGCGCCGCCGGCTTCAAGCGGCTGCGCGGTGGGGTGCCGGCCATCGAATACAGTGCCGTGTACGCGCGGCACCTGCCCCGGCGCACGCGCACCGCGGTCGCCGCGCTGTCCACCCTCACGTGCCGGCTTGGCACGCCCCTGCTGCGCAGATTCGGCCTATGACCGCCTGGCATCCCTTGTTGTTCACCCACTGGTACGCCGTGGCCCGTTCCGACGAGGTGCGCGCCCGGCCCGTGGCCGTCACCCTGCTGGACACGCACGTGGCGCTGGCACGCACCGAGGGCGGCACGCTGATCGCGCTGGAGGATCGCTGCCCGCACCGCCATGCGCCGCTGTCGGCCGGCTGCGTCAGCGGCGAGCGTCTGGCCTGTCCGTACCACGGCTGGTCGTTCGATGCTGATGGGCGGCTGTGCGAGGTACCCGGCCTGCCGTCGGACACCGCACCACCCACTGTCCGCGTGCGCCACTTCGCCACCTGCGAACTCGACGGGTTCATCTGGCTGCGCCCCGGCGATGCCGGCGCCGACCAGCCCCATGCGATGATCCGCGCGACCGACCCGCGCACCCGCCGTTTCCTGTGGCGCACGCGCTGGTCGGCGCACGTGGTCGATGCGATGGAGAACTTCCTGGATCCCCTGCATACGCATTTCATCCATGCCGGACTGGTCAGGCGCGATGGGCAACGCGTGCAGGCCACGGCGCGGTTCAGTCCCACCGACGCTGGCTTCACGGTGGACTATCGCGGCATGCCGTCGCAGTCGGGGCTGCTGTATCGGCTGTTCGAATCCGAGCGCACGGCCGAGCGTGCCCACTTCGCCGCCCCGGGCAGTGCCCGCCTCGAGTACGGCTACGCCAACGGCAGCCGCGTAGTGATCGACCTGCACTTCACCCCGCGCACGGCCGCGGAGACCGATGTGTTCATCACCCTGCACGTCGAGGGCCGCTGGGCGCCGGCGTGGGCGGTGCGCGTGTTCGCCTGGCCGTTCCTGAAACGGGTGAATGACCAGGACATGGCCATGCTGGGGCTGCAGGCGCGGAACAAGCACCGGTTCGGGCAGCGCAAGGGCGCCTCTACCTCGCTCGACATCGTGCGTGGCACGTTGGAGCACTTCTGGACACACGGGGAACTGCCGACGGACGCGCCGGCCCACGACGTACGGATGATGCTCTAGACGCGCACGTGCCGGTCGCAGGACCGGCACGTTGCGCTATCCGATACCGACGGTGGCGTCAGTGCGCCGCCATGTAGATGTCCTGCAGCACCGCCTTTTCCAGCTCCAATTCGCTGAGCAGGTTCTTGACGATATCGCCCAGGCTGAGGATGCCGACCAGCTTGGCGTCCTCGGTCACCATCAGGTGGCGGTGGCGCGAGTAGGTCATCAGCGCCATGGCCTGCTTCAACGTCGCATCCGGCGCAATGCCTTCCAGCCCTGCCGACGGCAAGGTGGCGATGACCCGACGGCCCGCCTGCGGGCCGTCATCGGCCAGGCTGCGCACGATGTCCTTCTCGGAAATGATCCGGACCGGTGCATCGTCCTTCATCACCACCAGGGCAGCGATCTTGTGCGCGCTCATCTTGTGCGCGGCAGCACCGATCGTGTCGTCCACATCGATGGTCACGATGGTTTCTTTCTTGGATTGCAGGAGTTCGCGGACGTTCATTCTTGTTTCCTGTTACAGGTTACTGAAGTCGAGAGATGCGCCTGGTTGCAGCGGGGTCGGCAGCACGGCGTGCGCCCGGCCCGCGGTCACTCGATTCTACGACCGCCTCCTGGCCCAGGAGTTTGCAAATCTGGGACAGATCGTCGTTGAAAACCGCTGACGACCCCGAGAATGGCACCGCGGATAAAACCGTCGCTGAATGCCAGCGCCAGGCCCGGCTAAAGTTCAGCCAGGGTCAGCCGCGTGGCGCCTGCACGCCGGTGTCCGGCGCCGGCGCCGGCACCGCGCCGTCCACCGGCGCCAGGGCACGGCGCATCACGTCCAGGGTCAACACCTGCGGCAACACCTCGCCCTGCTGGTGCGGGCGGTAGAGCACGTACAGCGGGATGCCCGGCGCGTTGTGCGCTTTCAGCAGTTCGCCCACCAGCGGGTCGCTGTGGGTCCAGTCGGCCTTCATGTACACCGTCGCGGTGTCCTGCACCAGGGACTGGAAGCGCTCCGTGCCCAGTACGGTCTGCTCGTTGGCGATGCAGGTGATGCACCAGTCGGCGGTCACGGTGAGCAGCACCTGCCGACCCTCCTGGCGAGCCTGGGCAAGATCGCGGGCGAGGTACGGCGTGGCGCCTGCCAGCTTCGACGGCCGCGTGGCCGCGCCGTCGTCCGTCGGCACGCGCTGCACCATCACGACCGACAGCAGGCTGGCACCAATCACCACCGCCCCCAGCGCCTTGCGCCAGGCCTGGCTGCGCCAGCGGCCCTGTTCGAACAGCCACAGGCCCAGTGCCAGCACCACCGCGGCAACCAGGATGATCGCGACGGCGTCCATGCCTTTCTGGTTCCCCAGCAGCCAGACCAGCCACACGGCCGTGAGCAGCATCGGGAAGGCCAGCAGCACCTTGAGCGTTTCCATCCACGCACCCGGCCGCGGCAGCCAGCGCCCCAGCGCGGGGAAGAAGCCGATCAACGGGAACGGCAGCGCAAGGCCCAGGCCCAGCATCAGGAACACCAGCAACGCCGCGGCCCACGACGCACTGAACGCATACACCAGCGCCGGGCCCATGAAGGGCGCCACGCAGGGGCTGGCAACCACGCAGGCCAGTACGCCCGACCAGAAATCACCGGCATACCCGGTCTTTCCCAGCAACCGCTGTCCGGTGCTGCCGACCGCACCGCCCAGCGTGAACATCCCGGCCAGGCCCAGGCCCACCAGCACCATCAGCCACGCCAGCACGGCCACGAACGCGGGCTGCTGCAGCTGGAAGCCCCAGCCCAGCACGCTGCCGGTGGAGCGCAGCGCCAGGATGATGGCGCCGATGGCGAGGAAGGACAGCAGCACGCCTGCGGTGTAGGCAAGCGCGTGCCGGCGCAGCTGCGCCGGTTGGCTGCCGCTGCCCAGCACCGACAGCACCTTCAATGACAACACCGGCAACACACACGGCATCAGGTTGAGTACCAGCCCACCCAGCAACGCCATGGCCAGGACCGTGCCGAACGCGTCGGGGAGTGCAGGCGCCACCGCCAACGGAGTGGCCTGCGCCACGGTGGTGACCAGCAGCGCGGCAACGGCGAGCAGCAGGCGGAAAACGGGGTGTACCGAACGCATTGGGGTGTCCTGCCATATCGGGAGGCACTGCGCGGGTCGAGACGATCCAGCGCAGCGCGGGCCAACCACCGTAGTGGGAGCGCCCTGGCAGGTCATTGCAACAAGTACGAAAAGCACGCGGCCGCATTGCGCGGCCGTCGTGTGTCCAGGCATCGATGACGGCAGGCCAGGCTGGCCTGCGCGTCCTGGGTTACTCCACCGTTACGCTCTTGGCCAGGTTGCGCGGCTTGTCCACGTCGGTGCCGCGTGCCAGCGCGGTGTGGTAGGCCAGCAGCTGCACCGGGATGGTGTGCACCACCGGGCTGAGCACGCCGGCATGGCGCGGGGTGCGGATGACGTGCACGCCCTCGGACTCGGCGAAGTTGCTGTCCTGGTCGGCGAACACGAACAGCTCGCCGCCGCGCGCACGCACTTCCTGCATGTTGGACTTGACCTTCTCCAGCAGGCTGTCGTTCGGCGCGATCACCACCACCGGCATGTCTTCGTCGACCAACGCCAGCGGGCCATGCTTGAGCTCGCCGGCCGGGTAGGCCTCGGCGTGGATGTAGGTGATCTCTTTCAGCTTGAGCGCGCCTTCCAGCGCGATCGGGTAATGCAGGCCGCGACCGAGGAACAGCGCGCTGCTCTTGCGCGCGAAGCGTTCGGCCCAGGCCGCGATCTGCGGTTCCATGTTGAGCGCGTGCTGCACGCTGCCCGGCAGGAAGCGCAGCTGCTCCAGGTACGCCGCTTCCTGGGCGGCGTCCACGCGGCCGTGCAGCTTGCCCAGCACCACGGTCAACTGGAACAACGCCGCCAGCTGGGTGGTGAAGGCCTTGGTCGAGGCCACGCCGATCTCGGCGCCGGCGCGGGTGTAGCAGACCAGCTCGCTGGCGCGCGGGATCGCGCTTTCCGGCACGTTGCAGATCGACAGCGTGTGCAGGTGGCCCAGCGACTTGGCGTACTTCAGTGCCTCCATCGTGTCCAGGGTTTCACCGGACTGGGAGATGGTGACGATGAGGTGCCTGGGGTTGGCATACGCGGCGCGGTAGCGGTACTCGCTGGCGATCTCCACGCTGCACGGCAGGCCGGAGATGGATTCGATCCAGTAGCGCGCGGTCAGGCCAGCGTAATAACTGGTGCCGCACGCGAGGATCTGCACGCCCTCGATGCCGGCCAGCACGCGTTCGGCGTTCTTGCCGAACAGCTCGGCCGGGAAGCCACCGGCGTCGATCGCCGCCTCGATGGTGTCGCCCAGCGCGCGTGGCTGCTCGTGGATTTCCTTCTGCATGAAATGGCGGTACGGGCCCAGTTCCAGCGACGCCAGCGACACGTCGGACAGGTGCACGCCACGGTCCACCGGCTGGTTGTGCTCGTCGTACACCTGCACGCCGTCGCGGCGCACGTCGGCGGTGTCGCCCTCTTCCAGGAAGATCACCCGGCGCGTGGCCGAGATGATCGCCGAGACGTCCGAGGCGACGAAGTTCTCGCCCTCGCCCAGGCCGACCAGCAGCGGGCAGCCCATGCGCGCGCAGACGAAATGGTCCGGCTCGGCACGGCTCATCACCGCCAGCGCGTAGGCGCCGGTCAGTTCCTTCACGGTGCGCTGCAGCGCCGCCAGCAGGCTGTCGCCGCCCTTGAGGTGGTGGTGCATCAGGTGCGCGATGACTTCGGTGTCGGTCTGCGACTCGAACACATAGCCCAGCGCGCGCAGCTTCTCGCGCTGTTCCTCATGGTTCTCGATGATGCCGTTGTGGACCAGGGCCACGCCGTGGCTGATGTGCGGGTGGGCATTGGCCTCGGTCACCCCACCATGCGTTGCCCAGCGGGTGTGGCCGATGCCGAGCATGGCGTCGAAGCCTTCGCTGGCGGCGGCCTTCTCCATCTCGGCCACGCGGCCGGTGCGGCGCACGCGGCGCACGTCCGGCTGGGCCTGGCGCTGGTCGAGCACGGCGATGCCGGAGGAATCGTAACCGCGATATTCCAGTCGCTTCAGGCCTTCGATGAGGACCGGTACCACGTCGCGATCGGCGATCGCTCCCACAATGCCGCACATAGATTCTGACCCCAGGTATCGAGCCTCGCATTCTAGCGTGGCGCCCACGCCCGGGACGCCGCTGTCCGCTTAACGAAAGTGTCCGGGCCGCTGTCCGCGGACACCCGGACAGCGCGGGCACCCGCGCAACCCATTGATTTGACAGACACAAAACTTGGCACGGGATCTGCTTGGTACACCGCAACCCAACCGCGAACGAGCCCGATGATCCGCGACACTTCCGCCCAGGACCAGACCCTCTCCGTTGCCGGCACGGCAGCCCCGTGGAAGCGCTGGCTGTGGCCGGGCCTGGCCGCGCTGGTGGTCCTGCTCGCGATCGGCTTCGCCGCCCGCGCCTGGCTGGGCGCGAGCCGTTCCTTCGACGCCAGCCGCGTGCGCGTGGCCGAGGTCAAGCGCGGCGACCTGGTGCGCGACATCGCTGCCGACGGCCGCGTGATCGCGGCCAACAGCCCGATCCTGTATGCGATCTCCGCCGGTACGGTGGACCTCAAGGTCGTGGCCGGCGACGTGGTCAAGAAGGGCCAGGAGCTGGCGGTGATCGACAGCCCGGAGCTGCGCAGCAAGCTGGCCCAGGAACAGGCCACCCTGGCCGGCCTGGAAGCCGAAGCCAGCCGGGCCAACCTGGATGCCACGCTGGCGCGGGCCAAGTCGCGCAAGGAAACCGACCAGGCCAGCATCGAACGCCAGGCCGCCGACCGCGACCTGCAGCGCTACCAGCGCGGTTTCGACGGCGGCGCCGTGCCGCAGATCGACCTGGCCAAGGCCACCGACACCCTGAAGAAGGCCGACATCCAGCTGGCCAACGCGCAGACCGATGCGCGCCTGCAGGGCCAGGGCGCGGACCTGGACGCACGCAACAAGCACCTGCTGGCCGAGCGCCAGAAGGCGGTGGTGGCCGAGGTCCAGCGCCAGGTGGATGCGCTGACCCTGCGCGCACCGTTCGACGGCCAGGTCGGCCAGGTGCAGGCCACCCAGCACACCAACGTGGTCGCCAACGCGCCCATCCTGGGCGTGGTCGACCTGTCGCGCTTCGAGATCGAGATCAAGGTGCCGGAGAGCTTCGCCCGCGACCTGGCCATCGGCATTCCGGCGCAGCTGACCAGCGGCAACGGCCAGCCGTTCCCCGGCGAGATCAGCGCGGTCTCCCCGGAAGTGGTGGCCGGTGAGGTCAACGCCCGCATCCGCTTCTCGGACAAGCAGCCGCAGGGCCTGCGCCAGAGCCAGCGCATGCAGGCACGGGTGGTGCTCGATACCCGCCGCAACGTGCTCAAGGTCGAGCGCGGCCCGTTCGTCGAACAGGGCAACGGCCAGGCCTACGTCATGAACGGCAGCACCGCGGTGCGCCGCCCGGTCAAGCTCGGCGTCAGCAGCCTGGGCGAAGTGGAAATCCTCTCTGGCCTGCAACCCGGCGATCGCGTCGTGGTGTCCGGCAGCGATCTGTTCGGCGATGCCGAGCAGGTCTCCCTCAACTGATACTCCCAACGAACTGCAAAGGAAAACAGCCATGCTCGAGATGCGCTCGGTCGCCAAAGTGTTCCGCACCGAACAGGTGGAAACCCATGCCCTGCGGTCGCTCGACCTGCACGTGCGCGAAGGCGAGTTCGTGGCCGTGACCGGTCCGTCCGGCTCGGGCAAGACCACCTTCCTCAACATCGCCGGCCTGCTGGAAACGTTCACCAGCGGCACCTACCTGCTCGATGGCCAGGACGTCAGCACGCTCGGCGACGATGCACGCAGCCGCCTGCGCAACCAGAAGATCGGCTTCATCTTCCAGGGCTTCAACCTGATCTCCGACCTCAATCTGTTCGACAACGTCGACGTGCCGCTGCGCTACCGCGGCATGCCGGCCGCCGAGCGCAAGCAGCGCATCGAGAAGGCGCTCGGCCAGGTCGGCCTGGGCTCGCGCATGAAGCACTATCCGGCCGAGCTGTCCGGCGGCCAGCAGCAGCGCGCGGCCATCGCGCGCGCGCTCGCGGGCAGCCCGCGCCTGCTGCTGGCCGACGAACCCACCGGCAACCTGGACAGCCAGATGGCCCGTGGCGTGATGGAACTGCTGGAGGAGATCAACGCCGCCGGCACCACCATCGTGATGGTCACCCATGACCCCGAGCTGGCCGCCCGTGCCCAGCGCAACGTGCACATCGTCGATGGCCAGGCCACCGACCTGGTGCGTGAGCCGGTGCTGGCCACCCCGCGCGCTGTTGTCGCCACCGCCAACGACTGAGGCCCACCATGCTCGCCTACTATTTTCGACTGGCGCTGCGCAGCTTCCGGCGCAACAAGATACTGACCGCGCTGATGGTGATCGCCATCGGCCTGGGCATCGGCGCGTCGATGACCACGCTCACCGTGTTCCACGTGCTGTCCGGCGATCCCATCCCGCAGAAGAGCGACCGCCTGTTCGCCGTGCAGGTGGACCCGCGGCCGATGCTCGGCTACCAGGCCGGCGAAGAGCCGGAGGACCAGGTGACCCGCTTCGACGGCGAAGCACTGCTGCGCGAGCGGCAGGCCAAGCGCCAGGCGCTGATGACCGGCGGCGGCGTGACGGTGGAACCGGACAAGGCCTCGCTGCGCCCGTTCGACACCGACGCGCGCTACACCTCCACCGACTTCTTCGCGATGTTCGACACGCCCTTCCAGTATGGCCGTGGCTGGCCGGTCGCCGATGACGATGGCCATGCCCGGGTCGCGGTGATCTCGCACACGCTCAACCAGAAGCTGTTCGATGGCGCCGACAGCACCGGCAAGGCGATCCGGATGGACGGCAACACGTTCACCGTGGTCGGCGTGCTCGACGAGTGGAACCCGAACCCGCATTTCTACGACCTGGAAACCGGGCGCTACGGCAGCAGCGAAGACGTCTACCTGCCATTCTCCACGGCGATGGATCTCAAGCTCGGCCGCAATGGCAACA
Source organism: Stenotrophomonas sp. 05N37 (assembly GCF_056397365.1). NCBI lineage: Bacteria > Pseudomonadati > Pseudomonadota > Gammaproteobacteria > Lysobacterales > Lysobacteraceae > Stenotrophomonas > Stenotrophomonas sp. 05N37. The sequence continues at coordinate 127,255 of NZ_JBFTNG010000008.1, read as the reverse complement.
TGAACTGCTGGGGCAACAGCAACGGCGATGAGACCGCGGTCAACGCCCCCTGCACCTGGCTGCAGTACTGGGTGGAACTGCCCTCGGCCAGCGACGCGGCGGACTACCGCGCCTACCTGGAAAACTACTCGTCGCAGCAGAAGGCCGCGGGTCGCTTCCAGCGCCCGTCCAACGTGCGCCTGCGCAACGTGATGGAGTGGCTGGACTACAAGCAGGTGGTGCCCAGCGACGTACGCCTGCAGTTGTGGCTGGCGATGGGCTTCCTGCTGGTCTGCCTGATCAACACCGTGGGCCTGCTGCTGGCCAAGTTCCTGCGTCGCAGCGGCGAGATCGGCGTGCGCCGCGCCCTCGGCGCCAGCCGTGGGCAGATCTTCCTGCAGTCGCTGGTGGAAGCCGGCACGGTCGGCCTGGCCGGTGGCCTGCTCGGCTTGGTACTGGCCTTGATCGGACTGTACGCGGTGCGCCAGCAGCCGGTGGACTACGCCAAGTTGGCCACCCTGGATGGACAGATGCTGCTGCTGACCCTGGGCCTGACCCTGATCGCCAGCCTGCTGGCCGGGTTCCTGCCGGCGCTGCGCGCCATGCAGGTCACGCCCGCCATCCAACTCAAAACGCAGTAAGGATCCGGAGCACATCATGGATATCCGTCCCATCCTCACCACGCTGCGCCGGCACAAGACCGCCGCCGCCTTGATCGTGCTGGAAATCGCGCTCACCTGCGCGATCGTCTGCAACGCGCTGTTCCTGATCGGGCAGCGCATCGACACCATCAGCCAGCCCAGCGGCATCGCCGAGAAAGAGCTGCTGGAGGTGCGCCTGGGTGGCATCGGCAAGCAGGTCAACGTCGAGGCCCGCACCCGCGAGGACCTGGCGGCGCTGCGCGGCATCCCCGGGGTGAAGAGCGCGGTGGCGATCAACCAGCTGCCGTTCCGCCGCAACTCCTGGAACAGCAGCCTGTCGCGCGTTCCCGACCAGGAGCGCCCGACGCTGAGCGCCGCACAGTACTTCGCCCGCGAAGGCACGCTGGACACGCTGGGCGTCGAGTTGATCGCCGGCGCCGACTTCCAGCCCGGCGAATACCGCGAATACGACGAGGTGGCCAACGACCCCGAATCGGAAACCAAGGGCAGCTCGGTGATCCTGAGCAAGTCCGCCGCCGACAAGCTGTATCCCGACGGCGACGCGCTGGGCAAGACCGTCTACAGCGGGCGCATGCCGCTGCGGGTGACCGGCGTGGTCAAGGAACTGGGCCGTCCCAGCCGGGTCGAGGGCAACACCCAGCACTCGATGATGCTGCCGGTGCGCATGTCCTACGACATGGGCTTCTACCTGATCCGGGTCACCGATCCGGCGCGCCGCGATGAGGTCCTCAAGGCCGCCGTGGCCGCGCTGGAACGGGTGGACTCCAGCCGCCTGGTACGCGCCAAGGTCACCTATGAGGAGACCCGCAACAAGTACTTCGCCAACGATCGGGCGATGGTCGGCCTGCTGATCACCGTCTGCGTGGCACTGCTGGTGGTGACCGCACTGGGCATCGTCGGCCTGGCCAGCTTCTGGGTGCAGCAGCGCACCAAGCAGATCGGCATCCGTCGTGCGCTGGGCGCCACCCGCGGGCAGATCCTGCGCTACTTCCAGACCGAGAACTTCCTGCTGGCCACGGTCGGCATCGTGCTCGGCATGTTGATGGCCTACACGATCAACCTGTACCTGATGAACAACTACGAGCTGCCGCGCATGCCCATCAGCTACCTGCCGATCGGCGCGGTGCTGCTGTGGCTGCTCGGCCAGATCGCCGTCTTCGGCCCGGCCCGTCGTGCCGCCGCCGTTCCCCCCGCCGTCGCCACCCGGAGTGCCTGATATGCGCAAGACCGTCCTCTCCACCCTCGTACTGTCCTTCCTGCTGGCCAGCGCCCCCGCGCTGGCCGCCACCACCACCGAGACCGGGCGCCTGGAATGGCGCGAAGGCGACCATCACCTGGTTGTGGATGCCAGCCAGGGCATCGTCCGCGTCACCACCACCGAGCCGGCCAACTACTTCGGCGCGCGCAGCGGCGACCGGATCCTGCGCATCGACGGCAAGCCGGTGCGCAGCATCGACGACCTCACCGGCTACCTGGCCGCCAGCAGCCGGTCGCAGGTCCCGATGACGGTGCTGCGCAAGGGCAACCAGGTGACCGTCAGCATCGACCCGGCCGCATGGGGCAAGGTGCTGCCGCCCGCCCCGCCGGCTCCCCCGGCGCCGCCACCGCCGCCGCCGCGCCCGGGCACCTGAGCCTGCACGCAGGGCCGGCTGCCCGCCGGCCCTGCGCTCCGGTACTCTCTGCCTGTCCACATTCCCTCTTTCCTGCCGACGCATGCCTTCGATCCTGATCATTGACGACAACGCCAGCGTCGGCACCGCACTGGACGTGCTGTTTTCGCTGCACGACATCGACACGCTGCACGCGCTGTCGCCGGACGCCGGGCTGGCGCTGCTGGAGCAGCAGCCGGTGGACCTGGTGATCCAGGACATGAACTTCACCGAGGACACCACCTCCGGCGAGGAAGGCGAGGCCCTGTTCGGCAAGATCCGCGCACGTCATCCCGACCTGCCGGTGATCCTGCTGACCGCGTGGACCCACCTGAGCAGCGCGGTGGACCTGGTCCGCGCCGGTGCCGCCGACTACCTGGCCAAGCCCTGGGACGACCGCAAGCTGCTGGTGACGGTCAACAACCTGCTGGAACTGTCCGAGACCCGCCGCGAGCTGGACCGCCGCCGCGACCGCGAGCAACGCGAGCGCTCGGCGCTGGAAGCCCGCTATGACCTGCGCGGCGCGGTCGTGGCCGACCCGGCCAGCGAACGGGTGGTGAACCTGGCCTGCCAGGTCGCGCGCTCGGCACTGCCGGTGTTGATCACCGGCCCCAACGGCGCCGGCAAGGAGAAGATCGCCGAGATCATCCAGGCCAATTCACTGGTGGCCAAGGGGGCGTTCGTCGCGCTCAACTGCGGCGCCATTCCCGCCGAGCTGATCGAGGCCGAGCTGTTCGGCAGCGAGGCCGGCGCGTATACCGGCGCCAACAAGGCGCGCGAGGGCAAGTTCGAGGCCGCCGATGGCGGCACGCTGTTCCTCGATGAAATCGGCAACCTGTCGCTGGGCGGGCAGATGAAGCTGCTGCGCGTGCTCGAAACCGGGCGCTTCGAGCGGCTCGGCTCCAACCGCGAGCGCCAGGTCAAGGTGCGGGTGATCAGCGCCACCAATGCCGACCTGCCCGCGATGATCCGCGACGGGCAGTTCCGCGAAGATCTCTACTACCGGCTCAACACCGTGGAGCTTGCGCTGCCGCCTCTGGCCGAACGCCCCGGCGACATCCTGCCGCTGGCCGAACGCTTCCTGGAGGGCGACAAGCCGCTGTCGACCGCGGCCGCCACCGCCCTGCAACGGCATGCGTGGCCGGGCAACGTGCGCGAACTGCGCAACGTGCTGCAGCGCGCCGAGTTGCTCGCCGCCGGCCCACGCATCGAGGTGGCCGACCTCAACCTGCCGCGTGCCGCCAGCGCACCGCGCCCGGCCAGCCCGGCCGCCGACCCGGACCGCAGCCACATCGAGGCGGCGCTGGCCCGCAACCACGGCATCATCGCCCAGACCGCCGCCGAACTCGGGCTGAGCCGCCAGGCGCTGTACCGGCGCATGGACCGCCACGGCATCCCCCGCGAATGAAGCGAGGCTCGTTCACCCTCCGTCTGTTCCTGCGCCTGCTGCCGGTGCTGGCGCTGGCGGCGGCCTTCCCGTGGTACCTGGCGTATTGGCTGGACCACGGCTGGCTGATCACCCTGGTCTCGGCGGTCGTGCTGCTGTCGCTGATGTGGTGGAGCCTGCGCCGCGCCACCGCGCCGGTACGCTCGCTGCTGCGCGCGTTGTCGGGCACCACCAGCAGCTACCGCGACGGCGAATACAACTTCGGCGTGTACTGGCCGGGCAACGATGAACTCGGCGACCTGGTCAAGGCGCATCGCGAGCTCGGCGACGTGCTGCGCGAGCAGCGCCAGGGCCTGGTCCAGCGCGAACTGTTGCTGGACACCATGGTGCAGAACACCCCGGTGTCGATGCTGCTGCTGGCCAATGGCGGCGATGGCGTCCAGCGGGTGGTGTTCTCCAACCTGGCCGCGCGCCGCCTGCTGCACAACGGCTGGAAATTGGAAGGCCAGCGCATGCAGGACGTACTGGAGACCATGCCGGTGGAACTGCGTGATGCGATCGTGCGCGGGGGCGACAGCCTGTTCGCCGTGCGTGCCGAGGACAGCGACGATGAAGAGGACGAGCAGGTCTACCACCTGTCGCGGCGCAACTTCCATCTCAATGGCCGCCCGCACGACCTGCTGCTGATCCGCCTGCTGACCGCCGAACTGCGCCGCCAGGAAGTGCAGACCTGGAAGAAGGTGATCCGGGTGATCAGCCACGAGCTCAACAACTCACTGGCACCGATCGCCTCGCTGGCCCATTCCGGTGGCGAGCTGGTACGACGTGGCAAGACCGAGCGCCTGGAAGAAGTGTTTACCACCATCGAGGACCGCGCCCGGCACCTGGAGGGCTTCATCCGCGGCTATGCGCGTTTCGCCAAGCTGCCGCAGCCGCAACTGCAGAACGTGCAGTGGCTGCAGTTCCTGACCAGCCTGCAGCACCAGATCCCCTTCCGCATGGAGGGGATCAGCGACGACGTGCACAGCCGGGTCGATATCGCCCAGCTGGGCCAGGCGCTGTTGAACCTGCTCAAGAACGCGCACGAAGCCTGCGGCGAAGCCGAACCGCCCAACGACGACGTCCAGGTGCGGCTGACCCGGCTGCCGCAGTGGCTGCGCCTGGAAGTGCTGGACCGCGGCCGGGGCATGAACGAGGCGGTGCTGCAGAATGCGTTGATGCCGTTCTATTCGACCAAGCGCAATGGCACCGGGCTCGGGCTGGCACTCACCCGTGAAATCGTCGAAGCCCACGGCGGCCGTATCTCGCTGCAGAACCGCCGCGAAGGCGGCCTGTGCGTGGCGATCTTCCTGCCCATCGCCTGACGCGCGGCTGGCAGCCGCGCGGCGGCATGCCCCGGGAGGGCCGGCCGCGGGCCGGCAACCGCCTCGATCCGGCATCGGCCGATGGCCGGCCAACGGCCATCAGCGGGATCAGGTTTTCTTCACCGGGCGCTTCCAGCCTTCGATGGTTTCCTGCCGCGCACGCGCCACCGTCAGCTTGCCGTCCGGCGCATGGCGGGTGACCACCGATCCGGCCGCGATGGTCGCGCCCTCCCCGATCACCACCGGCGCCACCAACGCGCTGTTGGAGCCGATGAAGGCGTTGTCGCCGATGGTGGTCTGCGACTTGTTCACCCCATCGTAGTTGCAGGTGATGGTGCCCGCGCCGATGTTGACCCGCGCACCGATCACTGCATCGCCCAGGTAGGTCAGGTGGTTGGCCTTGCTGCCCGGCCCCAGGATGACCTTCTTGGTTTCCACGAAGTTGCCCACGTGGCTGCCGGCGGCGAGCACCGTGCCCGGGCGCAGCCGCGCGAACGGCCCGATATCGGCCGCGCCTTCGCTGACCACCCCGTCCAGGTCGCAATGCGGCTTGACCACCGTACCTGCCGCCAGGCGGACATCCTTGAGCCGGGTGAACGCACCGATGCTGACGCCATCACCCAGCTCGACGTGACCTTCCAGGATCACGTTGACGTCGAGCTGCACATCGCTGCCGACCACCACGGTGCCGCGGATGTCCAGCCGTGCCGGGTCCAGCACGCGCGCACCCTGCGCGCACAGCGCACGCACCGCGCGCAGCTGCCAGGCGCGCTCGAGCTGGGCCAGCTGCCACGGATCGTTGGCGCCCTCGGCTTCCTGGGCGTCCTCGACGAAGGCCATGTCGGCCGGGGTGTAGTCGTGCGACGCGGCGGCGAACACGTCGGTGAGGTAGTACTCGCCCTGCGCATTGCTGTTGGACAGCTGCGACAACCAGGTGCGCAGCGCGGTCGACTCGGCGGTGATGATGCCGGTGTTGATGGTCCGGATCGCCAGCTGCTCGTCGCTGGCATCCTTCTGTTCCACGATCGCGGCCACGCGGCCCTCGGCGTTGCGCACGATGCGGCCGTAGCCGGTCGGGTTGGCGACCTCGGCCACCAGCACCGCCAGCCGGCCCGGCTGCGAGAGCAGGTGGCGCAGGGTGTCGGCGCGGATCATCGGCACGTCGCCGTACAGCACCAGCACGGTGGCCGCGTCGGGCACGTTCGGCATGGCCTGCTGCACCGCGTGGCCCGTACCCAGCTGCTCGGCCTGCTTGGCCCAGACCAGGTCGCCCTGGTCGGCAAACGCCTCGCGCACCGCCTCGCCACCGTGCCCGTAGACCACGTGGATCGCATCGGGTTGCAGCGCACGCGCGGCATCGATCACGTGGGCCAGCATCGGCCGGCCGGCGATCGGCTGCAGCACCTTGGGCAGGGCCGACTTCATGCGTTTGCCGGCACCGGCGGCGAGGATGATGACGTGCAGGGCTTGGGTCATGGGGCAACGCAGCGTTCGTTGGTAGTGGCGTGGATTCTAGAACGAGTGGGGTTAACATGCCGCCTTCTCCCCGTCTGTAGCGTTCGTGAGCCTGATCCGCCAAGGCGCCAGTTACATCGTCATCGGCCTGATCCAGCTTGGGGTGGACTGGTCCGTGTTCGTGGCCGCCACCGCGCTGGGCATGCCGGTGTCGCCGGCCAACCTGCTCGGCCGGGTATGCGGCATGCTGCTGGGGTTCTGGCTCAACGGCCGGCACACCTTCGCCCGCGACGGCCAGCATCGGCTGGGCTGGCAGCGGTTCGCGCGCTTCCTGGCGCTGTGGGCGGTGTTGACCGCGATCAGCACGGTGCTGGTGAGCCTGGCCGCCAGTCAGCTGGGCCTGACGTATGCATGGCTGGCCAAGCCGCTGGTCGAGGGTGGGTTGGCGGCGGTGTCGTTCCTGGCGATGCGGCGCCTGGTCTATCGCTGAGCGCCTGGCCCTGCCCGCCAGTGCGCAGGCAGCAGCCCATCCTTCCATAGCGCCAGCGGACCATAACGAAGCTGCAGCACGTGCGCGCCGGCAGGTACGCATACCGCGCGGAACAGGCCATTGGCGCGCCACACCGGCATGTCCTCGCCGTCGGCCTGCGCCCGCCAGCCCGGTGCGTGCACTTCGTTGATCACCACCCATGCAGGTGCATCGGCCTGGTAGGCCACGCGCAGCCCAACCGGCTGGTAGTGGACCGCGGCGATCCGCACCCGACCGGCCTGCACCTCGGCGCAGGGGCTGCGTGCATCCGCCGGCAACCACAGCTGCTGACGGAAGTCGGTGGCGGCGAAGGCCTGCGGATCGGGTAGTGCCCCGGCGTGCCGCCGCACGCTGCGCGGGACGAGGAGGCGCGGCAGCACGCTCGTGCGCTCGGCAACGAACAGGACGCCGTCGCCGCTGCTGCCCGGGAACGGCGCGGTCGCCATCTGCCAGCGTAGTCCGAGCAGGTCGTACAGCGGCGCCTCCCAGTCCGGTGTCCACGCCGTGGCGGGTTTGTCCTGCACGCGCGTCGGTGGCTCGCCAGGCATGCCCACCGCCTGCAGGTAACGCGCATCGATCATCGGGTTGTAGCCGTTGACCAGCGCCAGCCGCTGCACGCTGGCGCCGTTGGTCAGCGCGCGCAGGCCGAACACCGCGGCGCGGTCCGGGATGCCGTCGCCGCGTTGCGCGGCCAACAGGCGATAGGCGCGTTGCGCGGGACCATCGCGATCGCCATCCAGCACCGATTTGGTCGCGCTGCCGGTGTTGACGTCGGTGCCGACGTTGAACAGCAGCATGTCCACCACCAGCACGGCCAGCACCATCGCCGCGCTGGGGCGCGTGGCAGCGCGCACGGCCAGCCCCATCAGCATTCCGCTCACCAACAGCCAGGCGAGCGCCGCCGGATGCGCCGGGAGTACCCAGCGCAGGGTCATCAGTACCAGCACGCCGATGGCCAGCAGCGACGGCCAGTGCGGGCGCATGCCCGATCCCATGCGCGCCTGCTGCAGCGCCTGCGCGGCCAACCAGGCCGCCGCCGGCACCACCGCGAACAGCGCATCGGCCGGCCGCCGGAACAGGTCCAGGCCCGGCAACCAGGTGAACAACCACGGGAACAGTGGCGTCCGCCCGCCCAACGCCCACGCCACGGCGAGCACGATCACCGCCAGCGCGATGCGCGCCCGCCACGGCTGCGCGCGCACCACCGCCGCGCCCCACCCCAGCCACAGCGCCAGCGGCACCGCGCCCAGGTAGAGGTAATCCTGGGTGATGTCGCCCGGGCCCCAGTAGTGGCCGCGGCCCTGCTCGAAGACATTGCCCGACAACAGCGTGGCCAACGTCTGCCAGTGGATGCCACCGCCAACGCTGGTCGCCAGCGTGATCACGCTGCGGTTGGTGGACGGCAACCATGCCAGCGTCGACAACCACTGCGGTGCGCTGATCAACGCCGCCAGCGTGGCGGTGGCCACGACCCCGAGCAGGATCCGCCCGCGTCGCCCCGGCGGTGCACGCACCACCGCCGCCAGCGCATACAGCGCGCAGCCAAGCACGATGAGGTACGTCACCTGGGTCAACTGCAGCGCGCACAGCCCGCCACTCACGCCGGCCAGCAGCGCATCGCGCAGGCGCCCCTGCCGGCGCAGTCGCGACAGGCCCAGCCACAGCCACGGCAGATAGCTGAAGCTGACGATCATCGGCGTGTGCTGCAGGCGCGAGGCGGCGACCGCGCCGAACATCATCACCAGCGCGAACACCAACTGCGGCGCGCGCGCCAGGCCGTAATGGCGGGCCAGGCGCACGCTGCCGATGCCACCGCCCAGCACGTGCAGCAGCACCACCACGGTGAACCCGTGCAGCGAGGTGGGCGCCAGCAGCATCGGCAGCATCACGCTGGGCTGGAAGCTCATCATCTGCGGGTCGGCCACCTGCGGGTAGCCGCCGTACAGGTACGGGTTCCACCAGGCCGCCTGCCCGTGCAGCCATTGCTGGGCCACGAAGCTGACCGCGGGAAAGAACTGCTGGGCGGCATCGAAGGGGATGATCCGCAGGCCCAGCAGCCAGGGCAGGCACAACAGCGCCCAGAGCGCGATCAGGCACGCCTCGGTACTGGCCAGCACGCGATGGCGCCGCCCCGGGATGCCCACCTCGGTCTGCCGCTGCTGCATGCGCTACTCCGTTGCCGAAACCCCAAACAACAACGCCGGCAAAATGCCGGCGTCGTCGGGTGTCACTGCTGCTGCAGGCCTCAGTGCTTGAGGGTCTTGCGCAGACGCTCCAGCGCCTGCAGCTGCACGACCGCCTCGGCCAGCTTCTGCTGCGCCTCGGCCACTTCCATCGCTTCACCACGGTTGGCCAGGATGCGCTCGGCTTCTTCCTTGGCCTTGCGGACCGAGGCTTCATCGATGTCCTGGGCGCGGATGGCGGTGTCGGCCAGCACGGTCACGACCTGCGGCTGCACCTCGAGGATGCCGCCGGAAATGGCGAAATCCAGCTGCTCGCCATTCGGCGTGGTCACTACCACCTTGCCCGGCTTCAGGCGGGTGATCAGCGGGGCGTGCTTGGGCGCGATGCCCAGCTCGCCCAGCTCGCCGGTGGCCACGACCAGGGTCGCCTCACCACGGAAGATTTCCTGCTCGGCGCTGACGATGTCGCAACGGATGGTGCTCATGTAACTCTCTTCGCTAGGGGGCGGGTTGGACCCACCGCAGGGATTCCGCAGCGGTGGGCGCAGGCCCACCCCGTGTCACGGTCGGGACGGGCGTGTGCCCGTCCCTGCCGCATCAGGCCTTCTCGGCCATCTTCTTGGCCTTCTCGACCGCTTCTTCGATGCTGCCGACCATGTAGAACGCCTGCTCCGGCAGGTGGTCGTACTCGCCATCGACGATGGCCTTGAAGCCACGGATGGTGTCCTTCAGCGACACGTACTTGCCCGGCGAGCCGGTGAACACTTCGGCCACGTGGAACGGCTGGCTGAAGAAGCGCTCGATCTTGCGGGCGCGCGACACGGCCTGCTTGTCTTCTTCGGACAGTTCGTCCATGCCCAGGATGGCGATGATGTCCTTCAGTTCCTTGTACTTCTGCAAGGTCTGCTGGACACGCTGGGCGGTGTCGTAATGCTCGTGGCCGATGACCAGCGGGTCCATCTGGCGGCTGGTCGAATCCAGCGGATCCACGGCCGGGTAGATACCCAGCGAGGCGATCGAACGCGACAGGGTCACGGTCGAATCCAGGTGGGCGAAGGTGGTGGCGGGCGACGGATCGGTCAAGTCATCGGCCGGCACGTAGACGGCCTGGATCGAGGTGATCGAGCCATTCTTGGTCGAGGTGATGCGCTCCTGCAGGACGCCCATTTCCTCGGCCAGGGTCGGCTGGTAGCCCACTGCCGACGGCATGCGACCCAGCAGTGCCGACACTTCGGTACCGGCCAGGGTGTAGCGGTAGATGTTGTCCACGAACAGCAGCACGTCCTTGCCCTTGCCGTTCTCGTCCTTCTCGTCGCGGAAGTACTCGGCCATGGTCAGGCCGGTCAGGGCGACGCGCAGACGGTTGCCCGGCGGCTCGTTCATCTGGCCGTACACCATCGCGACCTTGTCCAGGACGTTGGAGTCCTTCATCTCGTGGTAGAAGTCGTTGCCCTCACGGGTACGCTCGCCCACGCCGGCGAACACGGACAGGCCGCTGTGCGCCTTGGCGATGTTGTTGATCAGTTCCATCATGTTGACGGTCTTGCCGACGCCGGCGCCGCCGAACAGGCCGACCTTGCCGCCCTTGGCGAACGGGCACATCAGGTCGATGACCTTGATGCCGGTTTCCAGCAGCTCGGTGGCCGGGGACTGGTCTTCGTACGACGGCGCTTCGCGGTGGATTTCCCAGCTGTCGCTGGCGGCCACCGGGCCGGCTTCGTCGATCGGACGGCCCAGCACGTCCATGATGCGGCCCAGGGTGCCTGCACCGACCGGCACCGAGATGGCGCGTTCGGTGTTGGTGGCGACCAGGTTGCGCTTCAGGCCGTCGGTGGAGCCCAGCGCGATGCAGCGGACCACGCCGTCACCCAGCTGCTGCTGCACTTCCAGCGTGATTTCGGTGTTGTCCACCTTCAGCGCGTGGTACACCTTCGGCACCGACTCGCGGGGGAATTCGACGTCGACGACGGCGCCGATGATCTGAACGATCTTGCCCTGACTCATTGCTGCAATCCTCTAATGTGTGCTTTGACTGTGCGCGTCAGACTGCTGCCGCGCCGCCGACGATTTCGGAGATTTCCTGGGTGATCGCTGCCTGGCGCGCCTTGTTGTAGACGAGCTGCAGGGTGCCGATCAGCTTGTTCGCGTTGTCGCTTGCCGACTTCATCGCCACCATGCGGGCCGCGTGCTCGGACGCCACGTTTTCCAGCACGGCCTGGTACACCAGCGATTCGATGTAACGCGTCATCACGTGCTCGAGCACGGTCGCGGCATCGGGTTCGTACAGGTAGTCCCAGTCGTGGTGCGCGACCTGCTTCTCAGCGGCCGGCAACGGCAGCAGCTGGTCGAAGCTGGCCTTCTGGGTCATCGTGTTGATGAAGCGGTTGTAGACCAGGTAGACGCGGTCGACCTTGCCCGAGGTGAAGGCATCGAGCATCACCTTGATCACGCCGATCAGCTGTTCCAGGTGCGGGACGTCGCCCATGTGGGTGACGCTGCCGACCATGTCCACCTTGACCCGGCGGAAGAAGGTGGATGCCTTCTGGCCGATGGTGACCACGTCGATGTCCGCGCCCTTGTCCTGCCACTCGCGGACTTCGCCGAGCATCTTGCGGAACAGGTTGTTGTTCAGGCCGCCGGCCAGGCCGCGGTCGGACGAGATCACGATGTAGCCGACCCGCTTGACCTCGTCACGCTGGACCAGGAACGGATGCTGGTAATCGGTGCTGGCCTGGGCCAGGTGGCCGATCACCTGCTTCATCGCCTGCGCATACGGACGCGACGTCTTCATCCGCTCCTGCGCCTTGCGGATCTTGGAGGCCGAGACCATCTCCAGCGCACGGGTCACCTTGCGGGTGTTCTGCACGCTTTTGATCTTGGTTTTGATTTCGCGACCGCTTGCCATCTCTTATTCCCGTGGCGCGGGGCACATGCCCCGCGTTTGACGTAGAGCGGAGCCATGCTCCGCTGCTTTCAGCCCGGCGGAGCAACGCTCCGCGCTACAGGACCGGTATTACCAGCTGCCGGTGGTCTTGAACTCGGCGATGCCCTTCTTGAAGGCCGCTTCGATGTCGTTGTCCCAGCCGCCGGTGGCGTTGACCTTGCCGATCAGCTCGCCCTGGGTGTTGGCGAAGTGCGCGTGCAGGCCTTCTTCGAACGCCAGCAGCTTGTTGACCGGCACGTCGTCGAGGTAACCCTCGTTGACGGCGTAGATCGACAGCGCCTGGTTGGCGATGGACATCGGCGCGTACTGCTTCTGCTTCATCAGCTCGGTGACGCGCTGGCCGCGCTCGAGCTGCTTGCGGGTGGCTTCGTCCAGGTCCGAGGCGAACTGCGCGAACGCAGCCAGCTCGCGGTACTGGGCCAGCGAGATACGGATGCCGCCGGACAGCTTCTTGATGATCTTGGTCTGGGCCGCACCACCGACGCGCGACACCGAGATACCGGCGTTCACGGCCGGGCGGATGCCCGAGTTGAACAGGTCGGTTTCCAGGAAGATCTGGCCGTCGGTGATCGAGATCACGTTGGTCGGCACGAACGCCGAGACGTCACCGGCCTGGGTTTCGATGATCGGCAACGCGGTCAGCGAGCCGGTCTTGCCCGTGACGGCGCCGTTGGTGAACTTCTCCACATACTCTTCGGACACGCGCGCAGCGCGCTCGAGCAGGCGGGAGTGCAGGTAGAACACGTCGCCCGGGTAGGCTTCGCGGCCCGGCGGACGCTTCAGCAGCAGCGAGATCTGGCGGTAGGCCACGGCCTGCTTGGACAGATCGTCGTACACGATCAGCGCGTCTTCGCCGCGGTCCATGAAGTACTCACCCATGGTGCAGCCGGAGTAGGCGCTGATGTACTGCATCGCAGCCGACTCGGACGCGGTGGCAGCCACAACGACGGTGTGCGCCAGGGCGCCGTTTTCTTCCAGCTTGCGCACGATGTTGGCCACGGTCGAGGCCTTCTGGCCGATCGCGACGTACACGCACTTGATGCCGGTGTCCTTCTGGTTGATCACCGCATCGATGGCCAGGGCGGTCTTGCCGGTCTGGCGGTCACCGATGACCAGCTCGCGCTGGCCGCGGCCGATCGGGATCATCGAGTCGACCGACTTGTAACCGGTCTGCACCGGCTGGTCGACCGACTTGCGCCAGATCACGCCCGGCGCAACGCGCTCCACCGGCGCGGTGGTCTTGGCGGCGATCGGGCCCTTGCCGTCGATCGGCTCACCCAGCGCGTTCACCACGCGGCCGAGCAGTTCCGGACCGACCGGCACTTCCAGGATGCGACCGGTGGTCTTGGCGACGTCGCCTTCGCGCAGCTGCTGGTAATCACCCAGGACCACGGCGCCGACCGAGTCGCGCTCCAGGTTCAGGGCCAGGGCGAAGGTGTTGTTCGGCAGTTCGATCATTTCGCCCTGCATCACGTCGGCCAGACCGAAGATGCGCACGATGCCGTCGGACACGCTGGTCACGGTGCCTTCGTTGCGCGATTCCGCGGCCAGCTTGACCTTCTCGATGCGGTTCTTGATCAGTTCGCTGATTTCGGAGGGGTTGAGCGTGGTTGCCATCGTCAAGTCCTAGTGCCGGCGGTCACGCCGGACGTTAAATGAATTCAGTTAGCGAGCGCGGTCTGCAGGCGCGACAGCTTGCCCTTGAGCGAGCCATCGATGACCACATCGCCGGCGTCGATCACGGCGCCGCCGATCAGCGATGCATCGACCGCGGTCGTCACGTCCACCTCGCAGCCGAAGCGCTTGCGCAGCGCGGCCTTGATGGCGTCCAGCTCGGATGCGGACAGTTCGGTTGCCGAGGTGACCGTGGCCTTGACCACGTGTTCGGCTTCAGCGCGCAGCTGGGCGTACATGCCGGCGATTTCCGGCAGCAGCGGCAGACGGTGCGCGTCGGCCAGCAGGGCCAGGAAGCGACCGAAGGTCTCGCTGGACGATTCCGGGGCCAGCAGCGCGACGGCATCGCCGCGCTCCAGTTCCGGGTTCGACAGCAAGGCCGCCACGCGCGGGTCGGCGGCTACGTGGGCGGAGAACGCAAGCGCGTCCGACCACGGCGCGAACGTGCCTTCGTCGCGCGCGGTCGCGAACGCGGCGCGGGCATACGGGCGTGCAAGCGTGAGGGCCTGGCTCATCGATCAGATCTCCGATGCCAGCTCGTCGAGCAGCGCCTTGTGGGCGTTGGCATCGATTTCGCGCTTGAGCAGCTTTTCGGCACCGCTCACGGCCAGGGCGGACACCTGCTTGCGCAGGTCTTCACGGGCACGGTTGGCGGCAGCCTCGATTTCGGCGTGGGCCAGGTCTTTCTGGCGGTTCGCTTCGGCGATGGCTTCATTCTTGGCGGCTTCAACGATCTGATTGGCGCGCGCGTGGGCCTGGTCGATGATCTCGTTGGCCTTGCCGCGTGCATCCTTCAGTGCTTCGTTGACCTTTTCCTGCGCCTGGGCCAGATCCTTCTGGCTGCGGTCGGCAGCGGCGAGGCCTTCAGCGATCTTCTGCTGGCGCTCTTCGATGGCATTCATCAACGGCGGCCAGATCTTGGTCGCGATGATCCAGATCAGACCGGCGAAAGCCAGTGCCTGGGCAACGAGGGTAAAACCGATATCCATGGGGTTCGCTCAATCGGGGGTGACGGGGTGGATGGGCCGCCGGGGCGGCGCATCCGATCCTTCATCCGCGATCAGGCGCACGGGGCGCCTGATCGTTTCGCTGTTGCTGGATCAGCCAGCAACAGCCGGCAGGCGTGCAACGAACTCGCCGATGGTCGGGTTGGCGAAGGCCAGCAGCAGGCCGACGGCGACCGAGATGATGAACGCGGCGTCGATCAGGCCGGCGGTGATGAACATGCGGACCTGCAGGACCGGAATCAGTTCCGGCTGGCGGGCAGCCGATTCCAGGAACTTACCGGACATGATGGCCAGACCAAGACCGGCACCCAGCGCGGCCAGGCCGATCATGATGCCGACGGCGAGGACGGTGGAGCTCTGGACTTGGGCGAGGTTGGTCAGGACGGCGAGGTACATGGTTTTCTCCTGGAACTTTGAATAGCTAAGGGTTTAGAAACAAACGGATGAAGGGTGAAGCGAAAACTCAGTGAGCGTCTTCCGACAGGCTCAGGTACACGATGGACAACATCATGAAGATGAAGGCCTGCAGCGGAATCACCAGCAGATGGAACAGCATCCAGCCCAGGCCGAATGCACCGCCTGCGATGGCGCCGGCAATACCCGCGCTGCCGAGCACCCAGATCAGCAGGAAGACGATTTCGCCGCCGAACATGTTGCCGAACAGTCGCATCGCCAGCGAGATCGGCTTGCTGAGCCACTCGACGATGTTGAGGATCAGGTTGAACGGCATCATGAACTTGCCGAACGGTGCGGTCAGGAATTCCTTGGTGAAGCCACCCAGGCCCTTGGCGCGCAGTGCGAAGAACAGCATCAGGAAGAACACGCTGATCGACATGCCCAGGGTGGCATTGACGTCGGCGGTGGGGACCGGCTTCCAGTACGGCACGCCGAGCAGTTCGAGCGGCATGGCGATGAAGTCGGCCGGGATCATCTTGATGAGGTTCATCAAGAGGATCCAGAAGAAGATCGTGATCGCGATCGGGGTCACCAGCTTGCTGGTGCCGTGGTAGGTGTCCTTGGCCTGGCGGTCAACGAACTCCAGGCAGATCTCCACGAACGCCTGCCACTTGCCCGGGACGCCCGCGGTCGCTTTGCGGGTCGCCATCCAGAAGCCGAACACCATCAATAGGCCCATCAGGACCGAAGTCACGATGGTGTCGACGTGGATCGCCCAGAAACCACCTTCCTGCATATGGAACGTCAGGTTGTGCAGGTGATGTTGGATGTAGGAGGTGGGTGTCAGCGCCTCGCCTGCCATGTGTCCGGAACCTTGAGTTAAATAAAATGGATCAGCGCCTGGCCAGAGCCAGGACCTGGAACATCAACCCGACGGCGATACCGGCCAGCAGCGCCAATGCAGGCAGCTTGAAGACCAGGAACCCCACCATCAGGACGCCGAATACGAGCACCCACTTTGCCACTACTGCCAGGATCAGGCGGGTCATCGCCGATCCCGCAGCCTGCACACCGCCCCCGAGGGCCATGCGCGCGGCAACCCAACCACCGGCTGAAACCGCCACACCCGATGCCAGCGCCCCCAGGGCGTACATCGTGCCCGCCAGGAGCAGGAAGGCCAAGGCCAGGACAGCCACTGCAGCCAGCGGGTAAACCGCTGCGCGCAGCATCAGTCGCCGACCCGAATCAACGGAGTTCAGCACACGTATGTCCTGCATGTTCTTGAGTAGAAAGGCCGGGGTCGCAAGCTAGCGCCCCGTCGAGCCGCCAAATTATAGCAACGGGACAATTTGCGAGACAACCGCCCCCTGTTCATCCCGGATGGCCGCAAGTTGCTGCATCGCCACAGATTTTGCGGTCCACCTCCGGGCCAATCCCGGCCTGTCAGGCTCTCCGCCTGCTGCAACGCAACATATTGAACTTTGGTCGCAGCGTCCGGTCAGACCCATCGACCTGCACTTTTCGATCCTCGTCGACGCCCCGAAGGCAGGTCTGCACCACAAAGTGGCCCCGAGCTCTCTCCGGGGCCACTTTTTTCGCGGCCCTGCTGCGGCCTTCACTGCCCCGCGGCACGACTGCCCAATAACGCGGGCCAGGCCACCCGGCGGACACAGAATGTGATCGGCGGCGCATCTTTGCGCATGAACGGTACACACTTCCTCCACCATACGTTCACGAATGGTGGACGCGGCGCTGGGCAGAGTGTCGGCACATCAATGAACCACTGCAAGGACACACACCGATGCGCCTGATGCTCCCCCTCCTCGCCCTGCCGCTGGCCATGGCCGCGCTGACCCATGCCAACACCGCCAGTGCCGCCGAGGGCGATGATCGCTTCGCGCTGCGCCTGGGCGCGATGAACATCGATTCGGACAACACGATCCGCGGCAACACCAACGTCGCTGGCCAGGACGTGGGCTTCTCCGAGGACTTCAAGCTGGGCGGCAAGGAATGGGAGCCGCGTGTCGACGGCATGTTCCGCATCAGCGACCGCCAGCGCCTGCTGTTCAACTACTTCAAGTACGACAAGGACCGCCGCGAGACGCTGGATGACGGCGTGAGCTTCGGCGATGTGTCGGTGCCGGCCGGCAGCTTCATCAAGGGCGAGCTGAAGTACCAGGTGGCCAGCCTGGTGTACGACTACTCGGTGGTGGACACCGATACCTTCGACCTTGGCCTGCAGCTGGGTGCCGAGTACGCGAAGGTGAGCACGAAGGCCTATGCGGACGTGGGTGACCTGTACCAGGGTCGCTTCCTGGACGAGAAGGCCGACGGCGTGGCGCCGGTGGTTGGCGCACGCATGAGCTTCAACCCGTCCGAGAAGTGGATGATCACCGTGCAGGGCCAGTACCTGAACACCAAGTGGGGCAACTTCGACGACTACGATGGCGACCTGACCCGCGCCAACGCGATCGTGGACTACCGCCTGACCAAGAACTTCGGCCTGTTCGCCGGCTACGACTGGTTCAAGCTGGACGTGGACCAGACCGGCAGCGACGGCACGATCGGTCTGAAGCAGGAGTTCAAGGGCCCGGTGGCCGGTGTGAGCTTCGTCTTCTAAGTCGGTTCAAGCGTCTGTCTCCGAGCGCGGCAACAGGGTGACCTGTTGTCGCGTTTTTCTTTGCGCGTTTGTTTTTTGGTGATTGGGTGCGTGGGTTTCAGGGCGAAGGCAACGGCGAAGGCAACGGCCTGCCGCCTTGCGGGTGTCGCCGGAGGGTACCGGGCAGCCCGGCCCGGGACACGCCGTGAACCCTTCCATGGGGGCTCGACACGCGGCATCCATGCCGCTTGACGGTCCCGGGCCGGGCTGCCCGGTACCCTCTGGAGGGATCATCGGGGGTGCGGTTGGGGGAGCGACGAGCGCTGCGGGCGGCGGGCGGACTTGATGTAGTGGTGCCTGGCGTTGGCGTGCCTTGACCGCTGATGTGGGTACCGCGCCTTGCCCGCCGCGCACAAAAAACCCGGCGTTCGCCGGGTTTTTTGTTGATGCGGTGCCATTGCCTTGCGGGCGGCTTACTTCTTCTTCGGCATGTACAGATCGGTGATGGTGCCGTCGTAGATTTCCGCCGCCATCGCCACCGATTCGCTCAGCGTCGGGTGGGCGTGGATGGTGTGGCCGATGTCTTCGGCTTCGGCGCCCATCTCGATCGCCAGCCCGATCTCGGCCAGCAGGTCGCCGGCGTGCACGCCGACGATGGCGCCACCGATGATGCGGTGGGTTTCTTCATCGAAGATCAGCTTGGTGAAGCCCTCGGTACGACCGATGCCGATCGCGCGGCCGCTGGCCGCCCACGGGAACTTCGCCACGCCCACCTTGAGCCCCTTGGCCTTGGCCTCGGTCTCGGTCACGCCCACCCACGCGATTTCCGGGTTGGTGTAGGCCACCGACGGAATCACCCGCGCCACCCACTCCTTCTTCTCGCCCGAGGCCACTTCCGCGGCCAGCTTGCCTTCGTGCGTGGCCTTGTGGGCCAGCATCGGGTTGCCGACGATATCGCCGATGGCAAAGATGTGCGGCACGTTGGTGCGCATCTGCCGGTCCACCGGAATGAAGCCACGCTCGGTGACCTGCACGCCGGCCTTCTCGGCAGCGATCTTCTTGCCGTTCGGCGAGCGGCCCACGGCCACCAGCACGCGGTCGAAGGTGCCCTGCGCCAGTGCCGGCGCCTCGCCTTCGGCAGCGGCCTCGAACGTCACCGTGATGCCCTTGGCATCGGCGCTCACGCCCGACGCCTTGGTCTTCAGGTGGACCTCCACGCCCTGCTTCTTCAGGCGGTCGGCCAGCGGCTTGACCAGGTCCTTGTCGGCGCCCGGCATCAGCTGGTCCATGAACTCAACCACGGTCACCTTGCTGCCCAGGGCCGCATACACCGTGGCCATTTCCAGCCCGATGATGCCGCCGCCCACCACCAGCAGCGACCCCGGCACGTCCGCCAGTTCCAGCGCATCGGTGGAATCCATCACCCGCTTGTCGTCCCACGGGAAGTTCGGCAGCTTCACCGCCTGCGAACCGGCGGCGATGATGCACTGCTCGAAGCGCAGCAGCTGGGTCTTGCCGTCGTCGCCGACGATCTCCAGCTCATTGGCCGACACGAACGTGGCCAGGCCCTGCACCGTGCGCACCTTGCGCTGCTTGGCCATGCCGGCCAGGCCCTTGGTCAGCTGGGTGACCACCTTGTCCTTGTAGCCGCGCAGCTTGTCCAGGGTGATGGTCGGCGTGCCGAATTCCACGCCGAAATCGCCCGCGTGGGCCACTTCGTCGATCACCGCCGCTGCATGCAGCAGCGCCTTGGACGGAATGCAGCCCACGTTGAGGCAGACGCCGCCGAGGCTGGCATAACGCTCCACCAGTACGGTGTCCACGCCCAGGTCGGCCGAACGGAACGCGGCGGTATACCCGCCCGGGCCCGCGCCCAGCACCACCATCTTGCACTCGATATCGGCCGGCTTGCCCGACGACAGCGCCGGCTGCGGCGCCGCCGGTTCGGCCGGGGCGCGGTGCGACGGGGTCACCGGCGGCTTGCTGGCCGGGGCCTCGGCCCTGGGTGCCTCGGCCTTGGCCGGCGCGGCCGGGGCCGGGGCAGCGCCCTCGCCTTCGGCCTCCAGCACCAGCACGACGTCGCCCTCGGAGAGGTTGTCGCCGAGCTTGACCTTGATTTCCTTGACCACGCCAGCCGCCGAAGACGGCACTTCCAGCGTTGCCTTGTCCGATTCCAGCGTGACCAGACCCTGGTCCTTCTTCACCGTGTCGCCCACGGCAACCAGCAGTTCGATCACCGGTACACCGCTGTAATCGCCGATGTCGGGAACCTTGATTTCAATTGCGGCCATCGTTGTTCTCCTGGTGCTCAGCCGGCCTTGCCGGCGAGCAGTTGCTGCAGTTCGTCGAGCGACTCGTCCAGATCTTTCCAGCGACGGTCGAGCTTCTTTTCCTTGGTGTCACTGGCTTCGATCAGCAGCGCCACCTGTTTCATCATCAGCTTGCCGCTGCCGCACTCCGGGCGCGGACCGCTGAAACGCTGCCCATCCACCTGGAAGGACAGCACCTCACCGTCCAGCGCCGCGGCCTTGCGGTCGGCCGGCACGGCCGCATCGAGTGCGGCCTGCCAGCTGCGCAGCAGGCGCTGCGCCAATGCGGCCGGAATGCTCACCTGGTACTGGTCCGGCTCCTGCGCCACGCGCAGTTCCAGGCCACCGCCACGGGCGTTGCTGCTCCAGTTGTAGACGCGCTTGTCGGCACGGCTGTAACGCAGCGTCCATTCCTGTTCCTGGGTGCCCGGCAGCAGCGCCACACCGGTCTCGACCCCGCTCTTGGGCAGGGTGACCAGCGACAACGCCGGCTGCGCCTTGCCCTCGAACAGGGTCTCCACCGCCTGGCCGTAGTTGCCCACCGCCGGCGGCCAGCCCCGTCCCAGGCCGGACGCGCATTCCGCCGCGCCCGCCTGCGACACCGGCAGCACCGCCAGCATCAGCGCCCATGCCAGGCCATGCCTCACAGCAGGACGCGCCGCATGTCGGCCAGCACCTGCGAGAGGTAGGTGGTGAAGCGTGCGGCCAGCGCGCCGTCGATGACGCGGTGGTCGTAGCTCAGCGACAGCGGCAGCATCAGCTTCGGGGCGAATTCCTTGCCGTTCCAGACCGGCTGGATCGACGACTTGGACACGCCCAGGATGGCCACTTCCGGTGCATTGACGATCGGGGTGAACGCGGTGCCGCCGATGCCGCCCAGCGAGCTGATCGAGAAGCAGCCGCCGCTCATGTCGGCCGGGCCCAGCTTGCCGTCGCGCGCCTTCTTGGCCAGTTCGCCCGATTCCTGCGCGATCTGCACCACGCCCTTCTTGTCGACGTCGCGGATCACCGGGACCACCAGGCCGCTCGGCGTATCGGCGGCGAACCCGATGTTGAAGTACTTCTTCAGGGTGAGGTTCTCGCCGCTGGCATCCAGCGAAGCGTTGAACTCCGGGAACTTCTTCAGCGCCGCGGCGCTGGCCTTGACCAGGAAGGCGAGCATGGTCAGCTTGATGCCGGCCTTCTCGTTTTCCTTGTTGAGCGCCACGCGCAGGGCCTCCAGCTCGGTGATGTCGGCCTGCTCGAACTGGGTGACGTGCGGGATCATGGCCCAGTTGCGGGCCAGGTTGGCGCCGGAGATCTTCTTGATCCGCGACAGCGGCTGGACCTCGACCTCACCGAACTTGCTGAAGTCCACCTTCGGCCAGGCCAGCAGGTTCAGGCCACCACCGGCGGCCACGCTGCCGCCCGTGGCGGCGCCACCGCCGGTCAGGGCCGACTTGACGAACTTCTGCACGTCGCCCTTGGTGATGCGGCCGCCCTTCTCGGTGCCGCTGAGCTGGTTGAGGTCCACGCCCAGCTCGCGGGCGAACACGCGCACCGCCGGGGAGGCATAGGGAACCTTCTGCGGCAGCACGCTGTCGGCGTTGAACTGCACCGGCGGGCTGCTCGGCGCGCCGGCCGACGGGGCAGCGGCGGCCGGGGCCGGCTGGGTCGGCTTGGCCGCGGCCTGCTCGATCTCGCGGGCGGCCAGCTTGTCCGGCTGGGCCGGGGCGGCGACCGGCTCGACCTTGGTCGCGGTCTCGGCCGCTTCGCTCTTGGCGGCCGGGGCCGGTGCGGCGGCAGCGGCCGGCTGGGCCTCGCCTTCGCTGACCTCGATCAGGGCCACGACCTTGCCCTCGGACAGGTTGTCGCCGATCTTGACCTTGATCTCCTTGACCACGCCAGCCACCGAGGACGGCACTTCCATCGTGGCCTTGTCCGATTCCAGCGTGACCAGGCCCTGGTCCTTCTTGACGGTGTCTCCAACGGCGACCAGCACCTCGATTACCGGGATATCGCTGTAGTCACCGATATCGGGGACACGTGCTTCCTTGATTTCGGCCATGGGGATAACTCCGGCAATCTGGTGTAGGGAATCGCCTATTGTAGGGCAGGAGGCGGCAGCGCCAACCGGCTGCGCGATTTTTTGCGGCGCCTGTCCCGGGACAAGCCGTTGCAGTGGCCTGGCTTGGCCGGCTTGCGCTTGGTACAGCGCAAAGCAGGATTTTCCAGTCGGTACCGTATTGTCCGCGGCACAGCGTGCCTGGCCGGCTCAGGGCAGCGCATCGGCCAGCGGCTGCCAGGCCGCCTGCAGCCGGGGCAGCGGCCAGGCTGCGTTGGCCGGGCTGGTCGATGGCAGCGACCAGATCGCCAGTGCGGGGGTACGCGCCGGCAGTGCGGGCGCGATGAAACGCAGGAACGCCTGGTAGGCGGCACTGCCGTTGCAGGCCACCGCACGCAGCTGCGCCAGCGTCGGGATCACGGCATCCAGTGCATTGGGCACTTCACTGCCGCGCACGATCGCCGCATCCAGGCTGCCACGCCGCCGGCATTGCCCGATCACATCCCACACGCCGACCCCCGCTGCGTTCAACGCGCGCATGCGCGCGGCGTAGGGAAGCGTGGCGTCAACCGCGCACAACGCCTGCATCAACGGCCAGAAGCGATTGCGTGGATGGGCGTAATACTGCGCGGCCTGCAGCGATGCCAGGCCGGGCATCGAGCCGAGGACCAGCACCCGACACCCCGGCGTGAGCTGCGCGGGAAACCCGATGCAGGTTGTTTCTTCCATCACATCTCCACCAGGTGCATGAACATCGGCAAACGCCGTAATGCGCATGTTTGCAGGCATTTTCTGCTGTTCGCTGAACAGAACAAACCAAATTTTAACGCGCGTCGGATTCGATTCATGTTGCGGGGACTACGTTTGCCTCGCCCCGGAACCAACGGGGTCAAGAACAAAAAAAATTCTGAGGAGATTCCCCCATGCGCTCCATCCGCACTCTGACCCTGGCTACCCTGACTGCCCTGGCCTTCGCACCGGCCGCTTTCGCGCAGGATTCCACCACCGACACCGCCTCGGGCAAGCATTTTGCCGTGGTTGGCGGCGTCTCGCTGCTGCAGCCGAAGAACGATCCGCTCGACGGCGTGCGCAAGGTGGACGGCGGCCCGGCCCCGACCCTGAGCTTCAGCTACTACATCAACGACAACTGGGCAGTTGAGCTGTGGGGCGCGGCGGACAAGTTCGACCACCGCGTGCGTGGCACCGATGGCGCGCGCCTGGGCACGGTCGAGCAGCAGCCGATCGCGCTGAGCGGCCAGTACCACTTCGGCCAGGCCGACAACGTGTTCCGTCCGTTCGTGGGCGCCGGCTACTACGAGTCCAACTTCAGCAATGAAGACCTGGCCAGCGACATCGGCCACATCGGCCTGAAGACCGCCAAGGGCGCCATCGGCACCGTCGGCGTGGACATGAACATCAACAGCACCTGGTTCGCCCGCGCCGATGCCCGTTACATGCATTCGCGTCCGGAGCTGACCGTCAACGGCGACAAGACCGGCGACAAGGCCAAGCTGGATCCGTGGACCGTGGGCTTCGGCATCGGCGCCCGCTTCTAAGCGCCGTCCGCGTCACTGCTGTACCAACGGGCCCCTCGCGGGCCCGTTGTCGTTTTCCGGCCCGGTGCCGGTCGCGTGCTTTCATTCGGCCTTGCCCCGGGCTCGCCGATACTGCCGGCATCGCATCAGCGGGAATGGGGATGGAAGCAGCCGGAACGGAGCCGATGCTGGACGTGCTGGTGATCGGCGGCGGCATCAACGGCGCCGGCATCGCCCGGGACGCTGCCGGGCGCGGCTGGTCGGCGTGCCTGTGCGAACAGGACGACCTGGCCGCGCATACGTCCAGCGCCAGCACCAAGCTGATCCACGGCGGCCTGCGCTACCTGCAGTACGGCCAATTCGGCCTGGTCCGCAAGGCGCTGCGCGAGCGCAGCGTGCTGCAGCGGCTGGCCCCGCACCTGGTGGTGCCCACCGAGTTCGTGCTGCCGCAGGCCGCGCACCTGCGCCCGGGCTGGATGCTGCACGCCGCCCTCTGGCTGTACGACCACCTCGGCCATGCCGACCCGGCCTTCCCGCGTTCGCAGCGCCTGGACCTGCGCCGCGATCCACGCGGGGCGGTGCTGCACGCGGACGTCCGCCGTGGTTTCAGCTATGCCGACGCGCGCGTGGACGATGCCCGCCTGGTGTTGCTCAACGTGCTGGACGCGCATGAGCGCGGTGCCCGGATCCGCGTGCGCACGCGCTGCGAACAGCTGATCCGCCATCGCGATCATTGGTGGGCGGTGCTGCGCGACGCCGATGGCAGCATCGTGCGCCTGCGCACCCGCGCGGTGGTCAATGCCACCGGCCCCTGGGCTGGCGACCTGCTCGAGCGTGCGGGCATGGATGCGCCGATCGGGCTGCGACTGGTCCAGGGCAGCCATATCGTGGTGCCACGCCTGTATGCCCACGACAGCGCCTACCTGCTGCAGCAGCCCGACCAGCGGATCGTGTTCGTGCTGCCCTTCGAGCAGGACTTCACCCTGATCGGCACCACCGACGTGGACTACGACGGTGACCCCGCCCGGGTACGGGCCAGCGACGACGAAGTGGAGTATCTGTGCGCGGCGGCCAACCGCTGGCTGCGCACGGCGGTACACGCCGGTGACGTTGTCTGGCGCTACAGCGGGGTACGCCCGCTGCTGGCCGACCACCACCATGACGCGGCCAAGGTCACCCGCGACTACCGCCTGCAGCTCGATGCCACCCAGGCGCCGCTGCTGAGCGTGCTGGGCGGCAAGCTGACCACGTACCGCACCCTCGCGGAAGAAGCGGTGGACCAGCTCGGCCCGCTGCTGGGCCGTACCGAACCGGCCTGGACCGGCGCGGGGCCGGTGCTGCCGGGCGGCGACGGCGGCGATGCGCAGCACGTGCAGGAACGCCTGCAGGCAGCCTACCCGCAGCAGCCCCCTGCCCTGCTGGCAACGCTGGCGCGCCGTTACGGCACCCGTGCGAGCACCGTGCTGGGCGCGGCCAGCACGCCGGCGCACCTGGGCACGCATTTCGGCGCCGGGCTGTACCAGCGCGAGGTGGACTACCTCGTCGCGCAGGAGTGGGTGCGCACGCCGGAGGACCTGCTGTGGCGTCGCACCCGCCTGGGGCTGCGCCTGGACCCGGCCCAGCGCGATACGCTGGCGCAGTACCTGCGGGACCGCGTGGCAGCGATCGCGTAGGCTGCGGCATCCCTTCGATTCGTTGCATGGAGCAAGGCATGGACAAGCAGTACGTGCTCGCCATCGACCAGGGCACGACCAGTTCCCGCGCGATCCTGTTCGACCGCGGCGGGCGCATGCTGGGCAGCGCGCAGCGCGAGTTCGCCCAGGTGTTCCCGCAGCCGGGCTGGGTCGAACATGACCCGCGCGAGATCCTCACCAGCGTCTATACCACCCTGACCGAGCTGCTCAACCGCGAGCAGGTCGATCCACGCCGGATCGCCGCGATCGGCATCACCAACCAGCGCGAGACCACCGTGGTCTGGGACAAGGCCACCGGCCAGCCGATCCACAATGCGATCGTCTGGCAGTCGCGGCAGAGCCATGCCATCTGCGAGCGGCTCAAGGCCGAGGGCCACGAAGCACTCATCCGTGCGCGCACCGGCCTGTTGATCGACGCGTATTTTTCCGCGACCAAGATCCGCTGGATCCTCGACCACGTGGACGGCGCGCAGGCCCGTGCCGAGCGCGGCGAGCTGCTGTTCGGCACGATCGACAGCTGGCTGGTATGGAACCTCAGCGGCGGCGTCGCGCACGTCACCGACTACAGCAATGCCGCGCGCACGCTGCTGTTCAACATCCATACGCTGGCCTGGGACGAGGAGCTGCTGCGACTGCTGGATATCCCGCGCGCGATGCTGCCGCAGGTGCGCAGTTCCAGCGAGGTGTATGCGCACACCCGGGCGCAGTTCTTCTTCGACCAGCAGATCCCGATCGCCGGCATCGCCGGCGACCAGCAGGCCGCGCTGTTCGGCCAGGCCTGCTTCGAGCCGGGCATGGCCAAGAACACCTACGGCACCGGCTGTTTCATGCTGATGAACACCGGCGACAAGGCGGTGGCCTCGCGCAACGGGTTGCTCACCACCCTGGCCTGGGGCATCGACGGCACCGTCGAGTACGCGCTGGAAGGCTCGATCTTCGTCGCCGGCTCGGTAGTGCAGTGGCTGCGCGACGGGTTGCGCATGTTCGGCGCGTCCAGCGACTGCCAGACCTATGCCGAGCGCGTGGCCGACACCGACGGGGTCTACCTGGTGCCGGCCTTCGTCGGGTTGGGGGCGCCTTACTGGCGCAGCGACGTGCGCGGGGCGATGTTCGGCCTGACCCGCGGCACCACCAAGGAGCACTTCATCCGCGCGGCGGTGGAGTCGATGGCTTACCAGACCCGCGACGTGCTGGCGGCGATGCAGGCCGATGCCGGTATCGAGCTGAAAGAGCTGCGCGCCGATGGTGGTGCGATCGGCAACGACTTCATGGCCCAGTTCCAGAGCGACATCCTGGGCGTGCCGGTGCTGCGCCCGCAGGTGGCCGAAACCACCGCGCTGGGGGCGGCCTACCTGGCCGGGCTGGCCACGGGGTTCTGGTCCAGCCGCGCGGAGATCGCCGAGCAGTGGGCGGTGGACCGGCGCTTCGTGCCGCAGATGGCCGTGGACCGCCGCGAGGCGCTGTATGCCGGCTGGCAGCAGGCGGTGGACGCGACGATGGGGTTCCGGGTGAGCTGACGTGGGCGGCCCGGCCCAGGGATCCCGAGCCGGGAGCGCATCCACGCATGGCGTGGATCTACGCCGGATTGCAGCATCCACGCATGGCGTGGATCTACGTCGGATTGCAGC
Organism: Stenotrophomonas sp. 05N37; assembly: GCF_056397365.1. Classification (NCBI taxonomy): domain Bacteria; kingdom Pseudomonadati; phylum Pseudomonadota; class Gammaproteobacteria; order Lysobacterales; family Lysobacteraceae; genus Stenotrophomonas; species Stenotrophomonas sp. 05N37. Next base: position 100,217 of record NZ_JBFTNG010000008.1, on the reverse strand, counting down.
ATCCACGCATGGCGTGGATCTACATCGGATTGCAGCATCCACGCACGGCGTGGATCTACGTCGGATTGCAGCATCTACGCATGGCGTGGATCTACGTCGGATTGCAGCATCTACGCATGGCGTGGATCTACGCCGGATTGCAGCATCCACGCAGGGCGTGGATCTACGCCGGATTGCAGCATCCACGCATGGCGTGGATCTACGCCGGATTGCAGCATCCACGCATGGCGTGGATCTACGCCGGATTGCAGCATCCACGCAGGGCGTGGATGCGCGTCGGTTGCGGCGGTTGGCGTCGCTGTGAGGATCGGGGTGCCGATCAGAACGCCGGCAGCACCGCGCCCTTGTACTTCTCGGCGATGAAGGCCTTCACTTCCGGGCCGGTCAGGGCCTTGGCCAGCTTCTGCACGCGGGCATCGTCCTTGTTGTCCGGGCGCGCCACCAGGAAGTTCACGTACGGCGAATCCTTGCTTTCGATCGCCAGCGCGTCCTGGGTCGGGTTGAGCCCGGCATCCAGCGCGTAGTTGGTGTTGATCAGGGCCAGGTCGACCTGGTCGAGCACTCGCGGCAGCATCGCCGAATCCAGCTCGCGGAACTTGAGCTGCTTGGGGTTGGCGATGATGTCGCGCTGGGTGGCCAGGGCGTTGCTCGGGTCCTTCAGCGTGATCACGCCGGCCTTGTGCAGCAGGATCAGCGCGCGGCTGTTGTTGCTGGGGTCGTTGGGGATCACCACGTCGGCGCCGACCGGGAGCTCATCGAGCGACTTGAAGCGGCGCGAGTACGCGCCGAAGGGTTCGATGTGCACGCCGATGACCTTGACCAGGTCGGTCTTGCGGTCGCGGTTGTAGGCGTCCAGGTACGGCTCGGTCTGGAAATAGTTCACGTCCACCTGCTTCTGCACCAACTGGTCGTTGGGCTGCACGTAGTCGTTGAACACGCGCACGTCCAGCTCGAGCCCTTCCTTCTGCAGCAGCGGCTTGACCACCGCCAGGATCTCGGCGTGCGGCACGGCCGTGGCGGCCACGACCAGCTTCTGGGAATCGGCGTTGGGCTTGCCGCAGGCGGCCAGGGCCAGCGCGGCGGCAAGCAGCGGGAGCAGCAGGGTCTTCTTCATGGGGGACGGTATCCGGGGGCAACGATAGCGCCCAACCATACCGTACGCCCCGGCCTTGCGGTATCCGCGGCCATATGACCGGCGGGCATGAGCCAGGCGGACGGGCCAGCGCCCGCCCCGCCGTTACTCGTAGTTGGTCAACGCCAGCGCCAGCAGCGCCTTGGCCTGTTCGCGCAGCATCACCGGCTCGATGATCTCCGCATCCGAGCCGTAGTGCAGCACGTCCATCAGCAGCTCGCGCGAGACGCTGTAAGGCACCTTCAACTCGTAGCGACCATCGGCCAGGAAGCGCCCCTGCTGCTTGGAATGCCAGTGTTCGTCGGCCACCCAGCGCGCGGCCTTGGCACTGAACACGATCGTGGCCCAGCCCTTGGGCGGGCCGGAGAAGATGCCGTAGCTGGCGCCCAGCTGTTCGTCCAGCTCGGTGTCGTCCACGTCGCGGGCCACGGTGTCCACCACCCGCGCCTTGTAGATGCGGTCCACCGCGAAGCTGCGCAGGCCCTCGCGCCCGTGGTCCCAGGCGTCGAGGTACCAGTTGTCGCGGTAGTGGGTCATGCGCTGCGGCGAGACCGTGCGCTTGGTCGCCTCATCGGTGGAGCGGGCGCGGTACTCGAAGGCCAGTTGCTTGCGCTCCAGCACCGCCGAGGCCACCGCACGGAAGCTGGCTTCGTCGAACTTGCGGCCGCGGTGCGGGATCACCCGGACCCGATCGACCGGCCAGGTGGAGACCCCGGCCTGGGCCGCGAGCAGGCCTTCGATGCGCTGCTGCAGCGGCGCCAGCACCGAGGACAGCACGCCGCCGCCGGTCCGCGCCAGCAGATGCTGCGAGGCCAGCAGCGCATGCAGCTCTTCGGAGCTGAGCCACAGCCCGGGCAGTTCGAAGCGGTCGCTCTCGTCGTCCTGGTAGCGGAAGCCGGCCTCGCCGTCGCCCTCCACCGGCGCCATCAGCGCATCGCGCAGGAAGGCCAGGTCGCGGTAGACAGTGGCGCGGGAACACTCCAGTTTTTCCTGCAGGGTCGCCACCGTCACCGGATAGCGGGCGGACTTCAGCAGACGATGCAGGGCGTTGATGCGTTCATATCGGTCCATGACCCGATTATGTCCGAGTCGCCGTCGTTGTGGCGGCCCGGACCGCATCTTCGGCTATCGTGAAGGCCCGATTCCTGCCGTTGCCCCCTGTCATGCGCCTGTTGCCCGCCGCCCTCCTCCTGTCCGCGCTGTTGTCCGGCTGCGGTGGCAGCCCCGATCCGGCCGCTCCGGCGGCCGTGCCGGCCGCGCCGAGCGTGCCGGCCGCGGCCGACCCGGTGCAGGCAGTGCTTGCGGCCAGCCAGCGCTTCGGGCAGCTGCGCAGCTTCCACGCCAGCCTGCGCATGCAGGGCCCGCGCACGGTGGACACCACGATGGAGTTCGTGGCCCCGGACCGCTACCGGCTGCAGACCGACGATGGCCCGCAACTGATCATCGGCGACACCTTCTTCCTGCAGCGTGCCGGTGAAGTGCGCCAGGTGCCGGTCCCGCCCGGCCTGCTCGCGCAATGGCGCAGTCCGTTGCCGGCCGACCTGGCGGCAACCGATCTGACCGTGGACGACCTGGGCGGCGATACGATCGACGGCGTCGCCACGCGCAAGTATCGCGTGCGCCATGCCAATGCCGCGCCGGACGGCATGCTGTACTGGATCAACGCGCAGGGCCTGCCGGCGCAGATCGAACGCGAGGGCCAGACCCAGGGCCAGCGCTTCCGGATCACGCTGCGCTACACGCGGTTCAATGACCCGACGCTGCAGATCGCGCTACCCTGAACAGGGCTGTAGCCCGAACCCCTGCTAAAGCGCCACGCGCTGGCGGGAATCGCCGCCATATGCATCCAGTATCATCCCCCGTTGCATTTCCCCCACCGTTCGATCCGGAGAACCGTTGATGTCCCTGCGCGTCTCGTTGCTTGTTCCCCTGCTGCTGTGCGCCCCGGTGGCCTTCGCCCAGGACACCACCGACCCGGCCGCGATGACCTCGCCCTGGAGTGGCAGTGGTGGTGAGCTCGGCTTCGCCTCGGCCCGTGGCAACAGCAGTACCGAAAGCGCGAACGGTCGGCTGCGGCTGCGCTACACCGACGATGACTGGGTGCACAGCATGGACCTGTTCGGCCTGCGCTCGCGTTCGGACTACATTGAGACCAACGACGACGGCACCACCACCAAGCGCAGCAACACCACGGCCAACCGCTACACCGGCAGTGCCGGCAGCGCGCTGCAGCTGGGCGAGCACCGCCAGCTCACGGCCACGGTGCGTTACGAGCGCGATGACTTTGCCACCTACGACCGCCAGAGCTCGTTCGGTCTGGGTTACGGCACCCGGTTGGTGGAGGGCGACAAGTTCTACATGGACGCGCAGATCGGCCCCGGTGTGCGCCGCACGCACAACACCGAAGACGACTCGACCCGTACCGGCCTGATCGGCCGCGGCCTGTTCGACGTGAAGTATTCGCTTACCCCCAACACCGACCTGGTCAACACCCTGCTGGTGGAATCGGGCTCGTACAACACCTTCGGACAGAACGACTTCGGCGTGTCGGTGAGCATGAACGAACACCTGGCGCTGAAGGCCGGCTGGCAGGCGCGTTACAACAGCGACGTGGCCGAAGACAAGCGCAAGACCGACACCCTGACCACGATGAACGTGGTGTACAAGTTCAAGTGAGGCCCGTGGGCGCAGCCGCGCCCCGGCACCGTAGAGCCGACCGTTGGTCGGCTGAGCGACTCGGTTGAGCCGACCGTTGGTCGGCTGAGCGACCATTGCTCAGCTGAGCCACCGTTGCTCGACTGAGCGCGGAAACACCGGATACCGCGGCGCCCACGTCGCGTCGCCCCACCGCAGCGTGCTCGGCAAGGCACTGCCGGCCGCCGGCCGGCACCACCTTCAAGGGCGTCTCACACCGCGAGCAGTTCGCCCGCGCCGCCCTCCAGCAAGCCACGCGCCACCAACTGCCCCAGCGCGTCCGGATCGCTGCCCGGCCCGCGCGCTTCGGCGCGCACGGTACGGCCATCGGCCACGCCGCCGACCAGCCCCTGCAGGAACAGATCCTCGCCCTCCCACTGCGCCAGGCCCGCCACCGGCACATGGCAGCTGCCGTGCAGCGCGCGGTTCATCGCGCGCTCGGCCTCCACGCAGGCGCGGGTGCGGGGATCGTCCAGCGTTGCCAGCAGCGCCATCACCTGCGCGTCCTCGCCATTGCATTCCACCGTCACCGCGCCCTGCGCCGGTGCCGGCAGCCAGGCCGGTGCGGTCAGCCGCGACACGATCCGCTCGCCCAGGCCCAACCGCTCCAGCCCGGCCACGGCCAGCACGATCGCGTCGTAGCCGCCGTTGTCCAGCTTGGCCAGGCGGGTGTTGACGTTGCCGCGCAGGTCCAGCAGCTCCAGGTCCGGGCGCAGCGCGCGCAGCTGGGATTGGCGGCGCAGCGAGGAGGTACCCACGCGCGCGCCGATCGGCAATGCGTCCAGTGAGGCGTAAAGGTTGGAGATGAAGCCATCGGCCGGATCGTGCCGGGCCAGCATGGCCGGCAGCGCGAACGGCGCGTCCAGCTCCATCGGCACGTCCTTGAGCGAGTGCACCGCGCAGTCGGCGTCGCCCCGCAGCATCGCCAGCTCCAGCTCCTTCAGGAACAGGCCCTTGCCGCCGATCGCGGCCAGCGAGCGATCCAGCACCTCGTCGCCGCGCGTGCTCATCGGGACCAGCACCACCTCCAGCCCCGGATGCGCCTGGCGCAGGCGGTCGGCGACGTGTTCGCTCTGCCAGAGGGCAAGCGGGCTCTTTCGGGTGGCGATGCGCAGGGTTGTCATGCCGCCATTTTACAGGTGCTTGAGGTCCTGCTTGATGCTGGCCACGCAGCGCCGGCTCACCTCCAGCGGCGCCTTGCCATGGCGCAGCACGGCCTGGACCTGGCCTGCGCCATTTCGTCGCAGCTCGATCAGCTCGTGGCGGGCGACCAGGCAGTTGCGGTGGATGCGCACGAAGCGGTTGCCGAATTCCTCTTCCAGCGACTTCAGCGATTCCTCCAGGAGGTCCTCGCCGCGCGCGTGGTGTACGACGACGTACTTCTCTTCGGCCTGCAGGTAGTGGATGTCTTCGATCGGGATCAGCCGCAGGCTGCCACGCAGGCGCGCGCACAGCAGGGTGCGCGCCTGCTGGCTGGGCGTGCTGGGCTGCCCGCTGCGGCCGGCCAGGAAGGTGCGGGCGCGTTCCAGCGCGGCGGCCAGGCGTTCGGGGCGCACCGGCTTCATCAGGTAATCGATCGCGGCGGCCTCGAAGGCCGACAACGCGTGCGCGTCGTAGGCGGTGCAGAACACCACCGCCGGGCGCGGGTCGAACGTGGCCAGGTGGCGTGCCGCTTCCAGCCCGTCCAGGCCCGGCATCGCGATGTCCAGCAGGACCAGGTCCGGCTGCAGCTCGGCGCAGGCATGCAGCGCCTGTTCGCCATTCTCGGCCTCGGCCACCACCTCGACCCCGGCCAGTTCAGCCAGCAGGCTGCGCAGGCGCTCGCGGGCGAGCGGCTCGTCATCGGCAATGACCACCTTCAAGGCTGTTTCCTCACGGCACCGGGACGGTGATGTCGCAGGCATAGTAGCCGTCGCTCCACGCCCCCGTCATCCGCGCGGCCGGGCCGAAGCGCCAGGCCAGGCGATGGGCGATGCTGCGCTGTGCGTGGCCGGCCCCGTGTGCCAGCGGCAAGGCACGCGCCTGCGGGTCCGGCGCCGGGTTGTGCACGCGGATATGCAGCTGGTTGCCCTGGCAGGCCAACGCGATGACGATGGTGCCGCCCCCGGGCAGCCGCGAGATGCCGTGCAGCACCGCGTTTTCCACCAGCGGCTGCAGCACCAGGCGCGGCATCGGCAGCGCCCACGGCAGCGGTTCCTCGCGTTGCCACTGCACCTGCAGGCGCTCGCCCAGGCGCAGCGATTCGATGGACAGGTAGCGCTCGGCCAGTTCGCACTCGTCGCGGAGCGTGGAATCGCCCTCGCCGGCGCCCAGTGCGGCGCGGAACAGGTCGGACAGGTCCAGCACCGCGCGCTCGGCCACCACCGGGTCGCGGCGTACCAGGCTGGCGATGAGGTTCATGCTGTTGAACAGGAAGTGCGGCCGGATCCGCGCCTGCAGCGCATCGGCCTGGGCACGCGCATTGGCCACGGTCTGCGCGGTCCAGCGATCGCTGACGTAGAAGTAGCGCAACGCCAGCGCCACGATCAACGCGGTCATGGTGGCGCTGCCCAGGGTGAAGCGCCAGAACCCGACCTGTTTGGCGAAGCCGTCGGCCTGCAGCACCCCGTAAAGGCCGTGCACCACGCCGGCGCAGAGCGCAGCGATCAGCGCGGTCATCGCCACCGCCAGCAGGGTGCCGGCCAGCTCGGGCAGGCGCGACAACGCGCCACGCGCCAGGCACAGGCAAATGGTCACCGCCAACGCCAGCCACAGCGCGAAGCCGCTGGCCGAGAAGAAATCGGAGATCGACCAGTGCCGGCTGCCGTCCGGGGCCAGGGCGACCACGACCACCACCAGCTCGGCCAGGCCGAGCATCGCCGCCAGCCGCGGCAGGCGGCACAGCTCGGGCAACCAGGGTTGCTGGCGGGGGTCGTTCATGGCTCAGGCGGCCTGGAAGCGCCGGTCCAGCCAGTCGCCCAGGGCCTGCAGTTCTTCGCTGCAGACCTGATGGGCCATCGGATAGGAATGCCACTCCACGGCGATGCCCAGGTCCTTGAGGGTCTGCGCGCTGTGCGCGCCGATCGCCTGCGGAATCACCGGGTCCTGGGTGCCGTGGGCCATGAACACCGGCGGCTGGATACCCTCGGGCGCACGCCGGGCCACGGCGTTTTCCGGGTCCGGCAGGTAAGTGGACAGCGCGATCACCCCGGCCAGTGGACGGGTCCGGCGCAGCATGGCACTCAGGATCACCGCCCCGCCCTGCGAGAAACCGGCCAGCAGGATGCGCTCGGCCGGAATGCCGGCGGCGACCTGCTGCTCGATCAGCGCATCCAGCAGCTGCACCGAGGCATCCACGCCCGCGGCATCGGCGCGCGAACGGAAGTCCATGCTGACGATGTCGTACCAGGCCCGCATCGGCAGGCCGTTGTTGATGGTGATCGGCTGCACCGGCGCATGCGGGAACACGAAGCGGATCGCCGGCCAGTGCGGGCGCAGCAGCTCGGGCACGATCGGGGCGAAGTCGTGGCCATCGGCGCCCAGGCCGTGCAGCCACAGCACCGCCCATTGCGGGTCGGTGCCGGTTTCATTGATGACGGTGTCCAGCATGTGCGGCTCCCCTACGGTCGAACCGCATTATGCCGGGTCGCCGCGGTGCCGGGTCAGCCCGGCGCCGTGTGCTCGGCCGCGGCCTTGCGCAGCTGCGCGGCGCGCACCAGCACGGGCGGCGGCGCGGTTTCCTCGGGAATTTCCATCAGCCGCAGGCGGTGCATCAGGGTGCCCGGTCCGCGGGCGGAGGTGAGCGCCACCACCGGAATGGCCAGAACCATGCCGATCACCACCGGGGCCATCCACGCCGCCAGCGACGGCGACACGGCATACGCCAGCGCGCCCATGAACAGCCCGAACACGCTCAAGCCACCATAGCCGCGGATCAAGGCCGGCCAGGAAATGCCACCGTCGTCGCGCTGCTGCGCATCCCAGCCCGAATCCTTGCCGGCCAGCACTTCGGCCACGCCGCGCGACTGCACGTACATCACCACCGGCGCCATCAGCGCGGCGAGCAGGGTTTCCAGCAGCATCGACAGCAGCGCGCGGATGCCACCGCCGCAGCCGCGCCGCTCGACCGGGTCGAGCAGCATCGCGATGTACCCCAGCACCTTGGGGGTCAGCAGCACCACCATGGTGATGGCGAACATGCGGATGACCTTCTCTTCGTCCTGGTGGCGCCAGTACAGGCTGGGCGAGAGATGCAGCACTTCGTTGAAATCGATGCCGCCCTGGAACAGCGGAATGGCGATGCCGACCAGCATCAGCATCCCCCACATCGGCGCGGTGAAGTAGTGGCCGATGCCGATCATCATGTGCATGCGGCTCACCCAGTGCAGGCCCTTGGAGCGCACCACCTTGGCGTGCTGCAGGTTGCCCTGGCACCAGCGGCGATCGCGCACCAGCATGTCGGTGAGGGTCGGCGGGCCTTCCTCGTAGCTGCCTTTCAGGTACGGCACCATGTGCGTGGCCCAGCCACCGCGGCGCATCAGCGCGGCCTCGACGAAATCGTGGCTGAGCACGTGGCCACCGAACGGCTGCTTGCCCGGCAGCGCGGGCAGGCCGGCGTTGTCGGCGAACGCCTGGGTGCGGATGATGGCGTTGTGGCCCCAGTAGTTGCTTTCCGCACCATGCCACCAGGCCACGCCGCGGCCGATCACCGGGCCATACACGCGGCCACCGAACTGCTGCATGCGGGCAAACAGCGTACGCCCGCCGATCACCGCCGGCAGGGTCTGGATCAGGCCGACGTCCGGGTTGTGCTCCATGCCGGCGACCAGGCGCACGATGGTGTCGCCGGTCATCAGGCTGTCGGCATCCAGGATCAGCATCTGCGGATAACCGCCGCCCCAGCGCCGCACCCAGTCGGCGATGTTGCCGGCCTTGCGCCCGCTGTTGTCGCCACGACGCCGGTAGAACAGGCGTGCGTGCCCATCCACCGCGTCGCAGAGGTCGGCGAAGGCCTGTTCTTCGGCCGCACCGATATCCTCGCGCCGGGTGTCGCTGAGGACGAAGAAGTCGAACTTGTCCAGCTGGCCGGTCTCGGCCACGGACTCGTAGATGGCCTGCAGGCCGGCCAGCAGCCGGCGCGGGTCTTCGTTGTAGGTGGGCATCAGCAGCGCGGTGCGGGTGTGCACCACCGGCAGCGGCTGGTCGGGGTCGATGCCCAGCTTGTAGCCGCGATCGAACACCGCGGTGAGGAAGCCAGCCACCGCGCCGGCGAAGGACAGCGCGATCCAGGCGAACAGCGCCACGAACAGCACCAGCAGGCAGGCCTCCAGCACGGTGACGCCGTTGACGGCCAGCACCTTCCACATCATCACCGTGGCCGCGATGGTCATCGCCGCGGTGCCACCGAGGATGTAGAAGCGGCGCAGCGCCATCAGCCGCGGCGCGGTGCGCTGGCGCGGCACCTGCAGGCGACCCTCGCGGAACGACTGCTCGGGCATGGCCATCGGCACCTCGGCGGGCAGGATGGCCTGGCCGGCATCGGGGAGGACGTTGACTGTCTGCACACTCATCGGCGATTACCCTGCGTGAGTGGTGCCATCCCGGGCTGGCCCGGCGCGGAGAGGGTCATCCAGATCCTGGCACGCCCAGCGGCGTGCGTGTGTCCTGCCTGCGCGGGGCCGTGGCCGGCACGCAGCTGTTGTCTGTCACTACCGGAACCCACGAACTCTCCAACGGATCTGAGGCGAAAAATGCGGCTCAGCATAGGGGGCCAAATGTAAGCCGGATGCGAAGGGGGCCCGCGTGATTTCTCCCCATTCAGCAAATCTGTGACGCGTGCCGCCTCAGGCGGGGTGCGGCAAAACGCCGCAGGCCTTGTGGCACGGGGCTTTCCCCATTCATGTTGAACGCAGGTCCGGTTCCGGGAGCCGCCCGGCCGGCCGTGGCGGCCGCCCCGTCCCGCAGGCATCGTCGGCAGCGCGATGCGCAGCCCGCGCGCAGGCCGGGCGATCACGCCAACGTCGTCCCGGGGTGCGTCACCCGGGGCCGCACGCGCCGCCGATGCAGCATCGCTGCCCGCCTCGGCGTGGCAGCGGCGTCATCGGTGCAACGGGGTCTGCGTGGGACGCGTGCCTCAGGCCGGCGTGACGGCCACGGCGATATCGGCGTCCAGCAACGGCTGGGTCAGCGCGCGCGAGCCGATCTGGGAAAACTGCAGGTGCGCCAGCAGGTGCTGGGCCTGGGTGGCTTGCGGGCACGGTGCGATCCGCGGCCCTGCCGGCGGTCGCTCAGTGGTGATCACAACACTGGACATTGTCTGGTTATCTCGTTGCATTCCAATTCGCCGCGGGGCCCCCTGCCGCGCGGAATGCGAACCCTATATCAAAACGAAGGCCATTGTGTGACGGGGCCTGCGTTGTGCCGGGAACCCTGCCCCAGGCGACAGAAAACTGGCGGCTACGCATAGGCAGCGGCTATCATGTAAACGTTTACAACCCAACCAAGACGGATATGGATTCCACTTCTACCTCCCAGTTCAGCCCCAAGTGGCAGTTCCGCTTCAACTTCTTCGACACCTACGGCGCGCCGAACACCCCGGCGTTCAAGGCGGCCTACAAGGCGCTGCCGTTCGGCCAGAAGATCAAGGTGAACTTCAACTTCTTCGCGCTGTTTTTCAGCTGGATCTACCTGTTCATCCTGGGCATGTGGCGCAAGGCGCTGACCATCCTGGGCATCACCATCGTGCTGATGATCCTGGTGTCGTTCATGCCGGCCGTCGTCGGCCGCGGCGTCGGCATCGGCTGGTCGCTGCTCGTCGCGCTCACCACCAATTACGCCTATTACCTGGAGAAGGTGAAGGGCGACACCGGCTGGAACCCCTTTGCGGGTATGCGCTGGTAAGCGCTGCCTTGCGTGGGTGATGTTGATCCAGGGCCCGGTCGAAAGACCGGGCTTTTTTGTGCGGTTCGCGTCAGCGGCGACGCGGGTCGATGACCACCTCGCCGTCTTCCTTGACGAAAGGCGTCTGCAGCACCGGCAGGATCTCAAGCACCCGCTCCGAGGGTCGCGCCAGGCGCACGCCCAGCGCGGTCTGCACGAAGGGGCGATTGATCAGGATCGGATGCCGCTGCATCGCGTCGAGCAGTGTGTCCTCGCCCAACCGTGGATCGCCCAGGCCAAGCTCGGCATACGGCGTACCCTTTTCCCGCAGTGCATCGCGTACGCACAGGCCGGCGCCGGCGATCAGTTCCCGCAGCCGCGTACGGTCCGGTGGTGCCTGCAGATACTCGATGACCTGCGCCTCGACCCCGGCATGGCGCAGCAACGCCAGGACATTGCGCGAGGTCGCGCAGGCCGGATTGTGGTAGATCACCGCTTTCATGCGCGCATCTCCTGCGTCGGCACGCTACCACCCTCGCGCAGGCTGCCCTCGCCGAGGGGCAGCCAGTCGACCTGGTTCTTGAACACGGCGCTGGGGCTGCCGTGCCGCTCGGGCCTGATCCAGGCCTGGCCCCCGGACCACGCCGGCCACGCGCGCAGTTGCTGGACCTTGGGATGGTCCGGGTCCACCGAGCCGGCCATCGGCAAGCCGTGCGGGTTGAACAGGCGCACCTCCGCCCCGTAGTGCAGCGGCAGGCGCTCCCCCTCGGAGGCCAACGCCGGGTCAGGGATATCGGCGGCTTCGACGATCAGGTCGGGCAAGGAGGCCACAGATTGCTCCACACGTCATTGTTCGACTATTCTAGAAACATGGAAAACAAAACCGCAACCCATGCGCTGGCCGCGCTCGGCCATGCCACCCGCCTGAGCGTCTTCCGCCTGCTCGTGCAGGCCGGGCACGGCGGCCGCCTCGCCGGTGAAATCGCGGCAGACCTTGGTCTGCCGGGCGCCACCCTGTCGTTCCATCTCAAGGAGCTGGCGGCGGCCGGCCTGGTCAGCGCCGAAGCACGAGGCCGCAGCATCTGCTATCGCGCCGACTTCAAGGCGATGGACGGCCTGGTCGGATACCTCACCGAGAACTGCTGCGCCGGCGATGCCAGCTGCGCGCCAGCCTCCCGCTGCGGTCCAGCGCAGTGACATCGCCTGGCGTTCCGCGGCTGGCGTTCCTCGACCGCTGGCTGACCGTGTGGATCTTCGCCGCCATGGCGCTGGGCCTGGGTCTTGGGACGGTGTTCGATGGCCTGCCTTTGGCGCTGGACACCTTGACGCTGGGGGGAACGAACGTGCCCATTGCCCTGGGGCTGATCCTGATGATGTACCCGCCCCTGGCCAAGGTGGATTACACCGCGTTGCCGGCAGTCTTCGCAGACAAGCGCGTGCTGGCGGTCTCGCTCGTGCAGAACTGGGTAGTGGGGCCGCTGCTGATGTTCGTGCTGGCCGCCGTGTTCCTGCACGACCATCCCGACTACATGACCGGCGTGATACTGATCGGATTGGCGCGCTGCATCGCCATGGTGCTGGTGTGGAATCAGCTGGCCGGCGGAGACAACCAGTACGTGGCGGGACTGGTGGCGTTCAACGCGCTCTTCCAGATCGCGTTCTTCAGCGCGTACGCCTGGTTCTTCCTGCGCGTGCTGCCATCCTGGGTCGGGCTGCAGGGCAGCGTGGTGCACATCAGCACGTGGTCCATGGCCGGCGCCGTGCTGGTCTATCTGGGCGTGCCGTTCGCGGCAGGCTGGCTCACCCGGCATGTGCTGCTGCGCCGGCGCGGGGCGCAGTGGTACGCAACGCGTTTCCTGCCGGCCATCAGCCCGATCACGCTGCTGGCATTGCTGTTCACCATCGTGGCCATGTTCAGCCTGAAAGGCAGTGAGGTGCTGCGCCTGCCGTTCGATGCACTGCGTATCGCCCTTCCGCTGACGATCTACTTTGTCGTGCAGTTCCTTGTCAGCTTTGCGATGGGCCGCTGGGTGGCTCGCGATTATCCCCGCAGTACCGCAATCGCCTTCACTGCGGCAGGCAACAACTTCGAACTGGCCATCGCCGTCGCCATCGCCAGCGTCGGTCTGGCGTCGCCGGTAGCGTTCGCCGCAGTGATTGGGCCGCTGGTCGAGGTACCGGTGCTGATCCTGCTCGTGCACGTGGCAGTGCGTCTACGCCGTCGTGGCCGTGCGGCTGGAAGCGTACAGGCCACGCCTGCCGCGTCGCAGCGCCCGGCGCCCTGATCCTCACCGGCCCTTTCCCTGCCTCCGATCACGCTGCCGGCGACCGCCTTCCGGAGCCGCACATGTCCAATGCATCCACCCCCGACCGCCTCGAACGGGCCGCCCGCTGGCTCGGCCGCCAGAGCCACGACCTGGACGCCGTCGCGCGCCGCGTGATCGGGCGGCGTGCGGTCATCGACGACCCCAACCGCCGCCTGGAAGAACAATCCACCTTTGGCGAGCGGCTGGCCGACCGGGTGGCCAGCTTCGGCGGCTCGTGGACATTCATCCTGCTGTTTGCCGCCGCGCTACTGGTGTGGGTCGTCCTCAACACCGAGATCCTGGGCCGGACGGCGTTCGATCCCTACCCCTACATCTTCCTCAACCTCATGCTGTCGATGCTGGCCGCGATCCAGGCGCCGGTGATCATGATGAGCCAGAACCGGCAGGCGATGAAGGACCGGCAGATGGCCAGCTACGACTATGAGGTGAACCTCAAGGCCGAACTGGAAATCATGTCGCTGCACGAGAAAATGGACACGGTGAGCCACGAGACGCTGCTGCAGATCCTGCAACAGCAGCAACGCCAGATCGACCTGCTGAGCGAGTTGGTGGCACGCGGCAGCACCCCGCCCGCGCCTTGAGCGAAGCGCGTGCCAACCCCGGCGCCACGCAGGACGTCGTCGTCCGCGGCGGCGACCAGGCGGCGCTGGCCGTAGCGTCCTTCCTGCACGGCGACCGCCTCACGACGTGCCGGTGGGTGATCCACGAAACAGTGAAGCCGTGCCCGGCCGCGCTGGCATCGGGTGATAGCATGCGCGGTCTTCGTCGTTCGCCCAACGCCCGGACACCGCCCGCATGGCCCAACCCAACCGACTCGCCTTCCTGGATGCCCTGCGCGGCCTCGCCGCCGTCTATGTGGTGCTATTCCACGTCATGGCGATGCCGGCACCGGCACTGGCCACCGGGCCGGTGATGGGCGCCGTGCTGGCGATGGGCGGCACCGGGGTGGCACTGTTCTTCGTCATCAGCGCGTTCTCGCTGGCCTACACGATGCCGCGCCACGCGCGCACGCCGCGCCCGCTGCTGAGCTTCTACCTGCACCGCGTGTTCCGCATCGCGCCGCTGTTCTTCGTGCTGCTGGCATTCTCGATATGGCGCGATGGCCGCGGCAGCCATGCCGGTCATTCGCTCCCGGAAATCCTGGCCAACGTCAGCTTCACCTTCAACCTGTTCCCGGGTTGGGAAGCGGGCATCGTGTGGGCCAGTTGGGCGATCGGGGTGGAGATGCTGTTCTACGCCGTGTTCCCGCTGCTGTTCCGGGTCATCGACCGCCCGCTGCGTGCGTGGTGGGTGGCGGTCGCCGGCACGCTGGCCAGCCTGCTGGCAGGCGCGGGCGTGTTCGGTGCGGGCGGGCTGGCGGCGGTAGGCGACTACGGGCTGCTGCGGCACCTGCCGGTGTTCCTGTACGGGATCCTGGCCTACCACCTGTTTGCCGCGCTGCCGACGCTGCAGGCCGGTACGGCGCGCCGCTGCTGCGCGGCGGCCCTGTTCGGTGGTGCGCTGCTGCTGGTCGCGCTGACCGTGGGCAGCGCGCGCGCGTGGGTGGTGCCGGGCCTGGGCTGGATCCTGTTCGGCGCAGGCTACGCGGCGCTGCTGGTTGGCATGTCGCGCTTCCCGCTGAAGTGGGTGGTCAACCGGGTGACCGCGTATCTGGGCCAGGTCAGTTATTCGCTCTACCTGGCCCATCCCATCGTGGTGGCGTTGCTGATCCCGGTGTTCCGGCGCATCCAGGCGCAGGTGCCGCACGCCGACCTGGCCTACCTGGCCTGTGCCGTGTTGACCCTGGCCGTTGCGATTCCGCTGGCCCATCTGGGCTATCGCCTGATCGAGGTCCCCGGCATCCGCGCCGGGCACCGCCTGCTGGCGGCCATCAACGGCCGCCGCACGGCGTCGGACGCCGAACGCGCGCGGTGATCGCGGCCGCCCGGGCGGTCATGCGATAACCCGCCGCGCGCGGCCGCGGCGCGCGTCGCGGTATCCGACGCGCAGCAGGATCAGAACGTCTGCCAGTCCTCGCTGGCCAGGGCCGGCTCGCGTGCGGCAGCCTGCGGCGCGGCGCTGGCCCGCCTTGCCGGCGCACGCGCGGCGGGCGCGGCGGCGAACGCGGTACCGGTCTCGGTGCGGAAAATCGCCACCGCAGTGCCCAGGTGCTGCGCCTGCTCTTCCATCGCGCGCGCGGCGGCCGTGGCCTCTTCGACCAGCGCGGCGTTCTGCTGGGTGGTCTCGTCCATCTGGGTGATGGTCTGGTTGACCTGCTCGATGCCCGCCGACTGTTCCTTCGAGGCCGCCGAGATCTCGGCCATGATGTCGTTCACCCGGCGCACGCCGCTGACGATGTCCTCCATGGTGCGGCCGGCGGTCTGCACCAGCGCCGAGCCTTCGGTGACCTGGCCGACCGAGTCGTCGATCAGGGTCTTGATCTCCTTGGCGGCACCGGCCGAACGCTGGGCCAGCGCACGCACTTCGGAGGCCACCACGGCAAAACCGCGGCCCTGCTCGCCGGCACGCGCCGCTTCCACGGCGGCGTTCAGGGCCAGGATGTTGGTCTGGAACGCGATGCCGTCGATCACCGAGATGATTTCGGCGATGCGCTTGGAGGAAGCTTCGATGCCGGCCATGGTGGTCACCACCCGGCCCACCACGTCACCGCCGCGCGAGGCGACGTCAGCCGCGTTGGCGGCCAGCGCGTTGGCCTGCACGGCGTGGTCGGCGTTCTGGCGCACGGTGGAGGTGAGTTCCTCCATCGAGGCGGCGGTTTCTTCCAGGCTGGCGGCCTGCTGTTCGGTGCGGCGCGACAGGTCGCTGTTGCCCGAGGCGATTTCGCCGGCGGCCAGGTTGATGCTGGCGGTGGCCTGCTGGATGCGGCCGACGATGTCGGTCAGCTGGGTCACGGTGGTATCGGCATCGTCGCGCATCCGCGCGAACACGCCGTGGAACTCACCCTGCATGCGCGCGGTGAGGTCGCCGGCGGCGATGGCGCGCAGCAGCGCGGAGATCTGCTGCAGGTTGTCGTCACTGACCTGCATCATGGTGTTGAGGTTTTCCACCATGCCGCGGAAGTCGTGGTCGAAGCGCACCACGTCGCCGCGCAGGGTGAAGTCGCCCAGCGCGGCGGCACCGGCCAGGTCGCGGATCTGCGTGTTGATCGCACGCAGGTTGGCCTTGGTGGTGTCCATCGCCTCGGTGAAGCCTGCCTGCTCGCCCGGCAGGCGGTCCATGTCCTGGGACAGGTCGCCGACCGCGTAGCGCTGCATTACCTCGACCAGGCGGCGGGTCACGGCAATGTTGGCGCCGACCAGCTGGTTGGTGTCGCCGACCATGCGCCCGTACTCGCCGGGGAAGGCCTGCGCATCCATCCGGTAGCTCAGCTCGCCGGCCTCGTGCCGCTTGGCCATCTCGCCCTGCGCGGCCATCACCGAGGTGAGCTGGCTGCGCATGCGCTGCATCGATTCAAGCAGGCGCCCCACTTCGTCATTGCGCGGCGACGGCAGCGCGGTATCCAGGCGGCCTTCGGCCACGTCCACCGACAGGCGTACCGCATCGGCCAGCGGGCGGATCGCCTGGCGGCGCAGCAGCACGTACACACTGGCACTGAGCACCAGCGCCGCGCCCAGGCCGACGGCCAGGATGATCCACAGCAGCGCGCGTGCCTGCGCGGTGATCAGCGCATACGGCACCACCACGCCCAGCGCGAAGCGCTCCTGGCTGCCACCGATGCGCAGCGGCACGTAGGCCTTCACGTTGCCGGCCTCATCCACCTGGAAATCCTCGAACCGCTTGTCCGCCCCCACCGCGGCCAGGATCTGGCGCGTGGTCGCATCGTCGCGGCGCTTGCCGATTTCCTTGGCATCGGCGGCGGCCAGCACGATGCCACCCGGCGAGATCAGTTCGACGCGGCCCTCGCCCATCGGGCGCAGGGCGGCCAGGCGGTCCTGCAGCGCCGCCAGGCCGAAGTCCACGGTCACCGCGCCAAGGAACTCGCCCTTGTCCAGCACCGGCGTGGACAGGGTGGTCATCAGCACCGGCTTGCCGGCGATCTCGTAGCGGTACGGCTCGGCCACGGTCTGGCGCTTGAGCGCACGCGGGCGCAGGTACCAGTCGCCATCGCCCGGGGTGTCGTAGCCCTTGAGCGGATCCTGCGCGGGGCCGCCGTCCTGCCAGGACCAGTAGCTCATGAAGCGGCCGGTCGCATCGTGCGCCGGTGCATCGACGAACTCGCTGTCCTTGCCATCGAATGCCTGCGGTTCCCACAACGTGCCAAAGCCCACCCACTCCGGGTGCGAGCGCAGCTGCTGCTCCACCACCTGCGCGGCGACGGCACGGTTCAACGTGCCGGCGGCGTGCTGCACCACCAGGCTGTCGGCGAGCGCCTGGCTGGTGGCGAAGGCGGTGGCCAGCTCGGCGCCGACCCGGCGCGATTCGGCATCCGCTTCGCTCTGCATGGTCTGCCGCGAGGCACCTATCAGGGCCT
This sequence comes from Stenotrophomonas sp. 05N37, assembly GCF_056397365.1. NCBI lineage: Bacteria > Pseudomonadati > Pseudomonadota > Gammaproteobacteria > Lysobacterales > Lysobacteraceae > Stenotrophomonas > Stenotrophomonas sp. 05N37. The sequence continues at coordinate 82,735 of NZ_JBFTNG010000008.1, read as the reverse complement.
GGCTGGCTTCGCGGTAGCTGATGGCGGCGGTGACGCCAAAGCAGAGCATGGCAATCAGCGCGGTACCGAGCATCAGCCGGTTGGCGATGCTGCCGGGGCGCGGGGAGGCGGCGGTGCGGGACGCGGACATGGGGACGGTTCCGGGAAGGAGTACGGTTCAGCGGACGCCATCAAGCGCCACTACGGCTTCACGCAGTCCATTGCGGTCCGGATCGGCGCGGTGCGACTCACGCCCGACCCGGCAGGAAAACGGCAACACTTCGACACGGCGCGGCGAGCGCGCCTGCCGGCACGGCCGATGGCCGTCCCAGCACCGCCCCGACACGCACGTCGGGGCATTGAGCTGGATAACGGCGCCACGGCGCCGATGTTGAGTCCCGTTTCCTGACCCTGTTCAGTGTTGCCCGGGTGCCGGGGCCGGATCCGCGGGCTGCCGCCCCACGCGGTCGACCAAGGTGCGGCTGGCCGCGTTGAGCCCGCGCACCTCCACCTGCGCGCCATGCGCGCGCAGTTTGTCCAGCACCCGTTCCAGCGCCGCCACCGCGCTGAGGTCCCAGAAATGCGCCTGGGCCAGGTCCACCACCACCCGCGCCGGCACCTGCTGCAGGTCGAAGCCGGCAGCGAACTGGCCGGCCGAGGCGAAGAACACCTGGCCGCTGACGGTGTAAACGCGGGTACCGTCCGCCTCGATGACATCGTCGACCTGCAGCATCCGCCCGACCTTGCGCGCGAAGAACAGCGCCGACAGCAAGACCCCGGTCAGCACCCCCTTGGCCAGGTCATGCGTGGCCACGGTGACCACCACGGTGGCGATCATCACCATCGAAGAGCTCTTCGGGTGCTGGCGCAGCTCCTGGAACGAGCGCCAGTGGAAGGTGCCGATGCTGACCATCACCATCACTGCCACCAGCGCCGCCATCGGGATCTGCCGCACCCACTCGGCGCCATAGACCACCAGCAACAGCAGCAGCACCCCGGCCACCAGGCAGGACAGCCGCCCGCGCCCGCCGGAGGACACGTTGATCACCGACTGGCCGATCATCGCGCAGCCGCCCATGCCGCCGAACAGCCCGGCGGTGATGTTGGCCAGGCCCTGGCCGGCGCACTCGCGGTTGCGCTGGCTGGGAGTGTCGGTCATGTCCTCGACGATCTGCGCGGTCATCATCGACTCCAGCAGGCCCACCACCGCCAGCGTCGCCGACACCGGCAGCAGCAGGCGCAGGGTGTCCCAGGTGAGCGGCACGTCCGGGAACAGGAACACCGGCAGGCTGTCCGGCAGCGCGCCCATGTCGCCCACCGTGCGCACGTCCCAGTGCAGGCCGATCGACAGCGCGGTGAGCACCACGATCGCCACCAGCGGCGAAGGCACCGCGCGGGTGAGCCGCGGCAGCAGGTAGATGATCGCCAGCCCGGCGGCGCACACCGCCCACACCTGCCAGGACCGGCCGATCAACTCGGGCATCTGCGCCAGGAAGATCAGGATCGCCAGCGCGTTGACGAAGCCGGTGATGACCGAGCGCGACACGAAGCGCATCAGCACGCCCAGCTTCAGGACGCCGGCGAGTACCTGCAGCAGGCCGGCCAGGATCGTGGCGGCCAGCAGGTACTGCAGGCCGTGGTCCTTGACCAGGTCGACCATGACCAGCGCCATCGCCCCGGTCGCGGCCGAGATCATGCCCGGGCGGCCGCCGGCGATCGCGGTCACCACCGCGATGCAGAACGAGGCGTACAGCCCCACCTTGGGGTCCACCCCGGCGATGATCGAAAAGGCGATCGCTTCGGGGATCAGGGCCAGCGCGACGACCGTGCCGGACAGCAGGTCACCGCGGATACTGCCGAGCCATTGCTGGCGCAGCGGATAGGAAACAGACATGGGCAGACTCCGCGCGCCGGCGATGCGCACGGCGCGCTGTGTGATGAAGACACGACACTCCCTGGACCCGGCAGTGGCACGGGTGCGTGATCAACGCGATATCAGGGCGGGGTCATCACAATCCAGCAGGGCGGTCGGCGGCGGCGCGCAGGATAACGCAGCCCCCGGCCTGGCTCAACGCGCCGGTTGACCGTATCGGCGCCGCACGCGCACGATGCCGGCTCACGGCTCCCACCACAGGTACCTGCATGTACGGTTTGATCGGAAAGATGTTGATCGCCCCGGGCCAGCGCGACAGCGTGCTCGCGATCCTGCTGGACGGTACGCGCGACATGCCCGGTTGCCGCAGTTACGTGGTGGCCACCGACCCCACCCACGCCGACGCACTCTGGATCACCGAAGTCTGGGACAGCCAGGAGGCGCATCGCGGCTCGCTGGCATTGCCGGCGGTGCAGGCCGCGATCGCCAAGGCCCGGCCGCATATCACCGGTTTCGGCGAACGGTTCGAAACCGTGCCGGTGGGTGGGCACGGGATCTGAGCGGGCCGGCTCATCGCGCGAAATGCCTGGCGCCAGCCACGCACGCCACCGCACACAGGGTCACCCCCAGCATGCCCATGCTCACCCGCTCGTGCAGCAGCACGGCGGCCAGCGCCAGCCCGAAGAAGGGCTGCAGCAACTGCAGTTGGCCGACCGCCGCGATCCCGCCCTGCGCCAACCCGCGATACCAGAACATGAAACCGATCAGCATGCTGAACACCGACACATAGCCCAGCCCCAGCCACGCCTGGGTGCCCACGTGTGCCACGTCAAGCGGCCAGCGCAACCACAGCAGCGGCACCATCAAGGGCAACGCCAGCAGCAACGCCCAGCTGATCACCTGCCATCCTCCCAACGTGCGCGTGAGTCGCGCGCCTTCGGCGTAGCCCAACCCGCAGACCAGCACGGCGGCGACCATCAGCAGGTCGCCCTGCAGCGAGCCCCGGCCTGCGCCGAGCAGCGCATAGCCGGCCACCGCCGCGCTGCCCAGCAGCGAGAACACCCAGAACGCCGGACGCAGGCGCTCGCCACCGCGCAGCACGCCGAACACTGCCGTACTCAGCGGCAGCAAGCCGAGAAACACGATCGAATGTGCCGAGGACACGTGCTGCAGCGCCAGCGCGGTCAGCAGCGGGAATCCCACCACCACCCCCAGTGCCACCACCAGTAACGGGGCCAGGCTGGACCGCGAGGGCGGCCGCTGACGCAGGCCCACCAGCATGGCCGCGCCCAGCAGCGCGGCGATGCTGGCGCGCGCCGCGGTCAGGAACGTGGGGTCGAGGTCGGCGACCGCCACGCGCGTGGCCGGCAGTGAGCCGGCGAAGATCAGCACGCCAATGAATCCGTTGATCCAGCCTTGTGTCCGGTCGTCCATGCCTGCGTTCCTTGAATGAACCGCCAGTGGACCACGCACGACGGCAGGGCACCCACACACAATCCAGTACACTTCCGCCGAACTGTTATGCCCTCCTCTGCAACACGGATCGCCCCATGCCACGGCCCCAGCGCATCACCCGCATCGAGACGGTCATGGAGGCGGTACGCGCGCGCATCACCGCGCGCAGCTATGTGCCAGGCACGCGCCTGCCGTCGGTGCGCGCCCAGGCAGCGACCCTGCAGGTGTCGGTGTCCACGGTTGTCGAAGCCTATGCACGCCTCACCGCCGAGGGGCTCATCAGCCCGCGCCCGGGTGCCGGCTTCCACGTGAGTGGTCCGGTCGCACCGCTGGCACTGGCGGGCATGGATCCGCCGCGCGACCGGCAGGTCGATCCTCTCTGGCTGGCACGGCAATCCCTGGAGCATGAGCCAGGCATGCTCAAGCCGGGCTGCGGCTGGCTGCCCGAGGACTGGATGTACGTCGAGGGCATCCGCCGTGGCCTGCGCAGCGCCGCGCGTGCCGATGCCGCCGCACTGGCCGACTACGCAACCCCGCTCGGCCTGCCTGCGCTGCGCCAGCTGCTCGCCCGGCGCCTGGCCGGGTACGCCATCGATGCGGCACCGGAACAGATCATGCTCACCGAATCGGGATCGCATGCGGTCGATCTGATCTGCCGCTTCCTGTTGTCGCCCGGCGATACGGTCCTGGTGGATGATCCGTGTTACTTCAACTTCCTGGCGTTGCTCAAGGCGCACCGGGTCAACGTGGTGGGCATTCCGTACACGCCCACCGGCCCCGACGTGGAGGCCTTCAGCGCCGCGCTGCAGGCCCACTCGCCGCGGGTGTACATCACCAACTCGGGCATCCACAACCCGACCGGCGCCACGCTCTCGCCGGTCACCGCGCACCGCCTTCTGAGCGCTGCGGACAGCTCGGACCTGGTGATCATCGAGGATGACCTGTTCGCCGATTTCGAGCACGCCCCGGCGCCACGCCTGGCCGCGTTCGACGGCCTGTCGCGGGTGATCCAGGTGGGCAGTTTTTCCAAGACCCTGTCCGCGTCGGTGCGCTGTGGCTTCATCGTTGCCCGTGGCGACTGGATCGAAGGGCTGGCCGACCTGAAGATCGCCACCAGCTTCGGCGGCGGACGCCTGGCGGCGGACATCCTGCTCACCGCGCTGACCGCCAGCGGCTACCGGCGACACGTCGAAGCGGTGCGCACCCGGCTGGCGAGCGCGCGCGACACCACGTTGGCACGACTGGCGCCGCTCGGTATCCGGCCGTGGGTGGTGCCGCAGGCGGGAATGCTGCTGTGGTGCCAACTGCCCGATGGGGTGGACGCGGCCAACATCGCGCGCCGCTGCCTGGCCGAGGGCATCGTGCTGGCGCCGGGCAACGCATTCAGCCCTTCGCTCGCTGCCGCGCGCTTTCTCCGTTTCAATGCAGCGCAGGCCCAGGACAGGCGCGTGTTCGAGGTCCTGGCACGCGCGATGCGCGGCTGACGCGGCGCGCTGTCTGCGCGACCAACGGCCGTCCGGCCACGCCTCGTGAATGCTTCATCCTCGCCGCACGCGCACACCTTCACGGGCATTGCGCAGGCCGCGCGGGAGAGTAGCCTGAAAGGAACGGTGGCAGGCAAGGCGCATGTGGGACAGCAGCAGCGATAGTGACCGGGTTGCATTGATCGACGCATTGAACGTGATGGACCCGGCGTTGGGGCGCGCGCTGGATCCGATTACCGAGCTTGCTGCGTTCACCTTCGACGTGCCCATCGCGCTGATTTCAATCGTCGACGCCGACAGCCAGCGCTTCATCTCGCGCGTCGGCCTCGCCGTGGAGGGCACCGATCGGCACGCCTCGATCTGCTCGTGCGCCATCGGCTCGGCGCAGGTGATGCAGGTGGCCGACCTGCGCGAGGACCCGCGCTTCGCACAGAATCCGCTGGTGGTCGGCCCCGAACAGGTGCGCTTCTATGCCGGCGCTCCCCTGCTCACCAGGTCCGGGCTGGCCCTGGGCACCCTGTGCCTGATGGGACGCGCGCCGCGCGTGCTGTCGCCGCTGGAAGTGCAACAGCTGCAGACGCTTGCCCGCGTGGTGATGGCGCAGATGGAACTGAAGATGTCCATGGGCCGGCGCGAGCAGGTCACCGGCCTGCCCAACCGCCAGCAGTTCCAGGCGGACCTCGACCTGCTGGCGCGGCGTGCCGGCGACGGGCACTTCACTGCGGTGCTGCTGGACGTCCTGGATGCCCACAGCGCCAACGACGCCGGCCAGGCCCTGGGCATGAAACCGGTGGAGGCCCTGCTCCGGCAATCCTCGCTGCGCGTGCAGAGCGTGCTGCAGGACCAGGCGCAGGTCTACCACGTTGGCGTCAGCCGGTTCGCGTTCTTCCTGGTCGACCAGGACCGCACGCAGGTGGAGGCGCTGCTGGATCGGTTGCGCGAACGCATGCGGCGACCGCTGATGGCCGGCAGCGTGCCGATGTTGCCGCAGTTCCATGCCGGTGCCTGCCATTTCAAGGCAGTCGCGGCCGACACCAACGACCTCATCCGCAAATGCCTGGTCGCCATGCAGCATGCGGTGCAGACCGATGCCTGCCTGTGCTGGTACTCCGACGAGCGCGACGCGCGCCTGCGCCGGCGCTACCGTCTCGCCTCCGATGCCGCGCGCGGCCTGGCCCAACACCAGTTCAGCCTGGTCTACCAACCGCGTTTCAGCCTGCACGATGGGATGCCGGTGGCCGCCGAAGCGCTGCTGCGCTGGGTCCATCCCATGCTCGGGCCGGTCAGCCCCGGCGAGTTCATCCCGGTGCTGGAGCGCACCGCATTGATGCCGGCGTTGAGCCGCTGGGTGGTCGATCACGCGCTGGCCCAGCTGGCGCTATGGCAGCACGCGCTCCCCGGTTTTGGCCTGTCGCTGAACCTGTCGCCGCGCGACTTCGATGATCCCGGCCTGTGGGAGATGCTGTCCACCCGGCTGCAGGCGCATGGCCTGCCCGCGTCGCTGCTGGAGGTGGAAATCACCGAGGGCGAATGGTTGCAGGGCCACCCCGGCGCGGTGCCGCAACTGCGCGCGATGGCCACCGCCGGGATCCGCATCGCCATCGATGATTTCGGCAGCGGCTACAGCAACTTCGGCTACCTGAGCGAAGTGCCGATCTCCCTGATCAAGATCGACCGCAGCCTGGTGACCGGGCTGGCGCGCTCGCGCACCTCGCGACTGAAGGTGGAGGCCATCATCAAACTGGCCCGGCAACTGGGCTACCGCACGGTGGCCGAGGGCGTGGAGTCCGACGCCGAACTGTCGCTGCTGCGCCTGTGGGGTTGCGACGAGGCGCAAGGCTACTTTCTCGCCCGGCCCATGACGGCCGACGCGGCCACCCTGCTGGTGGATGCGTGCCGGGCCGGCTCCCCGGGCGAAGACACCGCCTGATCGTCGCGGCGCGCGCTCCTCACGCCGCCAGCGCATTAATTCACCGCCCCTTGATCGCACGCAGGACTACGCTCGGCGTGCAGTAGCCAGGGAGCCATGCAATGCCGAACACAGGACTGTTCTACCTGCTGGACGTCGCCGGCGATGCCGACAAGCAAGACCCGCACGTACTGCGCAGGCTGCGCTTCGTGCGCGCCGAATGCCTGCTCTGCCACACCCTGCTCAATGCCGCCAGCGCGCCGGGCCTGGTCAACGTGGCGCACGGCTCGGCCGTGCTCACCTGCGCCCACTGCGGCAACCGCCAGGCGATCTCCGGCGCACGCTTCTCCGACTTCGCCATGCGCCTGCAACGCGGCCTGATCCCGCCGCGCGAAGACGTGTTGCCGGTGGCCTCGCCGACGCCACCGGACCTCATCGTCGCCGACCCCATGCCGCACAAGCCCGCCCTGCGCTAGCGGCGGTCAGGCCTGCCACACGCTGAAGTCGCCGTTGGCCTCCACCGCCGTCAGCACGAACTGCTGCCGCCAGTCGACCAATACCAGCCCGAACGCCGCGTGCAAGGTGGCGAACACCGCCGAGAGCTGCATGTCGTCGCCGTCCAGCGTGGCTCCCAGCGCGCGCACCCCGCCTGCGTCGGCCAGTCCGTGCAGCAGCACGTCCGAGGACGGATGGATCGCGAAGCCGCCCACCACCTGCCCCAACGCCTGCGCGGAGGTGGTGAGGATCGGCGCGGCGATCGGCAGCGTCGCGAACTGGTCGGCCAGCCGCTGCACCGCACCGGGCGCCTGGACCAGCACGGGTCGGTCCAGGTGCCGCACATGCAGCGCCGACCAACCATTGGGCAGGCGATGCGCCAACTCGAACGCCTTGTACTCGGTCAGCGCGCGCTGCAGTTGCGGCAGGGCCGCGGCGGGCCAGAATTCCAGCTGGCACCACTCGTCCTCGTGGAACTGCGGCGCCCCATCGGCCGTGGTCGGATCGGGTGCACGGAACTGCAGCGCATCGCCTGCGATGGTCGGCATCGAGTACAGGACCTCCGCCGGGTCCAGCCGCTGCGGGGGAACGTCCTTGCGCGATCCCAGTGATGCCTTGATCCGATCCATCCAGCCCATGTCTACTCCCTGCAAGGTGGCGCCCGCCCAGGGCGATGTGGTCACGTGCCGCGCTGCCCGCGGGCCAACGGCGCCATGAAGCGTCCGTGTTCAGGTGAGAAGTTCGGGTGAAGGTCGGCCCGTACCACGCGGCCCGCCGGCATGCGGTCTGGTTTCACAACCGGCGGCGCGTTCTTCCCGTGGCGTAGGAGCGGCATGCGACGACAGGCCGCCGGGCGGCTGCGGATGTGCCATGCTGCGCGCAATCACCACGGAGACACCGCAATGGCCAAGGGCATGGACAGCAAGAAAGAGCAGAAGAAGAAACCCGCCAAGACCGCCAAGGAAAAGAAGGCGGAGAAGAACGAGAAGAAGACCACGCGGGGTTTTGCACCGACCTGAGCCGGCGCGGCCCGGCTCAGCCGTCGCCGCCCATCAGCCAGCGCAGCGCCTGCGGGAACGACACCTGCCAGTCCTCGGGGTAGGTGTGGCCGCCGTCATGGGTCCGCGAGCGCACCTGGTTACCCTCGCCAAACAACCTGCGGAAGTCCTCACTCATCCGCAGGTTGCGCGGCCCTTCCTCGCGACCATTGACCACCACCACGCGCTTGCCGCGCGCCTTGCTCTCCGTCGGCGTGGCCTGGCTGCCACCGGGCGACACCAGCAGTGCCCCGGCGTAGTCCTGGGGATGCTGGGCCAGCAACGCACCGGCGTGCTGTGACCCCTGCGAGAACCCCATCAGGTAGATCCGCTTGCGGTCGATGCATTGCCGTGCGGCCAGCGCGTCGAGTCCGTCCTGCACCGCCCGATGGGTGCCGTCGAAGCCCGGGCCGATCCAGCGGAAGCTGTCGAACGTATCGATCATTTCAGTGCCGTTGATGCCCAGCAGCACCGCGCCGGCATCGGCGAGCGGCTGATCGCTTCCATCCAGGTGGCCATTGATGCCATAGCCGTGCAGCCAGACCACTACCGGCGGGCAGGCACCGGCGGCCACCACACCCGGCGAGGGGGGAAGTACCGAGATCGCCCCCACCCTGCCGGCCGCCACCTCGCGGTAGCGCCGCTGGGCATTGTCCAGCACGCTCTGGAAGGCCGGGGTCTGGCGAAGATCGGCGAAATCGGCATCCTCGGCCAGCATCGGACCAAACCACAGGCCGCGTTCATCGGCTTCGCGCAGGTAGCGCAGCGCCAGCATTTCATCAGTGCCACGCCGGGCCAGCAATGCGGCCACCTGGTACGGCGCCCGCAGTTGCGCGCGGTCCTCGCGGCTGGCGGCCAGGTACAGCGCAAGGGCCTGCAGCTCGTTGCTGTCTTCCATGGCATCGGCGCGCTTGACCAGATCCTGCGCGTCATCGGCATTGATCAGCGCATTCACCACCGGACTCAGCACCGGGAAGGTGGCATCTTCGACCTCGTCGGCCGTGGCCGCGTGCAGTGCGGGCGCGCAGGACAGAAGGGCGGCAGCCAGGGCGAAACCGAACAGACACTTCACGCGGATCTTCCTTGAGGTACGACGGCAGCGGCGGAGTCTATCCACCCTGCCCGGTTTCGTCACCCTCGGCGTGGCGCACGTGCGCCTGGGTTACCGCGCCTACGCGACATTGCCGACGCTTGCCATCGATGCATGCGTGCGTGCGTCAACCGATCTTCAGCCCGCTGATGCGCGCGTCGGCCACGACGAACCGGTGCGTCAGCACCACCGGGCTGCCCGGGAAGGTGCCACTCACCCGTGAGGTCACCACATCCTGGCCGTCGCGGCGCTCCCACTGCAGCGGTTCGGTACGATGCTGATAGCGCGCGCGTGCCTGCGCCATCCACGCGGCAATCGCCGCCACGCCCCGATGGTCCTGGCGCTCGTCGTGGACCGTGGCGTCGACAGCAAAGCAATCCTCGATGCGAACGCCGGGTTCACCATTACTGAGCGCAAAGTAGCGCGAAAGCGGCAAAGGCAGATCGAGCGTCATCACACGTACTCCGCAGGGGTCTGGCGATATTCTCGACACGGCCCGGGCCGCCCACAAGAACGCACGAAAAGGTAAGTAACCGTCGCCATGAGAAAGGCATACACACCAGAAACCGCCGCATCGGACGTGGCCGCCGCCCTGGACGTGCTGGACGGCCGCTGGAAGCTGCTGATCCTGTTCCACCTGTTCGACGGAAAGATCCAGCGCTACTCCGACCTTGAGCGGCTCATCCCGGCCATCTCGCAGAAGATGCTCGCCCAGCAGCTGCGTGCACTGGAAGCCGATGGCATCGTCGAACGAACCGTCTACCCGCAGGTGCCACCCAGGGTGGAGTACCGCCTCACCGCATGGGGGCAGGCGCTCTGCCCGGCACTGGATGCGCTGTTGCTGTGGCGGGAGCAGAAGCCCCCTGCGGCGGATGCGCCGGCTTAAACCTTTCGCGTGCTTGCTGCATCCAACGGGGGATACCCACCGCAAGGCGAACGACATGAAGGCATGGAAGCGGCTGCTCCTGGTGTTGCTCATCGCTGGTACGTTGCCGTTGAGCCTGGCCAGCGCGGGTCACCCCGTGGCGCAACAGGTCCATACCCGCGACATCGACAACTTCTGGATCGCCTACGACGCGGTCCGCCGCGAGGCCGATCCTGCGCGCAGGCAGCAGCTCATCAAAACCCTCTATATCGACAAGGGCACGCCGGGGCTGCATGCGCTGATGCAGGCGCGCGACTACAGCGGCGAGCAGTACGTGGCGGCCATCGATGCCTGGCCGCGCTACTGGGCCTCGATACGCCCGCTGACCGGCCGCGCGTTGGCCGCCACCACCGCCCTCGATGCCGACCTGGCCAAACTCAAGCGCCTGTACCCGGCGCTGCGTCCGGCCAGCATCACCTACGCGATCGGCGTGCTGCGCACCGGCGGCACCACCCTGGACGACAAGGTGCTGATCGGCGCCGAGCTTGCCCTGGGCGATGACAGTGTCGACGTGTCGGAGCTGCCCGAACCCCTGCAGACCCGCCTGCGCACGTTCTACGCCTCGCAACCGTTCCACAACAACCGCCAGAACAACATCCACGAGTACATCCATACCCAGCAGGTGGAGGCCGGCGACACCCTGGCCCAATATGCGTTGCGCGAAGGCGCGGCGGAGCTGGTGGCGGAGCTGGTCACCGGGAAGAAGCCCGACCTGCCGCTGTACGTGTACGGGCCGGCGCATGAGGATGCACTCAAGGCGCAGTTCCAGGCCGACCGACGCGGCAACGATTACCGCGACTGGCTGTATAACAGCAGCGCGAATCGCTTCGGGGTCAGTGACCTGGGGTATTACGTGGGGTACCGCATCGCCCGTGCCTACTACGACGCGCACCCGGACAAGGCCAAGGCGGTCGCCGACCTCCTCGAGCTTCGGTATGACGACAGGGAGGCCGTGGATGAGCTGATCGAGCGCTCCGGGTACTTTTCCGGCTAGTCAGGCTGGCGTCACGGCGACACTCGCCGACCATGCACGTTGATCACCTACGAAGTGCCGCGACATCAGCGATTGCAACGCTTACCGACCTGTTTTCAGTCTGCTTCGGCCAGCTGAAACGTTCTAGCGCTTGAGCTTCTCAGGCTGCAGACCAAGCGTTGGCAGGGAGTGTTTCCTATTCTCCGCAGGAACGTCGCTCTCTTTGTCCTTCGGGGTTTCCCCAGTTAGATCCTCACTGGGTCACCACCGGTCGCTACGACAACGATCTGCCGGCCGTGAAACCATCGCGTAAGCGCTGAATTTTTCCAACCATTTTCCCAAAGGCATAAAAAAGGCACTCTGGCCAACGCCTAAGTGCCTGTTTTTCATGGTGGCCCACCAGCAACCGCATAATACCCGCATCCTGCTGATTAATAAGGATAACTTCGCTTGCCAAGTCCGGAATGACACACTAAACGACTCACTATGTGGATGCCGCCCCATGACAAAGGCAGCACTCAGGATTCCCGTCCCAGGGTGAATGAGAGCATGTTCAGGCTTCAGGGCCGCCCTTTCTGCAGGAGGCGGCACCGGAGAGAAAATGAATGGAGAGCTTTCAGTGGTGATTTACAACTAATTGCATATCGCGGAGCTGGGACAGTTCCTAAAGTCGCCGTCTTTCCCGAATAGATCGCGACACATGTCCCACTATCCCCGCCCCCTACATGCTCACCTGCTGTCGGTCTCAATTGCTGCTGCCCTGGGTTGCACCGCGCTCTCCGCCAGCGCCCAGGCGTTGGCACCGGTAATCGCCGACGGCAGCGCGGAAACCGCGGCATCTGGCGCTTACGATAACGCTGACGATGGGGCGGCGGGATATGTGTTCCACGCGTTGAACAACGGCAGCATCACCCACACCGGTTCGCTGACTCTGACTGCTACCGGCATCAATTCCGCAGCCGTGCGCGCGGAAAGCGGCGGACAGGTTCTGCTCAACGACAGTACGGTAGGCACCACCGGCAACGGTTCAGCGGGCTTGTGGGCCACTGACGGCGCAACCATCACGTTGGGCAGCAGCGGCGGGAGCGGGGTTACCGTCAGCACTGAAGGTAGCAGTGCGCGCGGCGCGCTGATAGATAGGGCGGAACTGGTGGCCACTAACGCGATCTTCCAGACAAGAGGCGCCGTCTCCAATGGCATCCAAGCCAGCAATGGCGCCACGGTCACGCTGACCGGTGGGCGTGTGAGTACCGAAGGGCAGCAGTCCGATGGTGTGGTGATCGACAACGCCGCGGCCACGCTAACCGGCACACGGGTGGAGACATCCGGCTCCAGTAGCAATGCAGTGGTGGCGCGGGCCGGCGGCACCATCAACGCAGATGGGGTCTCTCTGGTCACTGCTGGCTACGGCGGTTACGGCGCCTTTGCGGACAGCGGGAGCAACATCACCCTTAGAAGCAGCACCATTGAGAGCACGGACAGCCGACATGGCCGCGGCGCCGGCGGGAGTGGCACGGTCACGCTGCTGGACACCACAGTCCACGCGCTGGGAGCCAGCTCCACCGGCGTGACGATGGATGACGGCGGCAGGCTTAACGTGGAGCGCGGGAGCATCACCGCCGACACAGGCGTGTTCCTGTGGGACAACACCACGGCCACCCTCACTGACACCAAGGTCAATGGAGGCGGCTACGGCATCAACATCAACGGAACGGGCAACGTTGTCACCTTGATCGATGTGGACATCAGCACCGCTACCAACGTCGGTACTGGTATCTGGTTGCCCGGCGCCTCGTCCTTGATCATGCACGGCGGCAGCATCAGCACGCTTTCCAACCAAGGCGTGGCCATCGACAGCCGCTCAGGCGCGGTCGAGCTGGAGGGGGTTGCCATCGCCACCGCCGGCACTTCTGCCCACGGTTTATATGCCTCTAAGGATGCCGGCACCGGCCTGCCAATCTTTGAGGCCAGCGGCGTGACCGTCACCACCACCGGGGCTGGCAGCATCGGCGCAGTGGCTAGGCTGGGGGGCAGCGTCAACCTGCGTGATAGCGTCATAAACACCCACGGCGCCAAGGGTTATGGCGTGCTCAGCGGCGGTAACGGTGTGATGACGCTGACCGAAACTGATGTGCGGACCCGCGGGAACGACGCCTGGGCCGCTGTGGTCAATGCCAATGGCAGCCTGGACATCAACGGCGGCTCGCTGATCAGCGAGCGGCACGGCGCACTGTGGGTGCGCACCGCACGCAATGTGAGCGCACGCAATGGTGCGCGATTGATCGGCGGCAATGGCATGCTGATGGCGGTGGATGCCGCCTTCGCCAACCCATTCGAGCTGAGTTTGGACGGCGACGTGTTCGCCGACGGCGACATCGTGACAACGCCGGAGGACATCGCCGCCGGGGTACCAGTGGCCTCCGATGTACGGGTGCGCCTGGACAACCGCTCGCATTGGCTGGGCGCCAGCAGCCTGGTCAAACAGGTCAGCCTGCAGAACGCCAGCCGCTGGACCATCACCGGAGACTCCAGCGTGGACAAGTTGACGCTGGATAACAGCACGCTGGCGCTGTCGGCCCCCGGCGCGTCGCGCTTCAACTTGCTGACCGTGAACGGCGACTTCGAGGCGGACAACGGCTTGCTGATCTTCAACGGTGCGCTGGCGGGCGATGACTCCTTCATTGACCGACTCCACGTCCGCGGCGACAGCCGTGGCAATGCCGCGGTGCAGGTCAACAACGTGCATGGGCTGGGTGCACAGACCGACAACGGCATCCTGCTGATCCAAGTAGACGGCACCTCAGGCGCCGCATATACCCTCAATGGCCGCGCCGTGGCCGGGAGCTATGACTACTTCCTGCACAAGGGCGGCACGCTGACTCCGGGCGACGGCCACTGGTATCTGCGTTCGGAACTGGGCACGCTGCCGCCGGACCCGTGCGATACCGATCCCAACGGTCCTGGCTGCACTCCCCCGCCGGACCCATGCAGCGCTAACCCGAACGCCCCCGGCTGCATCACCCCACCGGACCCGTGCCTGGAGAACCCCAACGGCACCGGGTGCGTGGCGCCGCCGGACCCTTGTGAGGCCGGCCATGACGAAAACTGCGACCGCCCCACGCCGCAGGTGGTGCGCCCAGAAGCGGGGGCCTACTTGGCCAACCTGCGCGCCGCGCAGGACATGTTCCGCATGGGCTACCACTACCGTCTGGACGGCCAGAATAGCGGACGCAGCTGGGTACGGGTGGACGGTGCGCGAGATGGATACAAGGACGGCGCCAACCAGCTGTCTATCAACGGCAACCGCCAGGCGCTGACCTTGGGCACCGACCTGCTGCGAACCGAAAACGGCAGCAGTATTGGCATCACTCTGGCCAGCGGCAATGCCAGCAGCACCTCGGTTAGTGCATTAACAGGCTATTACGCCCGCGGCAAGGTCAAGGGCGAGGCGCTGGGTTTGTACGGTACATGGCGAGCTGGGAGTTCCGTCGATCCGTACGCCGGCTTCTACGTGGATGGTTCGGTGCAACGCGCCCAGTTCCGCAACCGTGTGGAGGGGGTGGGCCTGGCAGCTGAGCACTACCGCAGCCGCGCTTGGCAGGGCGCGCTGGAAACCGGCTACGCCGTGCGCGTGGGCGGCGCAGACAGCGGTGGCATCTTCGTGGAACCTCAGTTGCAGTTGGGCTACAGCCGCTGGGATCAAGCGCGCCATGTGGAAGCCAACGGCACATCGGTGATCGCCGACGATGCCAGCGGTCTGTTCGGCCGCGCCGGCGCACGTGTGTCAGGCACCACCCGCGGTACGGGCGGATCCGCACAGGTGCAGCCATTCCTTGCCGCTCATTGGTTGTACGCACACAGGGCACCGGGCGTCCGCATGGACGGGAAGCGGGTGGAGGCACGGATTCCGCGAGCCCGTGGTGAGTTTAGCGGCGGTGCGTCGCTGAGGTTCGCCAATGGAGTAAGGGCTTGGGGTAGCCTGGGCGTGCAGCAGGCAGGCGGCTATCACCAAGTCCAGATGCAGTTGGGCATGAGCTACAGTTGGTAAGGCTCAAATTGCATTGCGGAGGAAGCCGGCTTCGGGCCGGCTTCTTGCTTATCACCACCTTGGATTTTCCGGAGAAACCCAAGCGCCTGAGTGGGCTAGTGGACCTCGCCACTCCCTAAAAAGTGAGCCAGTATCTCAGCGCTATCTACCGATTTATCAAGTACGGCGGTAGCCCCGGCCTCGAAACACTCTCGTCTGGTCACCGCGTCCACGCCGGACACAATAACTATGTCCATGCCCGGGCAGACGGCCCTCAACTGGGCGACGAGCTTTAGAGTGCGAAGCTGTCCACATCCCAGCTCGAGGTCGATTGCGACCACTTCCAGAGACTGCTCACGCACGAACGAGACAAGTGATCTGCCGTCGGTATGGACGCCACATAAGACCAAACTCGGGGCCGCGTCGATCAGCACCTTAAGGCCTATGGCAGCAACTGGATGACCTTCGAGTATCGCGATTCTTCTCACGGCTAACCTCTAATGGCTGCATAGAAGCGGGGGCACGCGTCATCTGATCGCGGGACATCCCCAGATAAGCTAGAGTCTCACTACGCCGTATTCTTAAGAATGCAATTTGTTTCAATTTTCAGATTGGGAGCGAAGTCATGGCGGAAGGCCCGGGGCTCATCTCTACATTAAAGTCGCTCGAAGTCGAACTAGCTTCCCTCCGATTTCAATTAGGCCTCTCGCGCGCAGATCTCTCAGGCAAAGACTGGCTGACCGTGGAGGAGGCCGCTTTCTACTGCGGCGTTAGCACCTCACAGTTCAACGCAAAAGCCACCGAGTACTCGCTCGAGCCGCGCAACTTCATGGGGAAGAAGCTGTACGAGAAAGCATCCCTCTACCTGGCGATCCATGGAGCCAGCCAGTGGAAACGAGGGCCGCTCAGGGGCTACGCTACCGAGCCAGGATCACCCCGCATAGCTGAAGCTGCTGCAAGGCTCGCCAGATACGAGAAACGACGCAGCCGGACTTGAGGAGAAGGGCTTGAGCATCACGGTAAAGCTATTGACCTTGGCGCAGGCAGCGGAACTCTCAGCCTGCTCGACCAAAACCCTGCGGCGAGCCATCGATGCGGGGGCGCTCACCGCTTACCGACTCGGACAGGGCGCAAAGTCGGATCGAATTCACCCCGCTGACCTGAACATCTGGTGGGGCAAATGCAAGGTGCAAACATGCCAGTCACAAAGCGAGCCAATGGAAGCTATCAGGTTACCGTTGGATTCGGTGGACGAACGGTTAGAAAGACTTCTCGCCACTGGACGTTCAAGGAAGCCAAAGCCTACGAGGTCAAGCTCCTCTCGGCGAACAAGGACAAGGCCGCCGGGAAGCAACCTGAGCGCCTGATCGGCCACGCCCTGGAAAAGTGGTTGATTGACCATGTGCCCCGGCTTCGCTCGGCGAAGAAGACCATGGCACACGCCTCCAAGCTGAGGCGGTATATCAGCGGCAGGAAGTTATCGGAAGCGTCGCAGGTGTGGGCCGAGATCAAGGCGGCGGAGATCGGCAAGGCCCCGGCCACGGTAAACCACAAGGGCCGGATTCTGAGGCAGATCACGCGGATGGCATGGCGGGAATGGGGTTGGTTGGAAAGGCCGGCGGCGATTGCGCTGTTGCCTGAGAAACCGCGCGAGACGTTCCTGACGACCGACCAGGTTGAAGCCCTGGCGAGGGCATGCCCTAACCCACTAGCGGGTGACTACGTGCGCTTGGCGGCGTATACGGGGATTAGGCGGGGGCACCTGCTGCGCCTGACCCATCACGACGTGAAGGATGGCTTCCTCCGGCTGGATCGGACCAGTAAGACGCGGACGCTGCAGTTGGTGCCACTGCACCCGAAGGTGCTGAGCGTGGCCCAGCGATTGCCGCTGGGTATCTCGGATGACGGGGTGCGGGCGTCGTGGAAGACGGCCCGGGAGGTTTGCGGATTGGAGCACGTTCGGTGGCATGATCTGCGGCACACCTGCGCGTCCTGGCTGGTGCAGGCAGGGGTATCGCTGCACACGGTTTCTGAGGTGCTGGGGCACAGCTCTCTGGCGATGACAAGGCGTTACGCCCACCTCGCGCCGGAACATCTGGCCGACGCCATAAAAAAGCTGACCTGAAGCTACGACGCGGGATTTTGAGCACTGGACGGAACGGTGTTACAAATCGCCAAGGTCGGATATGACTGCTTGGCTAGCCGTGAGGGTGGCACAGAGCAGCTTGCCGCCCGACACCACACGTCCAACATGGGCATTCTCGTGCGCGGCCTGCAGCCGCCCAGCATCCAGCACCGAGGCGGGGTCGAAGTTGGCCGGCCTATCTCTCAGCGGGTCTCCTGGCGAAGCTAAGCCGCCCTCTAGAGGCTGCACGACGACTGGTTTTGCGTTAGCACTCTTGGCGTAGGCGGTAGCAACCATTCTGCCGCTCTTGGGTGACCATCCACCGAGAACCAGCTCGCTATGAAGAACGTCGCGTGGGATGCCGGCTTGAATCGCCGCCATCTCATAGGCAGGCCACAACTTCTCGATGACCAAGCCGAACTCTGCCATGAGTTGTTCCATGGTGAAGTCCGCGCGGAAACTAGCCTGGAGGCTTAGCTCGTACAGCCTCAAGAAGAACTGGGCAGAGCCTCGGGTCGCCAGAATCAAGTTGTGTTGGGGGATTAGCAGCAGCTTGGCGCCGGTAGAAAGCTCCCCCGTCGCCGCGTCTTGGGCCAAGGTATCGACCGCGACCAGCAGCTTGTCCCGGCTAAGGATTACGTTGAGGATGCTCATTGAGTGGACCGCTTGGCGAAGCTGCACTATCGCGGGGCTGTGCCGCCCTGTCTAGCGCCGCCCAGGTAGACCCACTCGCTCGCCATCAGGCCGACGCCGACGAACTCGCCGACCGGCTCGATTAGATTCCCGCCATGCCAGGACCTCGCCGGCGATCCATGTGGCTGGCCGCATGGACACCCTCACGGGGAAGTCGGGTCTGCACGCGACCGTTTCTAGGACGGTGCGCCCGGCGAGACCTAGCAGCTCGCCCACGGCCCCTGCATTGATGGCCCGGAGTTCAAATGGCACCTGGCTATCGTGTTCGCTCATGGCCGCACTCGCTTATGAGGTTCGTCGCGCGCAGCCTAACCAAAGCAGATGCCATTGTCGTCCGGCGTTGATTGTGGGACTCGAACCCCAAGCGTCGCGGCGCATTTGAAGCCATTGGCGTAATTGCGGACTATCGATACAGCTATCCCGGCCTCTTAAGTGCGTCGCGAAGCCGGCGCTGCTGCTGTACCTCAAGGCGCAGACGGTCCTGGTACCGGATCGCCCAAAGCTCCGAGCCGACCACGCCCTGTTCGTAGCTGGTGCATGTCCGTCCCTTCGGCCTGTCGGAGGGGATGTGTCTGTCTACCCAGACCCACCAGACGTGGTCGTCTACCCGCTGGCTGAGGCGCAGTACCTCCACGCCATCACAGAGCAGCGCGTCCGGCAGCCCGTCGGGGCGGCTGGCCACTGATCGCCATCGGAAGTCGGGAGGGAGCATGGGCGCATCGTACGTATCTGGCGCTCAGATCCTGCGACTGGCGCAGTCCCCTACCCCCCTGCGCCCTAATGGTTCCCGAATGGCCAGGCCCTCGGCCCCAAGTCGCAGCATAGGGCAAATCCCTACAGACATACTCGCGCAAGTGGCTCATCGTCTGAACTCAAGGAATACGAGGCAGGATGGCCATGAGCGAAGATGAGAAGAAATTTGCAGAGAAGTTGAGCGAAGCATGCACTGCTATTGCCAAGCTACCAATGCCGTATCACGGCTCACTGAAGGGCGTAGATCATTCCTCGTCGGATTCGCCATGGTCCACAGCCGACACCATCGCATCAGGGCTAAGCAACTGCGCTGACGCTCAGAGAATTCTCCGCGCAGCCGGCTTCAAGCTGGTGGACGAAGCCAATCTTCAAGTGGCCGTCGTGATGCTCAAGAACAGAGCAGAGAGCATATCGGCAGAGTCCGATGGCCTACCCGCTATCGCAACGTTTTGCGGCGTATGGATTGGTGGAGTCGGGGCAATGTCAGCGGCAGTGTCGCCCTTGCTCTCCATTGCATCTCTGGCGTGGGCCACAAGTATGATCGCCCTGGTGATGGGCATCTATTTTCTGTCCAACCGTCTGGAAAGCAGAAGAAAGGTTTCCGCGCTCAAGGAATTGGCCAATCATATTGAGCTGTTCGCGAAGTCCCTGAAGAAGCCCGAAGAACTTGAGTTCCCCGCGCGACTACCTGTGAACCACGGCCGCAACGGGGACAAGCCCTCGTAATGCCTCGCACCTCCCTCCCTCACCCCAGCGTAACCCGCGCCGTCGCTCGCCGGTCTGTTCAGCCCTGAGGCCGAGGTGCAGTCATGAAGCCAGTGAAGTTGCGGGGCGGGAGCATCGGAGCAGAATACGCGCACTTCTCTCAAATCCTGCGATAGGCAGCCAGGACCACGGACGTCTAGGGATTACCACTTATTGACAGGGAAGCCTGTGTCAAGGGCAGCCCTGCCGAGGCTCATGGTAGGATGCCGCCCCCGCGCATGGGGTAATTGGAGCTGCTGTGAATCAAGCGGTATTGGACAAGGATGTGAGGCTCCCGCACCCGAGCAATGGCTCAGAGGTGTTTGGACTGTTGCCGGAAATCCTCGTCCACCGCGGCCCTCGATTCGCGGCCGGTCCGATCTACCTAAAGTATGGTATCCACCATGGGCCCAATCATGGGTTTGGCTTTCAGCACTTATGGAAGGCCCACTTTCAGCTAACGCTGGATCATGACGAAGCCCTGCTTGAGATCCGACAGCACGTTGCGGACTGTCTCTCTGGGCCGGTGACCGTCTTTTACCAGACCGAACCGAGAATTGAGACGGTAAGGTTCAAAGTTGGCAACCTCATCCTTGAGCGATTCAATCGGCCTGAGCCTCACTACTCCGTCGTATCCGGCGGCTATATCCGGGGTGGCAAAGGCAGTCAGGTGGGGCGTGTCAATCCGCAACAAACGAAAAAGGCCCCATAAAGGGGCCGTGTTTCGCGTTGGATGCAATGACGAAGCTATCTCCTTAGCAAGCCTTCCGTGTCGCCACGGCAGGGGGGTCGGAGCATCTCAGCTAAGCCGGGAAATCATTGCAAAGCTACTTGTCGTTTAGCAGCTAGGCCCTCTGCGGATGTAGCCTGAAACATCGACTAAGCATCACCGCCTGCTCTTTGCCTTCTTCCAACGAGTGTCACTCTACCGGCGTTACGAATTTCGTGCAACACATGTATTGCACGTGCGTAACGGGGGCTTAGTCTTTGTGAAAGCTTACCTTAACAAATAAACTGAACGATTCAGGAAGGGAGCGTGTGCGCTACGCACAGCCGCGAGCCGATCATTCCGTGCTCATGACTGAGGGACTCCCGGGCCACACCGGCGCCGCGGGACGCTGGTCATCGCCGTTACGTAACGCGTGACGCAACGGTGGCGTCACTCGGCCCCAAGCCGCTATAAACGGTTTCAGAACCGTCTGCGAACGGTTCTCCCGTCGTTCCCCTGGCTGTATCCATCACATAACTAGCCGTTCTCGGCCGCAACCATCCTTTCAGCTGCTGATTCCGCGCTGTCGACACCGACAACCTCAATCTTGTGGCGGCCACCGAAGTCCTTAAGCTCAAGCAGCACGGCCTCCGAAGCATCCGCTCCTTTCCTCGTGCCACCTCCGGCATAGGAAGGCAGCCATAGCAACAACTCGTAGCTTTCCTTAGGGAACATTTTGTCGTGATCGCGGAGGTTCTGAAGGTCCAGAAGGCGGGATTTTGCTCGTTGGCGCTTATGGGTGATGTTTGTCGAGTCAAGAATTTCGAAACTGGCTGACATTCGCTCGCCTATGTACCCCACCTTTGTTGGCAGTGCGCCATCCACCACCTTCACTTCCCGATTGAATCGGCTCCGCCAGCTGGGAGCATGCGCAACGACCTGCTCCCTGATCTGGGCAACCCAAGCATCCAGGTCAAGCCTCTGTCGCTCGCCACCAGTTGCGACAGCAACGTGAGGAACGGATTGACCCATCAAGCTCGCGACCAACTGCGCCCCCAGAAAAGCGGCCTGCTTTGCGTCTACCGCCAAAGTATTTCGTACTTCTCCCATGAAGCAGCCGGCGAACGGACCTTCCCACTCCGCCAGTGATGCACCATCCGCCAAATGGTCTTGCATTGCCTTTATAGCGACCTCAATCAAACCGATCATACTGGGCGCAGAATCGCCATACATGCAGTGCAAGACCCTTTCGGCGGCGGTTGGCAGCACACAAAAATCACCCGCCCCCGTGGCGGCTACTGCGCAGACGAATCGCTCACCACTTCCTTGCATTGGCTCGATCATCAATGCTCCCCAGTTGAAGGACTGAGTCGGGACTGTGGGAAAACGTCGTGGGTCATCAAAAATGATCATCAAAAATCCTCCCCTGCTTGGCATCCTGCCCGGTCCTCACTCTCCCAAGCCGGACAAGTTGAGCCTGTCTGGACGTTAGGAACCGCTCGTAGTGGCCCACGTTTGACGCCGCGAATAGGCTGGCGCATTCCGCGATTACGTCATCGAGCTGGGCCACTTCGTAGCTCGCCATTACGGCTTCGGTTTTAGGCTGAAGTTTCCCGACGACAACGTCTGTAGCACCTTTCATCAAGAGCTCAAACAACCTGTTGAATTGATTCAATGCATCACTCGCCACTTGGTCAAGCATCGCCCGATCATGGTCAATCAGCCAGTACTTGCCGCGCCCATCAAAGATGATGTTCCCAGGATGCCTATCGCTGTTGGCTATCCACTCATCAAAGCACGCAGCATCCAGCACATGAGGCCATTTCTTCATTCTTAGCTGGGCCTGCGGCCCCTTCATTTGAACAGCCTGAGCCAGATCTGGGTAAGGCAGTGCGACGCTGCCGAAGTGAAAACCAGGAGCAAGGCCCAGAGATGCATCCGAGACCTTGACGACAATGGGCGTGGCAACGGGCAAGCCAAGCTTGATTCCAACCATCGAGGCGATCACCTCAGCCAAGACTCTATCGTCGTTCTGGCTCGGTTTTACAAATGCCTGCAGCATGCCTTCGGGGGTGCTGACGTTGCACCTGACGGGCCTGGATCCCCCCCGGCTAGCCACAGACAGCATAGACATCAACGTCCCTGTAAGCAGCGTCATTGACGCCTCTCCCTCAAGTTGGTGCCTGTCAGGCTAACAGCACAAGAGTCCTGCGTTCAATTTGGGTGGGGGTGGTTAATGCAGCGGGTGTAGCGCTTGGAGGCAATGAAACATGTCCACATAGGCGACCCAACGGTCGTTCGTGAAGATGCTCACAAGGCCGCAGGCGCAGCCCCCACCCTGGACCTTTGGACAGGCAGGGTCGTGGAGGTCGAAGGCCCGCCAGGGTTCTCCTATGGCTTGCCGTGCCACTTCCAAGCGCCCCTCGAAGTCCTCGGGCAGGCACTGGCGTTCGGCGGCATAGATCACGTAGGTGACCCCGTCCCAAGGCTCCACAGAGCTATCCGTATCTACAGTAGAGATTGGCTCTCGGTCGTCAGCCACGGTCGCCCTCCTGCTCGGCGTCTGCGGTCATAGCCACAAGCTGCACCGTGATCTTCTGGATGGGCACGGAGTCAGGGTCGACCCCTACCGACTGCACCGGCTTCCCGAAGCCGCGATCCAGTAGCGCCTCACAGGCCGCCCGGGCGAGGGAAAGGTTGTCCCCCCGCATGATCTCCACCAGGCGCTCAATAGCCTCTCGGCCGTGTCCCCGGGCCAGCTCCCGGACCTCGAAATCCACCTTGGGCCGCCCGCTGGGGTTGCCCGATTGCCCTGGAACGAATGGCATAGCTCTCACCTATTGTTTTCATCTGTTACCAATGCAAACCCCTGCTTGCGGAACGTCTTGTCTGCGGCGTCGAACCCAACCGCTTGAACGTGCCTTTGGAGGTAATTGCCCGCCATCTCGGTGAGGTCAAGCCCTCCGAAGTGAACCCGCCTTCCTGCATTGGCTTGAAGCAACACAGCAGCGATTCCTCGCACTGCCGCAGGGCTCAGCGCCTCACCAGATCCTGCAGCCTTCGACTTCTCCTGCATGCCCCTAACCCCCTCAGGTCGCCCGGGTGTACTTCTCGGGGTCGCCCTGGAACTTGCCCAGGATCTCGCCGGTGTTCAGTGCGTTGACCCAGCCGGCAGCGGAGCCACCAGCACGGGTAAGGCCAGCCCTTGAGCCTGCCGAGGCAACCGGCGATCTCGCCCCGCCCGCTCCGCCGCTCAGGAAGCCGCCCACGTTGTTTCCAAAGCCGCCTAGTGATCCGGGCGTGGGCTGCTGGGCAATGAGCTGCTTGCCCCAGCCGCTCGTAGGCGACCAGTTGGTGAACGACCCCGGGCGCATGAAGCCCTGATTGCCGAAGTTGTTGGCCGAGCCAGCGCCCTGCAGGTAGCCAGCCCAATCTCCACCGGGGGACTGAGCGCCAAGGCCGAGGTTGGCGATAGTGGGCGGCGTGGCCGAAGGAGCAGCGAATTCGCCTCGAGTGATTTGGGGGGCGCGCCAGTCCATCGGGATTGGAATCGACTCCGCCTGCACAAACCCGGGGTCTTTCCCGTACCTATCAACCATCTTGCTGATGCCCCTGCCCGCTATCGCCCCGATTAGCGGGCCGCCAAAGGCACCAATCACCGTCTGCGCCGCGCGACCAATAAGCCCCGGCATCACGTTCCGGTATTGCCCCGTCCGTGGGTCATAGTTGTTCGAGCCCGACAGGAATCGCTCCCCGACCCTGCCGGTCGTCCGGCCCAAAAAGTTGCGTTGTGCCACATGCCTCTCCTAGGACTATTGGTTTAGCCCATTCATTTACTGGTGAGATTTCGTCGCCCGGGGCGGGTGTATGCTGGCGTCGCCAACCCTTGGGACCGACTGCAATGGATGCTTGGAAGAACACCCAGTACCCCCTGCCCCAGTCGTGGGAGGAGAGGGCTACATCTGACGGCCGCAAAGATGCCCGTTACGGGTTCGCCTTCGTGTCGCTGGTTGTTGCTATTCCCGTCCTGCTCATCGCATTGGTAGTGCTTGTCTACGCGGGGTTTGCTGTCGCTTCATAGCCTCGAGCTGATCTGCCAGTTCGGTTACGTCGTCGTTGTCTTCTGACTCGGCGACATGCCGCAACATCTGAGTCTGAGCGACCAATTCACCGACGGGCTTCTCCCCGTTCTTCGCCACCCAGCGCACAAAGCCAGGGCTGGTCATTAGTCGGCCCAGGCCGTTGAATGCCGCGGCCAATGAAGCCGAACCAGCTACGATTCCGGCCCCCAAGAGCGGACTACCGGACATCGCTGCAGTTGCCGCGCTACTCGCCGTACCCGCCGACTGGGTGATGAGCGAGATGAGCCGACCCGTGCCAGACGGGTTGCGGAACACTGCGCTTCCCTGCCGGATTTTCTCTGTCATCCGCGCGATCTTGTCCATATCCTGGCGGAAGCCCATTCCGTGGCGGTCAAACAACACCCGCTTGGCCTCCGGGCTCATGTTTGCCCA
Source organism: Stenotrophomonas sp. 05N37 (assembly GCF_056397365.1). Lineage (NCBI taxonomy): Bacteria > Pseudomonadati > Pseudomonadota > Gammaproteobacteria > Lysobacterales > Lysobacteraceae > Stenotrophomonas > Stenotrophomonas sp. 05N37. Next base: position 57,950 of record NZ_JBFTNG010000008.1, on the reverse strand, counting down.
GTTCGTCAAGAACGTCTCCATGCTGAAAACGTCGTTGTCGGCGTTCTGCTGGCTGCCCGTCGCCCGGCCCATTCGGCGGATAAACGACGCTGAAACCTCCCGCTGCGCCTCCTTGGGAAGCGACTGCATGACCGCGTGCAGCGTGGTGGCGCCTTCCTTCGTGTTGCCAAATGCCGCCTTGTAAACGGCTTCCGGACCGCCGCCCTTGTCCACCACGTGGGCAATGGAGTCGATGCGGTTGCTTCGGGCAGCGTAGTAGGCGTTTGCGCGCTTCCAAGCCTGCCGGGCTTCCGGGGTGGTCGCGGCCGCCTCCATATCGCGTGTCAGCGCACCGTAGAGCGCCTTCCACTTGTCCCGAGGCACGTTGTCCGCCAGGGAGTAGTTGTCTAGCTCCTTCCCCACGACCGTCCGCAGCTTGGTGAGGGCTTGATACGGGATCTGGTTGTCCGCCATCCCAGCGATTGCGGTCTTAACCTGTTCGTCAATCTGCTGAGGACTCGCGACCGGTTGTGAGGCACGCATCCCCAGTGTCTGGAGGCGCGTGTTCTCCGCCCTGGCCTGCTGTGCTTGGGCATTCAACTGCTGCCTAAGCTCATCTGCCTGCTGGCGCACCTCAGGCCGCTGCAGAGCCGCCTCCGCACCGCCGATATCCTTTCCCAAGGCAGCCTCAATGCCCTGGATCCTGGCGTTCTGGAAGAGCTTTGCAACATTGGGCGCACCTTCGATGGAGGCGTTAAGATCGGATAGCGCCTGCTTGGTGTTCTCTACGGGCACTCGCGCGCCAGGGGCGATCTGCTTCGAAACCCGGTCGTAAAGCTCCTCCGCCTTCTTTGCGGTCTTGGGTACGAACGCTACGGGAGACTTGCCCTCAACACCTTCCAAGATGGTGCGGCCCGCCTGCTCAGGGCTCATTGGTCGGCCACGCGGAGACAGCCCCACTGCGTACTGTTCGACCGCCTGTCCTGTTGCGGCGGACTGCTTAGCACCAAGCTGGGCAATGGGGCCCGCACCGCCCGGGACGTTCCCCAGCATCGTTTCGACGGCCTGGGGGAAACGACCACCAGTAGCCTGCCCCACGCTAGGAGTTGCGCCAACGGCTGCGAAGTCCCCCACGGTCTGCTGAATGTCTGCAGAGGTGACCGGCGCGCCAACCGCGTTCCTCCCCCTCAGTGCTCCTCGCGTCCCTTGGGCCACAGCAGCCGGCACGATGCCGCCGCGCATGCCCGGAACGAGTGCTGCGAGCGTGCCAGGCGCGAACCCGGCCGCAAGGCCAGCCGCCACTTGAGCGCTAGGTCCGCCGCCAGCCTCTTTAACCCCCGAGCTTGCCAGCGTCCCGGTGGTGGTCGCTGCCGTCTGGAGGATGGGGTTTGCAGCGAAGAACTGCCCGGTCCGCTGTACAAGACCACGCCCTGCGCTCGCCAAGCCACCCGCCCCCAACGTCAAGGCAGTGCCGGTCAGGCCCTCGCCGACGTCCCCCATAACGCGGTCGCCCGAAGTCTGCGCTTGGGGGAGGCCGAGGGTATTGGCAAATGCCTGCGCTTCCTCGCGATACGGCCGCGCCTCCTGCAACCCAACGGCCCTCGCGATGGGATTGGCGATGTAGTTGTTGAAGGCGTCGCCGCCAGCGGCCCCGATTAGACTTCCAGCGCCCTGTATCGCCGAACGCACGCCGAACGCCGCGTCGCGGCCAACGCCATACGTCCAGCCATCGGGAGCGACCTTCTGCGCCGTGGAGTCAACAGTAGCCGTTACACCGCTGAAGTCAGGCCGCTGCGCCTGCACGGCAGGAAGGTCAGTGATCGGCATCTCACTGTCAGCCGAGACAGCCTGAGCCGCGTAGTTGGCCCACGGGCCTTTGCTCGTGCCTTGGTCGGGCTGTCCTTGAGGTGACGCGGCAACTTCCGCTTCCTGCTGGTACTTTTCCCACGGACCTGCCATCAGATGCGCTCCCAGTTCTTCTTGTCAGCGGGGTTACCCCCCTTAAAGCGATAGCCACCCTCCACGGTGCCGGGCGCAGGGCTGTTCACACCTCGCACCGCATTCGCCCCTTGCGGTGCGGGAGCCGGCAGTGCGCTACCCGCAGCAGAACGCATGCCACGCTCAGTTACCTGACGGGCTCGGGCCTTCTGTGCGATGACCGCAGGCGAGTCGCCGGGAATCGGGAAGTACGTCCGCCGTTCCTGCTCCATTTCATCCTTACCGATCGCTGCGCCGGATTCCTTTCGGAGGTTCGCACGCACCCAGTTGTTCTGAGCCTGGCGGTATTGCTGCCCCTCGTCAGTGGCAAGCGGGTTAAGGACTTCGCCGCCAGCGGTGTAGTAGTCGCGACGATTCGTCGGGTCGTATCCCGCCCCCTCCAGGCGCTGCATCTCGTTGTTCGCCTCGACCATGCGATTGAAGAAGCCGGATGCGTTGCGCTCGCCCTCGCTGGTCTTACCGGCCGGGATGTAGGTCGTGGTTCCGTCGCCGTTGTCGATGACCTGTCCCGCACCACCTGCCGGCATGTCGCGGGGCTTGTTAACAATCTGGATCTGGCCGGTTGGCCCCATCTGGGCTACGGTTCCAGACGGCAGGCCAAGGGATGCAATCTCGTCGACCTTGAGCGTGCGGTAGCTCTCGCGCTCCTTGTCTGCCTTGGCAGGCTTCCATCCGATCTGGGGCGAGTCCTGCCCACCCTGAGCGAGTGCCAAGACCTTGGGAACATAGTGCCGAGTCTCTGCCGGTGCGTTGGCGAGGACCGCATCGACGTTTCCGCCATGGGTTTTCATGGCCCTATCCACGTTCCCCGGCCCCCAGTTGTAGGCGGCAAGCGCCAGTTGCGGGTCGCCGTACTGCTTCAACATGGCCTGCAGGTAATCCTTGCCCACGCGCTCCATTTCAGCGGGCGAGCGGTCCCGTGCCGGGGCGACACCGTAACCCGGATCAACCAGCGTGCCGGGCATGGTCTGCATCGTGCCCATAGCACCCTTAGGCGACACAGCAGCGGGGTTACCGCCCGACTCGATCTGCATTACGGCCTGTTCCAGCGTCGGAACCATGTCCTTCGACAAGAAACCGCTTGTCGGCATCTGCGGCTGCGTACCGAGTGGATCCTGAGATAGGAAACCTTCACTGATGACGTTGCCCTGCAGGTCTCTCAGTTCTTGGGTTGCCAGGTTGCGCAGCACGTTGAGATATCCGGGCTCTCCAGTGCGCGGATTCTTGTAGGCGATCTCCATCGGGTCCCATTTAGCCTGGGGCTGCGCCTTGTTGCGGAGGTCCAGCGCGCCATCCGGGTCGTACCGAGCCAGCTCCGCCCACTTCTCGCTATTGATCGAGCCGTCAGAATTCAGCACGCCCTGCTGGGCCTGCTCAATGGCGGCGTTGCGCTCCATGCCCTGCCGGGTTCGGGCAAGGATTTCCTTCTTGTATCGGGCGTTCTCCATCCCCTGAACGCTTTGATCGACCGCGAGCAACCCTGACTGGATGCCGTCGCTGAGAGAGGCGCCGAAGTTGCCACCATTCTTGGCGCTGAGCATCCCCAGCCCGGCTGCCAGCAGGCCGCGACGCGTAAGAGCGCCTTGATCCTGCTCGCTCATATCCTGCCAGCCGGGGGTCATACGGCCGAAAAAGTTTCGTGGGCTGAAATTCATGAATTGCCGTCCTATGCTCAAGTTGCGCATCGCTTACCGAGTACTCACCGAGGACTCACTGAGTACTCACGGAGCGGTGCGTGACATGCGCGAAGAAGGGAAGGCGGCGCCACCGAAGTGGTCGCCGCCGGGGCCCGCCCTTGGGTAGTTGGAGCCCCTATTACTTTCACCGTTTGGCGGGTGTAAATAGCTCCCAGCCCGGACAGCGGCAGCAGTAGCGGATATCTCGCTAAGCCTCGGCGACTGGCCTGCCTGCGCCAGGGCTCAACAGACCGTCGCCCGCGTTCCAGTCGCGGTTCCCCGCCTCGCCCAGCTCTTCCAAAAGCGCGTAGCTCGCACGCTCCAGCCAGTCCCACAGGACCCGCTCAATCGCGCGAACTCTGTTGCGGTACGCAGACTCCCTAACACCCTCGCTCGCTGCCCCGTCCCTGTAGCTACGCCCAAGACCCAGAAGCCGCGCAGCCGCCTCTCGGGCGTGGTGACGTTCGTGGCCAAGCGCGACCAAGTACAGCTCAACCTGCGGCCACCGCCAAAGCTGCTGGGCGGCATAGAGCATCAGCCAGTCCTCCAGCGGCCCATCCAAGCCGGCGTCAGCGAGCGCCATCAGGACCGGACGAACCGGACGAACCGCAGGGATCACCACAACACCAGGGGACGCCTTGTTGCTCCAAGCATGGACGCGCCTCGTCCTCGACGCGTGCATATCAGGATTTGACGCGTCGGCACGCATGTTTGTCGCGTTGTCGAACGCCTCCACTGTCCGCCTTTTGTCCGCATCGAAAGCGGACAGGGCGGCCGCACGCGCATGTCGTCCTCTGGGAAGGTACTTTCGAGCGTCGTGGACAACCGCGCCACGGCTGTGGATGGCCAAACCGGCAGGATCCACTGTTCCGTCCTCGGCCACGGGAACCTCCACCCAACTTGCATGCCAGACCATCGCCATGCACGCTCCGCAGCCGTAAGCAGCCGCCACCGCTCGGGACGCCCGGTCCACGTTGGTTGAACCTTCCTGCCAAGGCCCTCCCTTCCTTGGCCGAGACGGCAGTTTGCTCTCCGATGCTGCTAGCAGTGCTGTATCGATGCTAGTAGCAGTGCTAGTAGCATCCAAGCCGCCCGCAGTGGCTGGTTCTGTTCGCGGTGGTCTCAGGTCCAAGAGTGCGCCTCCCGGTAGCGATGCCCAGGGGAGCCCATCACACCCAGTGCGCAGGCTGCTCCGCTTGGTAGATATCTAGATAGGTGTGCACATAGCGACCAATAGGGGGTGTGGATAAGTGGCTGACTGCTCCGCATGGCGACCAACTTGGTCTGTATGCGGAGCAAGGATTCGCTCCACTGCTCCGCATAGCGACCAACTTGCTCCGCATAGCGACTACAGTTCGCGCCGTTGCTGCCAGAGGTTCGGTGCCACGTGGGTGGCTGGCTCTTGGTGCTTATGGGACTCATCAATGGGGTAGTAGGTGAGCGCATAAAGCCCACAGCGGTTCCGTCCACCCTTCCGGGTCTCGATGATCCACCCAGCCTCCAAAAGCTCGCGCTTTGCGTCCATGACAGTGCCTTGGCTCTTCCACCCACGGGTCCGCAAGAGGGACCAAGGAATGCTGATGTCCCCATTGCGGCCTGGCCGATACTGCCGTGCAAGCTCGAGCAAGAGCTTTGCAGCGTGTCCTGACAGGCATCCGAACTCGTCTGAGTCGGCAATGCGGTGTTCGATGGACAGGAAGGGCGGGCCCTTGCCGCGACCCTTGATCTGGGGTCGCTTCTTGTCTGACATTCTTGGCGCATGGTCACCTCCCATCGCCCTTACCTCGGCCAATAGGACGTTCCAGACGGCAGTTGTCTGCTCGTTTCATATACCCCCCAAGGGCGATAGGTAGAGAGCCGATCAGGGCTTCCGTTTGTTCTTGGATCGGTCAGTGTCCGGAAGGTGCGTCCAGGTTCGATGGGCTTGGATGTCCCTTACCGTTCTGAGGCTGATCCCCAGGCGCTTAGCCCAAACTCGGTCGGGGACGGCCCCTGCGCTGTCGCGAATTGCCAGGGCCTGCTCGGGAGTCAACTTGCAGTAGGTGGAACGGCATCCGTAGCGCATCAGGTTGCGCTGGGCTTGCCTCGCCCGGTTCTCAGCAGGGGTGACAAGGTCCAGATTGGACAGCGCGTTGTTGCCCGCATCGCTGTCGAGGTGATCTATCTGCATCCCGTCTGGAATGGGACCGTGAGCGGCTTCCCAGACAACTCTGTGCGCGTACCAAGTGACGCGCGCAGAGTTGGCAGTCCCATTGCGGATGACCCGAACGTAGGTATCCGATGTCTGGATTCCAACCTCCAACCCCTCTGCATTAAAGACCCGCCCCGAGGCGAGGCATGCCAAGAGACCGGAGGGACCGTGTGGCACAAGTGCAGGAGTTACTTGCGGCTTCATGACTCTTCCTCCGCCCCTTGAGCTTGCTCGGGGAGGTGCGACTTGAAGTTCAGCCAGGAGGCCCGGACGTTGAGCGGCACGTAGTACTCGGTCACCCAGTACGAGCCGTGGTCGTCCTCATGCGTGGCGTGGTACGCCTCGATAACGCCTCGAGCAACCAGCTGCTGCGCAGCGGGGCGGGATGGAGCTGCTTGCGTACCGTCAGCTGTCCACCCGCCTGCATCAAGGAGGCGCCGCTGCTCTGTCGTCAGACCACTGAAGTCATGGTCTGTCATGACGACCTCGCAGCTTCAGTAAGCAGTCGAGACGGCAGACTGTAGAGGCTGTCCAAATAGACGAAACGCCGGTTGCCGATATGGACGGTTTCGAGCAGACCGGCCTTTGCCAGTTCGTAAGCTTTCGACCGGCCAATACCGACCTTCGTGCATTCCGGGATAAAGGGCCGGAACTCCCTGTGTCCATATGTATCCATTGACTGCACCGTGGAGCCGCTGAGCGGCAGGTGAGTCGAAATCTAAGGATTGGACACGGCCGCAACCATGCCGTCTAAATTGGAAATCTGATATCTGACTCAGGCTGAAGCAAAAATCAAAAGTACGGATCTGACTCAGGGGTCAACCGGGGGTCACCGCTGAACCGGTGCGAGCTTTGAGATGGACGCCTCGTCCAGGTCACTGGCATCGAAGAAGAGCGAGGTTAGGGCCAATACGACTGCCCTATGCGGCGTTCCGAAGTCGCGCTGGAGATCCGTGGTCAGTCGCCTGATAAAGCGGAGCCGCTTAACATTGGGATCATTGGGTTTTTTTATTTCTGTTTTCAATTCCGGTAGCATCAGAGCGCCTTCGTGAATTGCATCGAAGACCAAACCCAGATCAGTCATGATGCCGTGGTAGATGGCAAAGCGCTTCTGAACAAGGTCTTCCTCTTTGTCGTCCTCGTCTGCGAAGTTAACTCCCATTTGTGCTTGGTAGTTCAGTGCACTTTCGAGGGCTGCGCCATCTAATGACGGCTGGAATGGCCAATCAAGCCCGTACCCCTCGCGGTAGAACGGGATCAGCAGCTCGCGCAGCGCCTCGCAGTGGACGACAATCTTCTTCGCCCACGCCTCCCGCTGCTTCTGGGTCATCTTTTCGAATGGCGCCAGTTCGGCGAGTCCCCTGCGGACGGCAGAGAGGATCCAATCCTCCAAGCTCTCTGCCCGGAACAGAGTCCGCCGAGGTTTTCCTTCGAGCGTACGCACACAGAAGGCATACTCTGCCGAGCCTGCGAGAGTGTCTCTTACCATTGTGCTGTTAGGGTCAAAGGCCCTGTTGCTGGACATAAACTGCTCCTAGAGCATTAATTTTCCTCTGGATCCGCGCCTACGCTCAGAGCCGGAGCAGAATCAGGCGAGGCGAGTCTGTGTGCTACAGCGTCCACCAAGATGCTAGCAATTTCTCTGGCCTTGGCCTCAGTGAGCGGCGTTCCCGACGATTTCGCCCTGTCCAGATGCAATTGCGCGCTGTATTCGATCAGCCAGGCTCGGGCCTCCGCTGCCTCCTGCATGCGTGAACGAGCCGCAGCCTTCCTGGCCTCCTCCTTTTCCTTCCTCGCTGCGGCCATCTGGCGCTCCTGAGCCTTAGCCGCACGTTTCAGCACGCCAGCCGGGAAGCCCAGCGGCAGCATCTCATCAGTACTGTCCGTCGCCGACGCATACCAATGGACCCCATGACGGAGGTGGTAGGAGGCTTGGTCGAAGAGCCAGGGACTGGAGCTCGGCTCCAAATCTCGCATGGCCGTCCAGCCCAATTCCTGTGCCCTCAGCACAAGCCCCACGGCATCCACGTCCTGGGTGGCTACAGCTCCGCTCTCGTCGTAATAGCAGAGGCGGAAGCGCTCGTCCTGATGAAGGGCAAGCCACTCAACGCCGCCCGGCTCTAGGGCAACAAGGGCCCGCACAGGGGCGCCCTTCGCCACAAGGCGGTCAATCGGATCGGCAGACGCGGCGAAGTCATTGATTCGCATGGCACTGCCCTCCCATGGTCGAGTAGGGGGTTGCTACGGGTGCGCTAAGGAGTGCCAGTAGCACACCAGTAGCAAACAGAAGGGTGCAGGCCCAGTAGAGGTTGGACTCCCCGTGGTTGGCCAGCCAGAGCTGCAGGCGTCGGGGGCGACGGGTTGCGTTCGGCTGCGTTTGCTTGCGTTCGCCCCAAGCGCTGAAGAGCAGGCTGCAGCCGGCGAGTCCCACGGTGCGGGGGGTATTCGAGGCCACGCGCGCCCGTTCACGCGCAGGTTCTATAATGCTGCGATCCATGATCGACTCCTAATAGTCGGTTTTGGTAGGCCGAGCTAGGGGTTCCAGCCCCTTTCTCGGCCGCTTTGTTTCTGTGCCTCTACTTTTTCGTTCCTCCCTTGTAGGTGAGCCTTTAGGCCCGGTTTTTCCGCAGCGGGACGACCTTGCGGCCGTTCTCACGGAGGGCGTCCAGGTAGTCAGACCATGCCTGCATCATCTTGCGTCGCTCGGGCAGATGGGTGGCGCGGTTGTACGCCCGCCCCAGTGGATCGCGTACGGCATGCGCCAACTGGTGTTCGATGTAGTCCGGACGGAACCCCAGCACCTCGTCCAGCACCGTCCGCGCCATTGCCCTGAAGCCGTGGCCGACGATGGTTGTTCCGTCAAAGCCGAGGTTCCGCAGGGCGGCATTGATCGTGTTCTCACTCATGGGCCGAGACGGACTCCGGACGCCCGGGAACACGTACTCACTGCGCCGGGTCAGCGGCTGCAGCTCCGCAAGCACCTGCACGGCCTGGTCGGACAGGGGGACGATATGGGGGGTCTTCGTCTTGCTGGTGACGTACCGCCACTCCCCGGCATCTAGGTCAATGTCAGCCCACTTGGCGGCACGAAGCTCGCCGGGGCGCACAAAGAGCAAAGGGGCAAGCCTAAGGGCCGCTTGGGTGACTGGAGAGCCTTGGTAGGAATGCAGGGCCCGCAGCAGTTCGCCGATCTGTTCGGGGTCTGTGAGGCTTGCGAAGTGCTTAGTCCTGGGCTGTTCGAGCGCCCCGGCCAAGTCCTCTGCAGGATTCCGTTCGGCACGGCCGGTTGCCAGGGCATAGCGGAAGACCCGGCCCGCATGGGACCGCGCTCGATGGGCGGTTTCGACCACACCCCGCTGCTCAAGCTTACGCAGGGCCGCCAAAAGGATAGGGGCGCTTACGTCGGTGATAGGCATGGCAGCGATTGCCGCAAGATCCTTTTCAATCAGGCGCCGCTCGCGCTTTACCGAGCCTGGGGACAGCCCCTCTTTGGCCCGCTTGGCTAGCAGCTCCAGGCCGATGGCCCCAAAGGTGCTGTTAACACGGTCAGCGTGAGCCGCTCGCTCGGCCCTGGCGACGTGAGCCGGGTTAGCTCCGCCTCGCAGCAACGCTCGCAGCTTGTCACGCTCGGCCCGAGCCTGCTGCAGCGACATCGACGGGTACTCATCGATGGTGACGATGCTCGCCTTGGAGGCGTACCTGTAGCGGTAGCGCCATGCCTTGGATCCGGACGGTCGCACCTCTATGCAAAGGCCATTGGAATCCGCAACCCGGTAGGGGCGGTCCTTGGCCTTCAGTGCACGCAGTTTGGTGTCGGTGAGCATGTGAGTCATCCGCCAGTGAGTCGGGGTAGGAAATTCCCGACCCTTGGCTCACAGCCTGACTCACTTTTTTGCCGGATGCAAGTGGACGCCGACGGACGCCGACGGACGGCAGATCGCTCAATTCCGTGCGTTTCCGCGCTTCGCTCGGACAACCCTGGACGTCGTCGGACTTCAATGTGGTGGGCCCACCAGGATTCGAACCTGGAACCAAAGGATTATGAGTCCTCTGCTCTAACCGTTGAGCTATAGGCCCTTGAGGCCGCACAGTGTAGTGGACGCCAACGGCTGCTTTCCACTGCGAACGTCACCGAAATCGTCTCAGCCGCCGCTTTCAGCCAAACCGCTGCCCCATTGCCTGCACCCTGCGGGCGTTCTCGGCCGCCAGCGCCCGCAGCGCCGTAGAGCGCAACAGCCGCGACCCGGCCACCCGCTGCCAGAAGTCCAGCGCCAGTGGCGCCGCCCATTGCAGGTGCGCAAGGTCGCCACTGCGCTCCGGCGCCACCTGCGCCAGCGGGCGTGCCGTACGCAGCACGCCGGTGCGGGAGGGGGCCAGCGACATCGGCAGCATGCCGTACACCGGTGCCAGTGGCAGCGGGCCGCGATCCACCAGAAGGAAGCCGAGGTTGCCCTGATGCGTGTCGCTATTGCCGATCAGCCGGCCGAAGGCGTGCAGGTGCGCCATGGTCGTGGCGGTGTCGCGATCCACCCAGCGCTGCGCCAGCAGCGCCTCTGCAGCCACGCCCCAGGTCGTGGTCGCCTCGCCGACGAAGGCCGAGGACAGCGCCAGCAGCGAGACGAAGCCGCGTCGCCCCAGTACGTCCGGCGTGCGGTCGAAGCGCTCTACTTCGAGGAAGGTGTGGCTGTCGGTCTGGATCAACTGCGATGCAGCAGCAGGCACGCCTGCATCGCGCAGGCACGTCAGTGCCAGGTGCTCGCATGCCAGCAGATCGGCCCAGCGCTCCGCGGCGTCTCCTGCGGCGGGCTGGGCGAACTTCACCAGTGCGGCGTAGTGGCATCGGCGCGCAGCCGGAACAGCGGCCACTCGCTGCCGGCCGCGGTGGGCTGGCGCACGGCATAGGCGGTAGCGCGGGTACGGCCCAGGCGTACGACGCGGTCGCGCGCCTCGGCGACCAAGCGTGCGAGCGTGGGCCGGGTGATACCCGGACGCGCGGCCAGGGCACCTGCTGGCACAGCTTCGCCGACGGGCAGGTGGGCGGCCGATCCGATGCGCAGCGAGGTGACAACTGGGCGGCCGATCCGGCGCGCGGCGAGGTGACGACTCGGGGCAGCCGATCCAGCGCGCAGCGAGGTAACGCCCACCGCCCCGCCGCCGCCCACAAAAAAGCCCCGCCAAAGCGGGGCTTTTTGAACGCCTTACCGGCCGCCTGGGATCAATCGATATCCAGGAAGCTGCGCAGCTGCTCGGACCGGCTCGGGTGACGCAGCTTGCGCAGCGCCTTCGCTTCGATCTGGCGGATGCGCTCGCGGGTGACGTCGAACTGCTTGCCGACTTCCTCGAGGGTGTGGTCGGTGTTCATGTCGATGCCGAAGCGCATGCGCAGCACCTTGGCTTCCCTCGGGGTGAGGCCAGCCAGCACGTCACGCACGGTTTCAGACAAGTTGATGTTGGTGGTGTTCTCGATCGGGGACTCCACGTTGGTGTCCTCGATGAAGTCGCCCAGATGGGAATCCTCGTCGTCGCCGATCGGGGTTTCCATCGAGATCGGCTCCTTGGCGATCTTCATCACCTTGCGGATCTTGTCTTCCGGCATGTCCATTTCCTTGGCCAGCTCCTCCGGCGTGGCCTCGCGGCCGTACTGCTGGAGCATCTGGCGGGAAATGCGGTTCAACTTGTTGATCGTTTCGATCATGTGCACCGGGATACGGATGGTGCGCGCCTGATCGGCGATCGAACGGGTGATGGCCTGGCGGATCCACCAGGTCGCATACGTGGAGAACTTGTAACCACGACGGTATTCGAACTTGTCCACGGCCTTCATCAGGCCGATGTTGCCTTCCTGGATGAGGTCGAGGAACTGCAGGCCGCGGTTGGTGTACTTCTTGGCGATGGAGATCACCAGGCGCAGGTTGGCCTCGACCATTTCCTTCTTGGCCTTGCGCGCACGCGCTTCGCCGTAGGCCATGGCGCGGCTGATTTCCTTCAGCTCGTCCAGTTCCAGCCAGGTGGTCTTTTCGATGTCGAGCGTGGCCTGCTGCTCGGCAATGATCTGGTCCTTGACGTCACGCAGGGCCGAGGACCACTTCTGCTTGCGCTTCAGTGCGTCTTCCACCCACTCCAGGTTGGTCTGGTTGCCTTCCCAGGAACGGATGAAGTCCTTGCGCGGCATGCGCGCGGTCACGGTCGCCAGGTTCAGCACGCGGCGCTCGTGGGACTTGATGTCGGCCATCACGTCGCGCAGCTGCTTGACCAGCACGTCGGTCAGCGGCAGCGGCAGCTTCAGGGTGACGAACACGGCAGCCATGTCGTCGCGCAGCTTGGCCAGCGGCTTGCGGTCGCCCTTGGCGGCAGCCTTCTTGAAGGCGGCGTAGGCATCGGCCAGCGCCTGCATGCGGCGGGCGACTTCTTCCGGGTCCGGACCGGTCGGGCCGGCTTCTTCCTCAACGTCGTCGCCGTCGTCGTCTTCATCGGCGTCTTCGTCGGCGTCGTCGCTGGTGTCTTCAGCCACGACCGGGGCCGGCACTTCTTCGACCAGGTCGTTGAAGCCGACGATCACTTCGGCCAGGCGCTTCTTGCCTTCCTTGTGCGCGTCGTAGTCGGCCAGCAGCGATTCGACCGACACCGGGAAGGTGCCGAGCGCGGCCTGGACCTGGCCCAGGCCTTCTTCGATGCGCTTGGCGATGGCGATTTCGCCTTCGCGGGTCAGCAGCTCGACGGTACCCATTTCGCGCATGTACATGCGCACCGGGTCGGTGGTGCGACCACCTTCGGTGTCCAGCGCGCTCAGCGCAGCGGCAGCTTCTTCGGCCGCGGTGTCATCGACTTCGCGGTTGCCGGTGTTGCCGTCGTTGAGCAGGAGGGTTTCTGCATCGGGCGCAACTTCATGGACATCAATGCCCATGCCGTTGATCATGCCGATGATGTCTTCGATCTGCTCCGGGTCGACGATGTCGTCGGGCAGGTGGTCATTGACTTCGGCGTAGGTCAGGTAGCCCTGTTCCAGGCCCTTGCTGATCAGAAGCTTGATGTCGTTTTGCTGGGCAGGACGTTCGTTGGCCATGTAGTGCTCGCGCCACCGGCAGGGAGAGGAATAGAACCTAGCATTATACCAGCCCGGCGCCCTGCCGGCCCGGGCGGTGGTCCCGGGGTCAGGGTCTGAGCAGGAAGGTCACTGGACCATCGTTGACCAGGCTGACAACCATATGGGCGCCGAACTGGCCGGTTTCCACCCCCGGAACGTGTTTTTGCCTGCAGATCTCCACCAATCGGTTGAATCCGCGTTCAGCCTCCACGGGCGGCGCGGCGGTGCTGAACCCCGGGCGCATCCCGCTGGAGGTGTCGGCTGCCAGGGTGAACTGGCTCACCAGCAGCAGCCCGCCGCCCGTATCGGCCAGCGACCTGTTCATTTTTCCGCCCTCATCGGCAAATACACGGTAGCCGAGCAGCCGATCGGCCATGCGTGCGATCCCGGCCTCGCTGTCGCCCGGCTCCATGCCCACCAGGGCCAGCAATCCCGGGCCGATCCGACCCACCACCGCGTCCTCCACGCTGACACTGGCCTGGGTGACGCGCTGGATCAGAACAAGCATGGGCGGGCTTCCTGGGACGGGGCGGCCTACCTTAACGCGCCCGGCCCCCGGCGAGGATGGCGGCCAGCGGCTAGACTTCACGGTGATGAAACCGCATACCACTGCCCGTCTGGCCTACCGCGCCGCCGCCCTGTTCACCCGCCTGCCCTGGTCCTGGCTACGCGGCATCGGGGCTGCGCTGGCCGGCCTATGGATCCGTCTCAACGCCCGTGAAAGCCGGGTCACCCGGCGCAACCTGGAACTGGCCTTCCCGGACATGGGGCCCGCCGAACGCACCGTGCTGCATCGCCAGGTGCTGCGCTCCACCGCGATGCAGGCGATCGAAACCCTGCGCCTGTGGACCCGCCCTCGCCAGGACAACCTGGCCTGCCTGGTCGAGCGCCATGGCGAGGCGCTGTACGACGCCGCGCTGGCCGCCGGCAAGGGCGTGATCGTGGCCGCCCCGCACCATGGCAACTGGGAGCTGCTCAACCAGTGGCTGGCCTCGCGCGGCCCGATCGCCATCGTCTACAAGGCCCCCGACGAGGCGGTCGGCGATGCATTCCTGCAACTGGTGCGTGGCGGCGACAACGTCCGCCAGGTCCGCGCCGAAGGCCCGGCGGTGCGCCAGTTGTTCAAGGTGCTCAAGGACGGCGGCGCCACCGGCATCCTGCCCGACCAGCAGCCCAAGGCCGGCGACGGCGTGTTCGCGCCGTTCTTCGGTGTCGAGGCGTTGACCATGACCCTGGTCAACCGGCTGGCCGAGCGCACCGGGGCGACCGTGCTGTACGGCTGGTGCGAACGGGTCGGGCCGGACATGCAGTTCGCCCTGCACATCCAGCCCGCCCCGCCGGCCGTGGCCGATCCCGACCCGCAGGTGGCGGCCACCGCGCTCAACGCCGGGCTGGAGCGGATCGCGCGGCGCGACCCCAGCCAGTACCAGTGGACCTACAAGCGCTACACGCTGCGCCCCCCGGAAAGTGGTGAAGTGGACCCGTACGCTACCGAGCAACATCCGCACTGAATGCGACGCTGTGTCGCGCCGTCGGCGCAATTGGAATCGGCGCCTTCCGTCCCCACTGTGAACCCACGATGTCCCCCACGGCCCCTGCCATGTCTGATGCTGCTTCTCTCCTGTTCGGCGATCCGGCCGCGATCCGCTGCGAGCGGGCAGTGGCCGAATTGCGTGCCGGCCGCCCGGTGGTGATCGATGACAGCCACGGCCAGCGCCTGGCCTTCATCGCGCTGGACAGCAGCACCCGCAGCAGCTTCAGCGCGTTTGCCCAGGCCGCCGATGCGCGCCACTTCCTGTTCCTCACCGCTACGCGCGCGCGGGTGCTGGGGGTGACGGCCGAGCACGGCGCGCGGGTGCCATTGGCCGGCGTCGATTTCGATGCCCTGCCCTCGCTGAGCTACCTGCGCGAGCCGGGGGCGATGCCCGCGGGCTGGAGCGCCGGGCAGGCGCTGGACGACGGTGCGGTGGAAGTGGCGCGGCTGGGCCTGCTGCTGCCGGCCATGGTCGGCGTGCTGCTGGACCCGGCCGATACCCGTTTCGACGGTTGCGCGCAAGTCTCGCTGTGCGACCTGCACCAGGGCGCCGAACAGGCCGCCCACGCCTATGAGCTGGTGGCGCGCTCGCCGGTGCCGCTGCGCGAGGTCGGCATGACCGAGTTCGCGGTGTTCCGCGGCGGCGTGGCCCAACGCGACCAGGTGGCGATCATCGTCGGCACCCCGGACCTGTCCGGCGTGGTGCCGGTGCGGGTGCATTCTTCGTGCCTCACCGGCGACCTGTTCGGCTCGCTCAAGTGCGACTGCGGCGACCAGCTGCGGCGTGGCCTGCGCAAGCTCAAGGACCTGGGCGGTGGCGTGCTGCTGTACCTGGACCAGGAAGGCCGCGGCACCGGCATCGCCGCCAAGATGCGTGCCTACGGCTACCAGCACGACGGCCTGGACACCATCGACGCCGATGCGCAGCTGGGCTTCGGCGCCGACGAGCGCCGCTACGGCAGCGCGGTGGCAATGCTGCAGGGCCTGGGCGTGCAGCGCGTCCAACTGCTCAGCAACAACCCGACCAAGGCGCAGCGCCTGCGCAATGCCGGCATCGAGGTGGTGGACTGTGTGCCGGTCACCGGCGACATCACCACCGAGAACGAGCAGTACCTGCGTACCAAGGCCGAACGTGCCGGGCACCTGCTCGATGTGGACGCACTGATCCAGGCCGCGCAATAGCGCGCGGCAACCTGCTACCGTCTGCGCGACGGGCGCAGCAGCACTGGAACGACGCCCGGCACGCATCCCCTTGCCGAGCGCCCTGCCTTGCCCGACGCCATCGACACCCCCGTCCTTCCCGCCCCGCCCCCGCTGCCGCCGCCGTTGCAGGCTGAACCCCGCTGGCAGCCGTTGCCGTTGCGCGCCGCCGGCATCGCGGCCATCGCCGGTGCCATCGGCGGCACCGCGCTGATCGGCGGCGCCTGCGCGGTTGGCTGGATCGTGCTCGACCTGCCGCTGCGCTGGTATGGCGCGGCCGGCATGCTGGTGCTCGGCGGTCTGATCGGGGCCGGCTTCGGCTTCCGACGCCAGCGCCGCACCTATTGGCGGCTGGACGAGGCGGGGCTGGGCATGCGCCGCGACCTGATGTGGCAGCTGGAAACGCACGTGCCGATCTCGCGCGTGCAGCACCTGGACCTGCGCCGCGGCCCGATCGAGCGTGGCGCGCGACTGGCCACGCTGGTGGTGCACACCGCCGGCAGCCGCTTCAGCGCGGTGACCCTGAGCGGGCTGGATGCCGCAGACGCCGAACACCTGCGCGATACGCTGGCCCACCAGCTCGACCGGGACGACGACGCCCTGTGAGCAGCGTGCCACCGATCGACGACGCCGCGGTCGATCCCGCCCAGGAGCAGCGGCTGCATCCGTGGTCGTGGCTGTTCGTGCTGCTGATGCAGATGCGCCAGTTCCTGCTGCCGCTGGTGGCGTTGCTGGTATTCGGCAATCGCGGTGACCGCGACGAGATGTGGTCCTATGCGGCGGCGGTGGTCGTCATCGCGGTACTGGTCGGCGTCTCGATCCTGCAGTTCCTCACCTACCGCTACCGGATCGGGCGCGACGGGATCAGCGTGCGCAGCGGGGTGGTGTCGCGCAACCGGCGCGAAATCCCGTTCGCACGCATCCACAACGTGGTGGTCCACCAGAACCCCCTGCACCGCCTGTTCGGCGTGGCCGAGCTGCGCCTGGAGTCGGCCGGCGGCGCGCGCCCGGAAGCGGAGATGCGCGTGCTCAAGCTGTCCCAGGCGTTGGCCCTGGAGCAGTTGGTCCGCCACCGCGGCCAGGCGCCGGCCGTGCCGACCGCCGCGACGGCGGAGGTTGCCGCCGCCACGCCGCCGCGTGGCGACGATGCGGTGCTGCTGCGACTGAGTCCCTGGGATGTGGTGCGGATCGGCCTGCTCTCCAACCGCGGTTGGGTGGTGGTGCTGGCCGCGCTGGGCGCCACGATGCAGTTGTTCCCGCGCGGCACGATGTCCGATGCGATCGAATACGGCAGCCGCCAGGCGTTCGGCTACGCCAGCCACCTGCATCCGGCGACGTGGGTCTGGGCGCTGCTGGCGCTGGTGGCGGTGCTGGGCTTCTGGGTGCTGCTGCGGGTGTTCTCGGTGGCCCTCGCGCTGCTGCGCTATTACGGGTTCCAGCTCAGCGAGCACGAGCGGCGCCTGACCGTGGTCAGTGGCCTGCTCACGCGCCTGCGCAGCAGCGTTGCACGGCGCCGCATCCAGGCCTGGACGCTGCGCGAAAGCCCGCTGCAGCGCTGGGCCCGGCGTCGCCACCTGCGCATCGACATCGCCGCGGGCGCCGCCGTGGAGAACGAGCGCCGCGACCTGCGCGAGCTGGCCCCACTGGCCACGCCGGATGCCTGTGATGCGCTGGTGCGGCATCTGTTGCCGCAACTGCAGTGGCCGCCGGCACGCTGGCAGCCGGTGCAGCAACGCGGCTGGTGGCGACTGTGCCTGCCGGCACTGCTGTGGCTGCCGGTGGTGGCGGCCGCAGCCGTATGGAACGGGCTGCCGATGGGGGCCCTGATCCTGCTGTGGCTGCCGTGGTCGGCCTTCCGCGCGCACCGCCAGATGGCCCGCATGGGCTATCACCTGGATGCGCAGTACGTGGCCGCCCGTGGCGGCTGGTGGCAGCGCTGGTGGCGCTTTGCCGAACTGGACAAGCTGCAGTCGCTGCGCCTGAGCCGCTCCCCCCTGGACCGCTGGCTGGGCACCGCCAGCGTCTGGCTGGACACCGCCGGGGCCGGCGGCAGCATTCCCCTGTGCCTGCGCTACCTGCCCGAAGCGGATGCCCGCGCGGTGTATGCGCAGCTGGGCCAGGCCCTGGCCAAGCGCCGCCTGCACTGGTAGTGCCACGCCATGCGTGGCAGCCGTCCAACCCACCGCCCTGTAGTGCCACGCCATGCGTGGCAGCCGTCCGACCCACCGCCCTGTAGTGCCACGCCATGCGTGGCAGCCGTCCGACCCACCGCCCTGTAGTGCCACGCCATGCGTGGCAACCGTCCGACCCACCGCCCTGTAGTGCCACGCCATGCGTGGCAACCGTCCGACCCACCGCCCTGTAGTGCCACGCCATCCGTGGCAGCCGTCCGACCTACCGCCCTGTAGTGCCACGCCATGCGTGGCAACGCCTCAACGCTTCGCCGGCCCCCAGTACCCCAGCTCCCTGCGGATCTGCAGCCCGCGCGTCCACGCGCCGAACGGCTTGCGCTTGAGCACGCCCAGCTCACCGGCCAGGAAGTCCTCGGTGGCGGCGATCACCCGCTCGCTGGAGCAGCCGTCCCGATAGGGGTGGATCGTCTCGGCATAGCGCCGGATCTCGGCCATCAGTGCCGGTTCCGGGGCGAGCGCACGGTCCAGCATCGCCGGCAATGCCGTTGCCTCATCGAAGTCGATCATGTGCGGCTGCGGCACCCGGTTGCGGAAGGTCACCACCGGTTTGTGCTGCACCAGGAACTCGGACACGATCGAAGAGGTGTCCGACACCAGCACGTCGGCGGCGCGCTGCGCGGCCATCACCTGCTCCGGTTCGATGAAGGCGGCATGCGCGCCGGCCAGCGCGCGATACCGCGCAAACAGCGCCTCGCTGCACTTGGGGTGCAGGGTCAGGAGCCAGTAGCGCTCGCCGCGCGCGATGTCGGCCGCGATCTGCTCGTACAGGTGCGGCGCCGCGCTGAGGCGCTCGGTGAAGGTGGACCCGAACAGGATCACCGGGCGGCCGGCAGCCGGCGCCCGCAGTGCGGCACTGGCACCGCCATCCTCGCGGAACAGCGGGTCCAGCTTCGGCCACCCGGTCTGCGCGACGGCGAAGTGTCCCTCGCGCTCGGCCAGCGCACGGAACGGATCGGTGGTGGCGGGGCCCTGCGTGCAGTACAGGTCGAACAGGCCGCGCACCCGGAAGTGACCGCGGGCGCTGTCGCGCTTCTGCACGTTGAAGCCATGGAACACCTGCACCTTGGCCCCGGCGATGAACGGCGGCACCCAGTTGGCGGCACTGAACACCGCCCGCGGGCGCAGCGCGAGCGCCTGCCGGAGGTCCACGTTGGGCACGCCCGGCAACTGCGATCCGGCGGCCCCATCGGCAAACCAGGCCGACACCGATTGACCGGACGCGTGCAACGCCTGGGCCAGTGGGGCGAGAATGGGCAGCGCATAACGCTCCGTCGCAAACAGCAGGTACTCGGCCATCATGTCCTCCACGACCGCTCCCACTGAACGGCCTCGCATCTCGGCCTGCATTATCGCGTTCAATGAAGCCGACCGCATCGGCGACTGCCTGGCGTCGCTGGCCTTCTGCGACGAGATCGTCGTGGTGGACTCCCAGTCCACCGATGCCACCGTGGCGATCGCGACAGCCGCCGGGGCCCGCGTGCTGCAACGCCCGTTCGATGGTTTCCGCAGCCAGAAGGCGTTCTGCGTGGAGCAGGCCGCGCATGACTGGGTGCTGTGCCTGGATGCCGACGAGCGCATCAGCGAGGAGCTGCGCGCGGCCATCCTGGCAGCCCAGGCAGATGGCTTTGCCGGGCACCACGGCTACCGCTTCGCGCGGTTGTCGGCGTACTTCGGCAAGTTCCTCCGCCACGGCAATGCCTACCCGGACCGCGTGCTGCGCCTGTTCGACCGCCGCCACGGCGGCTGGCGCGGCAAGCGCGAGATCCACGAGGCCGCCAGCGTGGATGGCAGCGTCGGGGTGCTGCGCGGCGACCTGATCCACTATCCGTACCGTTCGCTGGAGCAGCAGCTGATCAAGACCCAGCGCTACGCGCGGATGATGGCCGAACACGAGTTCGCACGCGGCAAGCGCGCCACCCTGGCCAAGCTGGTGCTGGCACCGGCGTGGCGGTTCTGGCGCGGGTTGCTGCTGCGTGGCGGCTTCCGCGACGGCTGGCACGGGCTGGTGTACGCCTATGTGCGCGCCAACTACGTGCGCCAGAAGACCATCATGCTGTGGATGCTGCAGCACGGCCAGCCGGTGACCGACCCGCCGCGCGATCAGCCCGGCGCCTGAGCCCGGGCCTGGGCAAGCGCCTGCCGGCGCTGGTGGCCCTGCATCACCGACAGGCCCGCCAGCAGCGCCACGATGGTGACGTAGAAGCTGGCGGTGATCTGGTGGGCGAACATCGACTGGGTGATGCCACACAGCACGTAGGCCACCACGATCATGATCCCGGCCGCGGCCGGCCCGCGGAAGGTGGTTTCACCGCTGCGCCGGTGCAGACCCACGAACACCCACAGCGGCACGCCATATACCGCGAGCAACAGCAGCACGCCGGGCACGCCCTGCGTGGCCGACCACTCGGCCAGGTCGTTGTGCGCGTGGCCAAGGTGGCAGCGCAGCTCACCGGGATCGTCGCGGCATACCGGCAGGCGTTGCATGGCGCTGTCGAAATGGCCGATGCCCACGCCGGTCAGCGGATGGTCCAGGAAGGTCTCATAGGCCACCTGCAGGCGCTCCACGCGCGCCCCGGCCGAGGAGTCGCTGTCGCCGCGCTCCATGCGCACCACGTCGTGCTTGAGTTCGGTCAGGCGCACCTGCTCGCGCAGGCTGGGGATGGTCAGCGCCAGCGCGATGGCGATCGCCAGCACCGTCAGCAGGACCCCGAACCGGGCAGGCCCGGTACGCCAGCGCAGGCTCATGGCCATCACCGCCAGCAGCGCCAGCAACGCCAGCCAGACACCGCGGCTGCCGCTGAGCACGATGGTCACGCAGCCGGCCACCATGCCCACGATCACCCAGCTCCAGCGCCGGTGGGGGCGGCAGAACACCAGCAGCACCATCAGCACCAGCACGATGTCGGCCAGCACGATCGCGTTGGTGCTCAGGTCGGCGCGCGGCGCGCCGCCGGCCACCTGCAGGATCGCCAGCAGCATGGTGCCCAGCAGGCCCACCAGCGAACCGGTCCACAGCCAGCGCAGCTCCGGCCGGAACGCGCACACCCACAGCGCCAGCCAGGGAATCACCGCGAACCGCGATCGGTTGTCGATGTCGCGCAGGCCCTGGTCGAACAGATACATCGACAGCAGCGCCAGGCCGATCGCGGCCAGCATCATCCAGGTGAGCATGGCCACCGGCCGGCCGGCGAGGTGGCGCGCACGCCACAGCAGTTCCGGCGCCAGCAACGTGCTGAGCAGCAGCACGATGCCGTAGGGCAGCAGGTTCTGCGGCACCGTGAGGATCAGCGCCGGCAGGCAGAACAAGCCTAGATTGGCCAGCTGGTGGGCGATCCGTCCCCGGCCCTGCAGCGGCGGCAGGGACATCTCGGGCAGCGGACGGGGGTTGGTGTGCTTCATTGCCACTCTCGACCACACACAGGCATGCATGCCCTTGCACTGCTCGGACGCAACCGGCGCCCGCGGGCATGAACGACGTGCCCTGCGGCGCGCGCCCTGTCATTCGGCTCAATCTTCATCGCCATCGATCTTGTGCAGGGTGCGCTCGCGCTCGGCCTCGGCCGCGGTGGCCACGCAGGGCCCATGGATGTCGCTGGCCGTCACCAGCCACCAACGGCGACGGTTGGCGACCCCGGCCAGGGTCGCGGTATCGCGGTCCACGCAGCCAAGCAGTGCGTCTTCCTGCACCACCAGCCAGCGTCGCGTCGGTTGCGCGGCCTGCCAGGCCACGCCATCGCGCAGCTGCCGGTCCCAGCGACGGTTGAAACCGAAGGTGGTGGCAGGACGGTCGGCCATCAGCAGGTTCTGTTCCTTCCAGGCCACCAGCCCCAGTTCGCCGTCCGGGCCGATGCGCTGGCCGATCTGCTGCATGAGGCCGCGGGCGGAACTGGAATCATTGAACAACGGGTAGCCGACCAGGCCGTAGGCCACCCAGGCCATCGCCAGCGTGGCTGCGACCGCCAGGTGGAAGCGCCGCGCGCCGGCCGCGCACAGGCTGAACACCGCCCAGCAGCCCAGCGCCACGCCCACCCAGCCCAGCGCCGAGGTCAGCCTGGTATTGATGCCGCGCTCGATGATCAGCCGGCTTTCAAACCCGGGCTGGCCGGTCAGCATGGCGATGCCCGCGCCGAGCAGGCCCAAGGCCAGCAGGCCGACGAAGCCGGCCAGCACCCACTGCACATCGCGCCGGCGCAGCAGCCCCGGCAGCAGCGGCGCCAACGCCAGGCAGAACATCGGCAGCGACGGCAGGATGTAGACATCGCGCTTGCCGTGCGGAATCGAGAAGAACAGCACGATCAGCAGCCACCAGCCGAGCAGCAGCAGGTAGCGCGGATCGCGCCGGCGCAGACGCCGCCACCAGGCCGGGATGGCCCACGGCAGGGCCAGGATCGCCGGCACCCACATCGACGGCATGGTGCCGAGGAAATACCACCACGGCTGGTGGTGGTCCCAGGACTGCGCGTAGCGCTTGGCGGTCTGGCGGAACAGGATGTCGTCCATGTAGGCGCGGTACTCGACCGAGCCGCTGGCGGTGGCGGCCAGCACCATCGGCAGCAGCCACAACAGCACCGCCAGCACGAAGGCCAGCGGCCCCAGCCAGAATCGCCAGTCGCGCACGTGCAGGCGCACCCGCGGCCAGCCGAGTATCGAGGCCACCGCCGCCGGCAGGATCATCAGCAGCGCGAGCACGCCCACGCCCTTGGTGATCACCCCCAGGCCGGCGGCGAACCAGCCCAGCCACCACCAGCGCCACGCCGGCCCGCACAGCAGGTGGCGCAGCAGGCCGTAGTTGGCCAGGGTGATGAAGAACACCACCAGCGGGTCGATCTGGGCCTTCTTCGCCTGGAAGGTGAAGTGCACCGCAAACAGCAGCGCCCAGGCCGCATACAGCCCGACCTGGCGCGTCCACAGCCGCCGGCCCAGGTCGTAGACGCAGGCCAGCGTGCCCAGCGCGGCCAGCAGCGACGGCAGCAGGAAGGCCACCCGCCAGTTGCCGAACACGCTGTAAAAGGCCGCCTGCGCCCACATCAGCATCGGCGGCTTGTCCGAGTACAGCTCGGTGCCGCGATGCGGGAACAGCCAGTCGCCGCCGAGCACCATCTGCTTGGCCACGAGGGCGAAGCGGGGCTCGTCGGACGGCCAGGGATCGCGCATGCCCAGCCCGGCGCCGAGGACCAGCAAGGCCATCAACGCAAGCAACCAGAACTCTCGGGACGCGCGGGAATTGAGCATGGGACGCATGGAGGGCAGCAGTGGATCAGCCCTTTTTTAGCAGACGCGCGTAGAAGAAACCGTCAGCACCTTCTTCACCCGGCAGGCGCTGGCGCCCGGCCCAGGAGTCGTGGCCGAAGCGTTCATCCAATGGCAGGAAGCCTGCGCGGGGGGTGCGCTGGAGGAAGTCTTCGACCTGGAACTGGTTCTCTTCGCGCAGGATCGAGCATGTCGCATACAGCAGGGTGCCGCCGGGGGCGAGCATCCGGAAGCAGGCATCCAGCAGACGCCCCTGCAGGGCCACCAGCGCCTCGATGTCGGCCGGGCGGCGGTGCAACAGCACGTCCGGCTGGCGGCGGATGATGCCGGTGGCCGAACAGGGTGCATCGAGCAGGATGGCGTCGAACGGCTGCCCGTCCCACCAGCTGTCCGGGTCGGTGGCATCGGCGGCCAGCACCCGCGCCTGCGCGCCCACGCCGGTCCGCGCGAAGGTCTCGCTGATCCGCTTCAGCCGGCGCGGATCGATGTCCAGCGCCAGCAACTGCAGGGTCGGGTCGCGCTCCAGCAGGTGCGCGGACTTGCCGCCCGGGGCGGCACAGGCATCCAGCACCCGCGCGCCGGGGCGCGGCGCCAGGGCGTCGGCCACCAGCTGGGCCGACAGGTCCTGCACCGACAATGCGCCGGCGGCGAAACCGGGCAGCGCCGACACCGCCACCGGCACCGGCAGGCGGACCGCGTCGCTGCCCAGCGTCGAGCCCTCGGCAGCCATGCCGCCGTCGGCCAGCTGCGCCAACACCGCCTCGCGGCTGCCGTGCTGGCGGTTGACCCGCAACCACAGCGGCGCGGCCACCAGGCTGGCACTGAACACCGCGTCGGCCTGCTCGGGCCAGTCCTGTTCGATCTTGTCGGCCATCCAATCCGGGAAGGCCTCGCGCGCCGGGCGCTGCGGGATGCCTTCGCGCTGGGCGCGGCGCAACAGCGCGTTGACCATGCCGGCCTGGCGGTCGCGGCCCATCGCCCGTGCCGCATCGACCGTGGCCGAGAGCGCCGCGTGCGCCGGCAGTTCCAGTGCGTCGAGCTGGGCGAAACCAACCAGCAGCAGCGCGCGCAACTCATCCTCGCGCACGCTCAGCGGACGCTGCATCCACTGCGCCAGGGCGGCGTCATAGGCGCCGCGCCGGCGCAGCACCGCAAAGCACAACGCCTCCAGCAGCGCGCGGTCGCGGCTGTCGTCCAACTCGGGCAATGCCTTGGCCAGCTCGGCCTTGAGCGAGCGGCCACGGCCGATCACCTGGGCCAGCACCTTGGCGGCCAGCACGCGGGTGGGCACGCCGGGGGCCATTGCCACGCGCTGCGGGGCCTGCTTGTCCTGCTGGATACGGGTCATCTCAGGCGCCCACGCTCAGGTCGCGGCGCGCGTTGAGGTAGTCGGCCGCGGTGATCGCCTTGCCGCCTTCGCGTTGCAGCACGCGCAGGCGCAGCGCGCCCTGCCCGCAGGCGATGTCGATGCCTTCGCGCGCGGCCGCCAGCAGGGTCCCCGGGGCCTTGCCCTGGTTGTCCGGCAGCGCCACCGCCCCGTGGATGCGCACGCGTTCGCCGGCCAGCTGGGCCTCGGCGATCGGCCACGGGTTGAAGGCACGCACGGTGCGCTCCAGCGCCTGCGCATCCTGCGCCCAGTCCAGCCGCGCCTCGGCCTTGTCCAGCTTGTGCGCATAGGTCACCCCGGCCTCCGGCTGGGGCTGGGCGATCGGCTTGATCCCCGCGCGCAGCAGGCCGAGGCCATCGGAGAGCACCTGCGCGCCCAGCTCGGCGAGGCGGTCATGCAGGTGGCCGCCGGTATCGCTGGCGCCGATCGCGACGTGCTGCTTGAGCAGGACCGGGCCGGTATCCAGGCCGGCCTCCATCTGCATCAGGCAGACCCCGCTCTCGCTGTCGCCGGCCTGGATGGCACGCTGGATCGGCGCGGCGCCGCGCCAGCGCGGCAGCAGCGAGGCGTGCACGTTCCAGCAGCCGTGGGTCGGGATGGCCAGCACTGCCTTGGGCAGGATCAGGCCATAGGCCACCACCACCATCAGGTCCGGCTGCAGGTCGCGCAGCTGCTGCTGTGCCTCGGGGGTCTTGAGGTTTTCCGGCTGGAACACCGGAATGCCGCGCGCGATCGCCTCCAGCTTCACCGGCGAGGGCATCAGCCCACGCCCGCGTCCGGCCGGACGGTCCGGCTGGGTATAGACGGCCACCACTTCATGGTGGCGCGCCGCCGCGCGCAGCGAGGACACGGCGAACTCCGGCGTACCGGCAAAGACGATTTTCATGGCGACCCCACTTGCAGAAAGAAAAACGGCGCCGGTGGCCGGCGCCGAACAACCGGGTGCGGCGCGCGGTCAGCCCGCGCGGCCGTGCCCGTGGCCATCTCAGGCAACGTGCTTGCGCTGCTTGGCCAGCTTCTTGCGCACCATCTCGCGCTTGAGCGGCGAGAGGTAATCGATGAACAGCTTGCCGTCCAGGTGGTCCATCTCATGCTGGATGCACACCGCCAGCACGCCGTCGGTGGTCAGTTCCTGCGGCTGGCCCTGACGGTCCAGGAAGCGCACGGTGATCTGGTTGGCGCGGGTGACGTCGGCAAAGATGCCCGGCACCGACAGGCAGCCTTCCTGGTAGACCTGGCCGCCCTCGTTGGCGACGATCTCCGGGTTGATGAACACCTGCGGGGTGTCCTTCTCCTCGCTGACGTCGATGACCATGAAGCGCTTGTGCACGTCCACCTGGCTGGCGGCCAGGCCGATGCCGGGGGCCTCGTACATGGTGTGGAACATGTTGTCGATCAGTTCCTGGAAGGCCGGGGTGGTGACCTCGGCGGCCTCCATCAACGCAGCCTTGGTGCGCAGGCGCGGATCGGGAAACTCAAGAATAGGCAGGATAGCCATGGCAAATACCGGTAGGGGGCGCCGGTCGAAGCGGCGTACGTCGCAATTCTATCGCCAACGCTTGCCCTGCGCCCCGGTTTCTGGACTATAGTGCGCGAACCTGTTGGGGAATCAGGCACCACACCTATGTTTGAACGTACTCGTACGGTCGTCGCCGTGGCGATGTTGACCGTCGCCACCTATGCTACCGCCGTTGAAGTGAATGGCGGGCACCCGGATACCTACGTCGTCCGCAAGGGCGATACCTTG
The DNA here is from genome assembly GCF_056397365.1 of Stenotrophomonas sp. 05N37. NCBI lineage: Bacteria > Pseudomonadati > Pseudomonadota > Gammaproteobacteria > Lysobacterales > Lysobacteraceae > Stenotrophomonas > Stenotrophomonas sp. 05N37. The sequence continues at coordinate 31,712 of NZ_JBFTNG010000008.1, read as the reverse complement.
TGGGACATTTCCGCGCGCTTCCTTAAAAAGCCGTGGTTGTGGCCGGAGATCTGGCAAGCCAATCCGCAGGTCAAGAACCCGCATCTCATCTACCCCGGCGACGTACTGAGCCTGGCCTACCTGGACCGCGTCGTGGCCCAGCCCGGCCCGCGCCAGGAAGCGCCGATCAACGGCATCCCGCTGGACCAGGTCGAGCCGTTCCTGAAGCAGCTCAGCGTGGTCGACGAGATCAAGTCCCTGCCGTTCGTGGCCGGGCTGGAAGACAACCGCCTGCGCGCCACCAGTGGCCAGGTCGCCTATGTCCGCGGCCTGGACGGTGCCGAAGTGGGCCAGCGCTGGGCGGTGGTCCGGCCGAGCGTCCAGTACGCACTGCCCAAGCCGACCGAGGACCTCACCTACCGCGGTGACGTCACCCCGGGCAGCGGCAACCTCTGGAAGAACTACATCGTTCCCAGCAAGCGCAACCAGACGCTCGGCTACGAGCTGGTCCAGGTCAACGTGGGCACGGTCACCAAGGTCGCCGCTGGCGACGTGGATGTGACCACCATTGCCCTGCAGACCCAGGTCGGCGGGCGCGAAGTGCGCAAGGGCGACCGCCTGGTTCCGGTCGAGGCCAACCCCTACGACCTGCAGTTCTTCCCGCACGTCCCGGCCGCCCAGACCGAAGGCCTGGACATCCGCGTGCTGGCGGTGACGGACATGCTCCTGGCCGGTGGCCCGCGCGATGTGATCGCCATTTCGGCCGGCAGCGCCAATGGCATCGACAACGGCACCGTGGTGTCGCTGTGGCGCCAGGGGCGCCACGTGGCCAACACCATGAAGTACGGCAACTCGTCGCGGATGGACGATTCGCTGACCGACGGCGCCGGCCGCATCACCCTGCCCGACGAGTACGCCGCCCACGCGATGGTGTTCCGCACCTTCGACAAGGTCAGCTACGCGCTGGTCATGCAGGGGCTCAAGCCGGTCCAGGTGGGTTACGCGGCCAAGCATCCGGACGCGCAGTAACGCGGCATTGCCCTACGCAACACTCCGACGGCGCCCCAGGGCGCCGTCGCTGTATCCGGCCTAGCCTGAGCGGATGTGCCCTTTCTTTACCGATGACTCCGAGGCGCTGCTGCGCCTGGTCCTGGCCGGCGGAAGCGTGCCGCCGCGACGGCGGCTGATCGAGCGCCACGGCGATGCCCTGCAGGCGCTACGCGCCGGCCCGGCCGCCTGGCGTGGCGCCGGCTGCGGCCCGGCCCAATGCGCCCGGCTGGCCCAGCCCGACCCCGCCTGGCTGGCCTGTGCAACGGCCTGGCTGGCCCAGCCCGATCACCACCTGGTCGGCATCGACGACCCGGACTACCCGATCCTGCTGCGGCACCAGCCCGAGGCGCCGCCAGCCCTGTTCGTGCAGGGCGACCCGGACGCGCTCTGGCACCCCGGGGTGGCCGTGGTCGGCAGCCGTACCCCGACGCCGAGCGGGGCCGAACTGGCCGCCGAGTTCGCCGGGGCGTTGGCGCGCAGCGGGCTGTCGGTGGTCAGCGGGCTGGCGGCCGGCGTCGACGCGCGGGCCCACGACGCCGCATTGAAGGTGGCCGGGGGCCGCACCGTGGCGGTGGTGGCCACCGGCCTGGATCGGACCTACCCGCCTGCCAACGCCGGTCTGCACGCCCGGATCGCCGCACGCGCGGCCGTGGTGAGCGAGTACCCGCCCGGCATGGGCCCGGCGGCGCACCAGTTCCCGGCCCGCAACCGAATCATCGCCGGGCTGTCGCTGGGCACCCTGGTGATCGAAGCGGCGGCGCGCTCCGGCGCCTTGATCACCGCCCGCCTGGCCAGCGAGGCCGGGCGCGAGGTGTTTGCCGTGCCTGGCTCGGTGCGCAACGCCCGCGCCCGCGGCTGCCACCGCCTGATCCGCGACGGGGCCCAACTGGTCGAGCATCCCGACGAGGTGATCGCGGGGCTGACTGCCCTGGCCGGCAGCCTGGGCCAGGCCTTGCGAAGCCGGCTGGGCGCCCCCACTGAACAGGCACGACCGGCGCCGCCAAGCGCCCCTGCCCATGCCGACCCGAACTACCAGCGCTTGTGGCAGGCACTGGATGACAACCCAACCAGTATGGATTCATTGATCCAGCGCAGCGGATTGACGACGGCTCAGCTGTCGGCCATGCTGCTGGTCATGGAACTGGATGGAAAGGTGGTTGCCGCATATGGGCGCTACTGTCGAAAACCCTAGTTTCTTCACCTCCACAGCGTCGTTGACGCAGGCCGAGGGGCAATGAAAGAGAGCATTCTGGATGTCCTGCTGTACCTGTTTGAACATTACTTCAGCGAGGATCCGGACCTCGTCCGTGACCGCGACACCCTCCAGAACAGCCTGATACAGGCCGGCTTCAGCCCCACCGAAATCAAGAAAGCGTTCGACTGGCTCGATGCCCTGGCCGACCAGCGCCCCGCCGTGACCCTGGCCCGGGTCGATGGCCCGGTGCGCATCTACCATGGCCCGGAACTGGACAAGCTCGACGTCGAAGGACGGGGCTTCCTGATGTTCCTGGAACAGCACGGCATCCTCGACGCCAACCAGCGCGAGCTGGTGCTGGACCGCGCCATGGCCCTGGACCAGGACGAACTGGACCTGGACGACCTCAAGTGGGTCGTGCTGATGGTGCTGTTCAACCAGCCGGGTTCCGAGGCGGCGTACGCCTGGATGGAAACCCAGATGTTCGTTGACGAACCGGAACCGCTCCACTGACCGTACACTGGGCGCCTTGCGCATTCAGGAGCGTGCCGTGGGCCAGTGGTTCTATGCAGAAGGAAATCGCCAGCAGCGTGGGCCGCTGGCGTCTGACGAGCTGATCGCGCTGTATCAGTCCAGCCGTATCGCCGCCGATACGCTGGTCTGGCGCGACGGCATGGCGCAGTGGCTGCCGCTGCGCGACGTCGCCGAGGAAATCGGCCTGGTGCTGGCACCGCCGCCGGCAGCCAGCACGCCCGCCCCCCCACTCGATGCCACGCCCGGCCCTGCCCCGGCGCCCCGGGTTGCGGTGCCGCCGCAGATTCCCGTGCCACCGACGACGCCCGCCACCGGCACCGCGGTCGCCCCGCGCACCGGCATGTCCGGCTGCGCGATCGCGGCCCTGATCGGCGGCGCCTGCCTGGTGGTCGGGATCGCGGTGGTGGCCATCCTGGCCGCGATCGCGCTGCCCGCCTACCAGGAGTACGTGATGCGGACCAAGACCACGCTGGCCCTGGCCGAACTGGGCGCGGTCAAGGCGCAGGTCAGCCAGTTCGCCAGCGCCAACGGCCGCTGCCCGGTCAACGACGACGACGGCTTCCAGGCCGCCGACGGCTACGCCAGCAGCATGCTGGCGGCGGTGCATATCGGACGTTTCGACAACGGCCATTGCGGCATCGAGGCCGAGCTGGAGGCCAGCAGCCACGCTGCGCTGGACGGCAAGCTGGTGTGGCTGGATTACGACCCGGAGCAGCAGCAATGGGAATGCACGTCGGAAGTCGATGACAAGTACCTGCCGCTGGAATGCCGCGGCTGAAATCGGACGGATGTCCACGGATGAACACACATGGGGATCGAAGCAATGACTGAGTGGTATTACGCCGATGGCCAGGATCGCCAGGGCCCGTTGAGCGCCGACGAACTGCGCCTGCGTTTCCAGCGCGCACAGATCACGCTGGCAACGCTGGTCTGGCGGGAGGGCTTCCCGCAGTGGAAGCCGCTGTCCGAGGCAGTCGATGAGCTGCAGCTGCAGAACCTGGCCAGCGCCGCCGACAACGTCGGCACCGGCATCGACCTGCGCGGGGATTACACCGCCATCGACAACGGCACCGCGCCATTGCCCGGCACCGGCGGCGGCACGTTCTCGCCGTATACCGCGCCCACCTCGGGCGGCAGCCATGCCGAGGCCATGGTGGTCGGCGGTGGCGAGGTGGTGTATGCCGGTTTCTGGAAGCGCTTTGCCGCGGCCATGATCGATGGCCTGGTGATGTCCAGCGTGCTGGTGCTGGTGTTCCTGGTGGGCATGCTGCTGTTCGGCGGCATGGCCAGCTTCATGGGGGGCCTCAATTCGCCGGAAACCTCCCCCGGCATGGCGATCTTCATCGTGCTGGGCGTGTACGTGCTGCCGATGATCATCCAGGCCCTCTACTTCACCCTGATGCACGCCTCCACGCGCCAGGCCTCGCTGGGCAAGCTGGCGGTGGGCATCAAGGTGGTGCGCGGCGACGGCCAGCGCCTGACCAAGGCGCGCAGCCTCGGCCGATGGGCGGCGCTGTTCTTCTCCTACCTGATCAGCTGCGGTATCGCCTACCTGGCCTCGGGCATCATGGCCGGCGTGACCCAGCGCAAGCAGGGCCTGCACGACATGGTGGCCGACACGCTGGTGGTGGACAAATGGGCCTTCACCGACCAGCCCGAGCGGCAGCGCCGCGAGCTGGGCACGGTCACCCTGGTGGTCATCGCGCTGACGGTGCTGGCCGTGCTGGCCTATGCCGGCCTGATCGTGATGACCATTGTGATGGCCGCCGCACAATCGTAAGGAAACCCGGGCAGATCGCCGTACGGCGGCGATCTTCCTCACACCGGGCCGCTTGACACGGATGGCTCGGACGTGATTCCTCTAATAAGCACTAAAGCTGAACGCCCGGCGCATACCCGGGCGTTCAGCGTATGGATATCGCCCGCTGCCCTTCACTAATGCGGCCATTTGCTCCACCCTAGCGCCCTCTCCCGGGCTGCTGCCCACAGAAATAATCAGACATGCCCAAGCACCTGCTCATCGTCGAATCGCCCGCCAAGGCCAAGACGATCAACAAATACCTCGGCAAGGACTTCACCGTCCTGGCCTCGTATGGGCATGTGCGCGACCTGGTGCCGAAGGAAGGCGCGGTCGACCCGGACAACAACTTCGCGATGCGCTACGACCTCATCGAGAAGAACGAAAAGCACGTCGATGCCATCGTCAAGGCCGCCAAGAGCGCCGACGACATCTTCCTGGCAACCGATCCGGATCGCGAGGGTGAAGCGATCAGCTGGCACATCGCCGAAATCCTGAAGGAACGCGGGCTGGTCAAGGACAAGCCGATGCAGCGCGTGGTCTTCACCGAGATCACCCCGCGCGCCATCAAGGAAGCGATGGGCCATCCGCGTGAGATCGCCGGCGACCTGGTCGATGCCCAGCAGGCGCGCCGCGCGCTGGACTACCTGGTCGGCTTCAACCTGTCCCCGGTGCTGTGGCGCAAGGTCCAGCGCGGCCTGTCCGCCGGCCGCGTGCAGAGCCCGGCGCTGCGCATGATCGTCGAGCGCGAGGAAGAAATCGAAGCCTTCATCGCGCGCGAGTACTGGAGCATCGATGCCGCCTGTGCGCATCCGTCCCAGCACTTCAACGCGCGCCTGGTCAAGCTGGACGGGCAGAAGTTCGAACAGTTCACCGTGACAGACGGCGACACCGCCGAGGCGGCGCGCATGCGCATCCAGCAGGCCGCCCAGGGCGCCCTGCACGTCACCGACGTGGCCAGCAAGGAGCGCAAGCGCCGCCCGGCCCCGCCGTTCACCACCTCCACGCTGCAGCAGGAAGCCTCGCGCAAGCTCGGTTTCACCACGCGCAAGACCATGCAGGTCGCGCAGAAGCTGTACGAAGGCGTGGCGATCGGCGAGGAAGAAGGCACCGTCGGCCTGATCTCGTACATGCGTACCGACTCGGTCAACCTGTCCCAGGATGCGCTGGCCGAGATCCGCGACGTGATCGCCCGTGATTACGGCATCGCCTCGCTGCCGGACCAGCCCAACACCTACCAGACCAAGTCCAAGAACGCCCAGGAAGCGCACGAAGCGGTGCGCCCGACCTCGGCCCTGCGCACGCCGGCCCAGGTCGCCCGCTTCCTCACCGACGACGAGCGCAAGCTGTACGAGCTGATCTGGAAGCGTGCGGTGGCCTGCCAGATGATCCCGGCCACGCTCAACACCGTCAGCGTCGATCTGTCGGCGGGCAGCGAGCACGTGTTCCGCGCCAGCGGCACCACCGTGGTGGTGCCCGGCTTCCTGGCCGTGTACGAAGAGGGCAAGGACAACAAGAGCGCCGAGGACGACGACGAAGGCCGCAAGCTGCCGGCGATGAAGCCGGGCGACCGCGTGCCGCTCGAGCGCATCGTGGCCGACCAGCACTTCACCCAGCCGCCGCCGCGCTTCACCGAAGCGGCCCTGGTCAAGGCGCTGGAAGAATATGGCATCGGCCGTCCGTCGACCTACGCCTCGATCATCCAGACCCTGCTGTTCCGCAAGTACGTGGAAATGGAAGGCCGTAGCTTCCGCCCGTCCGACGTCGGCCGCGCGGTGTCCAAGTTCCTGTCCAGCCACTTCACCCAGTACGTGGACTACGACTTCACCGCCAAGCTCGAAGACGAACTCGATGCCGTCTCGCGTGGCGAGGAAGACTGGATCCCGTTGATGGCCCGCTTCTGGGACCCGTTCAACAAGCTGGTGGTGGAAAAGAACGAATCGGTCGACCGCGCCGAGGCCAGTGGCGCGCGCGAGCTCGGCACCGACCCCAAGACCGGCAAGCCGGTCAGCGTGCGCCTGGGTCGCTTCGGGCCGTATGCAGCCATCGGCAGCACCGCCGAGGACGCCGAGGACAAGCCCAAGTTCGCCTCGCTGCGTCCGGGCCAGTCGATGCACACCATTGCCCTGGAAGACGCGCTGGAGCTGTTCCTCATGCCGCGCGCGCTGGGCCAGGACAAGGACGAGGACGTCAGCGTCGGCATCGGCCGCTTCGGTCCCTTCGCCAAGCGCGGCAGCACCTATGCCTCGCTGAAGAAGGAAGACGACCCCTACACCATCGACCTGGCCCGGGCGGTCTTCCTGATCGAAGAGAAGGAAGAGATCGCGCGCAACCGGATCATCAAGGAATTCGAGGGCAGCGAGATCCAGGTGCTGAACGGTCGCTTCGGCCCGTACATCAGCGACGGCAAGATGAACGGCAAGATCCCCAAGGATCGCGAGCCGGCGTCGCTGACCCTGGCCGAGGTGCAGCAGCTGATGGAAGAAACCGGCAAGCCGGTGCGCAAGGGCTTCGGCAAGAAGGCCGCCAAGAAGGTCGTGGCCAAGAAGGCGCCGGCCAAGAAGGCGGCGGGCGAAGCGACCAAGAAGACCGCCACCAAGAAGGCCGCGGTGAAGAAGGTCGCCAAGAAAGCCACGGCGAAGAAAGCCACCAAGAAAGTAGCCAAGAAGGCCGTCAAGAAGGCGGTCAAGAAAGCGTCCTGACCGCCGCGGGCGGCCACGCCCCAAGGCGGTCGGCGCGTGCGGCCAGGGTTGACCCCTCCGGCTACGGCGGGAGGATAATGCCGCCCATGCATCCGGCCTGCCTGTCATGAACGAACTCACTGTGGACACCGCCCCGCCCGTGCTGCGTGCTGGCGGGGTGATCGCCTATCCCACCGAAGCGGTCTGGGGCCTGGGCTGCGATCCCAGCCACGAGGCCGCGGTGATGACGCTGCTGCAGATCAAGCAGCGCCCGGTCGAGAAGGGCATGATCCTGGTGGCCGCCGACCTCGCCCAACTGGAGGGCTGGGTGCGGATGGACGCCCTGCCCGCCGAGTGCCGGGACACGGTGCTGGCCAGCTGGCCCGGCGCCAACACCTGGGTCCTGCCGGCCGGCAACCGCGCCCCGCGCTGGATCACCGGCGACCACAGCGGCATCGCGGTGCGGGTCAGCGCGCACCCGCTGGTGGCTGCCCTGTGCCGGGCCTGGGGCGGCCCGCTGGTGTCCACCAGCGCCAACCTGGCCGGTCATCCGCCCGCCCGCACCCGTGCGGCGCTGGACCCGGCGCTGCTGCCCTTGCTGGCTGGCCTGATCGACGGCGACACGGGCGGACTGGCCCAGCCGACCCCGATCCGCGATGCCCTCAGCGGCCAGGTCCTGCGCACCTGAACCGGGCTTTTGCGCCGCTGCCGGCAAAGCGGCACACTGTGGCCATGCGCCTTCCGACCGCCCTGAGCCTGTCCGTGCTGCTTGCCGTCAGCCTGCCGCTCGCCGCGCAGGACGCTGGCGGCACCGGCAACAACCTGCGCGTGTATCGCTGCGTCGGCAGCAATGGCGCGGTGTCGCTGCAGGATGCCCCGTGTCGCGATGGACGCCAGGAAGTGCGCGACATGCAGCGCCCGCGCGATCCCGCGCCGCGCGTGGTGCGCAGCGACGTCGACCCCACCGCCACGCCGAATGCACCGCCACAGCGCGAGGTACGCCACGTCTACGTGCAGCCGCCGCAACCGCTGTTCGAGTGCGTGCGCGATGACGGCACCCGCTACACCAGCGACAACGGCGACGGCAATCCGCGCTGGGTGCCGGTCTGGACCAGCGTTTACCTGCCCTACGGCCGCGGGCATCGCCCGCCAGGGGGCGGGGGCGGGCACTACCCCACCCCGCAGCCGCTGCCGCCGATCGCGCCGATGGGCGCCGGTTCGATCACCTCCAGCGGCGGCGGGCTTGCCGTCTCCGGCGGTGGCCGGCGTGGTGGTGCCAGCGTCAGTATCGGCAGCAGCAGCACGCAGTGGGAAGGCAGTCGCCAGGCCTACCCGGGCACCTACACCGACACGGTGGTGCCGGCCGGCAACGTGATGGTGCGCGACCAGTGCAGCGTGCTGCCGCAGCAGGAGGTGTGCGCGCGCCTGCAGGACCGTCGCTGGGAGCTGGTGCGCCAGTACAACAGCGCCCTGCAGGGCGAACGCGATGCGCTCAACCGCGAACAACGCAGCGTCGATGCACGGTTGCAGCGTGATTGCCGCTAGCGGCAGCACCGACCGGCGCGTGCTTCAATGCGCCCTCGCCTGATTCTTGTCGAACCGCCTTGATGCCGCCCGCCTGCCTCCCCTCCTCACCGCCGCAGCCCTTGCGCCGCATGCTGCTTGTCGCGGCGCTGGCCGTCGCCGCATGGCCGGCCGGGCTGCCCCACGCCGCGCACGCTGGCGAGGTGGTGCTGTTCCGCTGCACCGACGCCGATGGCGCACTGACCGTCCAGAACGCGCCCTGCCCGGCCGGCAGCACGCAGCGCATCCAGCGTTTCGCCACGCCCGCTGCCGGGTCGCCGGCGCCCTCCGTGGCGGCGTCCACGAGCGGTACGCCGTCCGCGCAGGCACTGCCGCCGGCAACGGCACCTGCAGCGCCACCTGCTGCCGCACCTGCTGCGTCTCCCGCTGCCGGCGTGGCACCCGCCAGCAGCGCGATGTTGCAGCGCGCCCCGCTGCCGGTGCTGCAGGGCGGCGTGCAGACCTCGGTGGAGGCCGAAGGCACCGAGATCCTCGACAGCGACGTGCTACGCCGGGAGGCGCGCGAAAAGGCCGCGGCCGCGGTCGACCCCGACGTAGCCAAGGCGCCGCTGCCGGAGATCTACCGCTGCCTGGGCAGCGATGGCAACGGCTACCTGCACGAGCGCGAACCGGCGCCGCCGCACTGCGTGCTGATGACCGTTACCGGGCTGGGCGGCACGACGCCGGTCAACGCCGCCGGCTGCGAAGTGATCCGCGATGCCTGCGTGGCCGTCCCCAGCGAGCAGCGCTGCAACGCCTGGCAGCAGCGGTTCCGCGATGCCCGTGGCAGCGAACGCTTTGCCACGCCGGAAAACCAGGCCGGCGCCAGCGCCGAGCGCGAACGGTTGCAGGCGGTGCTGGCGGGCAGCGATTGCCCCATTCCCGACTGAGGCGCGGTCAGAAGCCGTACCGCAGGAAGCCACCGTCCACGGCGATGCATTCGCCGGTGACGTAGCTGGCGGCCGGCAGGCACAGGAAGCCCACGGCGGCGGCCACTTCCTCCGGCTCGCCGATGCGGCGCATCGGGGTGCGATCGATCACTTCTTCGTAGTAGTCCGGGTCGGACAGCGGGCCGGACGTGCGGCGGGTACGGATGTACCACGGCGCCACGGCGTTGACGCGGATGCCGTCCTCGGCCCATTCCACCGCCAGGTTGCGGGTCATCTGGTGCATGGCCGCCTTGGTCATGCCATACACCGCGCCGCTGCGCACGTGGGTGAGCCCGGACACGCTGCCGACATTGACGATCGCCGATGCCGCGTGGCGGGCCAGCAGCGGGTGGGCGTAGCGTGACAGTTCGAAGGCCGAGAACAGGTTGGTCTCGAAGATGCCGCGCCACTCGTCCTCGGTGTACTCGGTGGCCGGCTTGGTGATGTTGCCCCCGGCGTTGTTGATCAGCAGGTGCAGGCCATCGCTGTGGTCTTCGACCCAGTCCAGGATCTCGCGACGGTCTTCGTCGTCGGAGACATCGGCGGCCAAGCCGTGGATCTCGCGGTCGGGGAAGGCATCGAGCAGTTCATCGCGCGCCATTTCCAACGCGTCGGCATCGCGGCCGACGATCAGCACATCGGCGCCGAAGCCGAGCAGTTCCCGCGCAATGGCCAGGCCGATACCGGCACTGGCGCCGGTGATCAATGCGGTCTGTCCGTCCAGTCGCCAACGTTGCGCGCTCACATGCATCTCCTGCGTCGGGGCCGGGCCCCGCGTTGCGTGCGCGCGGCACCGTGCCGTGCGCTGTGCTCAGGATAGCGCAGCCCCTGCACGCGGTCCGCCACCCCCTGCCGTCACACACGCGCTGGCGCAGCGGTGCGACACTGCGCTCCCCGGCCCATCGCGAGGAGCCCGCCATGAACATCCGTGCCGTCCTGCCACTCACCGCGCTGCTGGCCCTGGCCGGCTGCAATCGCCCGGTGCCCCCGGCCCCGGACAAGCCACCGGAGCCGCAGGCAAGCGCGCTCCGCGATGCAATGCAGCAGCCGCTGGACAAGGCCAACGCCGCGCGCGAATCGCTCGAAAAAGCCCCCGACACCCGCGCCGCCGACGAAGCCGAAGGCAGGTAGAGCCACCCCATGGGTGGCTGCGCGCGATGCCGGATACAGGCGCGGCCACGCATGGCGTGGCTCTACGGGTCATCCCATCGCATCGGCGACAACGCACCGCATGATCCCAATGCCCATCCATCGGCAATAACGCACCGCACGATCCCAATGCCCGTCCATCGGTAATAACGCGCCGCACGATCCCAATGCCCGTCCATCGGTAATAACGCGCCGCACGATCCCAATGCCCATCTATCGGCAACAACGCGCCGCGTGATCACGTAGAGCCACCCCATGGGTGGCTGCACGCAGTGCCGGATCAAACGTAGAGCCACCCCATGGGGGCTGCGCGCGGTGCCGGATCCAGGCGCAGCCACGCATGGCGTGGCTCTACGGGTCATCCCATCGCATCGGCGCCAACGCACCGCACGATCCCAATGCCCGCCCATCGGCAATAACGCACCGCATGACCCCAATGCCGGCCCATCGGCAACAACGCGCCGCGTGATCACGTAGAGCCACCCCATGGGTGGCTGCGCGCAATGCCGGATCCAGGCGCAGCCACGCATGGCGTGGCTCTACGGGTCATCCCATCGCATCGGCGCCAACGCACCGCATGCTCCCAATGCCCGTCCATACGCGACCACGCGATTCGGCCAAAAAAAACCCGGCTTTCGCCGGGCTTTTTCATGCCGATCCGCTGCCCTCCCGCGTCAGAAACCGCAGAAGCAATACGCCAGCGCCTTCACCGGGCTGCTGCCGCGCGGGTCGCGGGCGGCGTCTTCGACGAAGCGCAGCTGGGTGTCCAGCTCCGGCATCGAACGCGCCAGCATCAGCCGGGCCATGCCCGACTCACCCAGCATCCATGCACCGGCGTGGCTGCCGGCGAAGCCGCTCATGAACTGCGCGAACGGCGTGGCGCCCTTCTCGATGTAGCGCACGCGGACCTTGTCCACGTCGCCCAGCTTGGCACGCTTGGCGGCGTCGGCGACGGCCACCTTGAGCCCACCGAACTCGTCGACCAGGCCACGTTCCTTGGCCTGCGCACCGCTCCACACGCGGCCGCGGGCGACTTCATCGACCGCCTCGACCGGCTTGTTGCGCGCATCGGCGACCTTGCCGGTGAAATCGGCGTAGCCCTTGTTGATCACCGACTGGATGACCTGGCCCACGGCCGGGTCCATCGGGCGGGTGATGTCGAACGCACCGGCGAAGCGGGTGGTGCCCACGCCGTCGGTGTGCACGCCGATCTTGTCCAGCGAGCGCGCCACGTTCGGGATCATGCCGAAGATGCCGATCGAACCGGTGATGGTCGACGGGTCGGCGTAGATGCGATCGGCGTTCATGCTGATCCAGTAACCACCGGACGCAGCCAGGTCGCCCATCGACACCACCACCGGCTTGCCCGCGGCCTTCAGCGCGACCATTTCGCGACGGATCTGCTCGGAGGCGAACACTTCACCGCCGGGCGAATCCACGCGCAGCACCACCGCCTTCACGTCCTTGTCGTCGCGCGCTTCGCGCAGCAGGGCCGAGGTGGACACGCCGCCGACGCGACCGGCCGGCAGGTCGCCACCGGCGATTTCACCGGCGGCCACGATCACCGCCACCTGCGGACGCGAGTCCACCGGCGAACGACGGGTATCGAGCACGGACAGGTACGCATCGAGATTGAGGCTGCGGAAGCCGCCATCGGCGTCCTCGTCGGCCACGCCGCGATCGGCCAGCAGGTCCTCGACTTCCTCGCGGGTCTTCAGGCCGTCCACCAGCTTCTGCTGCAGGGCGAACTTGGCCAGGTCGCCACCGGCGGCGGCGATCCCTTCGGGCATGGTGTCGATGCCGGCGGCCAGCTGCGCGGCGTCGAGCTTGCGCGCCTTGGCGATGTCGCCCAGGTAGCGCTGCCACACATCGTTCATCCAGAACAGGTCCGCTTCCTTGGCCTGCGCCGAGGCGGCGTCGAGCACGTACGGCTCGGCAGCGGACTTGTACTCGCCCACCTTGAACAGGTGCACGTCCACGCCCAGCTTGTCCTGCAGGCCGGCACGGAAGTACTGGCGGTAACGGCCGAGGCCTTCCAGCACCACGCCGCCCATCGGGTCCAGGTAGACCTCGTTGGCCTGCGCGGCCAGCAGGTACTGCGACTGGCTCATGTTCTCGCTGAAGGCGACCACCTGCTTGCCCGAGGCGCGCAGTTCCTGCAGCGCGGCGGCCACTTCACGCATCGAGGCAAAGCCGCTGGGCTGCAGCTTGTCCAGCTCCAGCACCACCCGCTCGATCTTCTTGTCCTCGCGCGCCGCGTCGATGGCGCGGACCAGGTCGCGCAGCTGCACTTCCTCCGAACCGTTGTCGCCCACGACCTTGGCCAGCGCACGGCTGACCGGATCGGCGCTGTACTGCTCGACCAGCCGGCCTTCGGGCGCGATCACCAGCGTGGTGCGGTCCTGCAGCGACTTGCCCGCACTGGCGCTCTTGCCCATCGCGAAGACGAACAGGATCAACACCAGCAACAGCAGGCCGAAGAACATCAGGTTGAGGATCAGCCTGCGGGTAAAGTTCATCACATCCCACAGCCCGATGAAGAAGCTGGCGACGGGGTTGCGACGCGCGGGTTGGTTCATGGGGAAAACTCCAGTTGGCTTCTTGCCGTGGTGCCAGCATAGCCGTTGCCGGCAAGGCCGGCATCGGACACAAGTAAGGGGGTCGTCAAGCGGCGGAGGGCAGTCTGATCCCGACACGGCGGCTGCTGACGCGCAGCCGCCAGGCCATCAGGATGGCCGCGGCGGTCAGGCCCAGGATCAGGCCCAGCCACATGCCCTGCGGCCCCATGCCCAGCCCCAGTCCCAGCCCGGCGCCGAGCGGCATGCCCAGGCCCCAGTACGAGAACATGGCGATGAACATCGGCACGCGGGTGTCCTTGAGGCCACGCAGCGCACCGGCCGAGAGCACCTGCACGCCGTCGGGGAACTGGAACGCGGCCGCATACAGCAGCAGGGTGGAGGCCAGTGCGGCCACGCCCATGTCGGCGGTGTAGACCCCGACGATGGCGTCGTGCCCGAACAGCAGCACCAGGGCCGACAGCGTCTGCGTGCCCAGGATGATCACCAGCCCGGCGATGGCCGCGCGGCGTACGCCCAGCCCGTTGCCGCTACCGACCGCATGGCCGACGCGCACGGTGGTGGCCTCGGCCACGCCCATCGGGATCATGAAGCACAGCTGCGCCACGTTGATCGCGATCTGGTGCGAGGCCGCCTCGGTGGCGCCAAGGCGGCCGATGAGCAGCGCGGTGACGATGAACAGCCCGCCCTCCATCAGCACGGTGATGCCGATCGGCAGGCCGGTGCGCAGCAGGTCCCAGATCGCGGCCCAGCGCGGCGCCTCGAAGTGCGAGAACAGGTGCAGGTGGGCAAAGCGCTTGGTCGTGAACAGGTACCCGGCAAAGCACAGCGCCTGGATCCACATCATCGTGGCCGAGGCGATGCCCAAGCCTTCGGCGCCCAGTTCCGGGAAGCCCAGCTTGCCGTAGCAGAGGATGTAGCCCAGCGGCGCCAGCACCAGCAGGCCGCCGAAGCCGAGCAGCATGGTCGGCAGCGTCCAGTGCATGCCCTCGCTGAGGTAGCGCATGCAGAAGTACAGGGTGAGCGCCGGGCCGCCCCAGCGCACCGCATGCAGGAACGCCGTCGCACCCGGCACGATGTCCGGCGCGATGCCGAACGCCGGCAGCAGCGGCGGCACCACCGTGAGGAAGGCGAACATGATCAGGCCCAGGCCGAGCGCCAACCACAGCGCCTGGCGGAACAGCGGGCCGATCTCGCGTTCGCGGCCGGCGCCGTGCAGCTGCGAGACCGAGGCGGTGAGCGAGATCAACGTGCCGATCGGGATCAGCATCGGCAGCCACAGCAGTGCGGTGCCGATGGTGACGGCAGCCAGCGTCTGGGTGCCGTGGTGGCCGGCGATGACGTTGTCGACGAAGGAAATCAGGCCGGTGGAGACATGGCCCAGGACCAGCGGCAAGGCAAGCAGGCCGGTGGCGCGCACTTCCTGGGAGAGGCGCGGCGTGGGGGAAGCAATGGACATGGAGATCACGGACGGCAACTACGGCAGCGCGCGGAGGGCACAGGCACCGGGTTGCGGACGCACATCTTACGCGCGCGGCCGGGCAAAACCCACGATGGGCGGTGAATGCACGGTTTTGCCCGCGATGCGCGGCGGCGCTAAGCCGGTCAGTGGCCGACGTTCTGCTTCAGCCACGCATCGCGCGCGCCCGGCGCCAACGCCAGGAACTGGCTGCGCACCTGGTCGCGTTCCTGCGGCGGGGTGCGCTGGGCGACCAGGCTCAGCTGGGCGAGCTGGTCGCTGCTGAGCTGGCGCAGGATCGCCAGCGCCGGTTCGCGCTGTTCGGCCGGCAGGTAGCCGAACAGGCCCTGCAACTTGGGGAACAGCTGGCCGAGCTGCGGGCCCAGCAGCCAACCGTCGCGGAAGCGTTGGTCCTGTTCGGCGAAGCGTTGGCGCAGGGTCTGCTGCTGCGCCGGCGGCAGCGCGGCGACCGCGCGGGCGGCCTCGCGGATGCGCGCGCGTTCGGGCTCGGGCAACGCCTGCCACGCGGCATAGCGGCTGCGCAGCGCGCGCAACTGCGCCGGGTCCAGCGCGGCGGGCGTGGCCGGGATGGCCGGGGCGGTGACGGGTGCCGGCGTGGCGCTGGTCGGCGCCGGGGGCGGCAAGTCCAGGGCTTGCGGCGCGGCGGATGCGGTCGCCGCCAACGCGAGGCCGAGGACCAGGCACGGGAACGGCTTATTCATCGGTGCTGGTCTCCAGGCCGGCGGTGGCCGGCTCGGGGCGGCTGGGCTGCGGTTGCGATTCGTCGACCGGGACCGGGCCGCCGGCGGCGAACCACGCGTACAGATCGGCATCGCGGGCCAGCCCCAGCTCCGGGTCGGCCAGCATTGCCGCGTCGCTGGCGGCATCGGCCGGGTCGGCGGGCGCGATGACCGGCAGGTCGTCGGCGGGCAGCTCTTCCACCTGGACCGGTCCGGCGTCGGCCACGGCACCGTCCGGCGCGCTGGCCATCGGCTCCCCCACCTGACGCGCATGCTTCCACCAGGCCGCGCCGCCGAGCAGCACGCCGGCGGTGACCACCACGATCAGCAGGCCCTTCCATGGCAGGCGACGCCCGCCTTTGCGGCGCGGGCGGGCCCGCGCAGGCGTGGCGTCGGCCTTGTGCGGGGTGCGCCAGGACGCGGCCTCATTGGCGGCAGCGGGCGCGGCGACCGGCTGCTGCAGGCGCTGCAGCCGCAAGAGCGGCAGGTCGCGCAGGCGCTGCTGGACCTGCTCGGCCAAGGCACGCCAGGCGGCCGCGTCCGGATGCCCCTGGGCATCCCGCGGGCAGGCCTCGGCCAACGCCTGCTGGTAGTCGGCCACGGGCAGGTCCAGGATCTGCGCGGCGGCCGCTTCGTCCAGGCCGCCGCCGATGCGCAGCAGCAGGGCCAGCCGGGCGGGCGGCGCCAGCGCCGGCAGGTGGGCCAGGCCGGGCGACCACTGCCCGCCCTCGGCCGGCATCCGGATCGGGGTGCGGTGGGCCAGCAGGATCCAGAAACGATCCGGCCACTGCGCCATCGGCACGTCGCTGGCGATGCCGGCGAAGGCACGCATCACCGAGACCAGGGCCTGCTCGGCCACGGTCGGGTCGCCGCACTGCAGCTCGGCCACCACCAGGGCGCGGCGCTCAACGCCACGCAGGAACGCCGACAGCGCACCGGCTGCGGTAGAAGAAACGGGGGCCGTCGCAGCCGTCATAGCAACTCCATCAAGTGCCGAAATGATAGCGATTGCGTCATCGATCGGGCGTGCCGATGTAGGCCGCGTGTGAAGGGATCCGGGACAGGGTGACGCAGCAACGGGCGCAGGTTGTGCACAGCATCAATGAAAACCCGGGTATACAGGCACGTGAGGGGCACGACCCGCATGTTTCAGCTTTGTTTCACAGTTAGGTTGTTGTTTTTATTGACTATTGTCGTATGGCTATTTTTTGACCAAGTTGAGCAAGAGGTCGGAACTCCCTGACCCTGAGCGCGGAGATCAGGAGTGGCGCACAGACTTATCCACAGAAGATGTGGATAAGCCTGAATCTCTCGGCAGGACAGATATTTAGCCGCTATTTAGGTTCACCGGCTCAGGTCCGGGGCGTGTGCCCGGTCGCTGCCGGGGCGTGGCCGGGCCGCTACACTGCTGCGATGCCCAGCTCCGATCCGGCCCCTTCGCTGTCGCTTACCGGCGGCCCCGCCCCCCTGCTGAATGCGCCGACGATCCAGGTCGCGCTGCCCCTGCCCTTGCCCCAGTGGTTCGACTACGCGCCGCCGCCGGGCGAGCCGCCGCATGCGGGCATGATCGGCCGCCGGGTGCGGGTGCCGTTTGGCACGCGCGAGCTGGTCGGGGTGGTGGCGGCGATCGGGGGGGTGCCCGACGGCGGCACCCTGCGCGCGGCGCTGGCGTGGATCGACCCCGCGCCGCTGTTGGGCGGCGAACTGTGGGGCTCGCTGCAGTGGCTGGCGCGCTACACCCACGCCCCGCTCGGCGAGGTGGTCAGCACCGCGCTGCCGGCACCGCTGCGCCGTGGCGATGCCGTGCCCGACACCCACCGCTGGGGCTGGCAGCTGACCGCTGCCGGCGAGGAACAGCGCGCCCGCCTGCGCGCCGGCACCCGGCCGCAACGGCTGGCCACGCTGCTGGCCGACGGGGTGATCGACGAGGACGTGCTGGACACGCAGATGGACGGGTGGCGCACCGCCGCCCGCGCGCTGGCCAAGCGCGCGCTGGTGGAGCGGGTCGCACTGGACCACCAGGTGCCGACGGCACGCGCCGGCGCCGGCCCGCTGCCCAATCCCGAACAGGCCGCCGCCATCGCCGCGATCACCGCCGCCCCCGGCTTTGGCGCCTACCTGCTGGACGGGGTGACCGGCAGCGGCAAGACCGAGGTCTACCTGCAGGCGATCGTGGCCTGCCTGGCGCGTGGTCGCCAGGCGCTGGTGCTGGTGCCCGAGATCGGGCTCACCCCGCAGACGCTGTCGCGCTTCCGCACCCGTCTGGGCATCCCGGTGCACGTGCTGCATTCGGGCTTGAACGACAACGAGCGCGCCCGGGTGTGGGCGGCGGCCTCGCGCGGCGAAGCACAGGTCATCGTCGGCACGCGCTCGGCGGTGTTCACCCCGCTGCCCAACGCCGGGCTGATCGTGGTCGACGAAGAGCACGACGGCAGCTACAAGCAGCAGGATGGCATCCGCTACCACGCACGCGATTTCGCGTTGGTGCGGGCCAAGGCGCTGGACGTGCCGGTGGTGCTGGGCAGTGCCACGCCGTCGCTGGAATCGCTGCACAACGCACAGGCCGGGCGCTACACCCACCTGCGCCTGAAGGTACGCGCCGGCGACGCACGGCCGCCGCGGGTGCGGGTGCTGGACGTGCGCAAGCGGCCGTTGCGCGACGGCTTGTCGCCGGAGGTGCTGCAGGGCATTGCCGACCATCTGCAGGCCGGCCACCAGGTACTGGTGTTCAAGAACCGCCGCGGCTACGCGCCGGTGCTGCTGTGCCACGACTGTGGCTGGACCGCGCCCTGCCAGCGCTGCGATGCACCGATGACCGTGCATGCCGGTGGCCGCCGCCTGCAGTGCCATCACTGCGGTGCCCGCCAGGCCGCGCCGCTGGCCTGCCCGGACTGCGGCAGCCTGGCGCTGCAGCCGCAGGGCATCGGCACCGAGCGCCTGGAAGAACACCTGGTCCAGGCCTTCGCCGACTACCCGGTGATCCGCATCGACCGCGGCACCACCCATCGCCGGGATGCGCTGGAAACCCAGCTGGCCACGCTCGGCGAGCGTGCCGGCATCCTGGTCGGCACGCAGATCCTGGCCAAGGGCCACGATCTGCCCAAGCTCACCCTGGTGGTGGTGGTGGGCATCGATGAAGGGCTGTTCTCGGCCGACTTCCGTGCCAGCGAAAAGCTGGCCCAGCAGTTGATCCAGGTGGCCGGGCGCGCCGGGCGCGCCACCGATCCCGGCGAGGTCTGGCTGCAGACCCACCATCCCGGGCATCCGTTGCTGGAGACCCTGGTCAACGGCGGCTACCACGCCTTCGCCGAGGCCGAACTGCAGCAGCGCGAAGCCGCCGGGTTCCCCCCCTTCGCGCACCTGGCGCTGCTGCGTGCCGAGGCGCAGCAGGTGGAGCACGCCAACGCGATGCTCAGCGCGGTGCGCGGCCTGATTCCCGAGGATGCGCCGGTGGAGCGTTATGGCCCGATGCCGGCGCCGATGCCGCGCCGCGCCGGTTACCAGCGCACCCAGCTGCTGCTGTCCGCGCCGTCACGACGCCCGTTGCATGGCCTGCTCGATCTGATCACGCCGCAGATCCACGGCCTGCCGCAGGCACGCAAGGTGCGCTGGTCGCTGGATGTGGATCCAACGGACCTGTACTGAGGCGGTGGGCTCGCTGCAGATCCGCCGCCCGCGCATGCCGCCTCACCGCCGCGCCCGTGGCAGGGTGCCTCAGGTCAGTGCGGTCATCACGGCGCGCTGGTAGGCCGGGCGCTGTTTGAGGCGTTCGTACCAGGCGGCCAGGTGCGGCAGCTGCGGGCGCTGGATCGGCATTTCAAACCACGCGTAGATGAAGGCGCCCAGCGGGATGTCGCCCATGGCGAAGTCGTCGCCGGACAACCACGGCTGCCGCGACAGCGCCTCGTCGGCCATTGCCAGCAGCTCGCCCGAGCGGACCAGCGCGGCGGCGATGCGGGCTTCGTCGCGATCGGCCGGCGCCGTGCGCAGGGTGCCCCAGAACAGGTCGCGGAAGGAGCCGGCAAAGGTCGAGGTGGTCCAGTCCATCCACTTCTCCGACTGCGCACGCGCCACCACGTCTTCCGGGTACAGCGTGCCCAGCGCATAGCGTGCCGACAGATAGCGCACGATGGTGTTGGACTCCCACAAGGGCAGGCCGTGGTCTTCGATCACCGGCACCAGCCCGTTGGGATTCATCGCGCGGTAGTCCGGCGACTGGGTGCCGCCAAACGCACCGCCGACCTGGATCGACTCGTACGGCACGCCGATCTCCTCGGCACACCACAGCACCTTGCGCACGTTGCTCGAATTGTGGCGGCCCCAGATCTTCAGCATGGTGGGTATCTCTGTCGTAATGAGCGTGGCAGCGGGCCACGCGGTGCGGCTACGATACGCCGATCGGCGGCGTGCCCGTCACCTCATGGATGAAATGGAATGTTCGCGCAGATCCTCGAAATCAGCCTGATGTGCGTAGGCCTGGTGCTGCTGGTGGTGGGCTATCGCCGCAACCACCGCAACCTGATGCTGGCCGCCGCGCTGCTCCTGATGGCGTTCGGAACGCTGCAGGACGTTGGTCGCGGCGTCATCGACGGCTACCAGCAGGCCGACGCGCGGACGCTGTAGCCGGATCCACGCCGTACCACTCGCGGTGCCCGTCCGCGGGCCCTGCCGGCCTCACTTGGCCGGCTTGCCGGCGCTCTTCCTGGGCAGCGCGCGCACGTAGGTGGACTTGCCGTCCTTCTTCATCTCGAACAGCCCGGTCGCCGCCAGCAGTTCGCTGAGCTTGCCGTACCCGTAATTGCGCGAATCGAACGAGGCCTGGTTGCCGATCTGGCTGCCGACCGGCCCCAGGTGCGACCAGCCATCCTCGGCTTCGGCCGAGGTCACCGCACGGCGCAGCATCTGCACCAGCCGGGTGTCGCTGCGCAGCTCCGGGCCACTCTTGCGCGGGCGGGTTTCCTCGTTGTCCTGCTCCACTTCCGGGTCGGTGGCGTGGCCCTGGCCCAGCGCTTCGAGGTAGGTGAACTTGGAGCAGGCGTTGACGAACGGCTCCGGGGTTTTCTTTTCGCCAAACCCGTACACCTTGACCCCATCGGTGAGCAGGCGCATCACCAGCGGGGTGAAGTCGGCATCGCTGGAGACAATCGCAAAGCCATCCAGGTTGCGTGCGTAGAGCATGTCCATCGCATCGATCACCATCGCCATGTCCGAGGCATTCTTGCCACGGCTGTAGGCGAACTGCTGGATGGGGCGGATCGCGTACGCGTGCAGCACCGACTCCCAGCCTTTCAGCCGCGGGCTCTTCCAGTTGCCGTAGGCACGGCGCACGTTGGCCACGCCATAGCGGGCCACTTCGGCCAGCACCACGTCGATCTTGGACGAGGGTGCGTTGTCGGCATCGATCAACAGGGCGATGCGCTTTTCCGGTTCGGTCATGTCGGCCTCCACAGCGAATGGACACGGCCACCGGCAAGCGCGATGGCCCCTGAACCCAGTATCTGTCATCGGCGTGAATACCCTGCTTCACGTGCGACGATAGGTCGCGTCGACCATGAACCCATGGGGCCGGACGGCCGGCCCCCGCCAAGGAGTCCTTGCATGACCCGCGATCCCCTGCCCCACCTGGTCATCATCGGTGGTGGTTTCGCCGGCCTTTGGGCCACCCGCGCCCTGGCCAACGCGCCTGTCCGCATCACCCTGGTGGATCGCCGCAACCACCACCTGTTCCAACCGCTGCTGTACCAGGTCGCCACCGCCGGCCTGTCCGCGCCGGATATCGCCGCACCGCTGCGCCACATCCTTGGCGAGCAGCGCAACGTGGAAGTGCGCCTTGGCGAAGTGACGTCGATCGACAAACACGCCCGCCAGATCACCCTGGCCGACGGCAGCCAGCTTGGCTATGACACCTTGATGCTGTGCACCGGCGCCACCCACGCCTACTTCGGCCACGACGAATGGGCCGCCGATGCGCCCGGCCTGAAGACCCTGGACGATGCGATCGCGCTGCGCCGCAAACTGCTGCTGGCCTTCGAGCGCGCCGAAGCCGAACCGGACCCCGCACGCAAGGCGGCATGGCTGAGCTTCGCCGTGGTGGGGGGTGGCCCCACCGGCGTGGAGCTGGCCGGCACCCTGGCCGAGATCGCCCGCCACACCCTGCGCAACGAGTTCCGCCATATCGACCCGGCCAGCGCCAAGGTGCGCCTGGTGGAAGCCGGCCCCCGCGTGCTGTCCACCTTCCCGGAGGTGCTCTCGCTGAAGGCACGCCGCCAGCTGAAAAAGCTGGGCGTGGAAGTGCTCACCGGCACGCCGGTCAGCGACATCAACGGCGACGGCTTCCAGCTGGGCAACCAGTTCGTTCCGGCGCGCACCGTGGTGTGGGCCGCCGGTGTCGCGGCCTCGCCGTTGGCACGCACGCTGGAGGTGCCGCTGGACCGCGCCGGCCGCGTGCCGGTGCAGCCGGACCTGACCCTGGAGGGCTACCCGGACGTCTTCGTCGCCGGTGACCTGGCCGCGCTCAACCAGGCCGACGGCAAGCCGGTGCCGGGGGTGGCCCCGGCCGCCAAGCAGATGGGCAAGCACGTGGCCGCGATCATCCGTGCGCGGCTGGAAAACAAACCGGCGCCGGGCCCGTTCAAGTACCAGGATTTCGGCAACCTGGCCACGATCGGGCGCATGGCGGCCATCGTGCACCTGGGCAAGCTGCAGCTGTCCGGCGTGCTGGCCTGGTGGTTCTGGCTGGCCGCGCACGTGTTCTTTCTGATCGGTTTCCGCAACCGCATCGTGGTGCTGCTCAACTGGGCGGTGGCGTATTGGAGCTACCAGCGCAGCGCGCGGATCATTTTCGGGGATGACCGGGAGGACCGCCGCGCACGAGCGCCGGCCCCACAGGTGGAAGCTGACACGACACCACCCCGCTAGCGCTGCGGTGCCGCTGCATGGGGCGCCGCGCGGGCGTCGTCCCAGCCCTCGGCACTGCGCAGGCCCCAGACTCCTTCCCCATCGGCCACGCGTTTGACGAAGTAGTCGTAGCGCACCTCCGGCCGCGTCTGCAGCACGGCGTCGAGCTCGTTTGGCCCGAATCGATACCCCCACTCAGTGGCGGGGTGCGTCGTCGTCACTTGGCTGTTGCCTTGGGCTTGCTGTACCACAGCGCATTGACGATGACCCAGCGCTCGCCGAACCGGCCCATGTGGAAGTAGTCCACGAACCACGGCGTTTCCAGCCGCACCGAGGCGGCGTTGCCGGTAACGTCGAGCAGCGTGCAGCGGCGGTTCCACTGGACCTTGGGGGTTTTCAACGCGCCCTGCCGGGTGAGTTCAACCAGCTCCTCCTTCGACATCCGGCGCAGGCCGAGGCGCTCATCCGGGGTATCGCCGAGGATCGCGCGCTTGGCCAGGTCCGGGTGCAGCGAGCGCGCCACGCGGGCCGGGTCACCCTCGAGCTGGCCGTCCACGTAGTCCAGGCAGGTGGCTTCAATCGCGGCACGCGTAGCCGGATCGATGACGGGGGCGGCAGGGTTCGTAGCGCCGGCAACGGCGAGCAGCAGGGCAAGCGGGGTCATCGCAGGGTGTCCCTCGGGTAGGTGGAGCAGCTCATTCCTCGCGGAACAGCGCCAGTTCGGTCAGGCCCAGCTGCAGGTAGGTGAAGGCGGCGGCTTCGTCGCTCATCAGCCCGCCCACCGGCCGGCTGTCCAGCCAGGCGGTAATCGTCGCGTTGTGCGGGTTCACCGCGTCGGCCATCGCCTCCTTGCTCGCCTGGCTTTCCGCGTCCTGCATCCCTTCGCGGATGGCGTCGTCGCAGATGCCCCAGTACTCGGCCAGCGGCATGATGCCCCGGAGTTCGACTGGCACGTGGGTCGGATCGAGGCGAATGCGCGCGCGCTCCACGGCATCGGCGGCGAGCCTGGCGCGGAATGCGTCGGCGGTGCCGCTCTCGCCGTGGC
Source organism: Stenotrophomonas sp. 05N37 (assembly GCF_056397365.1). Classification (NCBI taxonomy): domain Bacteria; kingdom Pseudomonadati; phylum Pseudomonadota; class Gammaproteobacteria; order Lysobacterales; family Lysobacteraceae; genus Stenotrophomonas; species Stenotrophomonas sp. 05N37. Next base: position 8,117 of record NZ_JBFTNG010000008.1, on the reverse strand, counting down.
GCAGCGCTGGCGAGTACGCCGCCGTCGCTGCGGGTGGCGCGTCGTCCCGGCCCGGCGACCGGCGCAGGGCCGGTGGGCGGGACATGGCCGCGCGCAGCCAGGCAAGCCGTCTGCGATGGAGATCGAACATCCCGGTTCCCTCCGCGTGGTGGCCGATTGTGGCCTACCTTGCAGCCCCCAACCAGTACCGACGCACCCTCAGGACGAGGTGTCTGCCGCCTGCAACCAGGCCAGTTTGTGCGCGCGTGGCTGGCGCTTGAGCTGCCATTCGGCCCGGGAGGCGGCCGCCCGGTCCGGATAGGCGCGCATGGCCAGCAGCTTCAGCGGCGGGTTGGCGCGCGTGTACCGGGCCCCCTTGCCGGCCAGGTGGGCCTGGAAGCGCGCGTCCACGTCGTTGCTGATGCCGGCGTAGTAGCTGCCATTGCGGCATTCCAGCAGGTAGACGTACCAGGGGGCGGGTTCAGCGGGCATACCGGGATTATCCACCGGGGCGCGGCCGCTGGCTGCTAGAATCCGCCCCGGATGCAGGAGAGAGGTGCCACGCTGGCACCCGCCGAAGGCGCAGGCTCCCATAATCGCTCAGGCCGGTGGTTCGATACGCCACCAACCATGCATCCAGTACGCCGATCTGGAGAGAGGTCTTCAATGACCCGCCGAAGGGGCACGTGGCCTTGGCCACTGAACTCTCAGGCAAAAGGACAGCGGGAGCGGCAACGGTTTCCCCACCCCCACGACAGTGCCCTGCGCTGGTGTGCCGGGTGCGTGTTGCCGTCCCCCGCCTGACGCGTCCGGATGCTTTCCCATGCTGCTCTCCCTGATCTACCTCATCGCCATCTCCGCCGAAGCCATGACCGGCGCGCTCTCCGCCGGGCGCCGACGCATGGACCTGTTCGGCGTGGTCATCATCGCCTGCGTCACCGCACTGGGCGGAGGCTCGCTGCGCGACATCGTGCTGGGCCACTACCCGCTGGGCTGGGTGAAGCACCCGGAGTACCTGGGGTTCACCATCTGCGCGGCCTTGATCGCCACCTGGGTGGCGCGCTGGATGCACCACTTCCGCCGCACGTTCCTGGTATTGGATGGACTGGGGCTGATCTGTTTCACCCTGATCGGCTGTGCGGTGGCGCGCGATGCCGGCCACGCCGCGCCGATCGTGCTGATCGCGGGCATGTTGACCGGCGCCTTCGGCGGCGTGCTGCGCGATGTGCTGTGCAATGAGGTGCCGCTGATCTTCCAGAAGGAACTGTATGCGGTGATCACGCTGTTCACCGGTGCGGCGTACCTGGGCCTGCTGGAGCTGGGCGTATCGCTCAACGCGGCCACGCTGTGGTGCCTGGGCGGTGGCTTCCTGCTGCGCCTGCTGGCGATCCACTTCAAGTGGGAAATGCCGAAGTTCGTGTACCGCGACGAGGTGCATTGAACGGCACGTTCAATGCACTCTTCCATGACCAAGGTCATGTGAACGCGGCAGGCCTCTCGCGGTACCATGGCGCCCCCGCCCCTCCCGGGACGGCATCCAGCCACGCTGCGGCATTCGACCAGCGGCCCCGCCAGACAACCCCCATTTCGCCTCACCTGCCCCCACGGGCCGGTACACCATGGACGCGCCGGCTGTTGGGCTTGCGCGCAGGATGCCCATGTCTGCTTCGCCGCCGCGCCGCCGTCTGTTGAAACCGCTGTTGGTCCTGGCCGTGCTGGCCGCCGCCGTGATCGCCTGGCGGGCCCTGTCGCCCGCCCCCGCCGCCGATCCCGCGCCTGCCGCCAACGCCACCCCGGTGCGCGTGGCCACGGTGGTGCGCGACGACCTGGTGGTGCGCCTGAAGGCACTGGGCACGGTCACCCCGTTGCACACGGTGAGCCTGCGCAGTCGCGTGGATGGCGAGCTGCTGCGGCTGTCCTTCCGCGAGGGTGAACACGTCAAGGCCGGCGACCTGATTGCCGAGATCGACCCGCGCCCGTACCAGGTGGCGCTGGCGCGTGCGCTGGGCACCCAGCAGCAGAACCTGGCCGAACTGGACAACGCGCAGACCCAGCTCAACCGTTACAGCGAACTGCAGGCCAAGCACTTCGTCTCCGCGCAGGACCTGAGCGACCAGCAGAGCAAGGTGCGCCAGCTGCAGGGCCGGCGCCAGACCGACCAGGCCGCGGTGGATGAAGCCCGCCTGCAGCTGCAGTACACCCGCATCACCGCGCCGGTGGCCGGGCGCATGGGCCTGCGCAACGTGGACGTGGGCAACCTGGTGCGCAGCAGCGACAGCGAACCGTTGGCCACCATCACCCAGACCACGCCGATCAGCGTGCTGTTCACCGTGCCCGAGCCGGACCTGCCGGCCGTGGTGGCGGCCGTGCGCGCCACGCCCGACCTGACCGTGGAAGCCTGGGACCGCGAGGAGCGCACGGCGCTGGGCGACGGCGTGCTCGCCAGTCTGGACAACCGCATCGATACCGCCACCGGCACGCTGAAGCTGCGCGCGCAGTTCGCCAACGCCGACGAGGCGCTGTTCCCCAACCAGTTCGTCAACATCCGTCTGCAGGTCAGCAGCAGCGATGCCGTGGTGATCCCCAATGCCGCCGTGCAGTTCGGCAGCAAGGGCAGCTATGTGTACGTGATTGCCCCGGACAACACCTCGCACCTGCGCAACGTGGTGCTGGGCCCGGCCGATGGCGAGCGCGTGTCGGTACGCGACGGCCTCAAGGCCGGCGAGCGGGTGGTGGTGGAAGGCATCGACGGCCTGCGCGAAGGCGCCAAGGTGGAGGTGGTCAGCCAGGATCCGCCGCGGACCGGCGCATGAACCTGTCGCGCGTCTTCATCGAGCGCCCGGTGGCCACCACGCTGCTGATGGTGGCACTGCTGCTGTCCGGCGTGATGGCCTACCGGCTGCTGCCGGTGGCGGCGCTGCCGCAGGTGGACTACCCGATCATCCAGGTCACCACGCTGTACCCCGGCGCCAGCCCGGGGGTAACCACCAGCGCGGTGACCGCGCCGCTGGAGCGCCAGCTCGGGCAGATTCCCGGGCTGAAGCAGATGTCCTCCACCAGCTCGGGCGGCGCCTCGGTGATCACCCTGCAGTTCTCGCTGGAGGTCGCGCTCGGCGTGGCCGAGCAGGAAGTACAGGCGGCCATCAACGCCGCAGACAGCTTCCTGCCCGACGACCTGCCGGTGCCGCCGGTGTACCGCAAGGTCAACCCGGCCGATACCCCGATCCTGACCCTGGCGGTGACCTCGCAGGGGCTGTCGCTGCCGCAGGTGCACGACCTGGTGGACACGCGCATGGCCCAGCGCCTGTCGCAGCTGCCGGGCGTGGGCCTGGTCAGCCTGGCCGGCGGGCAGCGCCCGGCAGTACGCATCCAGGTGAACCCGTCGGCGCTGGCCGCCAACGGGCTGAGCATGGCCAGCATCCGCACCGCGATCGGGGCGGCCAACGTCAACATGCCCAAGGGCAGCTTCGACGGCCCCACCCGCGCGATCATGCTCGATGCCAACGATCAGATGCGTTCGGTGGCCGAATACCAGGCGCTGATCCTGGCCTACAAGGACGGCGCGCCGCTGCGGCTGGGCGATGTGGCCACGATTGAAGACGGCGCGGAAAACCGCCAGCTGGCCGCGTGGTCGGGCACCACGCCCGCGGTCCTGATCAACATCCAGCGCCAGCCCGGGGCCAACGTGATCGCCGTGGTGGACCAGGTGCGTGCATTGCTCCCGCAGCTGCAGGCCTCGCTGCCCAAGGGCGTGGACGTGGCGGTGCTGAGCGATCGCACCGAATCGATCCGCGCCTCGATCCGCGGGGTGCAGCACGAGCTGCTGATCGCCATCGCGCTGGTGGTGATGGTCACCTTCGTGTTCCTGCGCAACCTGCCGGCCACCATCATTCCCAGCATCGCGGTGCCGCTGTCGCTGGTGGGCACCTTCGGTGTGATGCTGCTGGCCGGGTTCTCGCTCAACAACCTCACGCTGATGGCGCTGACCATCGCCACCGGTTTCGTGGTGGACGATGCGATCGTGATGCTGGAAAACATCGCCCGCCACATCGAGCGCGGCGCCACGCCGATGCAGGCCGCGCTGAAAGGCGCCCGCCAGATCGGCTTCACATTGATCTCGCTGACCCTGTCGCTGATCGCGGTGCTGATCCCGCTGCTGTTCATGGCCGACGTGGTGGGCAAGCTGTTCCACGAGTTCGCGATCACCCTGGCGGTGGCGATCGGCATCTCGCTGCTGGTCTCGCTGACGCTGACGCCGATGATGTGCGCGCGACTGCTCAAGGCCGGGCATGCCACCCGCCGTGATGCCGACGGCCAGGAATCGGCGCAGCAGGGCGACCTGTTCGACCGCGTGGTGGCGATCTACGACCGCCAGCTGCAGTGGGTGCTGCGGCGCCAGCCGCTGATGCTGGGTGCCACCGTGGCCACGCTGCTGCTCACCGCGGCGCTGTACGTGTGGGTGCCCAAGGGGTTCTTCCCGGTGCAGGACGCCGGCTTGATCCAGGGCATCAGCGAGGCGCCGCAGTCGATCTCGTTCCAGGCCATGGCGCAGCGCCAGCAGGCGTTGGCCGATGCGTTGCTGGGGGATGAGGACGTGGCCAGCCTGTCCTCGTTCATCGGCGTGGACGGCAACAACGCCACGCTCAACAGCGGCCGGTTGCTGATCGAATTGAAACCGCATGCGCAGCGCAGCAGCGACGCGCAGGCGATCATCGCGCGGCTGCAGCAGCGCGTGGCGCGCGTGCCGGGCATCACGCTGTACCTGCAACCCGTGCAGGAACTGGGCATCGAGGACCGCATCAGCCGCACCCAGTACCAGTTCACCCTGACCAGCCCCGACAGCGACCAGCTTGCGCAGTGGACGCCCCGGTTGCTGGCCCACCTGCAGCAGTCCGCGGCCCTGGCCGACGTGGCCAGCGACCTGCAGGACCAGGGCCTGCAGGCGCACGTGCTGATCGACCGGGTCGCCGCCGCACGCCTGGGCATCCAGGTGGACGCGGTGGCCGATGCGCTGTACGACGCGTTCGGCCAGCGCCAGATCTCCACCATCTTCACCCAGGCCAACCAGTACCGCGTGGTGCTGGAAGCGCGCCCGGACGTGGCCTTCGGGCCGGACGCCATCGCGCGCCTGCACGTGGCCGGGCCGGATGGCAAGCAGGTGCCGTTGAATGGCATCGCGCGCATCGAGCAGCGCCCGGCGCACCTGTTGATCAACCACGTGGGCCAGTTCCCGGCGGTGACGTTCTCGTTCAACCTGGCACGCGGTGCGTCGCTGGGCGAGGCGGTGCAGGCCATTGAAGGCGCGCGTGCAGCGATCGGCCTGCCCACCGGGGTGGAGCTGCGCCTGCAAGGCGCGGCCGACGCCTTCCGCGCCTCGCTGTCGAGCACGCTGTGGCTGGTGCTGGCCGCGGTGGTGGTGATGTACCTGGTGCTGGGCGTGCTGTATGAGAGCTTCATCCACCCCATCACCATCCTCTCCACCCTGCCCTCGGCCACGGTCGGCGCCCTGCTGGCGCTGCTGCTGAGCGGGCGCAGCCTGGACCTGATCGCGGTGATCGGCATCGTGCTGCTGATCGGGCTGGTGAAGAAGAACGCGATCATGATGATCGACTTCGCGCTGGAGGCCGAGCGCGAGTTCGGCCTGGCCCCACGCCAGGCGATCCACCAGGCTGCGCTGCTGCGCTTCCGTCCGATCCTGATGACCACGTTGGCCGCGCTGTTCGGCGCGATCCCGCTGATGTTCGCCAGCGGCTCCGGTGCGGAGCTGCGCCAGCCGCTGGGCGTGGTGATGGTGGGCGGGCTGATCGTCAGCCAGGTGCTCACCCTGTTCACCACGCCGGTGATCTACCTGTTCTTCGACCGCTTCCGCCGGCGCCCCGCCGAGGGTGCGGACGATGCGGCCGAGGCCCACGCGTGAGCCCGCTGGCGCGCGCGATCGGCTGGTTCGTGCAGCACCCGGTGGCGACCCTGCTGCTGTCGGTGGCGGTGGTGCTGGCCGGCCTGCTGGGCCTGCGGCTGCTGCCGGTGGCACCGCTGCCGCAGGTGGACTACCCGGCCATCAACGTCAGCGCCAGCCTGCCCGGGGCCAGCCCCGAATCGATGGCGGCCAACGTGGCCACGCCGCTGGAACGCGCGCTGGGCACGATACCGGGGTTGAGCCGGATCGACTCGGCCAGCACCCAGGGCTCGACCCAGATCGAGCTGCAGTTCGAACTGGGCCGCGATGTGGACAGCGCCGCGCGCGACGTACAGGCGGCGATCAACGCCGCCCGCGCGCAGCTGCCCAGCGGTATGCCGGGCATGCCCCAGTACAACAAGGTCAATCCTTCGCAGGCACCGATCCTGGCCCTGGCACTGAGCTCGGACAGCCGCTCGCCCGGGCAGATCTTCGACGTGGCCTCCACGGTGATCGCGCAGAAGCTGGCGCAGATTCCGGGCGTGGGCGAAGTGCAGGTCGGCGGCAGTTCGCTGCCGGCGGTGCGCGTGTCGCTGGACCCCAATGCGCTCAACCAGCAGCGCATTGCACTCGATGACGTCGCCGCGGCGATCCGCACCGCCAATGCGCTCAAGCCGCTGGGCAACGTGGCCAGCCAGGGCCGGCAATGGCAGCTGGAGGCCAGCCTGCAGCTGCGCACGGCCGCCGAGTACCGCGACCTGATCATCGCCATGCGCGAGGGCCGCCCGGTGCACCTGCGCGACGTGGCCCAGGTCGGCGAGGGCGTGGAGGACCGCTATGCCAGCGGGTTCCACAACCAGCGCCCGGCGGTGCTGCTGATCGTCAGCCGCCAGCCCGACGCCAACATCATCGAGACCGTCGACGCCATCCACGCGCAGATGGACACGTTGCAGGCGTTGCTGCCCGCCAGCGTCGACATGCAGGTGGTGATGGACCGCTCGCCGGTCATCCGCGCCACCCTGCACGAGGCCGAACTGACCCTGCTGCTGGCCATCGCCCTGGTGGTGCTGGTGGTGCTGGCCTTCCTCGGCCACTGGCGCGCGGCGCTGGTGCCCACCCTGGCCATTCCGGTGTCGTTGCTGGGCGCACTGGCGGTGATCGCGCTGCTCGGTTTCTCGCTCAACACGCTGTCGCTGATGGCGCTGATCGTGGCCGCGGTGCTGGTGGTCGACGATGCCATCGTGGTGCTGGAGAACATCGCCCGCCATCGCGAAGAAGGCGCCTCGCCGATGGACGCCGCCCTGCGCGGTGCCGGCGAAGTGGGCGCCACGCTGTTGTCGATGAACATCGCACTGGCGGTGGTGTTCGTGTCGATCCTGTTCCTGGACGACTTCGTGGAGAAGCTGTTCCGCGAATTCTCGCTGACCCTCGTGGCGGCGATGGGCGTGTCGCTGCTGGTTTCGCTGAGCCTGACCCCGATGCTGTGCGCGCGCCTGCTCGGGCGTGAGCGCCCGGGCACCGGCAACGTGCTGCAGCGGGGCGGCACGGCGTTGTTCGAGCGACTGCGGGGCGGGTACGTGGCCAGCCTGGAGAAGATGCTGCGCTGGCTGGCCGTTCCGCTGCTGCTGTTCGGCGCGGTGATCGGGCTGAACGTGTGGCTGTTCCAACAGGTGCCCAAGGGAATCGTGCCCAAGCAGGACACCGCGCAGCTGCGTGGTTTCGCGCGCGGCGACGACGGGCTGTCGTTCCAGGTGATGCAACCCAAGATCGATGCCTACCGCACGCTGCTGCTGGCCGACCCGGCCATCAGCGACATCATCGGGTACATCGGCGGGCGTAGCGGGGTCAACAACGCCTTCATCATGATCAAGATGAAGCCACTGGCCGAGCGCAAGGTCTCCAGCCAGCAGGTAATCGACCGCCTGCGCGCCAACATGCCGAAGATTCCCGGCGGCGGCATGTTCCTGTGGGTGGACCAGGACATCAAGCTGGAGGGCAGCGGCGATAGTGGCCAGTACGAGTTCCAGCTGCTGTCCGGCGAGCTGGAGCCCCTACGGCAATGGGCGCCCAAGGTCGCCGACGCGCTGCRTGCSCTGCCCGAACTGGTGGACGTGGAATCCAAGGGCGACGAGGGCATGCGCCAGGTGGTGCTGGACATCGACCGCGACGCCGCCGCCCGGCTCGGTGTGGACATGCGCATGATCGCCTCGGTGCTCAACAACGCCTTCAGCCAGCGCCAGGT
>NZ_JBFTNG010000007.1:0-201995 GCF_056397365.1 Stenotrophomonas sp. 05N37 | reverse complement strand
CCGATCCTGATGACCAGCGTGGCGGCATTGCTGGGCACGTTGCCGCTGATGCTGGCGACCGGCGACGGCTGGGAGATGCGCCAGCCGCTGGGGATCGCGATCGTGGGTGGGTTGCTGGTGAGCCAGTGGCTGACGTTGTATACGACGCCGGCGATCTATCTGGCCTTGGCGCGGTTGCGGCGGGGGTAGCAACGGCCGGATGTCCATAGGGCGTCAGATGAATCCGAATGAAAGGGAGCATTCGAGGTTCGCCAGATCCGAGAGCACGACGATAGGCAGAAAGCCGCCCTCCTGCTCATCGGACCCTTTGACCGGCCAAGTGATATCCAGCTCAAGACATTCGGGCGTGATCACCTCTCGCACGGATTTCAGGCGCTGCAAGCCACCCGCGTGGGCTAGCAGTATTGGAACTGCTTGATCCAGCCTGCAGTCTGGTTCCAGTTCAATGGAGAACCTCGCGAAGGATCGCTTCAGCAACGCGGAAACTCCCGCTCTCACGTGGGCACCCCGCTCGCCTGTCTCACTGGCTTTCACACTGAGCATCTCCTCTATCACATGAGGCGAGACCTCAAATCCTCTAAAGGTCAGTGAGGCGATCTTTGATTTCATGCTCTTGTTCATAACGACTCCTTTTCTCCGCCCGGAACGCCATTCCAGAGCCAATTCCCACCACTTTTGTCGCGGTAGATATCAACGCCGCCCTCACCTCGACCTTTCTTTGCATCATGCGCATCATCATATCCAGCATCCTGAGCAACCTTATTTCCATCCCGTTCCTTGACCTTCGTTAGATCGCCTCGTAGACCTGCGTGGTCGAATTCCACGCAACGGTGTCTGCCCCCGGGCGGTCGATCTGAGTGATCCTGCCCATGGCGTCGTAGCCGTACTGCGTGGTGAATCCGTTTTGATCGCTGGTGGAGCGTATCCATCCCGCGTCATCGACCGTGGCCGTCTGCTGGGTAGCGTCGGGGAATCCAACCGTCTGTGGGATGCCACGCTTCCAGTTGGCAAGCGTGATTGTGTTGCCGCGCCCGTCCTTCACCGATGCCAGCGTGCCATCGGCGTGGTAGCCGAGCTCGTGCCTGAGCTTGCCGAACTGGTACTCAGCCGTCGCCCGTGCCAACGTGTCGTATTGCGTGCTGGTTGTGCTGATGCCGTTGACGGACGAGGAGGAAACCTGGCCCTGGGATTGATCAGCAGGGTGCGGCTGCCTTTACCGGGCACGCTAACCTCATAGCCGTTCCAGTAGTCCTCTGGACCAGTGAAGCCGGCCAGCGCCGGCTCCTGTGGCAGGCTGCAGCGCTGATCGACAGTACCACCGGCCGGTCGCCATCCGCCGGCTGCGGCGGCAAAAACACCCGACATAAAGGGCACATCGACGTCCCATTCGCCAAAGCCAAGCAGGTGCTGGCCGTTTAGGCGGGATCGATCATCCACATTGAGTTTGCGTCGCAACTCCACCGGTAGGCCGCTGTTTCCCGGGATGCTGATGTCAACGTTCTCAAACGTGGTGCTGCCGTTGAACAGGCTGACCTGCTCGCCAAACAGTGTATCGGCGGACAGTACGCCCAGGTCTTTTGCACCGTTTATGCGCTCGATGGAACGCTCGTGCAGGCCGTAGGAGCCGGGTGTTTGTGCGTGGGCGAATCCGAAAGACAGCGCGAGGCCGAGCCCGGCCAAATACCGTGCGACGTGCTGCATCAAGTTTTCCCCTGAGCCATTCCCTGCCGCCCCAGTTGCTGGGGCAGCTAGCGAGGAGCGTTGTAGCAACGAAACTGAATCGTTGTCAAACGACCCGGTGCAAGCGGCGCCGGGTCCGCGCTGCAGCCACCCATGGGGTGGCTCTACGGGATCGACGTGCCTGTCCGATCACACGGCGACACGTTACGCCGCTTTGCTGACCCGCGCCGCGCGCCGCGCGCGCACCGCTTCGGCCAGGCTCTCCAGCACCGCCAGCGAGCTGTCCCAGCCGATGCAGCCGTCGGTGATGCTCTGGCCGTAGGTCAGCGGCTGGCCGTCGACCAGGTCCTGGCGGCCGGCCACCAGATGGCTTTCCACCATCACCCCGACGATGCGCTCTTCGCCATTGGCCAGCTGCGCGTTGATGTCGGCGATGACCTTGGGCTGGTTTTCCGGGTTCTTGCTGCTGTTGGCGTGGCTGGCATCGATCATGATGCGCGCGGCCAGGTGCGACTTGGCCAGCGTCTGGCTGGTCGCTTCAACGTGGTCGGCATCGTAGTTCGGCGTCTTGCCGCCGCGCAGGATGACGTGGCAATCCGGATTGCCGGCCGTGGCCACGATGGCGGTACCGCCTTCCTTGGTGACCGAGAGGAAGTGATGCGGGTTGGAGGCCGCGCCGATCGCGTCGGCGGCGATCTTGATGTTGCCGTCGGTGCCGTTCTTGAAGCCGACCGGGCACGACAGGCCCGAAGCCAGCTCGCGGTGCACCTGGCTTTCGGTGGTGCGTGCGCCGATCGCGCCCCAGGCCACCAGGTCGGCGATGTACTGCGGCGAGATCACGTCGAGGAATTCCACGCCCGCCGGCAGGCCGAGCTTGTTGATGTCGCGCAGCAGGCCGCGCGCCACGCGCAGGCCCTTGTTGATGTTGAAGCTGCCGTCCAGGTCCGGGTCGTTGATCAGCCCCTTCCAGCCCACGGTGGTGCGCGGCTTTTCGAAGTACACGCGCATGACGATTTCCAGCTCGTCGGCGTAGGCATCACGCAGCGGCTTGAGCCGCTGGGCGTATTCGATGGCGGCGACCGGGTCGTGGATCGAGCACGGGCCGATCACCACCGCCAGGCGGTCATCGCGGCCGTGCAGGATCTCGTGCAGGGCCGCGCGCGAGGCGCTGACCGTGTCGGAGGCTTCATCGTCGCAGGGCAGCATGGCCAGCAGTTGGGCCGGCGGGGTCAACGGTTCGATCTTGCGGATGCGCAGGTCATCGGTGTGCGGGGGCATGCGGGGAAACTCCTTGGAAGTGGGGGTCCCCAGCGCGGCGGCAACAAAAAAGCCGCCAGGTGCGCTGGCGGCTTTCGGGAATGCGTCTGAAGGTTTCTTCAGGGTGAGCGCATGCCTTCCTCCGCCGGTGGCTTCGGAAAGTAATACCAAAAGTAGGCGTTGGCGGGGCGTGCGTTCATTGGGGAGTATTGATAACACAGGTTTTGTGCGGCGCAAAATGTTTCATTCGCAACTGGGGTGCGTGGTTGGGGATTGCAGGTGAGTGGAGACGGCCGAGCGACGGTTGGGTCTACGGGAGGTGCCAGCCGACCAACGGTCGGCTCTACAGGGAGCGTTGGGCGCGCTTGCGGATGTAGGTGTTGGCGGGGTGGTCGGCGTGGCGCTGCTGCCATGCAGCGCAGCGTTCGCGTACCCAGTCGGGCTGGCTCTTGCCGGCATCATTGAGCCAGTTGCCCACCGAGTCCTGCACGTAGCGCGATTCATCGCAGCACAGCGCCTCGAGCAGCGCGTGCGCGTGCTGCGGTGCCTGCTTCAGCAGGGCGATATGCGCGGCCCATACGCCACGCGGACGCAGTGCTTCGCAGGCGAAGCGGCGGACGTTGGGCGAGGCATCGGCCGTCCATGGCTGCACGTGGGCCAGCACCCGCAGCGGGTCTGCGGCGATGTGCGGGCGTACGGCCAGCCACGCCCATTCGCGTACGCCGAAATGCGGGTCGTCGGCCAGCGCGCGCAGCGCGTCGAGCTTGTGTTCCAGCGACAGGCGCGGGTCGCTGCCGATGAGGTAGCAGGCCCAGCCACGCACGGTGTCGCTGCGGTGGTCGATCCACTGCGCCGGATCGCCCAGGGCGTGCGCACGCAGCAGCGTGGCCGCGCCCTGCATGCGCAGGGTGATGCCGCTGTTGGCCGCCTTGCGCATGTTGGCCACTGCCGCCGCCGGCAGCGACGGCGCGATGCTGGCCAGCAGCCGGGCGAAGTCCACCGCCAGGATCTCGGCCAGGTGGGTCGCTTCGGCCTCCCCCCCGTCGAGCTGGGCGCGGCGTTCGCGCGAGAGCGCCTGCTTCTTCATGCTGCCTGCCCCGCATCGGTACGCGCCCAGATGCGGCACAGCATGCCACTGAGCAGGGTGCGTTCGTCATCACCAAGGTCGGCGAACAGGCTGCGGATCCACTGGGTGTGCTGGTCGAACAGGGACACTGCCATGGCCTCGCCGGCCGGGGTCAGGCAGACGTTGACGCGGCGCTTGTCGTCCGGGTCGGCGTGCCGGTCCAGCAGCCCGTCGCGCTCCAGCCCGTCCAGCAGCCCGGTGATGGTGGCGCGGGTCACCCCGGCGCGCTCGGCGAGCTGGTGCGGCGACAACGGCGCCTCGGCCCCCTGCAGCAGGAACAACAGCACGAAGCGGCCTTCGCTCAGGCCCAGCGGGGCCAAGCGGTGCGCACAGTCCTGGTCGATCGCAGCGGCCAGCGACAGCAGCTGGAAGCACTGGGCCAGGCCATCGGGCTGCGGCTGGCCACGGCGCTGCATCTCGGCCAGGAACGCCTGGTGTTTCAGGGCCAGCATGGAGCTTCCAGAGGATGATTAGGCGCCTAATCATACCCTGTGCAGCGGGCGAGGTGGGCTCAGCGCGCCGGCGGCGGGGCGGCGTCGAAGAACATCAGGTAGACCAGGCGACCGTTCTCGATGCGGTCGCCGAACGCCGGCCCGGCGGTGTGCCACAGCCACGGACGCAGCAGCACCAGGCGGTTGAAGCGCATCGGTACGCGCATGGTCATTTCCCACTGGCTGTCGTCGGCGCTGTCGCGCTCGATGATGTCGCGGTGCATGGCCGCGCGGTCGGGATAGCCGTGCCGCGCCAGCTCGGCCTCGTCCAGCGCCAGGCGCTCGGTACCGGTGCGGCGATGGCGGAAGAATTCGGTGCCGCCCTGGCAGTCTTCCGGCGCACTGAGGTAGAGGATGCCCGACCAGTGCGAGCGGTCCACGTGCACCTTGGCGCGGCCCACGTCATGGGCCAGGGTGATGCGGAACTTGCCGTGCGACTGCAGCGGCGAGACCACGCGCAGCGGTTCGTTGACCAGGCGGGACGCGGCATGCGCCAGCCCGTCGATCTCCAGGCGCTCGATAGAGTTGCGGCCGGGGAAGGCACCGTCCTGCTCGGGATAGGTCAGCTGCAGTGCGGCGTTACGCAATCCCTGGGCATCGGCGGTCGCCAGGAAGTCGTCGACGACAATCATGGAAGTAGGCATGCCGAGAGCCTAGCGGTGGCGCTCGACGCCAGCAAGGCGCCTGGGTCACGCATGCCGCCCGGCAAGGCTGGGCCCGGCCGGTTGCGCGAGCGGAAGGCAGATCCGCGCGACCAGGCCGCCGCCGTCGCGCGCCAGCAGGTGCAGCTCGCCGCCGTGCTGACGCGCCGCGCCCTGCGCGACGGCAAGACCCAGGCCGATGCCGCCGGTGCTGCGGTTGCGCGAGCCCTCGTGCCGCTGGAACGGCTGCAGCAGGCGTACCTTGTCGGCGTCGGCGATACCGGGACCGCGGTCGGCCACCTCCAGCATCACCACGCCATCGCCTGCCTCCAGCCGCAGCTCGGCCGCCCCGGCATAGCGGACCGCGTTGTCGATGAGGTTGTCCAGCGCGCGCCGCAGTTGCAGCACATCCACGGCCAGGCTGACGTGCGCGGCATGCGTGAGGCGCACGTCGGCGCCGCGCGCCTGCGCGTGCTGGGCGCATTCCTCCAGCAGCAGGTGCAGCGCGGTGGAGTGACGCTGCGCGGGATGCAGTTCGCCACGCGCATAGTCCAGCACCTGGTCGATCATGCTGGTCATGCGCGCGATGTCGGCCACCATGCGCTCGGCCTGGGCCGGTGGTGCGCTGTCGGCGCGCAGGCGCAAACCGGTGAGGGGAGTGCGCAGGTCGTGGGCGACGGCGGCCAGCATGCGGGTCACCTCATGGGCCTGGTCACGCAGGCGCTCGCGCGCCGCGTTCATCGCCTCGGCCATCACCTGCACCTCGCGCGGCCCCTCCACGGGCAGGCGCGCGGTGGACTGCAGCGACAGGTCCGCGCTGGCATCGGCCAGGCGGCGCAGCGAGCCGGTCACGCGCAGCGCCAGCCAGGCCGCCAGTGGCGCCAGCAGGACCGCGCCGGCCAGCAGGGCCAGCAGCACCTGGCGCCGCCATTGCAGCAGCGCACTGTAGTCGGCGCCCACCACCGTCCACTGGCCATCGGCGTGCTGCACGGCCAGTTCGAACGCCGGCCACAGCAGGCCCGGCAACAGCAATGCCTCTTCCACCGTGGCACGCTGCTCGGGGCCGCTGGCCAGCAGTTGCCCCTGCTTGATCACCTGCACCTGCACGGCGGTGGGATCGGTGCTGCGCTGCCAGACCGTGCGTACCCGCGCGCGCGGCACGCCCAGGCGAGCGGCCACCACGCTGCTCATCCAGTCGTTGTCACGGCCGGCGGGCGGCTGCGCTTGCCGCCAGCGGCGCAGGCCGAGGTCGGCCGCGGCGCGCTCGCCGGCCATCACCTGCACTGCCTGATGCAGGTTCATCTGCGGCGCGGCGGGGCTGGGCAGCGCCCACACCACGGCGAAGCTCACCGCCTGCGCCACCAGCAGCGTGGACAGGGTCAGCAAGGCCACCCAGGTGGCGGTGCGCCAGGGGCGGCTCACCGGCGGGACACCGGGGCTGCGAAGCGATAGCCCTCCCCGCGCAGGGTCTGCACCAGCGCGTCGCCGCCCGTGGCTGCCTGGGCGAGCTTGCGGCGCAGGCGGCTGACCGCCAGGTCGACGGCGCGATCGAACGGTTCGCTGTCTTCGCCACGGGTCAGGCGCAGCAGCTGCTCGCGGCTGAGCACGCGACCGGCGCGTTCGGCCAACACCCGCAGCAGCGCGAACTCGCCGCGGGTGAGGGGCACGTCGGCGGCCTGCGGGGTGAGCAGGCGATGCTGCTCCAGCTGCAGTTGCCAGCCCTCGAAGTGCAGGGTGGTGGACGGCGCCGCCCCCTCTTTCCTGTCGGCGCGGCGCAACAACGCGCGCACGCGGGCCAGCAGTTCGCGCGGGTCGAACGGCTTGGCCAGGTAATCGTCGGCGCCCATCTCCAGCCCGATCACGCGGTCGGGGGTGCTGCCCATCGCGCTGAGCATCAGGATCGGGATGCCGCTGGGCTGCAGGCGTCGGCAGACCGACAGGCCGTCCTCGCCCGGCATCATCCAGTCCAGCACGATGAGGGCGCTGCGTTGCTGGGCCAGCAATGCATCGAGCATGGCCGCATCGGCCGCCACCCGCACCTGGTAGCCGTGCTGGCGCAGGCAGTCGGCGATGGCGTCGCGGATACTGGCGTCGTCGTCCACCACCACGATGTCGATTGCTGCAGGCATTCGCCGATTATGGCGCGGGTTTGTATCGGGACTGTATCGGCACGCGTGCCAGCACGACATCGCGGCGATACAGCCAGCGGGTGTCATGTCCTTTTCCCAACGGAGACCGCCCCATGCGCATTACGCCCCTGCTCGCCCTTGCCTGCCTGGCCACCCTGCCCGCGCAGGCCGCCACGGCCACCCATGAAATCCCGATGTGGATGCAGGGTGGCCACCCGACCGTCGCGGTGCGGCTGGGTGACAGCGTGGAGCCGCTGCACTTCGTGATCGACAGTGCGGCCGGGGCCACGGTGATGGACCAGGCCACGGCGCGACGACTGGGGCTGGATGACCCGGATGCGGCGGGCGTCGAGGTGGAAGGCGCCACCGACAGCAGCGCGGTGCTGCGCCGCACCCGCAGCACCCGCTGGCAGGTAGGCACGCTGTCATTCGAGGCCGCGACCATGCAGACCGACCTGAGCCGGCTGGGCAAGGATGGGCGCCGCATCGACGGCATCCTCGGCAACGACGTCACCAACCGCTTCGATACCACCTTCGATATCGCCGGCCAGCGCGTGCTGCTGCAGCCGCCGGGCCCGATGCCGGCGGACGCCGGGTGCGTAGCCAATGCCGTGCCGGTCCGCGACGCGAGCATGCAACGGTTCGGCTTCATCCCGGTGCAACTGGGCTCGACGGCAGTGGAGGCGATCGCGGTGGTGGACACCGGCGCGGCACAGACCGTGCTCAACAGCGCCGCGGCCAGTGCGCTGGGCCTGCGCACCGATGGCAGCGATGCGCGCGTGCGGGTGCGCGAAAAGGGCACGCGTGGGCTGGGCGACCGCGTGATGGAGACCTGGCTGGCCACCCTGCCGGGCCTGCGCATGGGCCGTTGGCAGCACGCCCCGCTGGAGGTGCGGATCAGTGAACTGCCGGTGTTCGCCTCGCTGGGATTGAAGGAGCGACCGGCATTGATCCTGGGGGCCGATGCGATGGCCGATACGCGGGTGCAGATGGGCAGCGGCGCGGCCTGGATCTGCCTGCGGCGCGGGTGACCGGGCCCGGCCGGTGGTCACGATGACCGCCGGCACTGTGCCGGCGGGGCCGCCGCGGTAGCATGCGCCACACCTCCCGCTGGAGTGCCGTGCATGCGCCTGTTCGCCGTGTTGCTCGCCGTGGTGGCCCCCGTGACCGCCCTCGCTGCGGCCCCGCCCGCCCCACCACCGATGGCCGACGCCGCTGCAGTGGAGGCGGAAATGGCGCGCTTGATGCGCGCCACCGGGGCGCAGGGGTGGGCCGTGGCGGTGGTCGATCAGGGCAAGGTGGTGCAGCTGCATGCGGCCGGAAAACGCAACGCGGCCGGCGACCCGCTGACGACCGACACGGTGATGTACGGCGCGTCGCTGACCAAGATGGCCTTCGCCTACATGGTGATGCAGTTGGTGGACGAGGGGGTGCTGGACCTGGACCGGCCGATCGGCGCGTACCTGGAGCGCCCCTTGCCGGATTACCCGGCAGAGAAGCAGTACGCGCCCTGGCCGGACCTGAAGGACGACCCGCGCTGGCAACGCCTGACCGCGCGGATGCTGCTCAGCCATCGCAGCGGATTCGCCAATTTCGCGTTCCTGGAGCCGGATGGAAAGCTGCGCCTGCACTTCGATCCAGGCACGCGCTACGCCTACTCCGGCGAAGGCCTGATCCTGCTGCAGTTCGTCCTGGAGCGCGGCTTGGGCCTGGAGGTGGGCGCGGAGATGCAGCGGCGGGTGTTCGACCGCTTCGGCATGACCCGCACCAGCATGACCTGGCGCGCCGACTTCGCCGGCAACCTGGCCGACGGCTGGACCCAGGACGGCCGCACCGAACCACACGACGAACGCAGCCGGGTGCGTGCGGCGGGCTCGATGGATACCACCATCGCCGACATGGCCCGGTTTGCCGCCGGCTACGTGCGCGGCGAGGGACTGTCGGCCAAGGCGCGGGCAGCGCTGGTCCGCGCGCAGTGGCCGATCACCACGGCCAGCCAGTTCCCGACCCTGCAGGACGCGCTGGCGCCCGCGAAACGGCGCCGCGACCTCGCCGCCGGGCTGGGCGTGGTGGTGTTCCAGGGGCCGCAGGGGCGCGGGTTCTACAAGGGCGGCCACGACGATGCGGTCGGCAACACGCTGGTGTGCGTGGCGTGGCGCCAACGCTGCGTGGTGGTGCTGGGCAACGACGTGCGCGCCGAAGCGGCGTTTCCTGCGCTGGTGCGGTTCGTTCTGGGCGAGACCGGCGTGCCGTGGACGTGGGAGTACGGGGGCAAGGCGTTCGTGGAGTGACGCCGACAACAAAAAAACCCCGCCTTCCGGCGGGGTTTTTCGTCGTGCGTTGGCGGATGGCAGGTACCGACCACGGTCGGTACCTACCGCTCCGATGTGTGCCGACCGATGGCCGGCATCTCCATCAGAAGTCCATGCCGCCCATGCCGCCCATGCCACCCATGCCGCCGCCCGCTGCGCCAGCGCCGTCATCCTTCTTCGGGGCTTCGGCAACCATGGCTTCGGTGGTGATCATCAGGCCGGCGATCGAGGCCGCGTTCTGCAGCGCCGAACGGGTCACCTTGGTCGGGTCCAGGATGCCGAATTCCAGCATGTCGCCGAATTCGCCGGTGGCCGCGTTGTAGCCGTAGCTACCGGTGCCTTCCTTGACCTTGTTGACGATGACCGACGGCTCTTCGCCGGCGTTGGCGACGATTTCGCGCAGCGGGGCTTCCATCGCGCGCAGGGCGATCTGGATGCCGTGGTTCTGGTCTTCGTTGGCACCCTTCAGGCCGGCCAGCGCGGTGACCGCACGGACCAGGGCCACGCCGCCGCCCGGGACCACGCCTTCTTCAACGGCTGCACGGGTCGCGTGCAGGGCGTCGTCGACGCGATCCTTCTTTTCCTTCATTTCGATTTCGGTCGAGGCGCCGACCTTGATCACGGCAACGCCGCCGGCCAGCTTGGCCACGCGTTCCTGCAGCTTTTCACGGTCGTAATCGGACGAGGTGTCTTCGATCTGGGTCTTGATCTGGGTCACGCGCGCATCGATGTTGGCCTTCTCGCCGGCACCGTCGATGATGGTGGTGTTTTCCTTGGAGACCTGCACCTTCTTGGCGCGGCCCAGGTCCTTGATCGTCGCCTTTTCCAGCGACAGACCGATTTCCTCGGAGATCACGGTGCCGCCGGTCAGCACGGCCATGTCTTCCAGCATCGCCTTGCGACGGTCGCCGAAGCCCGGTGCCTTGACGGCCACGACCTTGACGATGCCACGGATGGTGTTGACGACCAGGGTGGCCAGCGCTTCGCCTTCGATGTCTTCGGCGATGATCAGCAGCGGCTTGCCGGCCTTGGCGACGCCTTCCAGCACCGGCAGCAGGTCACGCACGTTGGAGATCTTCTTGTCGTGCAGCAGCACGTAGGGATCGTCCAGGTCGGCGGTCTGCGACTGCTGGTTGTTGATGAAGTACGGGGACAGGTAGCCACGGTCGAACTGCATGCCTTCGACGACGTCCAGCTCGTTGTCCAGGCCCGAGCCTTCTTCAACGGTGATGACGCCTTCCTTGGTCACGCGGCGCATCGCTTCGGCGATGATGTTGCCGATCGACTCGTCGGAGTTGGCCGAGATCGTACCGACCTGGGCAATGGCCTTGTCGTCGGCGGTCGGCTTGGAGATGTTCTTCAGCTCGGCGACGGCGGCGATGACGGCCTTGTCGATACCGCGCTTGAGGTCCATCGGGTTCATGCCGGCAGCGACGGCCTTGGCGCCTTCGCGGATCAGGGCCTGGGCCAGCACGGTGGCGGTGGTGGTGCCGTCGCCGGCGTCGTCGTTGGTGCGGGAAGCGACTTCCTTCACCATCTGGGCGCCCATGTTCTCGAACTTGTCAGCCAGTTCGATTTCCTTGGCGACGGACACGCCATCCTTGGTGATGGTCGGGGCGCCGAAGCTCTTCTCGAGCACGACGTTGCGGCCCTTCGGGCCCAGGGTGGCCTTCACGGCATTGGCGAGCACGTTGACGCCGCGCACCATGCGCGAGCGGGCATCTTCACCGAAACGAATATCTTTGGCAGCCATTGCGATTACCTTTTATGGAGAGCCGGGCCAAGCCCGGCTGCTTGAATGGGGGAAATTGCGGACGCGCCGGCACGGGCCGGCGGCATCACTCAGCCGACGATGGCGAGGATGTCGTCTTCGCGCAGGACCTTGTACTCGACGCCTTCAGACTTGTAGCTGCTGCCGGCGTACTGGCCGTAGATGACCTTGTCACCGACCTTCAGCGACGGCGCGCGGACGCTGCCGTTGTCCAGGGGCTTGCCCGGGCCGACGGCCACGACTTCACCCTTGGTCGACTTTTCCTTGGCGGAATCCGGAATCACGATGCCGCCGGACGAGATTTCGTCGGCTTCGATCGGCTTGACTACAACGCGGTCATGAAGCGGCTTGATGCTCATGTGAGACCCTTTTAAGTTGTTGATTGGTCTAGGAAAGTCTGGCGATGTTAGCACTCGCACAAGGCGACTGCCAGCCACGCTCACGAAAAAACCCGGCAGTGCGGGTACGGAGCAGAGATGGTGCTGGGTGCGCGCCTTTCAAGGGGCAGGGTCGAAATTTTTCCGGGCTGCGTGTGGTTCAAGGACAACGGCAAGGGCAAAGGCAAAGCTCCCTGTCCCCGTTCGGGACTGCCGCTAGCGTGGGGGGCCCCGTAGCGACCGGTAGGCCCCTGGCGCAAATGTCCCCCGGCCTGGCGGCCTCCTCCTTTATTTTGCCCAGGAGCCTACCGGCCGCTACGGGGCTCGGGTGCGGCAAGCAGGTAGAAGCCAAGCTGTTTTGGCGTTGGTCGGTGGGTCGGGCGCTGGGGCCCCATGCCCTTGGAGGCGAAATAAAGGAGGAGGGGGCGGCCGCAGGCCGACGCCGGGGGACATTTGCCGGAAAGGGTATGGGGGCCCAGCGCCCGATCCACCGACTCCCGCTTGAGGCGAAATAAGGGGGGAGGCGTCGCCGGAAGGGGATGGAGTCCCAGCGCCCCACCTACCTACCCCACCAACCGCCATTTTCTTGACGCACGTCCCACTGTGGGAGGCCGATTACGACACATCGATAGATGTGTCATCTGGATTGATTAGATTCGGCCGGCGATACCCAATCACAAGGAGACGTAGATGAGGTTGCTCACACCGCTGTCCCTGGGGTGCCTGCTGGCGTTGGCCGGCACCGCCCAGGCGGATGTATTCATCAATGAACTGCACTACGACGACAGCACCGCCGCCGGCGACGTCGGCGAGGCCATCGAGGTGGTGGCCACCGGTGGCGAGGACCTGTCCAGCTACCGGCTGTACCTCTACAACGGCAGCACCCCGTCGGCGGCCACCGTGTACGCCAACAACCCGGTGCCGGCCGGCAGCGCGGCCAGCTGCGGCAAGGCCAGCATCGCCACGGTCAGCTACCCGAGCAACGGCATCCAGAACGGCGCCAATGACGGCATCGCGCTGGTGGATGGCAGCGGCAAGGTGGTCCAGTTCATCAGCTACGAAGGCACCATCACCGCCGCCGGTGGTCCGGCCGCGGGCCTGACCAGCCAGAACATCCCGGTCAGCGAGAGCAACAGCACCGCCCCGGGCACCTCCCTGCAGCTCACCGGCAATGGCAGCCAGTACGCCCACTTCACCTGGGCAGCCTCGGGCGCGCAGACCTTCGGTGCCTGCAACGCCGGGCAGACCTTCAGCGGCGGCGGTGGCACGGGCCCGAACACCCCGCCCTCGGTGAGCACCACCACTCCGGAACAGGGGGCCAGCACCTTCCCGGCCGCCGCCGACCTGGGCGTAACCTTCAGCGAAACGGTCAGCCTGGCCAGCGGCGCCTTCGTGCTCAGCTGCGGCCAGTCCGGCACGGTGCCGCTGACCCACGCCAGCAGTGGCAGCCGCTTCACCCTGTCCACCAACACCGCCCTGGTGGCTGGCGAGGCGTGCCGCTTCGATATCCGCGCCAGCCGCATCACCGATGCACAGGGCGCGCATCCGGCCGCCGACACCCGCATCGCCTTCACCGTGGCCAGCGGCACCGGCAACCCGGACCCGGGCAACCCCGATCCCGGCAACCCCGGCACGCCGGGCGAGTACTACTCGCGGGTCAACACCAGCAACCCGAGCCAGCTGCGCTGCTCGCTGCACGAGACCATCAAGGGCCACACCGCCTACCCGTACAGCGGCTCGGGCACCAGCACCTGGACCATCCTGGAGATCGCCGACGAGGATCCCAACAACAGCGGCAAGATCCTGGACGCCTACCGCAACCGCAGCTACACCAAGGTGAGCGGCCGCGCGGGCACCGGCAGCGGCCTGACCTACAACCGCGAGCACACCTGGCCCAACTCGCTGGGCTTTGCCAGCACCACCGGTGACAAGGGCCTGCCGTATGCGCCCTACACCGACACCCACATGCTGTACCTGACCGACGCGCAGTGGAACGCCGACCGCGGCAACAAGCCCTTCGGCAAATGCGACAGCAACTGCGGCGAACGCGCCACCGAGGCCAACAACGGGTTCGGCGGTGGCAGCGGCGGCTACCCGGGCAACTCCAACTGGGTGCGCACGCCGGACGGCAACACCGGCACGTTTGAAGTGTGGGGCCACCGCAAGGGCGACATGGCGCGCGCGGTGATGTACATGGCGATCCGCTATGAAGGGGGCAAAGACGCCAAGACCGGCCAGTCCGAGCCGGACCTGGAACTGACCGACGACCGCAGCAAGATCGTCAAGACGTCGGCCTCGCCGGCCTACATGGGCCTGCTCTCGACGCTGATCGAGTGGCACCTGGCCGATCCGCCGGATGCCGCCGAACGTGCCCGCAATGAAGTGATCTACAGCTTCCAGGGCAACCGCAACCCGTTCATCGACCACCCCGAGTGGGCGACCCCGGGCCTGTTCACCTCGGCCAAGCCGAGCACCTGCCAGCTGCTCAACTGAGCCCCACCGACCGGCGCCGCAACGGCGCCGGTCGGACCATTGGCATCCCACGGTCCTATACTCGGCGGTCATGTCGATCGCCGATCCCGTATTCATTCTGTTCACCACCTGCCCCGACGCGGCGACCGCGGCGCGGCTGGCGCGTGCGCTGGTGGAAGAACGCCTGGCGGCCTGCGTTACCCGCCTGGACGCGGCGCACGCCACGTACCGCTGGCACGGGGAGATCTGCGAGGACCACGAGGTCCAACTGCTGATCAAGACCACCGGCAGCCGCCTGGACGCGGCCATCGCGCGCGTGCAGGCCCTGCACCCGTATGAACTCCCGGAGTGCATCGCGGTCGAAACCCGCGCTGGCCTGCCGGCGTACCTGGATTGGATTCGGGCACAGACCCGAGAGGAAATTGATTGATGACCCTGTTTGGTCGTGTTGCCGCGCTGTGCGCGTTGTTCGTGGTGTCCCTGCCGGCGCTGGCTGTCAGCGAGAAGGACCTGCTGCCGGTGGACGAGGCCTTCGGGCTGAGTGCGCAGGCGCGGGATCGCGACCGCATCGAGATCAGCTGGAAGATCGCGCCGGGGTACTACCTCTACCGCCATCGCACCACGGTCAAGGCCGACGCCGGCTTCGCCGCCGAGGCGCTGCAGATGCCGGCCGGCAAGAAACACCAGGACGATTTCTTCGGCGAGGTGGAAACCTACCGCGAACGCCTGACCGCGGTGCTGCCGGGCAAGGCCGCCGACGGCACCGACACGGTGACGCTGGAGATCCGCTACCAGGGCTGCGCCGACGCTGGCGTGTGCTACCCGCCGCAGAAGCGCAGCGTCAAAGTGACGTTGCCCGCCGGTGCGGGGAGCAGTGCAGCGGTGGCCGCGGCGGCACCGGCCACGGGCTCGCCTTTCAACAACCCGTTGGCCGGCAACAGCGGCGGTGGCCTGCGCCTGCCGGGTACCAGCACGGCCCAGGCACTGCCGCTGCCGTCCGAACGCGCCTTCGGCTTCGATGCGATCGTCGACGATGGCAACACGGTGCTGCTGCGTTTCAGCCCGGCACCGGGCTATTACCTGTACCGCGACCGCACCTCGCTGAAGCTGGAAGGCGCCGCCGGCCTGCGCGCGGACAAGCCGTTGTGGCCCGCGGCCAAGTCGCACCGCGACGAACACTTCGGCGACGTGGCGGTCTATTTCGACCAGGTGGACGTGAAGTTGCCGCTGCGCCGCAGCCGCCCTGAGGCGGTCGACACCACCCTGGTGATCACCTTCCAGGGCTGCCAGACCGACGGCATCTGCTACCCGCCGATGACGCGCCGGGTGAAGCTGTCGCTGCCCGCCGGCAAGGTCAACGCCAGTGCCGATGAAGCCGCGCACAGGAACGACGTGATCGTCCCGCTGCCGGGCAAAATCACGCGTACCAACGTGCGCGAGCGCGACACGGCCGGGATCGCCACCCAGCCGATGCTGATCCGCCCGAACGAGACGGCGCCGGCGGCGATCGATGCCGGCGTGGCGCCCGACGCCAGTGCCGACAACGCGCAGCGCACCCGCCCGCCAGGCGACGACGCCGCGCCGACGACCTTGATCGGCGCACTGCTGCTGGCCCTGCTGGGCGGCCTGATCCTCAACCTGATGCCGTGCGTGCTGCCGATCCTGTCGCTGAAGGTGCTGGGCGTGGCGCAGAGCGGAGAGAGCCGCCAGCGCGCGCGCAGCCATGCGCTGTGGTACACCGCCGGCGTGCTGGTGGCGTTCGCGGCGATCGGCGCGCTGGTGCTGGCGCTGCGCGCCGCCGGCCAGGCGGCCGGCTGGGGCTTCCAGCTGCAGCACCCGTGGTTCATCGCCGCGCTGGTGTACCTGATGTTCACCGTGGGCCTGAGCCTGTCCGGCGTGTTCACCCTGGGCGGCAGCCTGGGCGGGATGGGCCAGTCGCTCGCCGCGCGCAGCGGCCCGGTCGGCGACTTCTTCACCGGCGTGCTCGCCTGCGTGGTGGCCAGCCCGTGCGTGGCGCCGTTCATGGGCCTGCCGCTGGCCTACGCGTTCACCACCGATACCGTGCCGGCCCTGCTGGTGTTCCTGGCACTGGGCCTGGGCCTGGCGCTGCCGTTCCTGCTGATCGGCTTCATTCCTTCGCTGGCCAAGCGCCTGCCGCGTCCCGGCGCCTGGATGGAGACGCTCAAGCACGTGCTGGCCTTCCCGATGTACGGCACGGCCATCTGGCTGCTGTGGGTGCTGGGCAAGCAGCGCGGTGTGGATGCGATGACCCTGGTGCTGGGCGGGCTGGTGGTACTGGCGCTGGCGCTGTGGTGGTTCGAGCGCAGCCGGTGGCGCAGCCACCGCGTCGGCAGCCTGCTGGCCGTGCTGCTGCTGCTCGGCGCGTTGCTGCCGGTGTGGGGCGTGACCCGGCTGGCGCCACCGGCCAAGGCCGCGGTGGCCGCCGCCGACAACGTGGTGGCGTACTCGCCGCAGATGCTGGACCGGCTGCGCCAGGACAACCGCGTGGTGTTCGTCAACATGACCGCCGACTGGTGCGTGACCTGCAAGGCCAACGAACGCGCGGTGCTGGGCACCAACGCCTTCCACGACACCCTGCGCCGCACCAACGCGGTGTACATGCGCGGCGACTACACCAACGTGGACCCGGACATCACCGCGTTCCTGGATGAACACAAGGCCGTGGGCGTGCCGCTGTACGTGGTGTACGGCCCCGGCGCGCCGCCGACCGTGCTGCCCACCGTGCTGACCCAGGCCATCGTGGAAGAAGCGCTGCTGCGGACGGCACGATGAGCCTGCGGCCACCCCACCGGACGGTGCTGGTGGCCGCGTTTGCCGCCGTGGTCGGGATCGGTGCCGGGGTGTGGTTCTTCGACCGCGCCGCGACGCCGTCGCCGTCGCCGTCGCCGCCGAGCGTGCGCTCCCCGGCGTCGGCCGCGGGCATCGGCGATCCGCTGCCGGCGATCACCCTGCCGGACATCAATGGCCGGCCCGTGGACCTGGCCACCTTCGGCGGCCGCCCACTGCTGATCAACGTGTGGGCCAGCTGGTGTGGCCCGTGCGTGGAGGAGATGCCGGCGCTGGCGGCATTTTCCGCCGCGCAACCGGCCGGCGGCGTGCAGGTGCTGGGGCTGGCCCTGGACACCGAGGAGGGCGTGCGCGGATTCCTGGCCCGCGTGCCGGTGGCCTACCCGATCGTGCTCGATACCCCCGGCCCGACCGATGCCAGCGTGCGCCTGGGCAATCGCCAGGGGCTGCTGCCGTATTCGGTGCTGGTGGATGCGGACGGGCGCATCCTGAAGCAGAAGCTCGGGCCGTTCCAGGCCGGTGAGATCGAGGCGTGGGCGGCACCCGAGCGCGCCCCGCCAGCCGCCCGCTAGAGCCGGTCGAACACCGACCCCGACGAGGGGGTGAATATCTTGTGGTACAGGCGGGTGGCGTAGTCGTCGGTGGTGCCGGCGAGGTAATCGCAGATGGCGCGCATCCCGTACTGCCGGTGCTCGCCCTGCTGCTTCTCCGGCAGCAAACGCGTGGGGTTGTTGGCGATCGCATCGAACAACCGGATCACCATCTGCTGGCCCTTGTACTCCAACGTCTGCACCTCGGCGGTCTTGACCACCTTCTGGACGACGAAGCTCTGGAGCAGATCGAGCTCGGCGCGTTTGGGCGCTTCCATGCTTGCCGAGAGACCGAACAGGCGGTTGGCGAAGTGGCCGTTCTCGATGATCGAGCAGCTGCGGATGAAGTAGCCGACCAGGTAACTGATGGCATGCTTGCGCTCGCGGCTGCAGCCGGAGAACAACTCCCGGGTGATCCAATCGATTTCCTGCGCCAACGGATAGCGCGCGGCGTCGTCCTTGATCCGGTCATGGACGTGGGTCCGCCACTGCTGCTCGCTGACGAAGCGCAATGCGATGGCATCCTCAAGATCATGCACGCCGTAGGCGATGTCGTCGGCCAGCTCCATGATCGATGTGTCAAAACCCTT
This sequence comes from Stenotrophomonas sp. 05N37, assembly GCF_056397365.1. Taxonomy (NCBI): domain Bacteria; kingdom Pseudomonadati; phylum Pseudomonadota; class Gammaproteobacteria; order Lysobacterales; family Lysobacteraceae; genus Stenotrophomonas; species Stenotrophomonas sp. 05N37. The sequence goes on along the minus strand of NZ_JBFTNG010000007.1, from coordinate 183,751 downwards.
GTGACAGGACTTGGCGTGCCTGCCCTCCATTTTCTGCACGGCCATGAATGTTGCGCGCTCGCCCGCAGCAAGGGGTTCCAGCACGAAATCGACCGATACCGCGTCGCAATCAAAGACGCACTTGGGAGGCTTATAGGCGTCCAGATTGGACGGCGCGTCACGCCCACTGTACTTGTCCGCATTCACTACTGCCGAATGTAGTACCGGGTACTTGATCAGGCCAAGCAATGTCCGCCGCGTGAGATTGAGGCCGGAGTGAATCGAGTATTCACCCAGCTTGGTGGCGATCCTGAGGGTCTGCGCATTACCCTCGAAGCCCCCTTCGTTACGCATGCAGTAGTTCAGCGCGACCTCGCCACCATGCCCGAAGGGCGGATGACCGATATCGTGCGCGAGCGCGATCGCCTCCACGAGCTGCAGCGATGGAAGAAATGCCTGGTAGTCCTCATAGGCAGGATCGCCCTGCAACTGCTCGACGATGCCGCTGGCAATCTGCGCGACCTCGATGGAATGGGTCAGGCGTGTACGGTAGAAATCGCTCTCGCCCAGCCCAAGCACCTGGGTCTGCCCTGGAGGCGACGAAAAAAGGCTGAGTGGATGATGCGCGCCCTGTCGCGCCCGTACTGGTCCCGATGCGGATCGTCCTGCCCCGTTGCATCCTGCCGCCGCGCCCAGATTTCCATGTCCACCTCTCATTCCAACAGATGGCGCGAAGCTAGCATTCCACGCGCGGTCAAACGCCTGCCACCGCGCAGAATCCCACAATTCCTATGCCGCGCATCGCCTCAGCTCCACCCGCACGCAACGAATCCCAGGTCGGGCCGCTCGCGGCGCCCGACCCACCGACGGAAGTCAGAGAGCCTCGCTCCTCGCCCGTACCGCAAGCCGAGCCCAGTCGCGCACGACAGACCCGACCGAAGACATAGCCCGATGGGAGGAAATCCTTATTTGAACCAGCGCCGCAGGTAACGCGCGGTCGCGCCGGTGGTGACGCGGCTGACCTGCGCAGGCGTACCGGCGGCGACGATCGTACCGCCCTGCTCGCCCGCGCCCGGGCCGACGTCGATCACCCAGTCCGCATCGGCGACCACGCGTAGATCGTGCTCGACCACCACCACCGTGTTGCCGGCGTCGACCAGCCCGTGCAACTGCGCCATCAGCTTGTCCACGTCGGCCGGATGCAGGCCGGTGGTCGGCTCGTCCAGCACGTACAGGCTGCTGCCGTGCTGGCTGCGCTGCAGTTCGGTGGCCAGCTTGATCCGCTGCGCCTCGCCGCCGGACAGTTCGGTAGCCGGCTGGCCCAGCCGCAGGTAGCCCAGGCCGATATCGCGCAGCAACTGCAGCGGGCGCTGCACGGGCGCTTCCTCGGCGAAGAACAGCAGGGCTTCCTCGACCGTCATCGCCAACACCTGCGCGATGTTGCGGCCGTTCCATTCCACTTCCAGGGTCTTGGCGTTGTAACGCTGGCCGTGGCAGGTCGGGCACGGCGCGTAGACACTGGGCATGAACAACAGCTCGACATGCACGAAGCCTTCGCCCTCGCAGGTATCGCAGCGGCCTTGGGCCACATTGAACGAGAACCGCCCGGCGCTGTAGCGGCGCGCCTTGGCCATCCGCGTGCCGGCGAACAGCCGACGCACGTGGTCGAACAGGCCGGTGTAGGTGGCCAGGTTGGAGCGCGGGGTGCGCCCGATCGGTTTCTGGTCGACGTTGACCAGCCGCTTGATCGCCTTGGCGCCGGCGTGCAGGCGGCCACGGGCGCGCTCGATGCTGCTGGGCACCGGCAGCTCGCTGTCCACCTCTTCCACCACCGGCTCGTGGCCGAGGTGCTCGCCGACCAGCTCCACCAATGCCTGGCTGACCAGGCTGGATTTGCCCGAACCGGACACACCGGTCACGGCGGTGAACGCCCCGAGCGGGAAGCGGGCGTCCAGGCCGTGCAGGTTGTTGCGGTGGATGCCGCGCAGTTCCAGCCAGCCCGCCGGCGTGCGCGGCGTGCGCCGTTCTCCGCGACCGGTCTCGAACAGGTATGGCGCCGTTACCGACGCCTCGACCGTGCGCAGGCCCTCGGGCGGCCCGCTGTAGAGCACCCGCCCGCCGTGCTGGCCCGCGCCGGGACCCACGTCGACCAGCCAGTCCGCGCGCCGCAGCATCTCCAGGTCGTGCTCGACCACGAACAGCGTGTTGCCACCGGCCTTGAGCTGGTCCAGCGCGCGGTACAGCGCCTCGCCATCGGCCGGGTGCAGGCCGGCAGTGGGCTCATCGAGCACGTACACCACGCCGAACAGGCTGGAACGGATCTGCGTGGCCAGGCGCAGGCGTTGCAGCTCACCGGGCGACAGTGTCGGGGTGGCGCGGTCCATCGACAGGTAGCCCAGGCCAAGGTCCTGCAGGGTGCCGATGCGCTCGACCAGGTCGTGGGCGATGCGCTGGGCGGCGATGCGCTTTTCCTCGGACAGGTCCGGCGTGCGGCGCACATCGCTGCCGCCCACATGCGAGGGCCCACCGGCGGCCGCGCGCGCCTGCAAGGCCTTGCGGCCCGCCGCGCGGCTGCGCGTGGCCGCCGTGGTGGGCGCATCGAAGCGGCCCTCGGCGGCCGGGCGCAGCGCTTCGGCCATGGCACTGAGCGAAAGCTGCGACAACGCGCCGATATCCAGCCCGGCAAAGGTCACCGACAGCGCTTCGCGCTTGAGCCGCTTGCCGTCGCAGACCGGGCACGCGGTGCCGACCATGTAACGGGCCACGCGCTTTTTCATCATCGCGCTCTGCGTGGTGGCGAACGTGTGCAGCACGTAGCGGCGCGCACCGCTGAAGGTGCCCATGTAGCTGGGCTCTTCCTTGCGGCGCAGCGCGGCGCGGGTTTCGGCCGGGGTGAAACCGGCATACACCGGCACCACCGGCTGTTCTTCGGTGAACAGGATCCAGTCGCGCTGCTTCCTGGGCAGGTCGCGCCACGGGATGTCCACGTCGTAGCCGAGGGTGACCAGGATGTCGCGTTGGTTCTGCCCGTGCCAGGCCGGTGGCCAGGCGGCGATGGCGCGCTCGCGGATGCTCAGCGACGGGTCCGGCACCATCGACGCTTCGGTCACTTCATACACGTGGCCCAGCCCGTGACAATGGGGGCAGGCACCCTGCGGCGTGTTGGGCGAGAAGTCCTCGGCATACAGCATGGGCTGCTTGGCCGGATACGTGCCAGCCCGCGAATACAGCATGCGCAGCAGGCTGGACAGCGTGGTGACGCTGCCCACGCTCGAGCGCACGCTGGCGGTGCCGCGCTGCTGCTGCAGCGCCACCGCCGGTGGCAGGCCGTCGATCGCATCCACGTCGGGCACGCCGACCTGGTCGATCAGCCGGCGCGCGTAGGGCGACAGCGATTCCAGGTAGCGCCGCTGCGCCTCGGCATACAACGTACCGAAGGCCAGCGACGACTTGCCGGAGCCGGAGATGCCCGAGAACACCACCAGTGCATCGCGCGGGATGTCCACGTCGACGTTCTTGAGGTTGTGTTCGCGGGCGCCGCGGACGCGCACGAACGCGGCCGCGGCCGCGGCGGCAGAAGAGGGGGCGGGCTTGCGACGAGTGCTCATCCGCGCAGGATAGTGAGCACCGACGCACGCGGCCAGTGAAGGCAGGTGAGTGCCAGGTGTACGGCAGCGGCTACACGGCCGCCAGTCGCGCCGGCGGCCGTGCTGCGGGCGTGGCCAGCACGAACGCGGCCACCGCCTCGGACAGCAGCGCGGCCTGGCGCTCCATGGCATGTGCCGAGGCCGAGGCCTCTTCCACCAGTGCCGCGTTCTGCTGGGTGCTGCCGTCCATCTGCAGCAGCGTCTGCCCGACCTGCTCGATGCCGGCGCTCTGCTGCTGCGAGGCGGCCGAGATGCTGGCCATGATCGCGCTGACCTGCTGCACGCTGCCCAGGATCTGGCCCATGGTGGCACCGGCCTGGTCCACCTGCCGGGTACCGGCGGCCACGGTGTCCACCGAGGTCTCGATCAGGCCCTTGATCTGCCGCGCGGCGTCGGCGCTGCGCTGGGCCAACAGGCGCACCTCGCCGGCTACCACCGCGAAACTGCGGCCCTGCTCGCCCGCGCGTGCCGCTTCCACCGCCGCGTTCAAGGCCAGGATGTTGGTCTGGAAGGCGATCCCGTCGATCACGCTGGTGATGTCGGCGATGCGGCGGGAGGCCTGCGCGATCTCTTCCATTCGCGCGACCACCTGGGCCACCGACGCACCGCCCTGCTGGGCGATGCCGGTGGCCTGCACCGCCAGCCGGTTGGCCTGCTGGGCGGCATCGGCGTTCTGGCGCACGGTGGCGGTGAGTTCCTCCATCGAGGAGGCGGTTTCTTCCAGGTGTGCGGCCTGGCGCTCGGTGCGCCCGGCCAGGTCCTGGGTGCCGGACACGATCTCCCCGGCCGCGCCATTGATCGCCAGCGAGGCCTGCTGGATACGGGCAACGATGTCGGTGAGCTGTTGCACGGTGGCGTTGGCGTCGTCGCGCATCTGTGCGAACACGCCGTCGAACTGGCCCTGCATGCGGACCCGCAGGTCGCCCTGGGCCAACGCGGAGAGCAGCGCCTGCAGCCCGGAAAGATTGCCCTGGAAGGTTTCCAGCAGGCGGTTGATGCTCACGGCCAACGTCAGCACGAAGCCCTGCTTGCCAGCCACGTCGATGCGCCCGTGCAGCTGGCCGCGCGCGGCCGCGTCGACCAGCGCGGCCACTTCGGTTTCCACCGTGGTTTCCAGCGCGCGGCTGCGCCATTCCACCGCGGCACCCAGGCACTGCTCGTGGTCGATGATCGGGGTGACCACCAACTGGTAGCGCGTGCCGGCGTGTTCGATCTCGTGTGTGGCCGGCGCGTTGCCCCCGCCGGTTGCCTCGATCCGGGCAAAGGCCGGATGCAGTGCCGACGCCGGTCGCCCGCGCCAGTCGGCATCGGTGGTCGCCAACGCGGCCAGCAACGCACGGTTGAGCAGGGTGATGCGCCCCTCCGGGTCGATCACCATCACCCCCGTCTGGGCGCTGTCCAGGGCCTGGCGCGCACGTGCGTTGTCGCGTGCGGCGGCGCGCTCGGCATCGATCCGCTCGCGCAGGCGCTGCTGCATGTGGACCAGCCGTTGCGCGAGCTGGCCGATCTCGTCGTACGGGTTGTGCACGGTGAGCACGCTGTCCAGGCGGTCCTCGGCGATGTCCTCGGCGAAACGCAGGGTATCGGCGATCGGCCGGCGTACCGCGCGCAGCACCAGCACCAGGCTGGCGATCAGCACCACGGCCACCAGTGCCAGGGTGAGGCCGAATACCACGGTCATCGCACGTGCCTGCCCATGTTGCCGGGCGCGTGCCGCGTCCAGCGCCAGGGTCTGTGCGCGCTGCAACCGCTGCAGCGCCGGGGCGATCTGCGCGGCGCTCTCGGCCAGGGACTGGGCCTCCACGTCCAGTCCCACCCGCGCCGCGGTGTAGGCCAACAGCGCACCTTGATACGCGTCCATGCCCGCACGCAGGGCGTCCTGGCGGGCCGCGGGCAGCGCGGCGGCCGACAACGCCAGCTCGAACGGCAGCTTGGCTTCGCTGGCGCGGTCGGTATGCGCCGAATCACCGCTGAGCAGCAACAGGGCCTCCTGGCGCCGCATCGCCTGCCAGTGTGCCGCCAGTGCCGCCGGTGCGGCGTCACCGAGCTGTGCGTCCAGTGCAGCGGCGCTGGCCTCCAGCTGCGCGCGCAACCCGTCCTCGCCACGGCCCATTTCGTCGGCGCGTTCATTGAGGGTGGCGATGCCGTCGGCAAAGGCCTGCACGCGCTCTGCCAGGCCGCGCAGCGCAGCGGCGCTGCCCGGGTCGTGCGGCGTGCGCTGCAGCGATGCCAGCGAGTGTTGCAACTGCCGTTGTGCCTGGTGCAATGCACTGCGGTCGGCATCGTCGAAGCTGATCGCATAGCGGGTCTGCAGGCGCCGCGCCTCGGCGACCTCGGTGGCCAGCGCAGCGGCCTGCGCCGCGTCCTGCTGGTGGGCGGCGAAGGTCGCTGCGGCGTGGGCGCTGTCATAGCGCGTCCAGGCGTAGACGAGGGCGACCACCAGCAGGCCGCTGCCGCAGACCACCAGCGCGGCCTTGAGCTTGCGTGCGACACTGAAGCGGCGCAGCGAGGCGGCCAGCGCGGCCAGCGGTCGGAACGAAGGGTGTTGGCCCAGGCGGGCAAGCGCAGGCAACGGGCGGCGGGGAACGACCGACATCACGTACTCCAGGCGGAAAGACGCATCGGTATCGGCCGGCCGGGCGCAGACTTTAGCGGCAGGTTCAAGCGGCGACCCGCGCGTGCCGCCGATGGCCCGTTGTAGCGGGCGCAGGCGACGGCACGATGACGGCAGGCGGTCTGGCGGTGCCGGCGTTCAGCCACCCGCCGCCTCGTGCCTTGACCTCAACCGTGGTTGAGCCGGCACAGTGCACGCACCTTCCCTCCGATGGTCTGCCGATGGATCCGCACGTTCTTGCCATGTACCTGTCCCGGCTCGGCATGGACGGCATGCCAACGCCCACCCTGGCCACGCTGGCCCAGCTGCAGGCACGCCACAACGCCTGTTTTCCGTTCGAAACGCTGACCACGCTGCTGCGCGATGCGGTCGCCATCGACCTGCCCAGCGTGCAGCACAAGCTGCTGCAGGAAGGGCGTGGCGGGTATTGCTACGAACTCAACGGGATGTTCCTGGCGCTGCTGCACGCCGTGGGCTTCGACGCCCGCGCGATCAGCGCGCGGGTGGTGATGGGCCAGACCACGGACACGGCGACACCCCGCACGCACATGCTGGTGCTGGTGCGCATCGAGGGGGTGGAGTACATCGCCGACGTGGGCTTTGGCGGCACTACCCCGACCGGCCCGTTGCGGCTCGACCACCGCTTTGCGCAGGCCACGCCACACGCGCGCTACCGGCTGGACCTGCAGTCACCGTATTACCTGCTGCAGGTCGAGATCGGCGGGGAATGGCGGCCGCTGTACCGGTTCGACCTGGCGGTACAGGAACCGGTCGACCATGTCCTGGGCAACTGGTACGTCTGCACGCACCCGGCCTCCTCGTTTCCCGGACAACTGCGGGCGGCGCTGGCCGGCCCGGGCTGGCGGCGTACGCTCGGTGCGGGGGTCTACAGCGTGCATCGCATCGGGGAGCCGAGCGAGCGCCGCCCGCTGGCGGACGTGCAGGACGTGCTGACGGTGCTGCGCGATGCCTTCGGGATCACCGTCCCCACCCATCCGCGCCTGCACGATGCGATCGCGGCATGGTTGCGCGGCGTGGCTTGACGGCCAGGTGCAGGCGGGTGCGGCAGGCGGCTCAGGCCAGGAGGGAGCTGGCGCCGGGGATGGCGGCGGGGAAGCGGCCACCGCAAGAACGGCCAAGCGGGCCCGCGCGTGCTCGGCTACGCTGCGGGCCTGTCCATCGACACGGAGCCGGCATGAGCGCGGCGCACAGGGCCCTGTGGTACATCGAAAGCCATCACGCCGAGCCGATCGGGCTGGCCGACGTGGCGCGGGTGGTGGGGCTGTCGCCGTTCCACCTGTCGCGGTTGTTCCAGGCTGCCACCGGCACGGCGCTGGTGCGCTACCTGCGGGGCCGTCGCCTGAGCCAGGCGGCACGCCAACTGGCCGGCGGTGCCGAGGACATCCTCAAGGTCGCACTGGATGCGTGCTACGCCTCGCACGCCACGTTCACCCGCGCCTTCGGCGAGCAGTTCGGCCGCACGCCCGAGCACGTGCGCGCGCACGGGCTGGGCGACATCGCGCTGGTGGAGGCGATCAAGCTCGATGACGTGGTCGTGCCGTGCGCGCAGCCGCCCCGGATCCAGACGGCCGGGCCGCTGCAGGTGGCCGGGATCGGGGCGCGCCACCATGCCGCGTCGGTGGCCGGGATTCCCTCGCAGTGGCAGGCGCTGGCGCTGCAGTGCACGCATGCGGGTGCCGTCCGCTACGGCGTGTGCTGCAACAGCGATGCCGAGGGCGGCTTCGACTACATCGCCGGCATCGAGGTGGCGGACGCGTCCGCAGTGCCGCCAGGATGGCAGCGGGTGCGCATACCGGCGCAACGCTACGTGGTGGCCTGGCACGCGGGCCATATCTCCGCGATACGCTCGACCTGGTACTGGCTGTTGAACCACTACCTGCCCATGGCCGGGCTCAGCCTGGCCGACGGCCCCGAACTGGAGCGCTACGACGCGCGCTTCGACGCCACCACCGGCCACGGCGGCATGCAGATCTGGCTGCCGCTGGCCGATCCCACATCCTGCAAGGAAACGACCGCATGCGCCTGATCGTACCGCTGCTTTGCCTGCTGCTCTGCATGACCAGCACCGCGGCGGTTGCCGCACCGCCACCGGCACCGGTGGGGGAGCGCCATGGCGTGGCCCAGCTTGCGAGCGCCGCGGTGCGCGATGCCGGCCAGCGCGATACGGTGCGCTACACCGTGTGGTATCCGGCCACGGCCGATGCCCGCGAGCTGCCGATCACCATCGGGCCGGCGGAGGCACCGTTGTTCGAGGTCGGCCGCGCCGCGGCCGATGCCAGCATCGCGCCCGGCCGGCTGCCCACCGTGCTGCTGTCGCACGGCAATGGCGGCAGCGCGCGGATGATGGGCTGGTTCGGCACCGCGCTGGCACGCGCCGGCTACCTGGTGATCGCCGTGGACCATCCCGGCAACAACGGCGTGGACGCGATGACGGCGGCCGGCAGCCTGCTGAGCTGGGAGCGCGCCGAGGACCTCAAGGCCGCACTGGCGGCGGTGCAGGCCGACCCGCAGCTGGGGCCGCACGTGGATGCCGGCCGGCTGGGCGTGGCCGGCTTCTCGGCCGGCGGCTTCACCGCGCTGGTCGCGGCGGGCGCACGCGTGGACCTGGCGCAGCTGATCGCGTTCTGCCGCGCCCATCCGGACGATGGCGTGTGCCGGCCGCAGCAGGAATCGCCGGACATGACGCTGGAGGCGCGTATCGCCACCGCCGCAGCGCCCGCGCTGGCGCCTTACATGGCCGCCTCGTCCGCAGACCACCGCATCCCCGGCGTACGCGCGGTGTTCGTGATGGCGCCGGCGATCGTGCAGGCATTGACCCCGGCGCACCTGCGCACGTTGCCGCAACCGCTGTCCATCCTGGTCGGCGATGTCGATGACGTCGCGCCGCCGGTGAGCAACGCCGAGGTGCTCGCCGCGCTGGTCCCGGAGGCCGGCCTACGGGTGCTGGCCGACGTGGGTCATTACGATTTCCTGGCGATCTGCACCCCGGCGGGCCAGCGGGCGATGCCGCCGCTGTGCAGCGGCACGGCCTCCCGCCAGGCCACCCACGCCGCTGCCATCGCGCAGGCGATCCATCTGTTCGGGGAGGCGCTGGCGCCGGTGAACGACACGCCGCCTGCGCGCTAGAGCTGGTGACCAGGTGGCCTGGACCGCACCGGCCCGGCCGGAGCGGCCGCTGCGATCATGGGTCCTTCGGCGGCGTGCCGGTTGCTGCCGGCGTCCACGCACGCAGCAACGGCAAGGGGTCGTAGGCACCGTCGGCGCCGTAGATGCCCCAGTGCAGGTGCGGCGGCGTGCCCTTGGCGTTGCCACTGTCGCCCACGTAGCCGAGCAGCGTGCCCGCCTCCACCACCTCGCCACGTGCCAGGCCCTCGCGCCAGCCCTCCAGGTGCGCGTAGTAGTAACGCTCGCGCGCCGGGCCCAGCACCCAGACCTGGCGCCCGCCCAGCCCGCCGTCGCGGATGTCGGCCACCACCCCCGGCCCGGCGCTGCGTACCGGCGTGCCGCGTTTGGCGAAGATATCCACCCCGGCATGGGTGCGATCGCGCCCGCGTGGCGCGCCGAAGGTATCGGCGATGCGCCGTGCGGCCACCCCCTCGACCGGTACCGGCAGCGCGCTCGGCGCCGGCATCCGCGACACCGTCCACAGCGCCCGCGGCAGCTGTGCCCAGCGGCTGTTCCAGAGCATGCCCACCGCCAGGGCGCACAGGGCCAGGACGAGCAGGCGCAGCAGCCAACGGCGCAGGCGGCGCGCGGGGGACGGTGGATCGGGACGCAGATCAGGGGCCATCGTGACTCCAGCAGGCGGCGGCGGAGGGCCGCGGCTAACCACCACGAGGGTACAAAGCCATTGTGGGGCGGGCATGAAGTGATGCAGGCGGTAGCGCAGGATGGACGGGGGCTTCACGGGGAATCTGCTGAACTGCAGCTGTCGCCCGTGAATATCGACACATCATGAACACCGCATTCAAGATTTTCCTGCTGGTCGGCGCCGTGCTGTATGGGCTGCCGGGGCTGGTGTGGTGGATCAACCACCGCCGCGCCATCCGCGCCCGGCGGGATGTGCCCGCCTTGGGTGCCGACAGGTCGCCCACGTGAGCCTGACCAGCACGCAGCGCCGCATCCTGGAGGACATCAACGCCACCCGCCCGGTCTCGGACCAAGAGGCGAACTGGGCGGTGACCGCCGGCTATGCCGCGCAGGCCGAGGATGGCGATATCGATCTCACCCAGGAAGGCCGCCGCCAGGTCGATTCCAGCCAGTTGCAGCGCTGAGGTCCCGCGCGGGCGCGTTGGTAGCATGCCCGCTGCACTCCTGCCCGCCCTACCCGTGCCCGTTCCCCACCCGATCCCGCTGCCCGATCCGCCGCCGGCCCTGTCGCGCGCGCAGCGCCTGAAGGCACGCACCGACCAGGCCCATCGCCGCGTGGACGAGCGCATCCTGGGCCTGGGCATCTTCGACAGCCGCGCTGCGTTTGCACGCTTCGTCCGCGTGCAGCATCGCCTGCATGCCGATGTGCAGGGCCTGTACGCGTGCCCCGTGCTGTTGCGGCAGCTGCCGAGCCTGGCGGGACGGCAGCGGCTGTCGCTGATCGAACGCGACCTGGCCGACCTGGACGTGCCCGTCCCCGACCCGTCTGCCGCGACGCCGGACCTCGGCACGCTCGCCCATCGCCTGGGCTGGCTGTACGTGGTGGAAGGCTCGGCGCTCGGCGGCGCGGTGCTGTTGAAGATGGCCGCCCGGCTGGGCCTGCACGAGGATTTCGGCGCGCGCCACCTGGCCCCCGCAGCACAAGGGATTGCCGCGACATGGCGACGCTTCGCCGCCGAACTGGACGCCATCGTGCTGGAGCCGCCGCAGGAAACCGCCGTGCTGCAGGGCGCGGAGGACGCGTTCGCCCGCGTGGTGCACCACGTCGAGGCCGAATTCCGCTGACGCCACCGTCGTCACGCCGCCGCCCCAGGCGCGCCCGTTCGTCACCGGTAGCCGCCCCTCAATATGCCAAGCTATGGGGCTGTTCCACGCCGCATCGGCGTAGGCGCTGCCGCCGGGCCTTGCCTCCGCGGTCTCGCCGGAGCGGTTCTGTTACGAAGGCAATGGGTGGAGTCAACAGCATGTCATCACGCAATTCCAGCCACATCCCCCTGGATCTGAGCAGTTGTGCCAGCGAGCCGATACGCACGCCGGGCGCCATCCAGCCCTACGGGATGATCCTCGTGCTGGAGCACGGCAGCCTGACGGTGAAGGCGCGCGCGATCGCACGCGCGGAGGTGTTGGAGGCATACGGCGATCCGCTGGGGCATCCGATCGACCGCGTACTCGGCGGTGCGCTGGCGCACTGCCGCCCCCTGCTGGACGCGATGGACGCCGGGGCCACGCAGTTCCTGGGCGCGCAGGCCATCGGCGCCCACGGCGCCCACCAGGTGCTGGCGCATCGCGTTGGCGAAGACGTCATCGTCGAGCTGGAGGAGCCCGTGGCGGGCGAACCGGGCTCGCTGGAAGACCTGTACCCGTCGATCCGCCGCTTCATGGAGGCGATCGAACGCGCCCCCACCCTTGCCGAGCTGTGCGACATCGCCGCGACGCATATCCGCCAGCTCACCGGGCTGGACCGCGTGCTGGTGTACCGGTTCGACGAGGACTGGAACGGCGCGGTGGTGGCCGAGGACCGCAACGACGTGCTGCCCAGCTACCTGGACCTGCGCTTCCCCGAGTCGGACATCCCGGCGCAGGCGCGCGAGCTTTATCGCCAGAACCGCGTCCGGCTGATCGCCGACAACAACTACCAGCCGGTGCCGTTGGTGCGTGCCGCAGGCGACGCCGCCGCGCCGCCCACCGACCTGAGCCCGGTGTCGCTGCGCAGCGTCTCGCCGGTGCACCTGCAGTACATGCGCAACATGGGGACCGGCGCCTCGATGTCGGTGTCGCTGCTGCGCGAAGGCCAGCTGTGGGGGCTGATTTCCTGCCACAACCAGCAGCCACGGCGGGTGCCGTACCACGTCCGCACCGCGTGCGAGTTCATCGGGCAGATCCTGTCCCTGCAGATCGCGCTGAAAGAGCGCGCGCTGGGCGTGGAGCAGCGCATCGCCCGCCGCGCCATCCAGGTGCGCCTGCTGGCGCGCATGGCCGGCGACCAGGATTTCATGGCGGCCCTGGGCCGCGACCGGCACAGCCTGCTGGCACTGACCGAATCGGCCGGCGCGGCGATCGTGCACCGTGGCGAATGCATCCTGCATGGCGAGTGCCCCAGCCAGCCGCAGGTGATGCAGCTGGTGCAATGGCTGGCCGCCCAGCAGCACGAGGGCGACCTGTTCTTCACCGAGCGCCTGCCCTCGCTATGGCGGGAGGCCGACGCCTTCGCCGACGTGGCCAGCGGCGTGCTGGCCATTTCCATCTCGCAGGTGCACGACAGCTTCGTGCTGTGGTTCCGCCCGGAAGTGGTGCGCACCGTGCGCTGGGGGGGCGACCCGCGCAAGGAGGCCACCGGCATGCTCACCCCGCGGACCTCGTTCGAAGGGTGGAAGGAAACGGTGCGCCGGCAATCGCTGCCCTGGAACGCCGTCGACCGCGACGCCGCGCTGGAACTGCGCGCGGCCATCGTGGACATCGTGCTGCGCAAGGCCGAGGAAATGGCCGCGCTCAACGAACAGCTCCTGCGCAGCAACAAGGAGCTCGAAGCGTTCTCCTACTCGGTCAGCCACGACCTGCGTGCGCCGTTCCGCCACATCGTCGGCTATTCCGAACTGCTGTGGGCCTCGGCCAGCGAAAGGTTGAACGATTCAGAAAAGAGATTCCTCGACACCATCGTCGAGTCTGCACAATCTGCCGGAACACTGGTGGATGACCTGCTCAGCTTCTCGCAGATGGGCCGGTCCACGATGGGTCAGATTTCCATGGACATGACCGCCCTGGTCGAAGATGTCCGGCACAAGCTGGACATGGAATACGCCGGCCGCTCGATCCAGTGGCAGGTGCCGTCGCTGCCGCGCGTGCAGGCCGACCCCGGCATGCTGCGGCTGGTCTGGCAGAACCTGCTGGCCAACGCGATCAAGTTCACCCGCGATACGCCGCAGCCGATGATCGAGGTGGGCCACCAGCGCAGCGACACCGAGGACGTGTTCTTCGTCCGCGACAACGGCTGCGGGTTCGACATGCGCTACGTCGACAAGCTGTTCGGCGTGTTCCAGCGCCTCCACCATTCGGACGAATACGAAGGCACCGGCATCGGCCTGGCCAATGTGCACCGCATCATCACCCGCCACGGCGGCCGCACCTGGGCCGAGGGCGAGGTGGGCAGCGGGGCGACGTTCTTCTTCACCATCCCCTTTGCTACTGGAGACAACCTATGAGAGATCTGCGACCGATTCTGCTCGTGGAAGACAACCCGAAAGACGCTGAGCTGACCATGGCCGCCCTCGCACGCTGCCAGCTGCTGAACGACGTGACCCATGTCCGGGATGGCGTGGAAGCGCTTGAGTACCTGCGTTGCCAGGGCCAGTACGAGGGCGCCCTGCATGGCGGCCCGGTGGTGGTACTGCTGGACCTCAAACTGCCCAAGCTCAACGGACTGGAAGTCCTCAAGGAAATCCGCTCCGACGCCGCATTGAGCAGCACGCCCGTGGTGATGCTGACCTCCTCGCGCGAAGAGCAGGACCTGATCCGCAGCTACGAACTGGGCGTGAACGCCTTCGTGGTCAAGCCGGTGGACTTCAAGGAGTTCCTGGAGGCCATCCAGGGCCTGGGCATGTTCTGGGGCATCACCAATCAACCGCCGCCGCACGGAACCCTGTTCGGCGCCAAGAGCAGAAAAGATGGCTGACGCTGCACCGGGTACACCGATCCGCATCCTGATGGTCGAAGACAACGCGCTGGATGCCGAACTGATCGCACTGCAGCTCGGCCGCGCCGGGCTGCCGTTCACCGTCGAACGCACCTGGACGCACCAGGGCATGCTGGACGCGCTGCGCGGCGGCGGGTTCGACGTGATCCTGGCCGACCACGTGCTGCCCGGCTTCGATGGCGACGCCGCGCTGGCACTGGCCTGCGAGATCGCCCCCGGCATTCCCTTCATCTTCGTCTCCGGCACCCTCACCGAAGACCTGGCGGTGAAAGCGCTCAAGCGCGGCGCGCGCGACTACGTGGTCAAGGCGCGCCTGCAGCGCCTGCCCGACGCCATCGTGCGCGCCATTGGCGAGGCCGAAGAACGCCGCCGGCTGCTGCAGGTGGAAGCCGAGCTGCGCGACAGCCACCAGCGGATGCGCCTGATCACCGATTCGCTGCCCGCGCTGATCGCCTATTTCGGCCAGGATCACCGCTACCGCTTCGCCAACCAGGCCTATTTCGAGTGGCATGGTCGCGAGCCGCAGAGCCTGGTCGGCATGCATGCCCGCGAGATCGTCGGCGACGCGGCCTTCGAGAAGATGCAGGCACATCTGGACAAGGTGCTTCAGGGTGAGAAGGTCAGCTTCGAAACGCTGTCCCAGCGTGGCGGCGCCACGCCGCGGCATGCGCAGGTGGACTGCGTGCCCGAACTGGGCCCGGACGGCACGGTCATGGGCTACTACGCGATGGCCCGCGACATCAGCGACCTGAAGCAGGCCCAGGCGCTGCTCACGGCCAGCAACGAATCCCTTGAGCGCCAGGTGGCCGAGCGCACCTCGGCCCTGCACCGCAGCGAGAGCCGGCTGCAGGCGCTGTTCGAATCCAGCTTCCAGCACCAGAACCTGCTGACCCTGGATGGCCGGATCATCGACACCAACTCCGCCTCGCTGGCCGCCATTTTGGCCACCAAGCAGGACGTGCACGGTGCGATCTACTGCGAATCGGCGTGGTTCGCCGATACCGAGGGCGTGCCCGCGATCGTCTGCCAGGCCGTGCTGGACGCGGCGGCCGGGATCGCCTCCCGGCACGAGCTGGAACTGCGCCTGCCCACCGGCAAGCGCGCCTTCGAGTTCTCCTTCCGGCCGCTGCTCGACCACCAGGGCAAGGTGACGGCGGTGGTGTCCGAAGCGGTCGAGACCACCGCGCGCCGCCAGGCCGAGGAGGCCCTGCGCCAGAGCCAGAAGATCGAGGCCGTCGGCCAGCTCACCGGTGGCATCGCGCACGACTTCAACAACATCCTCACCGTGATCGCCGGCAACGTGGAATACGCCCAGCTGTTGATCGACCGGCTCGGCGACAGCGCCGGCAACGCCGGGCGTGCGCTCGACAACGCGCTCAAGGGCGTGATGCGCGCGGCCAACGTCACCCAGCGCCTGCTCGCCTTCTCGCGCCGCCAGCCGCTGCGCAACCTGCCGGTGGACCTCAACGCGCAGGTCAGCGACATGCAGGACATGCTCAAGCGCTCGCTGGGCGAACTGGTGCAACTGGAAATGCTGCACAGCCCGGACATCTGGTGCGTGGAGATCGATCCCAGCCAGCTGGAGGCGTCGGTGCTCAACCTGGCCGTCAATGCCCGCGACGCGATGCCCGAGGGCGGCCGGCTCACCATCGAGGTGGACAACGCCCACCTGGACGATGATTTCAGCGCGCAGAATCCGGACGTGCCCCCGGGCCAGTACGCGATGGTGCGCGTGCGCGACAGCGGCCACGGCATGTCCGCCGAGACCGTGGCCCGGGTGTTCGAGCCCTTCTTCACCACCAAGGAGGTGGGCCGCGGCACGGGCCTGGGGCTGTCGATGGTGTATGGCTTCGTCAAGCAGTCCGGTGGCCATGTGCTGCTGGATTCCGCCCCGGGCGCCGGCACCACCATCACCATGCTGTTCCCGCGCTCGGCCGCGCCGCTGCCCGACAGCCGGCCGCTGGAAGAACCGCGGCAAGGCCTGTACCAGGTGCTGGAAGACACCACGATACTGGTGGCCGAGGACAACGACGACGTGCGCGCCTACACCGTGGAGACCCTGCGCCAGCTCGGCTACCGCGTACTGGAAGCACACGATGGCCCGTCCGCCATGCGCCTGCTGGAACGCACCGACGTCGCCGTGGACCTGCTGTTCTCGGACATCGTGATGCCGGGGATGTCCGGCTGGGAGCTGGCCAAGCGCGCGCTGCAGCACAAGCCGGAGCTGCATGTACTGTTCACCTCCGGCTACCCGCGCGACATCGATGCCAGCGGCACGGTCGGCAGGAACATCGCGATCCTGCCAAAGCCGTTCACCCGCAGCGACCTGGCCGGATCGATCCGGCTGGCGCTGCAGGACGAGGGCGCCGGCACGGCGGCCGGGTCGCCGTAGCGCGGCGATCCGCTGCCGTCCCTCAGATGACCCGCAGCGTGATCGCCTTCAACACCGCGCGGGTGCGGTCGCGCGTGCCGAGCTTGTCCAGGATGGTGGACACGTAGTTTTTCACCGTGCCCTCGGCCAGGAACAGGCTGCGCGCGATCTCCTTGTTGGAATAGCCGCCGGCCAGCAGCCGCAGGATCGCCACTTCCTTCTCGCCGAAGGTATCGCTGGGCGGTGCCTCGTCGTGGAAGCGATAGCGCGCACGCACCGGGTCGGTACTGACCGGCTGCAGCAGGGTGTCGCCGCGTGCAACCCGCACGATCGCCTCGTGCAGGTCTTCCGGTGCGGCATCCTTGAGCATGAAGCCCTGCGCGCCGGCCTCGCTGGCGCGCAGCAGCAGGTCGCTTTCGTCGAAGGTGGTCAGCAGCAGCCACGGCGTGCGGTCGCCACGTGCGCGCAACTGCTGCAACGCCTGGATGCCGTCCAGGCCGGGCATGCGGATGTCGCTGAGCACCACGTCCACCGGCTGGGCCAGCAGCCCATCCAGCAGCGTCTGGCCGTCATCGGCCTCCAGCACCACCTGCACGCCCAGGCCCTGGAGCAGCGCGCGCAGGCCCGCGCGGACCAGCGCCTGGTCGTCGGCCAGGGCCACGCGCAACGCCGTGGCCGCGCTCATGCCGGCAACCGCGCGGTGAGGTGCATGCCACCGGCGTCGGTCCGGGCCAGTTCCAGCGTGCCGTGCAGCTCGGCGAGCCGCTCGCGCATGCCGGTGATGCCGTTGCCTTCGCGGATGCGCTCGGCGCGCTGGCCGTCGTCGCGGATGTCGATGCGCACGCCGTCGTCCTCGTTGTCGATGTCCAGCCATACCGTAGCGGCATCGCCATGCCGGGCGGCATTGGTCAACGCTTCCTGCGCCAGCCGCAGCACCGCGTCGGCGACGATGGGGTGGGTGATGCGCACGCGCGCGTCGATGCGCACGCGCAGGCCCGGGCGTGGGAACGGCGCCGCCAGCGCCTGCAGCGCAGTGGCCAGGTCCAGGCCGCGCTCATCGCGCATGGACTGCACCACGCGGCGGATATCGCCGAGCAGCTCACCGGACAGGCGTTCGGCCTGCACCAACGGCTCGCGGCCGGCCAGCGCGGGGTCGGCGGCCAGCGCGCGCAGGTTCAGGCGCATCGCGGTGAGCGTGTGCCCGGCCACGTCGTGCAGCTCGCGCGCCAGCCGCAAGCGCTCGGCGTCGCGGGCACCATCGGCCAGCAGGGTGCGCGTGGCGAGCAGGTCCGCGTTGACCCGCGCCAGCGCGTCGCGGGCCTGCTCGGCGCTGCGCGCGTAATGCGCGGTGAGCGCGGCGAACGCCTGGAAGCCGGCGTAGATCGCCACGATCAGCAAGGGCTGGGTGAAGCCGCTGTGGCGCAGCACCAGGTACAGGACCACGTTGAGCACCACCGTGGTGGCCAGCACCACGCGCGGCGGCCAGTGCTCGGCCAGGTGCGCCACCAGCACCACCAGCAGCACCGGCACGGTGCCCACGCGCGGTTCCAGCCAGGCCAGCCACAACGCC
Source organism: Stenotrophomonas sp. 05N37 (assembly GCF_056397365.1). Taxonomy (NCBI): domain Bacteria; kingdom Pseudomonadati; phylum Pseudomonadota; class Gammaproteobacteria; order Lysobacterales; family Lysobacteraceae; genus Stenotrophomonas; species Stenotrophomonas sp. 05N37. Next base: position 165,709 of record NZ_JBFTNG010000007.1, on the reverse strand, counting down.
AGCAGTGCCTGCACCACATCGCTGGCCAGGCGCAGCGGGGTGCGCGGTGGCAGGTGGTCGTAGGCCAGGAACAGGGCGATGAACACCCCGAGCACGCCCCAGCGCAGCGCGCCGTCGGCGTCGGAGGGCAGGCCCAGCGACAGCCCTACCCCCACGATGGTGAGCAGGCCGGCGAGGCTGAGCGGGCTGATGAGGGTGCGCAGGAAAGCAGGCATGTCCGCATGCTGCCCGTGCAGTGCCCCATGCGGCAATGGCCCGCGTGCAGAAAGTGACTTCCGGCACTGCGGATCGATGACCACTGGGCATGGGGCCGCGCCACGCGGCTGGGCAGACTGGCCCCACACCCAACCCGAGCCACCGCCATGATCCGCAACGCCCTGTTCTGCCTCCCGTTCGCCGGCCTGCTGCTGGCCGCCTCCGCCTCGGCCGGCGACCTGCAGGTGGACCTGCACGGCATCCGCGTCCATACCGGCACCGTGCGCCTGGCGGTGGTGGATGGCACGGCCGGCTGGGACGGCAAGGCCGCGCCGGTCCAGGCGCAGCGCCTGGCGCCCAGCACCGATGACGCGCACGTGGTGTTCAAGAACCTGCCGGCCGGCGACTACGCCGTGCTGGTCACCCACGACGAGAACGACAACGGCGCGCTGGACACCAACATCGTTGGCATCCCGGTCGAGGGCTACGGCTTCAGCAACAACCCGCAGGTGCAGCGCAAGCCCACCTTCGACGAAGCCCGCGTGCACGTGCCGGCCGACGGCGCGGCGATCAGCATCGCGCTGCGCTGATCGCCCGCCGTCCTCCCCGCCAACCTTGAGACCCCGCATGGACCGCCGACGTTTCCTCCGCTCGCTGCTTTCGGCCACCACCACCGCCCTGCTCGGCGCCACCGCGCTGCGCAGCCTGCCCGCCTTCGCCGGCGATGCCGCCAGCTTCGCCGCCGCCCGCCAGCAGCATCCGTGGCTGACCGGCTGGCGCAGCGTCGACAGTGAAACCCTGGGGCCGGCCACGGTGCCCCTGCAGGGCCGCCTGCCGCAGGGCCTGGCCGGCACGCTGTACCGCAACGGCCCGGCCTGGACCGAGCGCAACGGCTTCCGCTACGACCACTGGTTCGATGGCGACGGCATGGTGCACGGGTGGCACTTCAACGGCGATGGCACGCTCACCCACCGCGCGCGCATGGTGGCCACGCCCAAGTTCACCCGCGAGCAGAAGGCCGGGCGCTTCCTGTACCCGGCCGCCGGCACGGTGGTGCCGGACATGCAGCCGGTGCGCAACAACGACGACGCCAACGCCGCCAACACGTCGGTGATCAACATCAACGGCCGCCTGTTCGCGCTGTGCGAAGCCGGCTCGGCCTTCGAACTGGACCCGGATGAGCTGACCACGCTCGGCCCGACCACCTGGCGCCCGGACCTGGCCAGCGTGCCGTTCTCGGCGCACCCGCTGGTGGACCGCGACGGCACGGTGTGGAACTTCGGCTCGCTGTCGCTGCTGGGCGGCACCGGCCTGCTGGTCTGGAAGATCGGCGCGGACGGCCAGCTGCGCTCGGCCAGCGTGCTGGACACGCCGTTCATGGGCTACCTGCATGCCTTCGCCATGACCGACGCGCACCTGGTCTTCATGCTGATGCCGTTCGACTACAGGCAGGGCGGCGGCGCGTTCTTCGAGCGCCTGGCCTTTGCCCCGGACCGCCCCTGCCGCATCGCCGTCGTGCCCAAGGCCGCCCCGGACAGCGCGCAGTGGTTCGAGGCCGCGTTCACCGCCGCCTACCATTTCGGCGATGCCTACCAGCGCAACGGCCGCATCGTGATGCGCACCGTCCGCCACGACGACATCAACGAGGCGCGCTCGCCCATGCAGGCGGCCATGGCCGGCGATGCCGCGCACGCGGCCAACTCCAACGCATCGCTGCGCGAGCTGCACCTGGACCTGCGCACCGGCAAGGCGCACTGGGAAGACACCGGCATCACCGGCATCGAGTTCCCGCTGTTCGACACCCGCAGCACCGGCAGCCGCGGCGCCCGCCTGTACGCACCGGCCATGCACGGCGACACGAGCGCGCCCTACTTCAATGCGGTGGCCAGCTACGACGTGGACCGCGGCCGCCGCGAGGTCTACCGCTACGGCCGCGACATCCTGGCCGAGGAGCACGTGTTCGTACCGCGCCCCGGCAGCCGCAGCGCCGACGACGGCTGGCTGGTCGGCACCCTGCTGGACGCGGCCAGCCAACGCAGCGGCATCGCCGTGCTCGACGCCCGGCGCATCGACGAGGGCCCGTTGGCGCAGGCGTGGCTGCCGTACGCGGTGCCGCTCGGCTTCCACGGCACGTTCGCCGCGCGCGGCTGACGGCAGCGACGCACCGCTCAGCCGGCCGCGCCGCCGCTGAAGGCGTCCTTCGACCGCAGCTCATATGGCGCTCGGGCCGCGCGCCGGGCGCACCTGCGTTGTGCTCGCCCACCACGAGGAAGAGCACAGGAAGCGTGTCGGCACACTGCAGTTGGCCAGCGCCCTGGCCTGGGCCGGCACGACCCGGGCCCCGCCGGAAGACACCCCCGCCGCCACCGCAGCGCGGGCGCGCGCGGCGACGGACTTCTTCACGGACCCGCAACCCGGCGGCAGTGTCCTGTTGCCCAGGTGAAACGCGCGAGCGGATGTGCCCGAGCCAGCAGGCACCGCGACCCGCCCACGGCTTGCAGGAGCCAGAACCGGGGCGTCACCGCGTCGGTGCACGGGAGGGAAGCCGCACGCCGACCGGTCCCGCTGCGCCGGCCGGGGCCGTGCCGTGGTTCCCCATGCGCGGGCGGCGGCGCTACTCTAGGTCGCCTCCTCGCCTCGCCTCGCTGCATCTTCCGGGTGAACGCCTGGACTCCTCCCCTTTCACCGCGAGTACCCCGTGAGCGCTTCGCATTCTTCCGATCCACCAGGCGAGCGTGACACCGAGCGGGTCAACATGGCGCTGGCCGCCGGCGCCATCATCGGCACCTGGTTCTGGGACGTGGCCCAGGACAGCCTCACCGTCGACGATGCGCTGGCCCGCGTGCATGGCCTGGACCCGGCGCTGGCCCGCACCGAGCTGCGCCTGGAACAGGTGGTGGCCGCGGTGCATCCCGAGGACCGGCCCGGCCTGGCCGAGGCGATCGCCGAGGCCGTCCGTCGCGGCGGCCGCTACGCACACCAGTACCGTACCCGCAGCGCGGATGGACAGTACCGCTGGATCGAAGCCATCGGCCGGGTGGACCTGGATGCCGAGGGCAAGGCCATCGGTTTCCCCGGCGTACTCATCGACATCGACGAACGACGCCGGGTGGAAGCCGAGCGCGACCAGGCGCAAACCCTGCTGCGTTCCTTCGTGGAGGCTGCGCCCGGCGTGGTCTACGCCAAGGACCGGCAAGGCCGGATCCTGATCGGCAACCGCGGCACCACCGAGCTGATCGGCAGGCCGCCGGAAGCGTACGTGGGCCGCACCGATGCCGAACTGCTCGGCGACCCGGTGCAGGCCGCCACGGTGATGGCGACCGACGAGCGGGTGATGGCCAGCGGGCAGAGCGAGCAGCTGGAGGAAGAGGTCAGCTTTCCCGATGGCCGGCGCGCGCACTGGCTGTCCACCAAGTCGCCCCTGCGCGATGCCGACGGCAATGTGGTCGGGCTGATAGGCACCTCGCTGGACATCACCACGCGCAAGGTGGCCGAAGCGCGCCACCTGGAAGTGGAGGAGCGCTACCGGCTGGCCGCGCGCGCCACCAACGATGCGATCTGGGACTGGCGCATCAGCGATGGCCAGGTGATCTGGAACGAAGCGCTGGCCACCCTGTTCGGGCATGCGCACAGCGAGACCGATGCACAGTGGTGGCTGGACCACATCCATCCCGACGACCGTGCGCGGGTGGACGCCGGCATCCATGCCGTCATCGACGGCGACGGCGACGCGTGGTCGGCCGAATACCGGTTCCGCCGGGCCGATGGCAGCTACGCCGCCGTGCTCGACCGCGGTGCGATGCTGCGGGGCGCCGCCGGTGAGCCGGTGCGGATGATCGGCGCCATGCTCGACCTGTCCGGGCGCAAGGCCGCCGAGGCCGCCCTGGCCGACAGTGAAGAGCGCCTGCGCCTGGCCACCGAGGCCGGCGACATGGGCTTCTGGGACGTGGACCTCGTGCACGATGTGTTGATCTGGCCGGCACGGACCAAGGCGATGTTCGGCATCTCGCCGGACGTGGCCGTCTCCATGCGCGACTTCTACGGCGGCATCCACCCGGACGACCTGGCCATGACCAGCGCCGCGTTTGCCGCCGCGGCCGACCCCGCGCAGCGCGCGCGCTACGACGTGGAGTACCGCACCATCGGCAAGGAAGATGGCGTGGTGCGCTGGGTCGCCGCCAAGGGCCAGGGCCTGTTCGACGGCGATCGCTGCGTGCGCGTGGTGGGCGTGGCCATCGACATCAGCGCACGCAAGGCCGCCGATGCGCGCCTGCACGAATTGAACGAGCGCCTGGAAAGCCGCGTGGCCGAGGAAGTGGCCGAGCGCACGCGGGTGGAAGATGCGCTCCGGCAGAGCCAGAAAATGGAAGCGGTGGGCCAGCTGACCGGCGGCATCGCGCATGACTTCAACAACATGCTGGCCACGGTGATCGGCCCGCTGGACCTGCTGGCCCTGCGCCTGGGCGACAGCGACCCGCGCGCCACGCGCTACATCGACATGGCCATCGACGGCGCCAGCCGCGCCGCCCAGCTCACCCAGCGCCTGCTCGCGTTCTCACGCCAGCAGCCGCTGCAGCCGGTGCAGCTGGACGTGAACCAGCTGGTGGCCGGCATGTCGGACCTGCTGGTGCACTCGCTGGGCAGCCGCATCCATCTGGACACGGCGCTGGCCGACGACCTGTCGCCGGCGTTCGCCGATGCCAACCAGCTGGAGAACGTCATCCTCAACCTGGCCGTCAACGCGCGCGACGCCATGCCGGAGGGCGGTCATCTGCGGGTGGCCACCGCCAACTGCTGCATCGATGCGCCCGGCGACGACGCGCATCCCGACGTACCGCCCGGGCGCTACATCATGATCAGCGTGGCCGACAGCGGCCACGGCATGCCGCCGGAGGTGATCGCCAAGGCCTTCGATCCCTTCTTCACCACCAAGGGCGTCGGCCAGGGCACCGGGCTGGGGCTCTCGCAGGTGTACGGGTTCGTGAAGCAGTCCAGCGGCCACCTCAAGATCGCCTCGCAGGTGGGCCAGGGCACCACGGTGAAGGTGTACCTGCCGCGCCCGGTCGCGGCGATGGAGGCAGGCGACGCAGGCGATGCGGGCGGCGCGCAGGGGCCGGAGGGCACGGCAGCGCCGGGCGGCGACCGCGAGTTGATCCTGGTGGTGGACGACGAACCGGCCGTGCGGCAGTTCTCCATCGACGCCCTGAGCGAGATGGGCTACCCCGTGCTGGCCGCCGATGGCGCTGGCACGGCGTTGGCACTGCTGGATGCGCATCCGGCCATCGCCCTGCTGTTCACCGACGTGGTGATGCCGCAGGTCAACGGGCGCGAGCTGGCGGACGAAGCGCTGCGGCGGCGGCCGGACCTGCGGGTGTTGTTCGCCACCGGGTACAGCCGCAATGCGCTGGAGCGCGACGGCGTGCTCGACCCCAGCGTGCAGGTGATCGGCAAACCGTTCACCCTGGACGAACTGGCCACGCGGATACGCACGGTGCTGGCCAACGCCTGAGGCGGCTGCCGCACCGGCGTTTCCGCCGCCTCGTCAGCGCAGCAACGCCGGCGTCGGCAGCAAGGCCGTGCCTGCGTCCAGCACCTCGCGTTCCAGCGCGCGCAGGAACCCACTGAAGCCCTGCGGCGCCTTCGCCGCACGACGGGCGCTGGTGGCCACCGCCGGTCGCGCATGCCAGGCGATGCTGGCGCGGCTGCGCTGCAGCGCCTGCACCAGCGCCACGTCCTCGCCGGTGGCCAACGCCGCGAAGCCTCCTGCCGCCAGGTAGGCCGCGGCACTGACGCCCAGGTTGGCGCCATGCACGTGGCCGTGGCCGTCGCGGGCCACTTCCCGGCAGGCGAAGGCCTCGCGCACGGCCTGCGGGTAATCCAGCCAATCCACCACGTCCACTACCCCGCAGAAAGCGTCGGCACCGCAGCGCGTCTGCTTCCACACCCACTCCGGCGGCACCAGCGTGTCCGCGTCGGTGCTGGCGATCCAGCGCGCGCCCAGCGCCAGCGCGTGGTTGGCCGCCGCTGCCCGCGCCGCGCCCACGCAGCGCGCGTCCACGGTGATGGTGGCCGCCCCGAAGGAGGCGGCCACGGCCTCCGTGCCGTCGCTGCAGTCATCCAGGGCGACCACCGCCACGACCGGCTCACCCTGCAGACGCGGGTGCGCGCCGGCCACGTTGATCGCCGCCAGGCAGCGACCGATGTCCGCCACCTCGTTGTGGGCCGGGACGATCACCGCGATCATCGCAGGCCCTCCTGCTGCGCCACGCTGATCGGCTGCGTGCTCCAGCCCTGCAGGAGCAGGTCTTCATCCTGGTAGGTGAACGCCTCCCGCAGCGTGGCCGACAGGGCGCGGTGCACCTGCGGCGTGGTTGTGCGCGCTTCGTCGAACGGATGCCGCCAGTGGCAGGCCAGCAACAGCCCGTCATCGGCAAGGCTGGCATGCAGTTGCCGCGCCATCAGCGCCAGCGCCGTCGTGTCCAGGTAGTAGCCCACTTCGCTCACCACGATCAGGTCGAACCTGCCCGGCGGCCAGTCACCCGGGTGGTCGGCGCGTTGCAGCGTCACCCCCGGCCACGCCTGCGTGGAGATCGCGGCCTCGGCCAGCGCCTCGGCGCTGATGTCGGTGCCCAGCAAGGCATCGCAGCGTGCGGCGAGCGCGGCGGTGAGCACGCCGTTGGAACACCCCAGTTCCCATGCGCTGGCATAGCGCAGCCGGGGCAGGCACGCCAGGGTGAGCGCGCGCTTGCGCGCCTCGTACCAGCGGCTGCGGTAGTGAAAGGGGTCTGGCTGCTGGTACAGCTTCTGGAAGTAGTCGGCGGTACTCATCCGATCAGCACCTCGAACGCGCGCCGGAAACGCGCGGTCACGTGCGCCGGCAGGATCGGCTCGCAGTCCAGGCCCTCCACTGCGCCGGTCTGGGTGGCAAATGCCTGCATCGCGTCGTGCTTTCTTGCCTGCGCTGCGCGGCTCATCGGAATGCGCATCGCGCCCGGCCAGGGGCCGGTGGCGGCGCGTGGATCCAGCCAGTGCCAGGCCCACACCGGATACTGCAAACTGCGAATGCCACGCCCGCGGGCCGCCGCCTGCGCCGCACGCCCGGCCGCGTCATGGTCGGGGTGCGCGTCACCCACCCACGGCGCCACCAGCAGGTCCCCGGGCAGTGCCTGCGCGGCCAGTTGCGCGGCCAGCTCGGCCTCGTGGGTGGCCACGCTGCCGTCGGGCAGGCCGAGCGGGGTCACATGGGTGGCGTCCAGGCCCAACAGCCGCATCGCCGTGGCCAGCTCATGCCGGCGCGCATCGCGCAGGCGCGCCGCCGGCCACAACGGCGCATCCGGGTAACAGGCTTCCCCGTCGGTCACCGACACCACGTGCACCGCGATGTCCTGGGCCAGCGCAGCCTGCATCACGCCGGCGCACGCAAGCACTTCGTCATCCGGGTGCGGCGAGACCACCACCAGGCGGCGCACATCCCGCAGCACGCTGGCCGCGTCGTGTACCGGCAGCGCCTCCAACCAGGTGCAGGCGGCCCAGTCGGCCTCCAGGCTGCCCTGTCCTTCAATGCGTGGTCCTACAGCGTCCACGGCCCCTCCTGCGTCTGGACCGCACGGCCCAGTTCGGCCCAGTCACGGTCGGCATGGCTCTGCCGGATGAACACGGTGAGGTCGCTCCAACGGCGGGCATGTGCGGCGTCCAGGCACATCGGCGCCGGGCCAAGCGCGCGGCCCACGGCATCGAGTACCTGCGTGCAGCTGCGCTCGACCACGCTGCGCACGCGGATCACATCGGACTGGTGCGGCTGCGACGGCATCGCATCGATCCACGCCGCCAGCTCGCGGATGAGCGCGGCGGTGGCCTGCAATGCCATGTCCACATGTCCCAGCAAGGCGGCGGTCTGGCCGTCCCCGGCCACCCGCGGCGAGCGTTGCAGGGGCGCGGCCAGGGCCGCCGCCGCACCGTACCAGCACGCGGCGATGCCGGCCCCGCCATGCCAGAAGCCGGGGCGCGCGAGGTAGCCACCGGGTTTGCCGACGGCGATGGCAGGCACGTCGGTGAACTGCACGCTGCCGCTGGGAATGCGGCTCATCCCGGTGGCATGCCAGGTCTGCGGCTGCAGCAGGATGCCCGGTGCGTCGACGCGGATGCGCAGCAGCTGCGCACCGTCGTCACTGCGCGCGGTCACCAGCGCCTCATCCACCAGCCCGGCGCCGGAGCACCACGGCTTGGTGCCGTTGACCGTGCCGGTGGCCGGGTCGAAGTGAAGCGTTGCCTGCGGTCCTTCCGCCGCCCACACCGCCGCCAGCGCATCGGGCGGCAACGGCGCGGCGTGCAGATCGGCAAGGATCGCCTGCGCGTCGTAGTGCGCCTCCACTACCTTGGCCACGCACAGGTCATGCCCGGCGATGCCGGCAAGCGCACGCCAGCGCTCCAGCGTGTGCCCGCGCCCCGGCAGCGGCAGCGAGGGCTGCCGGGCCAGCACCTCGCGCGCATCGGCCTCCAGCGCGGGCGCGGCATGGTCGGAAAGCCGGTCCATGTCAGGGCGTGAGGATCACCTTGCGGCAATCCTCCTCCTTGCGATCGAAGATCTCATAGCCGCGCACGGCGTCTTCCAGCGACAGGCGATGGGTGATGATCACGCCCGGGTCCAGCGCGCCTTCGCCGATGTAATCCAGCAACTCGGGCATCAGGCCCTGCACGTGGGTCTGGCCCATCTTGAAGGTGAGGCCCTTGTCGAACGCATCGCCGAGCAGGAAGCCGTGCAGGTAACCGGCATACACGCCGGGAATGCTCACCGTGCCGCAGCGCCGGGTCGCGGCGATGCACTGGCGGATCGCCACCCCGCTGCTGCCTTCCACCTTCAGCGTGGTCAGCGCCGACTCCAGCGCGCTGCCCTCGGCTTCAAAGCCTACCGCCTCGATCGAGGCATCCACGCCGCGCCCGTTGGTCTGGGTGATGATGTACTGCGCCGGGTCTTCGATCTTGCTGAAGTCCACCGGGGTGACGCCATAGGTCTGTGCCGCGAACGCCAGCCGATACGCGAGATGGTCGACCATGAAAATGGTCTCGGCGCCCAGCAGGCGGCAGCACGCCGCCGCCATCAATCCGACCGGACCGGCGCCGAAGATCGCCACCGTGGCCCCGGGCTTGATGCCGGCATTGATCGCGGCCTGGTAGCCGGTGGGCAGGATGTCGGACAGGAACAGCACCTGCTCGTCCGGCAGCGCATCGGGGACGCGCAGCGGCCCCACGTTGGCCTTGGGCACGCGCACGTACTCGGCCTGTCCGCCGGACACGCCGCCATACAGATGGCTGTAGCCGAACAGCGCCGCCGGCGGGCGGATGCCCTTCTGGTTCAGCGCCGCGCCCTTGCCGGTGTTGGTGGTCTCGCATGCCGCGTGTTCAGCCAACTTACAGTGGAAGCACTCGCCGCAGGCAATCACGAACGGCACCACCACGCGATCACCGGGGCGCAGGTCGGTCACGCCGCTGCCCACCTCCTCCACCACGCCCATGAATTCATGGCCGAGCACATCGCCGGTATGCAGATCGGGAATCTTGCCGCGGTACAGATGCAGGTCCGAGCCGCAGATGGCGGTCGCGGTCACGCGCAGGATCAGGTCGTCCGGCGCGGCCAGCGTGGGGTCCGGAACGGTGTCCACCCGTACGTCCTTGCTGCCGTGGTAAGTCAGTGCGCGCATCGGTAGGTCCTTGCATAACGTAGGACCTACACATACCGGTGAGGGCGTCCCCCTGCGGTGACCGCCATGTGCTGGGAATGTGCAGCCGGCCCAGACACGGTGCTCACCGGGAGGCGCGCAACGTGGCCTGGACGCCTCTCGATGGACACTGCCATGACCAAGCTTCCCCTCAATCCCGGCGCCGACGTCGACGACCAGGACAAGGCCCACACGCCCGACAAACCTCGCAATGACGAGGCGAGGTGGAAGGACAAGGACATGCCCGAGGCCGAACACACCGCCACGCCCGAGGACTACGAGCGTCCGCCGAAGGGCTGAGGCGCGCGGGTGGCACGCCGGTCAGGCCGTTGCCGCCACCGCCGAGGCGAAGTCACGGTAGCTGCGCAACGGGCGGCCCAGCCGCCGGGTCAGCCGCGCCACGTCGCCCGCCTCGGGCAGCATGCCGTCACTCAGGAAGCGCTCGGCCATCTGCCGCATGTCGTAGGCCATCCAGGCCGGCATGAACCGGCGCAGGTTCTGCTCGAACGGCGCCGTGTCATCGCCACCGTACGCGATCGTGCGCCCCAGCACCTCCGACCAGATGCCGGCGATATCCACTCCGGTGAGCGTATCCGGGCCGACCAGGTTGATGCGGGTCAGCGCGCTGTCGTGCACCGCCTGGTCGCGTGACAGCAGCTCAAGGGCCGCGATCTCGCCGATGTCAGCTGCGTCGATCATCGCCAACCCCTTGCTGCCCACCGGCATCGGATACACCCCGTAGCCCAGCACGACGTCCTTGATGGTCAGGTCGTTGTCCATGAAGTAGGCCGGGCGCAGGACCGTGGCACTGAAGCCCATCTGCTCGAGCATGCGTTCCACCCCGAACTTGCCGGCGAAATGCGGCACGTTCACGTAGCGGTCGGCGTGGATCACCGACAGGTACACCACCCGCTGCACGCCGGCGTCGCGCGCCACGTTGAGCGTGATGAGCGCCTGGGTGAACTCATCGGCCACCACTGCATTGAGCAGGAACAGGGTCGACACGCCCTTGAACGCCTCGCGCAGCGCATCGACGTCAAGCAGGTCGCCCTGCACCCGCTCCACTGCGTCGGGCAGCTGCGCCGTGTCCGGATGACGAACCAAGGCGCGCACCGTCGCGCCCCGCGCGATGAGGTGATGGATCACGTGACGGCCGACGGTGCCGGTGGCGCCGGTAACGAGAATGGTCATGGTGTTGCTCCTGCAGGGTTGGGAGGCCTCATGGTTGTTGATCCACCTTCGGGCCGATAGCCCGTATATTTGGACCACCCGTCTCACTGGTGGAACACATGGATTTGCTCGCCCTGGCTGACTTCACCCTTGTGGCCCGGCATGGCGGTATCGGGCGTGCGGCACGGGCCGCCGATCGGCCCAAGGCCACCCTGTCGCGGCGCGTCGCCGAGCTGGAGCGCGATCTGGGCGTGCGTCTGTTCGAGCGCGGCACCCACGTCCTCAGGCTGACCCAGGAAGGCCGGGCGCTGTTCGAACGGACCGAGGGCCTGCTGGCCGAACTCGGCGACGCCGCCACCGCGATCGCTTCCGGCGGGCTGTCGCCCACGGGCAGGCTGCGGGTCAGCGCTCCCCTGCTGTTCTCGCAGATGGCGCTGGGGAAACTCGCCGCCGAATTCACCCTGCGTCATCCCGCCATCCGCCTCGACATCACCACCGAAGACCGCCCGGTGGACATGGTGGAGGAAGGCTACGACCTGGTGATCCGGGTCAACCCGGACCCGGACGACACCCTGATCGGCCGGGTGCTGATCCGTGATCGGCTGGTCGCGGTGGCCAGCCCGCGGCTGCGCCGTCCCTCGCCGGGCGTGGTCGTGCCGGTGGTCGCGCGCGCCTCCGCCGGCGAGTCCGCCTGGCAACTGGCGACCGACGCCGGCGACTGGCAGGTGCAGATTGACCCGATCCTGCGGCTGGGCTCGTTGATCATGATCCGCGATGCGGTCCGCACGGGCGTTGGCGCGGCACTGCTGCCGCTTTCGCTGGTCGCCAACGACCTGGAGGCCGGCGTGCTGGCGCGATGGGGCGACGCGAAGACGCCGCCGATCGAGATCTGGGCGCTGTATCCATCGCGTCGTCTGTTGAGCGCACGCGTCACCGCATTCCTCGACGTCCTCAAGGCGGCATTTCCGCTGGGTCACCCGGAAGAGCTGGCGCGCTACATGCTGGCCGATGTCCCCTCCTGAGGGCATCGTCCATCTGTCGTGCAGGGCCTGGAACGCGGGCAGCACCGCCGGCAGCGCGCCATCGGTTTCCTTGACGTCGCTGCGCACGCGTCGGCAAACCTCGCCTGCTCGTGCGCACCGATCACTGTCAGACCCGGAATGCGCGGGGCGCGGTTGCAGGTCCGCTGTCGGTGATGCGATCAAGCAGACGCTGCAATGGCAACGGCGTCTCGTGGTCCGCGGCATCCACCAGCGCGCCCTCCCGGTCCGCGGCCAGGAGCGCGTTCGCATCGCCGGGCGCTGGCTGGTCGAGCGCGCATAGCGGCGACGACGTGGTATCCAAGAACACCATCGGTTGCATCGCGTGGCCCCGAAGCGTCCGTTCCGGCCGGTCTGGTCCATGCCCAAGGCAGGTCCGCACGAGCCCGGCCTGGAGCGCAGAATCGGCCGTCTGGAACGCGGCGCGTTCGGCGCGCTCCCGCAGGGCGTGCGTCACCCGTGGCCACGGCAACGCCGTGACCGACGCCAACGCGAGCAGGCCTGCGACTGCCAGCACGCGGTACAGCTGGATACCCCGCGGGGAAACACGTGGGTCGGCAGAAAGGGTGCCGGCCCATGCGTTGAACGAGGATCAGCCTTCCGTTGCCCTGTGCGTGTCACGGATCGAATGGACCCCCGAGAAGTTCTCGCCGCTATCGCGTACTCCGGTCCACGTACGGCCGCGACTGCAGTATCAGCACCTCATCGCCGACCACGGCCCACTCGATGTCCTGGTCCACGCCGCCCAGCGCCTGCTTGGTGGCGGCGCCCACCTTGGCCAGGCGCGCGATCAGCGCATCGGTGAGTACCTGGCGGGAGCCGGTGATGGGCACCTCGCGCACCCCACCAGCGGCGCTGGCCACCAGCTGGGTGTCTTCGGCCGAGCGGCTCAGCACCTGCACCGCCTTGGACCAGGCCGAGTACATCACCTGCTCGGCCTGGCGCTTGCCCTCCACCACGCGGATGCCAAGCCCGCGCTTGGCCGAGATGTAGGTGATGTGGTGGCGGCCCGCGTCGAAGGGATCGCGGGTGATCATCACGCCCGAGCTGTCCGACGGCGCAGCCCGTTGCACCAGCACCGCCATGGCCACCGCATCCTGGCGCAAGCCTGCCGCGGCGCGTGCTTCGTACGCCTCGAAGTTGTAGACCGACGCCCACACCGTCTGCACGGCCTTGGCCACGGCGTCGGCGCGGGTCACGTTGGGCACGGTGGTGTACAGCCCGGCACCGCTGAAGCCGGGCAGGTCCTCGGAATTGGACGAACTGCGCACGAACACCGCCCCCCCCTGCAGCTGGCCGCGCCATTGGCCCTCCAGCGTGCGCACGAAGGCGGGATCGGGCACGGCGGTGGCGATCTCGGTGCGCAATGCCGCCAGGGCGGCACGCCGCACGTCCGGGTCGCTGCCGAAGCCCGGCCGGCGCTGCAGTTCGCGCAGGCGCTCGGCCACCTGCAGGCGCTGCACCATCGCCTGGTAGTGCGAGAACGGTACGCAGAACCCATCCGGCACGCGCGCGGCCGGCGGCAGCACGGCCTTGAGCGTACCGAGGTTGGCCGCCTTGACGCCGCAGTGGCTGCTGTCGCGCGCGCGCAGGGCGGCCAGCGGCTTCAGCGCGACCACGCTCAGGTCCGGGCGCGGCAGGTTGGCCGCCACCGGGCGGTGGGCCGTGGGGGACGGGGTCCTGGCCGGGCGCGTCAGCGGCGTCACCCGGTAGTCGTTGTGGGTGACCTCCAGTGCCACCCAGCGTCCGTCGTACTGGCGCAGGGCATCCTGCGCGTCGCGGATATACACGTTGGGAATGCCCCAGCCCTTGGCGAGCAGGTTCACGTGCGACAGCAGGGTGGACGGGCGCTGCGTCACCAGGCCGGCCACCGGCGCCAGCGCGATGGGCACCTCGTCCAGTACCGGGATGTCGCGCGGCGACAGCGTTCGCAGCTGCGCCTCCGAGCGCACGATGCGCAGCCGCCCCTCGGCACGACCGGTGTTCAGTGGCAGGAAACGCTGCTCGCGCAGCAGCGCCTCCTGGCTCACGTGGGCCAGCCCCACGGCGCTGGCCACCTGCTCGTGCTGGGTGGAGTTGGTCTTGAACCGGATCGGCTCGCGGAACGACGCGCGCACCACCGCATCGGTCTGCCGCAGCAGGGCCGCGCTCAGCACGTCGCCCTCCCAGAACTCGTAGGTGTACCCCGGCAGGTCGCGCTGCCAGCTGAGCGTGCCAAACAGGAAGCGCCGCTGCGGGTCGCGGTACTGCGCGTTGAGCGTGGCCTTGTCCAGGCTGCGCACCAGCCGCTGGCGGCGCACGAACTGCTCGTGCAGCGCGAACCGCGGCGTGTTGATGTAGTAGATCCGCGCGGCATCCTGCCGGTCGATCACGAAGATCAGGTGCGGCATCTCCAGCGCGGTACCGGCGTTGTAGACCCGGGCCAGCTGCATGAACTGCGCGCGGCTGTCGAGGCGCGAGAGATAGTCCGGCCCCTCGCTCGGCTGCGCGGGAGCCGCGTCACTGCCCTGGCGATGTTCGTAGGGCGACGGCTTGCGCGCGGTCTGCGCCAGCGCGGGTGCGACGCAGCACAGCAGGAAGAGCATCGCCATCCATGCCCGCGGCGACGCCAGGCCGGCAAGGTGCGTACGGGATCGGTCCATGATGCCGGTGCGGGAGTTGAAGTGGGGCGATCATAAGCCAGTCAAGCCAGTCGTGGACGGCGCGACCGATTGAGGCGCACGCCGGGCCACGCTATCGTCTCCCGCCTTGCTTCGCCCCACCTCGATCACGTCAGGATGACTTCACCGATGACACACGTTGCCCCTGTCCCGGCCCCGGCCACGCCCCGCCGCCGTGCCGCACGGGCTGCGGCCCTGCTCGGCCTCATCGCGGTCGCCTGCGCCGCCAGCGCCACGGCCGCCGAGAAGATCAAGATGCATCGCAGCGGTGCTGGCACGCCCGGCCCGGACGGCTGGCTGGAGGCGACCTCCAGCGGCGGCAGCTTCTCGGTGCGGCTGCCGTGCCGCTTCAACGATCTGACCGCCACGCCCGGCTCGGGGGATGTGGTCCGGGCGGATGTGCTCGGCTGCGTGGGCGATGGCGTGAAGTTTGGCGCCACCCGTGTCCAATACCGCGATGCAGCGCTCGCCGGCACCTACTTCGAAGGCTTCGCGGCGGCCGGCGCATTGCCTGGCGCCTCGCTGGACCGGGCGCCGTATCGGGACCACCCCACCATCACCCGCCAGCTCGACACCGGCAGCACCTGTACGCTGGTCCGCATCGTGCACGGCACCCGGGACAACATCCTGATGACCGTCGAGGCAGCGCCGGCGCACTGCAGCAGCGCCAGGAAGATGGGGATGCAGTTCCTGGACTCCCTTGTGCCCGGCACCCCCAGCACCGATGACACGGCCGATACCGCCGGAACGGGAACCGGCACCGTCGCCACCGCCGCCGCGGTGGGTGCCCCGACGCTGTCCGAGTGCCCGCTCGATGCCGAGCTTGCCGGCGCGCAGGCCGTTGCCGCGTTCGGCGCGCTGCCACGGGACGTGGAAGAGAAGATGCCAAGCGACACCTGCACACCGGCCACGACCGCCTCGATGATCATGCGGCGCGACGGCATCTGCACGATCGGCGGACAGCCCATGACCTTCGCCAGCCTGATGACGCTGGAGGCGACTGGCGCACCGGTCTCGATGATGTTCATGACCGCCTACCGCGACGACACCCATGGAGCACTGCAGGCTGCCCTCGAACAGCGCTACCGCACGCAGCCGGCATCGACCTACCCGCGCTATGCACCCGCGCACCGGCAGCCGACCAGCATCGTGTCGCAGCCAGGTGGCACCCTGCTGCTCCTGGGCAGGTCGCCACCGGAGACATCGGGCGAAGCGATGACCAGCGTGTTCCAGTTCGCACCGGCCAGCGCGGACCTGGTCAATCGCAGCACCACTACCTGCCGCTGAGCCTGGCCGCCGACCGGTCCCTCGCGCTCATACCGGCGCTGCCTTGATGAAATCGATGAAGGCGCGCAGCGGTGGCGGCAGAATCCGCGGCAACACCAGCCGTGCCGCGCTGACAGGCACGTTCAGCCGCAGCGTGCCGGTCGGCGTACTCCGGAACGCACTGATCGCCTCGGTCGCGGTATCCAGCTCCCTCAGGGCCGGCTCCACCCGGGCCAGCAGCACTTTGCCCGCGTCGGTGAGGCCCACGCTGCGGGTAGTGCGATTGAGCAGCCTCACGCCCAACTGGGCCTCGATGCGCTTGACCGCCTCGCTCAGGTTGGACGCGCTGAGGTCGGCCGCGCGGGCCGCTTCACGGAAGCCGCCTGACCGGGCCACCTATGAAGGTCGCTCCTGCCCGGCAGCGCTTCCGGCCCACCGCCGCCGGTTCGGCATGCGCGCCCTCGGCAGCCGGACAGACGCGCTACTTGCTCGGCGGCATCTACTTGCCGGTCATGGCCAATGCCGCCTCCGGCAGTCGCTCACCCTGCACGCGCACCTGCGCGAGCTCGCTGTCGATGCGTTCAAGGTCGCCTCCATCCAGCACCAGATCGATGGCCCCCAGGTTCTCATCGAGGCGATGCAGTTTGGTCGTGCCCGGAATCGGCGAAATCCAGGGCTTCCGGGCCAGCAGCCATGCCAGCGCAACCTGTGCTGGCGTCGCTCCCTTCCCGGTTGCCACGGTCCTGACCACCTCCACCAGCGCCATGTTGGCCCGGCGTGCGTCAGCAGAGAAGCGCGGCACGACGTTGCGGAAGTCGCTTGCATCGAACTGCGTGTGCTCGTCGATCTTGCCTGTCAGGAAACCTGCGCCCAGCGGACTGAATGGCACGAAGCCGATGCACAGTTCCTCCAGCAGCGGCAGCAACGTAATCTCCGGCTCGCGCCAGAACAGCGAGTACTCGCTCTGCACGGCGGCGAGCGGCTGCACTGCGTGCGCCCTGCGGATGGTCTGCAGCCCCGCCTCCGACAGCCCGAAGTGGCCCACCTTTCCTTCCGCGATGAGATCCTTCACCGCACCGGCCACGTCTTCAATCGGCACGGCCGGATCAACCCGGTGCTGGTACAGCAGATCGATACGTTCCGTGCGCAGGCGCTTGAGGCTGGCCTCCACCGCCGCCTTGATGTGCGCCGGCTGGCTGTTGGTGCCCGGCCCGCGCGTCCCGGTGGCCGGGTCGATATCGAACCCGAACTTGGTGGCAATCACCACCTGGTCGCGCACCGGCGCAAGCGCCTCGCCCACCAACGCTTCGTTGGCGAACGGGCCGTAAGCCTCGGCGGTGTCGAAGTGCGTGATGCCGCGCTCCACCGCCGCGCGGATCAGCCCGATCATCTCCTGCCTGTTCGCGGCCGGGCCGTAGCCCGAGCTCATGCCCATGCAGCCCAGGCCGAGGGCGGAGACCTCGAGGCCTTGTCCAAGCGTACGCATTTTCATCGCGGGTTCCTCATCGAGCAGTAGGGGAAGCGGAAAGCCAGGCGTTGACGCTTTCCATCGTCTTTCGCTCCTGGTCGGCCTGCATCACGAAGGCCTCCCGGATGCGTGCCTTGGGCGCATGGCGCGCCAGCACGCGCAGGCTGCTGCCCACGCCGTACCCGCCATGGGTAATGAAAGGCACCAGCGTCTTGCCACCCATGTCGTGCCGTGACAGCAACGAACGGATGACCGGTGGAGCGGTCTCGCCCCAGATCGGGAAGCCGAGGTACACCGTGTCGTAGCGTGCGAGGTCCGCAATCGTCGCGCGCAACGCCGGCTCGCGGCTGTCGTCGCGCTCCTGCCTCGCCTGCGCCACCGTTTCCAGGTAGTCCGCCGGGTAGTCCGTTGCAGGCTGGATTTCGAACAGATCGCTCTGCACGCTGCGATGGATCAACCCGGCGATCACCCGGGTATTTCCCGAGCGCGAGAAGTAGGCCACCAGCGTCCGCGCGGTTGAAGGGCGGGCAACGGGCTGCTTTTCGGGCACCGCAGCGGTACAGCCCAGCGGCAGCGATGCCAACGCGGCAACGACCGCCCGGCGACCAGGATGGGGGGATGGCGTGGTCATGGCCCCAATCTACGCCCCCCGCGCGCATGCTTGCAGAGGCATAATCGAATATCGCTTATATCCGGATTGCATCAATGGGCGCGGAGAACTACGACCAGTTGGCCATGTTCGTGCTGGTGGCGCGTGAGCGCAGTTTTACCCGTGCCGCCGCGCAGCTTGGCATGTCCCAGCCAGCGCTGAGCCGATCCATGCGCCAGCTGGAGGAGCGTCTCGGCGTGCGCCTGCTCGCGCGCACCACCCGCAGCGTGTCCCCCACAGAAGCGGGCGAGCAACTGTTGCGGGTGATCGCACCGCGCTTCGAGGAGATCGATACCGAGCTGGCCCAGCTCAACGCGTTCCGCGACAAGCCCGCCGGCCGCCTCCGCATCACGGCAGGTGAACATGCCGCGCTCACCGTGATGCAGCCGGTACTGGGCAGGCTGCTGCCGGCCAACCCCGACCTGAACATCGAGGTGATCGTCGACTACGGGTTGACCGACATCGTCGCCGAGGGCTTCGACGCCGGCATCCGCATGGGCGAACAGGTGGCCAAGGACATGATCGCCGTGCGCGTCGGGCCTGACCTGCGCATGGCCGTCGTCGGATCGCCTGCTTATTTCCAGCGCCATCCGAAGCCGAAATCGCCGCACGACCTCACCCGGCACAACTGCATCACCATCCGCCTGCCAACCCATGGGGGCATCTTCGCGTGGGAGTTCGAGAAGAAGGGGCAGGAACTGAAAGTACGGGTGGAAGGCCAACTGGTGTTCAACAACATCGCCCTGCGCCTGGGTGCCGCGCTGGAGGGGCTGGGACTGGCCTACATGCCCGAGGATCTGGTGCGCTCCCACGTGCAGGCAGGCACCCTGGTCCACGTGCTGCAGGACTGGTGCCCCTCCTTCCCTGGCTACCACCTGTACTACCCCAGTCGCAGGCAGTCATCGCCGGCGTTTACCCTGCTGCGTGATGCGCTGCGCTATCGGGATTGAGCGCTAACGCAGGGGCGCCTCCACGCCACTGTAGGCCTGCACCGCCGGCGGAAGGCGCTCGCCCTGCACTGCCACCGCAGCGACTGCAGCGTTGAGCTCGCGCAGCTCGGCGGCGCTGAAGACCACCTCGGCTGCGCCCAGGTTGTCCAGCAGATGGGCCATCTGCGTGGTGCCAGGAATCGGCACGATCCAGGGTCGCTGCGCCATCAGCCAGGCCAGTGCGATCCGCGCAGGCGTGGCCTGTTTTCGCGCGGCCCAGTCCCTGAGCAGGTTCACCAATACAAGGTTGTGTTCGATGTTCGCCGGGGCGAAGCGCGTTTCGATGCCGCGAATATCGCCCTCGGCAAACCGTGTTCCGGCGTCGATCGCCCCCGTCAGGAAGCCTACGCCCAGCGGGCTCCATGGCACGAATCCGATCCCCAGCTCAGCACACGTAGCAAGCACTTCCTGTTCCGGCCCACGCCAGAGCATCGAGTACTCGCTCTGCACAGCCGTCACCGGCAGCGCAGCGTGCGCGCGACGAAGCGTTTTCAGGCCCATCTCGCACAGGCCCCAATGCAGCACCTTGCCCTCGGTCATCAGGTCCTGGATCGCACCGGCCACGTCTTCGATCGGCACCTGCGGGTCCACGCGGTGCTGGTACAGCAGGTCGATGCGGTCGGTCCGCAGTCGCTTGAGCATGCCCTCCACCGCCAGCTTGACGTGCGCAGGCCTGCTGATCAGGCCCGGGCCACGCGCGCCGGTTTCCAGGTCGATGTTCCAGCCGAACTTGGTGGCAATCACCACTTCGTTGCGGAACGAGGCCACCCCTTCCCCCAGGATCCGTTCCACTTCGTGCGGGCCATACGCCTCGGCCGCGTCATAGAAGTTCATCCCGTGATCGAACGCGGCACGGATGATGCGGTGCATCTCGGTGCGCGAGGGAAGGGTGGTCTGGTAGGTGCGGCTCATGTTCTGCACGCCCAACCCGATGCTGGACACCTGCAGCTTCCCGAGCATGCGGCGGCCGTCCATCCTCGGTGCTGCAGCTGCCGGGGAGGCCTTTGTCGTGGACGTGGCCAGCGTGCCGGCCAGCGGCAGCGCCGCCAGCGTAGCGGCGCCCTTCAGCAGGGAGCGGCGTTGGGCGTTGGTGGGCAGGGTATTCATTGGGGTCTCCATGTGGGGCGCTGTCAGGGCCCCGGTGCCGGGGTCTGTTCCAGTGCCTGCACCGCGCGCGCGGATGCGGCGGCGTAGCCGCTGTGAGCCAGCAGTTGGGCCAGGTGCTGCAACTGTGCGCGGCTGAGGCCGACGCGCTGGCTGGCCGCCATGTGCGAGCGCAACTGCGCCTCCACGCCCGGCATCACTGCCAGCGCGCCCACCGTTGCCAGTTCGCGGCTCTGCCAGTCCAGGTTGTCGCGCTCGAAGATGTCGCCGAACAGGTGCGTCTGCAGGTACTGGTTGATGATGGGGGCGAAGTCCATGACCGGCCCGGTCACCGGGGCACCGGAGATCCGGGTCTGGTTGGCGGTGCCTACCGCGCGAAGCGCATCGCCCACGGGAACCTTCCCGGTGGGCGCGCGCCCAGGCGCGGTCGCGATGCCCTGCGCCTCACGTTCGCGCACTACGTTCATCAGCTCGCCCAGGGCGTTGAGGCTCTTCGGGAACCCCGCATAGGCATACAGCTGCACGAGCACTTCCTTCGTCTCACTCAGCGTCAGGCCAGCGTCCAGTCCCCGGCGCAACGCGGCATTGAGCTGCGGCATGTCGCTGCTGGCTGCGGCGGCTGCAAGCAGCGGGATCGCCTGCTGCCTCGGCGACAGCGGACCGGCAACGGGGGCGTCAATGCCCGCTGACGCCTCGCGATACTCGTCATCGCTGACCTGCTCAAGCCAGGCAACCGATTTGCCATCTTCCACACCGGTTACTGCGAGGTGAGTCATCGCGCTGTGCGGCGCGGCGCCGTGCCAATGCTTGACTCCGGCAGGACACACCACCACGTCCCCGGCATGTATCTGCCGCGCCGGCCTGCCCCATTCCTGGGTCAGCCCAACGCCGGAGGTAACCACCAGTCGCTGACCGGAGGGGTGAGTGTGCCAGGCCGAGCGCGCGCCCGGCGCAAAGCTGACGTATGCGGAGGACGCTTGCACCTCCTCGTCCGCCGGGAACAGCGGATCTACCCGCACCTTGCCGACGAAGGTCGCTGCCGGACCGGCAACGGACGACTGCGTTCCCGCTCGGGTGATCTGCTGCGTGGGTGGTTCGACCGCGCCAGCGAACGGTGCCGCCACGCTCAGTGCCGCGCCGAGCAGCGCAGTCTGCGCGGTTGATGCGCGAGGCGTGCTCATGGCGCAAGCGTCCGGCCGTAGAACGTGGCCAGCGAGGCGATGGCGGCATCCACGTATTTCGGCACCCAGTAAGTCTCGATATGCGTCGCGCCGTCCAGCAGCACCAGCTGTTTGTCGGTGGTGCCGGTCGCTTTGGCGAAGGCGTCCCGGGTCATGTAAAGGCTGTCAGCCTTGCTGCCGGCAATCATCAGCAGCGGCTGGTTGATGAGCGCTATCTGGTCGGTGGCGTCCCAACGCATCAGCTCAAGCAGGCTGCTGGTGGTGTAGCGGAAGGTGGAGTTGGGGTGGGCATGCGTCTTCCAGTAGTACTCATAGCCCTGGCGATACAGATCGAACGGAAGTTCGGCGATCTGCTCGTCGGTGAGGTTGGCGTCGCCGGAGTACAGCACTTCGCCGCCGGCAGCTTGCTGTGCTCGCGCTTTCGAGGCCTGCTGCAGGCGCTGCTGGATCGTGTCGAGCTGCGAGTCGCCGTAGCCGTTGCGGCGTACGCGGCCAGAGTTGAACATGCTGATCGTGGCTACGGCCATGAACCGCTTGTCGGTCTGCGCGGCCGCCAGCGAATAGCCGCCGCCGCCACAGATGCCCAGCAAGCCCAGGCGCGTGGTGTCGACCCACGGGAATCGACTGATGAAGTCGGCCATGCCGTGGATGTCTTCGATGCGGTGGGAAGGAGTGTCCACGCTGCGCGGCTGGCCACCGCTGGCACCTTGATATGCCGCGTCAGCAGTAATGGCAATATAGCCATGCTCGGCCAAGCGCTGCGCGTACAGGCCGGCCACCTGCTCTTTCACCCCACCGTTGGGATGGGCCACCACGATGGTCGGGTATTTCCGCGCGGCGTCAAAGTTGGGCGGCGTGTAGAAGTTTGCCGCGATCTCGATTCCATTCAGCGGATAGGTCACCGAGTGGACATTGACCTCGCTGGGAACATTCCGCGTGATCGCACCTTCGTAGGCCAATTTGAAGGGGTTGAGCTTGTAGTCGGCTGCGGACGCGTCGCCTGCCGACAAGCCAAGGGACATCGCCAACAGCGTGGCGTGCACGATGTGCTTCATTCAACTGCTCCCAGTCTGGAGGTAATCCCTGCCGGTGCCCTATGGCGCGCCCGGGCTGGAGGGATCAGGAGTAAAACTAACCGCCGTGCACTCATATAGCTAGAGCATCAGCCGGATATCACTCATGCATGAATGATATGAATTATGGATGGGCGAGCGACGCGGCACCCATCGCGCCACACGCCCTTCATGGTGCGATCACTGCACCAGATAGTCCGGCTCACTGATCCAGATTCTTTTTCGCCAGGAACTCACTCACCAGATCGGCGATCTGGACGTTGTTGAGGTCCGAGAACAAGAAGTGGCTGTTGCCACGGATGCCGATGTCCGGCAAATGGATCAGGGTGACGTCTCCGCCCTGCCGATTGACCGCATCGCGCCAGGCGCGCGCCATTTCCAACCGTGCCCGCCAACTGTCCTGCGCGGGCAGGTCAACGGGCTTTTCAGGAATGTTGTCGCCATACAGCACCAGAATGGGAATCCGCGTCAGCGCCTTGAAATTTTCAGACGACACCACGGCAGGTGCGACGGTATCGAATGCACTGGGAATCGGCGCCGGCGCATCGTCCTTTGCAAATACGAAGCTGCTGCCAGGCTCGAAGGCGACGATTGCGCGAACGTTCGGGCTCTTTATCGCCGTCATCCAGCCAGGGCCTCCGGCCTGCGAGTGGGTAAACAGGATTGCAGGCCCTGTCTTCTGGAGCACGGCAGCTACCCCGTCAGAGACTACCTCGAGGTCGAACGGCCCAGTGTTCGGCGTGACCGAACGGAAAAACTGATCAAGCGTGGCGTCCCCTTTCGGGAACTGGCTACCGTTGAAGTATTTCGGCCAGAGTCCGATTCGGAACTGGTTGAACCACATCTGATCGTCTGCCACCGGCTTCACCGTGGACTCGACCATACTGCGGCCAGCTTTGCCCCGCCTTGGCTGATCGATCAGATAGGTAGTGAAGCGACGACGCAGGAACAGGTTCTGGAAGCCCTCGCGTCCATCGGCAGTCGTTTCCCAACTCCTGGATGACTGGCCCGCACCATGCCACATCACGATCGGCAGCGGACGCGCGTTGACCGGCTTCTGGTAGAAGGCATAGACGTGATCACCGTGGTAGGTCTGGCCATTCGGATCAGAGGGCTTCAACGGATCGAACGTGCCAGGTTCCGTCTTTTCCATGCCACCCGCGAGAAAGCTTCCTTGCGCGTCGATCTGCAGTGGCTCGTTTGCCATGGCAGTCGCGGTGCAAAGGGAAAACGCTATCCAGATCAGCGTGGAGGGGACGCGAGGCACCAGAGTGCGCTGGCGGGTGCGAGTCTGCATGGGTCACTCCGTGACAGATTGTCAGGGAAATCTACCCTCGGGACCATGCTGGAAGAAGAGCGCAGGTGCATATCACTAATGCATGGAGGGTATATATGCCGTGCCTCGACTTGGCGTTGTCCAGCAGGCGTAGATCGTCGAGCGATCTTCAATAGGGAGCTTCTTAAGCGGGGTAGCTAGCCAGGCACGCCCGGCATTCGCCATTGGTCCGTGCGGCAAAGCGGGCGCGTGTCCGCTTCCGGCCGGGAGCAGACAAAGACGGCAGACCAGGATTACTTCCGGCATTCGTCTCGATTCCGCAGCCAGTTCATCCTAGCTGCTCAATCACGCTCGAGGATGGCCGATGTGTCGCAGTGTGCTGTGGGCGGTGTTGCTTCTGGTCGCACCCTTGGGTGCCAACGCGTCTGCACCGAAGGCGCAAGCCTGCGAGGATGACGCATCACCCGCATTACGCGGATCGCAGTGCGCCTCTGTCGATGTGCCACTGCGCCATGCTGACCCATCAGGCGAGCACATATCGTTGTTTCTGCGGCGCATACCGGCCAGCGCCGACCATGCCAGACGAGGCGAAGTCTGGCTGCTCTCCGGCGGCCCGGGTGAGTCAGGGGCATCCCTGTATCCCCTGATCCAGACTTACCAGCGTGCATTTCCCGGATTCGATCTTGTGATTCCCGACCACCGGGGTACAGGCCGATCTTCGCGGATCTGTCCCGTCCAGGAGTCACCTGAAAGCCCGGAAGGCAGGGGGCTGGCAGGAACGGAATGGGGACCCTGCATCGGGTCTATGTACGCCAACCTGCAGCGGACGTCGGCCTTCTCTATTACCGAGGCCGCTCAGGACCTTGGCATCCTGATGTCGGACGGGGATCGCGGCGGTCAGGTGTTGCTGTATGGCGTTTCTTACGGCACCCAACTGGCGCTGCGCGCGCTCCAGGTCAACGAGCTTGACGTGGATGGCCTCATTCTTGACGGACTGGTGCCGCCGGAAACCACTGAGAGGTTCGATCTCAGCCGGCGCACAGCGCTTGTCGACCAGGTAGGCCGTGAGAGCATGGATGAAGGTAGCCTCGTTCGCTATCGAACGCTGCTGGCGGCGAAGGATGCTGCTTGGCAGAGAGAGGTGCCGGGCGGCGATGTGCGCCGATTTTTCGCCGCGCTGCTGAGCTTCCCTGCGCTGCGCGATCGAATCCCGAAGATCGTGCAGGATCTTTCCGCTGGCGATGCCCGGTCGCTGGTTGCCACGGCAAACGATTGGAACATTGCGCTGGCGCAACTGGGACAGGGTGGAAACAATCAGCCGGCCTTGCCGCTGGTGATGCTCATTGCCGCCTCGGAGAACAACGCTCGTCCGGAGCTGAGCCTGGCCACTGTCGATGAAGAGGCCAGGCACGCGCTGTTCGCCAGCCCCATTCCCGGCCTGCTGGTGAATGGCGGTGTTCCGCGCTACCCACGTGATGCATGGTTCGGAAAGAGTCCGCGCACCCTTCCGCGAACCCTGGTAATGCAGGGGACCCTGGACCCGAATACCGCGTACGCCGGTGCCGTAGAACACGCTGCCACGCTTGCCGGGTCGGGGCCTGTCACGTTCCACACAGTGGACCGCGGCGCCCATCTGCTCGCATTGGTGGCTCCACGCTGCTTTGTAGCGGCGGTCGAAAGCTTCATTGAGGGTGCCGTGGTGAGCGAACGCTGTGCAGAACCCGCGTCAGGGTGATGGCCAGGCAGACCACTGCGCGCCGATTGATCCCTTCTGACGCCCATTTCGTCCGTGTCCGCTTCCGGCCAGAAGCGGACGACAGCTGTTACGAAGGTCGTGTTCGGTCCTGGGCGCAGGCCACCAAAATTCACGACGTGCCTTTGCTCTCGCACTAGGTGCTTCTCCGCGGCGTCGCCAGGGCTTCCGATATGGACGCTTCTGCGTATGTCATCACGCGGCTCGTTTCATCTCACCGTGAATGCGCTACCAGTGCGGATATCCAAGGCCTTCCATAGCATCTTGTGAACTTTGATCGAGACGGCTCGATTTGCATCCCCCGCTGATATGTCGGGATTGTCTCTGAAGGACCACAAAAAAGGACTCTCACGTGTGTGCTCAGTTCCAATCGCGCCCACGCTTGAATTAGTGGTGGGTGTGGGATCAGTCGCAGAGGGTCGTAAAAGATGTCATTTCAGCGTGGGAGCTGTGGAAGTTCGTCTCAAACAATTGCCGCGCCTCCGCATCCAGACGCTGCAGTTCTGCTGGGCTACCGACGCTCGCACCGAACTGCGCCGCATCGTAGCCGTAGGTCTGCGAAAGCGCGTTGTCCCCGCTGCCGAGCTGCATGAGCCTTGAGATCTGGTAAGCCATCGGGTTGTCAGTAGGCAGCAAGGAATCCACGGAATGGTTTGAGGAAAGTGCTGCGGCGGTCGCGCGCACTACTGGCCAACTTCCGTTTGAGAGCCCACTGTCAATGAGCCGTCTACTGTTGTCGACATACAAGCGAGCGACGCGCTGATACTCTGGCGAACCATTTGACGGCATCGGCCACGTTCTCACCACGAAGCAAGACGCAGCAATCTGGTCACCGGCCAAAGCGTTCTCAAGAGCAGTCAGGTAAAGCTGCTCGTATGCGGTATCGAGAGAGACATTCTTCTCCCAGTCTGCGCACACCTCTCGCCGATCTTCCAACATGGCCAATCCATCGAGATACCCGGCTCTCGTGTCCGGATCAAGTTGCATAATCTTTTCTGGCCGCGACTGAAGCGAGTCCGGGTCAACCTTCGAATTCTCGACGAAGGTTTCGAATTGCCTTCTCGCCTGACATTGCCTCAGGTACTTGTAAGCTCCCGAGTGTGAGGAGCGGAGTGCTACAGGAATCCCATCGAGCGGCAGCCCTTGACCGTCGACCGCAGACATCAGTTGCCTAGCAGCGCCGTCGCCTGCCCGTGAGTCGGAGGCAGCGCGATTGCTTCGCTTGCCTTCGCCGCTGCTGGTGCTATCAGGAATAGCGCTGGCTGTTATGCCCCCCGCTACTAGACCTAAAGACAGACCAAAAAACGCAATTAACTTCTTCCTGGATAGCACGTTCCCTCCAAAATCTGAGCTCCGTCTCTTTTTTGTCGACGTACGGTCTAAGGCAACATCACCGGTATGGAGCGTACTACGAGCCCAACGTCTCGTGTGTTGAGCATTGAGCAGTTGGACCGCCAACTGCCGCGCCCAGTATCGTTGCGGGTCTCGACTCTTTATCCGAATCGCCGCCATGGATTGTCCATGGTCACAAAGTTCACCACTTTCGCTACAGAGCCTTTCCCGCGAAGGATGTCCGCTTACGGCCAGGAGCAGTCGTCGCGAAACGTAAGCCGAAGGTGGGCCTAGGCGAGCTCTATCGAGGAAGCCAGATCACCCTTTGTCGACACTTCAGCAAAGGCAGTCTCGGTTCCAGCCGGTAGTTGCACTCGCATCCCGAACCTAAGCTGCCTCCAGTTCGCTAAATATCTGGAGCGGAATCCGCACGAGTAGCAAATTGCAAAGCGAGCACCTGCTGTTTCCGGATGAGCTTGCACGTACGCCCTGCGCGCCGCCGAAAACTCGGAGGTTTGCTCAAGCCCATTGAGATACCGGACCACGAGTGCAAGTACTGCAATTACCAAGATGACGCCAACTTTTCCGCCTACATGGACGTTTCGCACAAGGGATGTCTCCGTCCAGGTCGAACTGCTGAAGAAACGAGTACGGAGCCTACGCGAACAAGAGGCGAACGTTCGCTCGGGGTCGAATGCGGCCGCGGAGGTGAAGTAGCACGCTTGTACTCCCTCAAGACGCGTGAGATTCCCACGGCTACCACGCTTAGGCTCCACCGAGTGCTCTGGAAGAAGGACAAGATCGTCGGCCAGAAGGCGCCGCTCAAGCTCCGGGACATATGAGCGATTGGCGTCCGTCTGCAGCTTCGCAGCAACCTCCGTTTCGAGGGCGCCGCGCGCGATGCGTGGAGCGATCTGGCGCGTCCGCTGCAGACGCAAGGCCTTCTCGATTACCGAGGGCCCTGCCGCGGGGCGGTCGATTTCGGCAAAGACGAGGCGGCACCTACAGGTGCCGCAACACATTGATTGAAACAGTCAGGCGCAGTGCGCCGACCGAATGGTTGCAAGGCCGTGACGAGCTGATCGCAGGTCACGCCCGGATTCAGAAGCTCTGCAGAAGCAGTTCGAAGGTTTTTTCTTCCTCTCGTGTCTGCGCCCCGCGCCGAAGAGCTTCCAAGGTACGCTCCACGGCGATGGGCTGGGAGAACACCGCACCAAGCTGTTCGTTCTCTATCTTCAGTGCGTCGCCAATGGGGAGCGTGGCTCCAGCATCGATGGCCGCTTTTGCTGCGAGAACGACGCCGGGAACCAGGCTTCCGATCCTCAGTGCCAAGGACTCGACGAAACCATCGAGCTCCGCCGCTGGCAAGGCGCGATTGATCCAGCCATAGCGCTCCGCGGTGCGTGCGTCGAAGAGGTCGGCCCCAAGAACGATTTCGAGGCTGCGCGCGCGGCCCACAAGTGGCGGCAGGTAGGCAGTGCCACCGGCACCAGGAATGATTCCCATCAGTGCCTCCGTCTGGCCGAGCCCAGCGGTCTCCTCGGCAGCAAAACGCATGTCCAGCGCCGTCAGGAATTCGGCGCCGCCACACCGCGCCAGCCCCTTCAGTTTGCCGATGGTCACTTGAGGTAGGGTGCGGTAGCGCTCCAGCAGAGCCATCATCGGGTTGAGATGGGCGTTGGACTTGTCGCCCAGCTGCAACTGCATGAATGCCTCAGGATCCTTAACAAAACCCATGTCACCGTGGGCAATGAAGAAGTCCGGATCGGCGCTGTCAAACACTACGACTTGGATGCTCGAATCATCAAGCAGAGTCAGTGCAAGGTCATCAAGCTGCTTCATCAACGATGCGTCGAGCAACGGGAACGGTTGATGTTCGATTGTCACGAACATGGCCCCAGCTTGGGTGCGAAGGCGCAAGGAGGGAAAATTCTTGTTTTTCATGAATGGCTCCGGAGACATAGGTTTTGAAGACCAGCTGATGCTATATTTTGGAAACCTGGTGTCAATCAGGAACCAAGGAGTGACTAGGTGACTTCAAAGAAACCACCCCGTGTCGTTCACGAGCTTCCCATCCGCCTGCTGCTTGACCAGATCGCCGACAAATGGTCTGTATTGATATTGGACGCGTTGTGTCACGGTCCGCTGCGCTTCAATGAGCTCAAGCGACGACTCGATGGCCCTTCGCAGAAGATGCTTGCCACCACACTGCGCTCTCTGGAAAGGAACGGCATTGTTCGGCGCCAGGTGCTTGTTGCCAAGCCGATCGCAGTGGAATACGAGATCACCAAACTCGGACGGACCCTTGAGGCTCCTTTTGCTGCGCTCCACGCCTGGGCGACTGAGAACGTCAGCAAAGTCGAGGTCGCACGCGCGAGTTACGAGGCGGGCAACCAACAAACAGGCGTTCTAAGCGTTGCCAAGGATGCGTCTGATCGCTGATGCAGGCCTGTACTACCGCCTAGCCGCAGAGGGCGCCGCCGCTACCCATCTTCGCCAGGTGGTCACGATGGGCACGAATGGCGAGCAGATCGCCAAGGTTCTGGCGTGGCTCAGGTTGAACTTCAATCGCACGCTGCGCATTGACGAGCCGGTAGCTTCGGAAAACATTAGCCCATCGACGTTTCGACAGCATTTCCGCGACGTGGCCGGCATGAGTCCCTTGCAGAAGCAGCTTCGCCTGCAGGAGGCTCGACAGATCACGCTCAACGAGCACGTGGATGTCAGCGTGGCCGGCCTGCGCGTGGGCTACGAAAGCCCTTCCCAGTTCAGTAGTGAGTACAGCCGGCTGTTCGGGGCTCCACTACAGCAGGACATTCGCGGGCTGCGGATCAGCCAAGCGTTACCGACACATCCGCAACAGGATCAAAGGCATTGACCACACAGCAGGTATGGCTGCTGGTGATCCTGAACGTTCGCGTGCGCGACGGCCAGGACGTACCGATCCACGCCTGAGGCGAATCGGGACGCTCTTTAAAAGGCTGCCGGCCATCGGCCGGCACTATCGCGGCGTCGTCTGGGGGGCGAATCCCTCCAGCAACACAGTTGCGCCAAGCTCATGAAGCTCAGGGAGCGAGCAAGGTCGTCTCCCCCGTATCGACGACCTCTCCCAAATATGGAACAACCGTCATGCTTCCATTGCCATCGCCCAAAATACAGATCTCCCGCTTGATCTGCCGCAGAGTGTCGATAGGGAACCAACTGTCCCCAGCCTGACCCAAGGTAAAAACGCTGGCCCTAGGCACCCAACCTGCCACGGCATTAAATATACGATAACGAATACATCTACAGCGATAACGTGAACATCGCGGCTGTTAATCACAGCATTTTGCGGTCATCCACGGCTCCATCTGGCCTTTGAGTCGAACGATGTCACCTTCTTGGAAATCTTCCATCACGTACTCCTCGAGTTGAGTGCCAAACTCCATAATAGCCGGATCCCGC
Organism: Stenotrophomonas sp. 05N37; assembly: GCF_056397365.1. Classification (NCBI taxonomy): domain Bacteria; kingdom Pseudomonadati; phylum Pseudomonadota; class Gammaproteobacteria; order Lysobacterales; family Lysobacteraceae; genus Stenotrophomonas; species Stenotrophomonas sp. 05N37. Next base: position 135,393 of record NZ_JBFTNG010000007.1, on the reverse strand, counting down.
AATTTGGCTATACGACTTGTCCAAAGCGCGCCGTATGGCACGCCATCCCTTAGTACAGCTCGATCTTATGGCTGCTGAGCCTGTACAGCAGGTGGACGTGTGACCGCACCCAGCGATGGAACTTTGGTCCCTCTGCGAATGGAGCCTTGGGGTCGAAAGCAGCGCTTCCGTACCAGATAGACATCCCTGATTACCTGCCGCTCCGATGTCCGCTTCCGGCCAGGAGCGAACATCTTCAGGTCATCTCCTTCGCCTACAAGGGCATTCCTGCCAAGGCCTCAAGGCGCTGGCCGGGATCCAACCACTGCCTCCCGCAAGGTCGTCGGTTCCCTAGAATTCCGCTTCCTTGCTGGCAGCAGGTTGCAACACTTGCCGCCCTAGCTCATTGCCGATGTTGAGGAACCCGATCCCGCCAGAGAGCCCTTGCGCTCGCATAGCCTGCGTTTGCACGACCGAAGAATAATCCGCGAAGAAATCGGGCTTGCGCCATTGCGCGGAAATCGAATCGCGACTGCCGCCCAGGTCGTTGTTCCAGGTCACGGCCCTCTGCGAACCGGGCGAACCGAACTTGCGCTTGAGCAGCTCCATCACGCGCGGCTCGGCCTCGAACCCCATGGTATTGAAGCGCAGGGCGATCACGCGCCCGTTGCGCAGCAACACCAGGCCGCCCGCACCTTCCAGGGAAAAAGCGTCGCCTGCGCCCGCGCCGATCGACATGCCGATCGGCGCAACCCAAGCCGGTGCCTCGGTCGTGGCGAAGACCAGGTAACCGTATTCGCCTGGCGCGAATTCGGTATTGCCTACGGCCATGTTCGTCGTGCCGGGCGCGACGCACAACCCTGTTGCCGGTGGCATGGCTTTCAGCGGCTCCGGCGGCGGGGCTGTCAGCTTGTTGAACGCCCTCGCCCCCAATCCGACGTTGCTCCTGCGGGCAGCTGGAGCGGGTGAGGATAGTTCGCAAACAGGCAGCGTTAGTTGTGCCCCTAACTTGATGCCGAATATGTCAGTTTCCGCCGCAGATACCGATACGGTGGACGACATGGTCAGTAAAACGACAAGAGAACCGGCGGCTGCAGTGAAACGCATGGGGCTGTAATCCAAGCTGGATCGTGGTGGAGGCGAGTATATGCCCGGTTGCTGCTCGACGCTGCGCTCGACCGCCAAGGCGCGGCCGACGACCCTCACCGAGTGACCGCTTCCGGCCAGAAGCGGACCTCCACCCTACCCCCGATAACCATCCCTAATCTTTACATCGGATGGCAGCTCCCCTGCCCTTCCCGTTGGGCCAGGGGCCGCTTCCGGCCACAAGCGGTCATCCAGGCGATTGAAGCATCGCGAGAATGTCATTCCGGCCTCGGCCTTCCGCCAGCGTCCGAGGAGTATGTCCTTCGGCATCGACTTCAACGGTCGCGCCTCTATCCAACAGCAAGCGCACGATGTCGGCGAGCCCCATTTCGGCCGCACGATGTAATGCCGTGAAGCCGCGCCCGTCTCGTGCGTTCGCATCGGCGCCTCGATCGAGAAGCAGCGTGGTACTTTCCACGCTGGCGGCCTGCACTGCGTTCATTAGTGGCGTTGCACCCTGATCGGAGCGCACGTCGACGGACGCACCGCGGTCCAGCAGCATGCTGATAATCGCGCCGTCTTGAGCTGCGAGCGCCCAATGTAGTGGAGCCAGCCCGTCGGCTGCCAACGCATCGATTGGCGTTCCTGATCGCAGGCAGGCGTCGACTGCTTCGGGCTGCCCACGCGCAACGGCAATGTGCAACAGCGAATGAGTCCGTAACGGACGCTCGGGATCGGGTCGTGCAAAGGAGCACGGCGTCGCGAGTTGCGCGAGATTGCCGAACGCAGACATGCACCACATGGCTGCGGCCTTCAGGTCCGCCTCGATGCCGGGCGGTAGGGGCGCTGGGTAGATAGCGCCGAGTACATGGCTGCGCAGCAGGTAGTCGAGTGCCCTGACCGTGAACTCGGGCGCCTCGTCAGTAGCACACAAAGTGCCTCGGATACGGGTGATCTCGATATGACGATCATGCGTTTCCACACGCGCGACCAGCATCACGACGCGTGTCCAACTGCGCACAGCGATGATCTCACCCTGATGAAAGAAAAGTGCCCACTTGTGTTCCATAGCCCGCGGCGCGAACAATACGCCATCGGACAACACCTGGTCGACGGGAAAGCACAGTGACGTCTCAACGTTGCGTTCGGCAACGGGTGTCTTCCCGATGAAGCCAGTGCCGTCATCCTGCGCGAACGACATCGCATTCGCCGCGCATTGTGGATCCTGGCTCGTGGACAACATGGTCAAGGTCACGGGCCGTACGTCGAGCACGGGGACGCCCCAAGGATTGTCCGTCGCTTCAATCCAGTTCAAGTCGGGCACTTGCGGTGCGGGCTTGTCTTCCGCTCGGGTCGGTGCCGACGACGGGACGGGCGTGGTTGGCTTGCCTTGGCTGCTAAACATTCCTTTGAGCCTTTCCCACACCATGATCCGATTCCAAATCGCCTTGAGATTGGAGCTTATAGCGGATTCAGCGTTCGCCTTCAAACATTGAAACCGTCGGCTGCGAGTGACCGCTTAGGGTCGACAGCGAACGTTAGCACCGGGCCAGCCGCTCAAGTGGTCCCGTTGTCCGCTTCCGGCTGGTAGCGGTCATTCTCTGGTGACCGTTAACGCATGGCCAACCAGGACACGCCCGCTGTATGTAACAATCGAGGTTACATATCAGTGGGCCCTCGCAGGCCGAGTATCCATGTCGACGTTCAAAGACCCCGCCGCAGTCAGCAGCTATCAGCAGACCACACAGGCCAAGGTGCCTGGTATCGCGGCGCTCCATCGTATGACCCACCTCCTGCTGGCCGAATCCGTTCCGCCGACGGGCGAGGTGCTGGTGCTGGGTGCTGGGGGCGGGCTGGAGCTCAACGCCTTTGCCCAAGCGCAGCCGGGCTGGCGATTCGTTGGCGTAGACCCTTCGCTTCCCATGCTGCAACTTGCACGGGAGACCTTGGGCGCGAACGCCTCGCGTGCTGTGCTGGTGGAGGGCCTCATCGAGGATGCGCCGCAGCGTGAGTTCGACGGCGCTACCTGCCTGCTGACGCTGCACTTCCTAGACCCGGATGCGCGGCTTAATACCCTGCGAGGGTTGTTCCAACGCCTGCGGCCTGGCGGTGTGATGGTGGTAGCCCACCACAGCTATGCGCCTGAGGCCCGTATGCGTTCGTTGCGCCGCTCGGCAGCGTTCGCGTCTGCAAGCGGCGTGCTGGACGAGCGGGACGAAGCGTCGATTGTGGTGATGGCGGAAAAGCTCCCCGCTCTCTCCGCAGAGGACGAGGTTGCGTTGCTGGAGGCGGCCGGCTTCACGGACGTGGAGCTGTTCTACGCCGCCTTCAGCTTCCGGGGCTGGGTCGCGCGCCGTCCTGACTGATCACCCAGCCACCACGCTCCGGATCACTGATACGGTCCGGTCAATGGCTTCCCGGTCGATCTGCCAATGGGTCACCAGCCGCATCTTGCCGCCGTACGCACCGTTGGCCCGTATGCCGGCTGCTTCCAGGGCTTGCATCAGCCCCGGCATGTCTACGCCTTCGGGTAGCGCGAACCACACCATGTTGATGTGGACGTCATCCATGTCCACGTCAATGCCTGGCACTGCGGCCAATTGCTGAGCCAGGTAGATTGCATTGTCGTGGTCCACATCCAGCCGTTGCGTCATTTCGGTGAGCGCAAGAATGCCCGGCGCGGCGATCACCCCGGCTTGGCGCCACCCTCCTCCCAGCAGCTTGCGGTTGTAACGGGCGCGCTTGATGAAGGCCGCCGGCCCGGCCAGGATCGAGCCGACCGGTGCGGCCAGGCCCTTGGAAAGGCAGCACATCACCGTGTCCACATGCTGGGTGATCGCTTTCACGTCGCACCCCAGGTAGGTGGCGGCATTGAACACGCGTGCGCCGTCCAGATGGATGGGAACGCCGTGTTCGCGGGCAATGGCGGCGGTGGCCTCCATCGTTGCCAGCGGGATCACGCGGCCGTTGCCGTGCGCGTTCTCCAGGCAGATCAGTCCGGTGCGGGGAATGTGGATATCCTCCCCCACCCGTATGCGGGCCGCGATCTCGCTGGGCGCCAACTGGCCCCGGTCGCTGGCGATGGTGCGCAGCTGGACGCCACTGATCACCGCCGCCGCACCGTTTTCGTGCCAGACCAGATGCGAGTCGTCGCTGGCGATCACTTCGTCGCCCCGGCGGCAATGGGTGAATACCGCGAGCTGGTTGCCGAATACCCCGGTCGGAACAAACAGCGCGTCGTCCTTGCCCAGCATCTCGGCGGCCAGGCGCTCAAGCTGGATGACGGTGGGGTCGTCCTGGTAGACGTCATCCCCCACTTCCGCAGTGACCATGGCCTGGCGCATCGCGGGGGTGGGCTGGGTGACGGTGTCGCTGCGCAGATCAATCCACTGCATCGGGAACTCGCTGAATGGGGTGCCGAGGTGGCTTCGCGTCTACTGGGTGTAGTACAGGCACCCTGCCACGGCGAACGGTCCATGATCGGCGTCGATCCGCGAGGTTATCAATGCCTTCACCTCGATGCCATCCCCTTCGGCTTCCGGCGTTGACTCAACAATGCGCATCCCGGCAGGACCGCCCTGCCTCGTCTCTGGTTCAATGCCCATGGACTTGGCCAGGTCTGCGCCGATGGCTGGGTCATCGAAGGTGGCGACTACGGAACTGCGCGACAGTATCAAGCGCCTGGTCGGATGGCCGAAAATGAGAAGGGGTTCGGTGAGCTGCATTTCCGCCAAGACACCGGCAATGTTGCCCAGCGCCATGCCGTATTCCCCCGCTTCGCGGGCGACCGGTTGCCAGCCTGCCGAGGGCTCGCGGCTGGATGCGACGTCGCGTAGCTCATAGGACAATGTGCGGAACGTTGGGCGGTCGGCCTTGCAGGTTGCGAGGGCTACGGCGCGGTCGATTTGTTCCTGATTGGGGGCGGGGTGCCGGGCTGGTTCTGCCGCTGACGCCATGGGTGCCAGGGCTAGTGCCATGCCAATCAGACCGAGGGACTTACACCATTCGCTTGCGATCAATTTGTAATGCTCTCTTCCTGGGGCAGCCACGCATGGCGTGGCACTACGCTTCTTCGTGCACCGGTCAATGCGCGCGGTGCACACGATTGTAAGCGCTTCTGGCACCTTGCCGAATGCGTCACTTCACGTGAGGGCGCTCGGTGCCGCAGAGCCGGTTGTTGGCGCCGCGGTCAACTGTCAAGCGGCAGCCGGAATCTTGATCGACTTGACGTTGACGAATTCCTTCAACCCTTCCGGGCCGTGCTCGCGGCCGTAGCCGGCCAGGAGCGGACACTAAGGTGCTAGTGGCCTTGGATTTAATCTGTTCCTACTACCGCTTTGGCTTTTGCGTGAGCGCCGAGCCAGCTGCTGTTCGCGCAGCCTTACTTGAACCGGCGCTATTAAGCGCCTTGGATGCCGCGGTAGCTGCGCGACTGGAAGTGGTATTTGTCGTAGTGCGCTGTGACAATGCAGAACCAGCGGCCGATTTGGCTGACTTGCTCGACCCACTGTCGCGCAGCACCTTCGACGCAGCCGATGCTGCGCGCTTACTTGTTACTTCCGACTTGGCCATCTTTGGTCTCCGCTTGTTGTCTGAGTTTCTGAGCTATGTGGTTCGTCGATGGTTCATGCAATACGAAAAGAGCAATGATGATTAAGAGTGCAGTGAAGACGACAGAGCCGATTACCCCGCCAAGAACATTCATTCCCAGCTGAGGACCCCACCGCCCTAACTTCTGTATCTCAGCAACGACAATTCCTTGAGCAATTTCCTTGCGATAGGCGTCATCGAATTCTTCAACAGCCTGTGCGCCGTAGTTATTCAGTGCCGTCTCTGCTTCGGCCTTTGCTCTAACGACCGCGCTCTGCGGCTGCGATTCGTACCATGCTTGAACGTCCCCGGCCGTCGGGGAGGTTCCAGACGTTTCTAATCGATGCTTTGCCCAATCGATTCGCTGCTGCTCGATGACTGCGAAGGCCAAAAGGCCTAGTAACCAATTCTCATCCGATTCGTCTACCAGTTCTCGGTAGACATCGTCTGGTCCAGAGTACTTCGGCATCTTGCCCCCCCCGGGTTATGCTTGCGGAAGAGTCTGCCACACACAAAGACGGCGCGCGAGCGAGATAGGGTTAACAGACGGACTAATGCCTCCGAGTGGAAAAGGCCTCGCAGCGGCTGCCGCAACTCAGAATTCGCCCAACTTGGGGAGAAGCATCCGACTCCGCGGTGGTGGCGACCCAGGTGCAGTATTGGCCTACAAGGTCAAAGGAACGTCCGCTTCCGGCCATCAGCGGACTCCGATCACTTTCAGCAGATCGGCCAATGCAGGACTGCCGCGCCGACGTACTGACGGCGGAATGCCGTAAGTGAAAGAGAGTCCCTGGCGTATCACACGCATGCGCAGCCAGGCTCCCTACTACTTGATCTTCAGCGCCGGCAGAAGAGGGTCAACATCAACCAACTCCAGCGACGTGACCATATGTAGCGTGCCGTTCTTGTACCTGAGGAAATGCGGACTCTTCACATGCTGTTCGTATGCCTGCCGACTCGCATAGATTTCAAGGATTGTCAGCCGGGTCGGATCTTCCTTGTCGAAGACCGCATACAGCGACAGCACGCCTGGCTCAAGGTCCATCGAGGCGCGAACCTCTTCAGCCAGGGCATCCCGATAGGCGGGCAGATGCTCTGCACTGACGGTGATCTTTGACAGCCTCGTCATCTGTGCCTCCTCCGCGCCAACACTGAAGGAGCATGCCGCCATGCCGATCAACGTTCCGATGATCATCTTGTTCAATCCACCCTCCAATGTGCCTGTGCCACTCGACAAGGCGATCTTCCTGGACATCATTGCTGCCGGGCCTCGCGCTGGCGTTGAATGCCGACACGCACACGCTCGGCAGCCTCCCGGCCGAAGCGCGCTTCGAGTACATCGGCCAGCGTGTAGAGCTGCTCTGGGCGTAGCCCTATGTTCATGCTGATGCCGATGTGGGCGTACAACTGAGGTTCCACGCCGGACAGGGCAGCCAGCATGCTGACGGTGGCCACCTCGCGGCTTTGCCAATCAAGATTGTCGCGCTCGAAGATGTCGCCGAACAGGTGCGTACGCAGATATCCATTTGCCTGCGGTGCGAAATCGAACAACGGCCCTGACACCGGACCGCCAGCCAGCCGGGTCTGATTCGCGGTGCCTGCAGCGAGCAAGGCGTCGCCTTTGGGGATCGGCCTGCCGGGCTCGCGGCCGGCTTCATCCAGGATGCCCCGCCGCCTGCGCGACTCCGCCACCTGCATCAGTTCGCTCAACGCGTTCAGGCTGCGCGGAAAGCCCGCATAGGGATAGACCTGCACGAGGATCTCCCGCGCTTCAGCCAGGCTCACGCCCGCATCCAGGCCTTGGTTCAACGCCTCCCGCAGGCCCGCCATATTGCCGGCCGCGGCGAAGGCGCTGATCGGAATAATGCCGTGCTGGAGGGAATCCAGTTCGGTGGCAGAAACCCCGTTTGATTCAACAGTCATCGTTGCTCCTTCATGTACGAACGCCGTCTGTCCCCGAGCGGAGGCGAGCATCGCCGCACCCATCAGACCGACGAGACATCTTGACCGCCACGTCCAGTCAATCGCCTTGGTAGTGGACATCGGTCACCTTCTCCCCCTGGAGGGGCGTACCCCACGCCTCCACGCGAACTGGGCGGTGCCGTACTCCGTCGAAGCCTTCATCATTGTGGTGTACCGCGTAGGCGACCTACGGCGGATCGGACTCAATGCGGACGTCTACCGGACCTTCCGTGCGAAGGACCTGCAGTCCTCCTTCGATTCGACCCAGTCGTATCAGTCCCTTCGAGTAGCCAAAGGGCCTGTGGAAAATCGCCAGGTTCCCCCACGGCGCATAAAAGGCGATGTCGCCTGCCACCGGCGTCATTCCCTCCGGCTCGCCCGCCACGCTGAGACGGCGCGGAAGCGGTGCGATTTTTTCGGTGGCAGCGTAGTCCTCGAGCTGCAGCGTCAGGGGCAACTGGGCGATGAACTCGCGTGCGGGGATACTGTCTTCCATGGCCGCCGACAGGGTCTGATCGTTGATGATCAGTCGAATCTTCATGGGCTGGAGCTCCGTGTTGGACGCTGCTTTCATGTCTGCGACGTCGTGATGATGGGGGGCGGCAGAGCATGCCGCTACTGCCCCGAGTGCAAGCAGCAGGGAGAGCGGCTTGCCCGTGATCGACGTATGACGCCTCATCAGCCCCGGGCCTCCACGGCCACCGCCGGCCCGGAGGTGGGCGCGGCGCCGGCCGCCGTGACATGGGCGAGCAGCGCGGCAACCAGCAGCAGGCCTGCACTGGCCAGGAACGTACTGGCAAAGCCGACGCTGTCGAACAGCAGTCCGCCGACGGTGGATCCCAGCGCGATGGAGCACTGCACCACTGCCACCATCAGGCCCCCGCCGGCTTCTGCGTTGTCAGTGAACGTGCGGGCCAGCCAGCTCCACCATCCCACCGGTGCGGCGGTGGCCAGCAGGCCCCATGCCGAGAGCAGCGCGGCGGTCGGCCAAAGACGGGGGCCCAGCGGAACCAGGGCCACTGCAATCAACGCCATCAACGCGGGGATGGTCACCAGCGTGCGGTAGAGCCCGCGTCTGATGAATGCGCCGATGGCAAGCGTGCCCACGAAGCCGCTTGCGCCGATGGCCAGCAGCAGCAGCGGAACAGCCGCGGTTCCTGCACCGGTCACCCGTTCCAGGAACGGTCGCACATAGGTGAACAAGGAAAACTGCCCCATGAAAAAGGCACCGCAGGCAATCATGCCCAGCGCCACCTCGCGCCGACGCAACAGCGCGATCACCCCGCCATGTGATTGCCGACGCTCCGCGGCCATGGAAGGCAGGCAAACCCACTGCCACGCCAGGGCGATGGCAGCCACCGGCAGAAGGCACAGGAAAGCGCCGCGCCATCCGATCATGCCGCCCAGGTAGCTGCCCAATGGCGCCGCCACTACCGTTGCCAGCGCGTTGCCGCTGTTGAATATCGCCAAGGCGCGCGGGACCTTCGCAGCCGGCACCAGCCGCATGGCCGTGGCGGCAGACAGCGACCAGAACCCACCGATCACCACGCCAACCAGCGCACGGCCCGCCATGTAGACCGGATAGTTCGGCGCCAACGCTACCACCCCACCCGACACCGCCATCAATGCGGTAAGGGTGAGCAGCAACGTTCGTCGGTCTATGCTGCCCGCCAACCGGGAAATCGACAGGCTGGTCAGCACCGCAAACGCACCCGAAATGGCAATGCCATACCCGGCAAGACCTTCGGTCACGCCCAGATCTGCCGCCAGGGGCGTGAGCAGGCTCACCGGCATGAATTCAGAGGCGATCAACGCGAAGACGCACAGCGTCATCGCGAGCACACCGCCCCAGTTGGCGCGGCCTGCAATGGCGTCGGTGCGGCTCATTTCCCTGCCAGGCCACGCTGGAAGAACGTCGCCAATTTGTCGAAGGGAATCAGGGTGGTGCGGTCATACAGGTCCACGTGGCCCGCACCCTTCACCCAGTAGAGCTCCTTGGGCTCCCCCGCCCTTCGGTAGGCGTCTTCGCTGAACTCGCGGGAATGGGCGGCGTCGCCGGAGATGAACAACATCGGCCGGGGCGAGATGGTTTCAATGTCGTTGAAGGGATAGAAGTTCATGAATTTGACCAGGCTGCTGAACAGCGGCTGGGTCGCCAGTTCGGCCGTGTCACCCTTGGGCGTGTAGGCGCCGCGCGGGGTGCGGTAGAAGTCGAAGAATTCGCGCTGGATGGCAGGCGTGTCAGCATCGAGTTCGTTCACCGTGCCGGGCACGAACACGGGCGCCCCGCCCTTGAATTCGGCCAGGCGCTGGTCGGTTGCGGACTGGATCACCGCCTTGCGCTGTTGCAGCGACTGCCCGTTGTTCAGCCCCTGCCGTGCCGCCGCCCCCATGTCGTACATGCTCACCGTGGCAATGGCCTTGATGCGCGGGTCGATCTTGGCGGCGCTGATCACAAAGCTGCCGCTGCCGCAGATACCCAGGCCGCCGATCCGATCCGGGTCCACGGAGGACTGCGTGCTCAGGAAGTCCACGGCCGCACTGATGTCGTCCGAATAGATTTCCGGCGCCACCAGGTGCCGCGGGGTACCGTCGCTCTCGCCCCAGAAGGAAAGATCGATCGCCAGCGTGACGAAGCCCTGCTCGGCCAGCTTCTGCGCGTAAAGTTGCGCGCTCTGCTCCTTCACCGCGCCCATCGGGTGGCCAACCACCACGGCGGGGGCGCGGCTACCGCGAGGCAGGCCCCGTGGGCGGTACAGCGTGCCCACCACCTCCATCTGGTACTGGTTGTGGAAGCTGACGCGCTCACCCGTCACCGTCGGGCTCCGGTAGAAGTTGTCCGCCCCGGTGGCACGGGCCGCCACCGGCACATCTGCGGCAAACGCGGCCAGCGGAAGGAGGTGGCCAGCGAGCAGCGCCAGCAGCAACGTGGTGGGTTTCATGCGAGGGCGGCCTCGGTTGGGGGACTCAGGGCGCCACGGTAAGCCCCGTCGGCTACGCCGATAAGCCGGCTTAAAGTTGATGCATTGTTGAGTTGAGCTCACAATTGATCCATGAGCGCCGTGAAGACCCATGATCTGCAAGCCTTTCTGGTAGTGGCCCAGGAGCAGAGCTTCACCAAGGCGGCCGTTCGCCTTGGGGTAACGCCCTCTGCGCTGAGCCATTCGATGCGGTTGCTGGAAGAACGCCTGGGCATCCGCCTCCTGGCCCGGACCACGCGCAACGTTTCGCCCACCGAGGCGGGCGAGCGCCTGATGCGCTCCATCGCGCCGCACTTCGAGGCCATCGGTGCCAGCGTGGAAGCGCTGGGCGACCTGCGCGACCGGCCAGCCGGAACGCTACGGATCTCCTGCACGGATGATTCCATGCAGACGATCATCCGTCCGCGGCTTGCCGGGTTCCTGGCCGAGTACCCGGACATCACGCTTGAGTTGTACGTGGATTACGGCTTCATCAACGTGGTGGAACAGCGCTTCGACGCCGGCATCCGGCTCGGAGAGGCGCTGAGCAAGGACATGATCGGGGTCAGGGTCGGGCCGGATTGGCGCCTGGTGGTGGTTGGATCTCCCGGGTACTTCGAGAAACATCCCAAGCCCAGGAAACCCGCCGACATTACCCAACACCGCTGCGTGCACATCCGGCATCGCCCAACCGGTGCCATCTATGCCTGGGAGTTCGAAGAGAAGGGCAAGGAATTCACCGTACGCGGCGATGGACCGTTGGTCTTCAACAGCATGACCCACGTCATCAATGCCGCACTGGACGGCCTGGGCCTGGCTTACGCGCCGGAACCGATGGTCGCCGAGTACATTGCGCAGGGCAGGCTGGTGGCCGTGCTGGACAAGTGGTGCGTGCCCTTCCCCGGCTACCACCTTTACTACCCGAACCGCCGGCAGCCCTCCCCCGCGTTTTCGGCACTGGTCGCGTGGCTGAAGCGGGATGAGTAGGGCTGCGTAACGGACGGGGCTGACCCTTTCCCGTCAAAGCCGCATGCTCACCCCGACGTGCACCGAGCGCCCGGCCGAGGGTGAGAACATGGCCTGCGGCTGGTCCCAGAAGAAGCTGTCCCACCACGCATAGGCGTATTCCCGGCCCGTGGCGTTCTTCACTTGTACGTCCACGCTCCACCTCGGGTCGATCGCATAGCGCGCGCTCAGGTCGAGCACGGCGAATGCGCCGTACTTGCCTGCGACGTTGCGCTCCTCCAGGTAATAGTCGCCCTGCGCCCTGCCCTGCATGCCCAGTTGCAGGGACGCCGTGGCCTGGTAGTCGACCCCGAGGGTGCTGATATGGCGCGGCACCGCCGCCACCTCGCGCCCCTGCAGCGACACCACGCCGCTACGTCCATCGCGGGTGATCTTCGCTTCCTGGTAGGCGTGCGACGCCCACACCGTCCAACGCTCGCCCAGCGGCGCACTGGCCTGCAGGTCCACCCCGCGGCGGCGGGTCTGGCCAAGTACCACGGTGGTACCGGTGGCGGGCATGTTGGATATCTCGTTCTCCGCGTCCTGCTGCCACACCGCAACACGCGCCTGGCTGCCCGCGAACGGCACGAACTTCACGCCGGCCTCCTTGCCGGTATTGGTGGACGGCTGCACCGCCGCCTGCCCCGCGGTGAGATACGCCGGCGCGGTCGATCCGGTAAGTACCTGGAAGGTGCGACCCCAGTTCGCGTAGACGTTGGTCGTCGGTCCCAGCGCATACACCACGCTGAGCTTGGGCTGCCCGATGGTGCCGTAGCGCTGGAGCGGGCCGCTGACGCCGCCGGGCAGGTGGGTGCGGCCGTCGAAGCGGTCCACGCGGTAGGCGGACACGATCTTCAGCGCGTTGGCGGGCTGGTAGATCGCCTGCGCGTATGCGCCCCAATGGGCGAATGTGTGGCGGTCGTCGCTCTGGATGCGTGCGGGCAGCGCGCTGAAATCCGTCGGTTCGCTGTAGCTGAAGCGCTGGCGAAGGTAGCCGTTGTCCTGGTGCTCGTAGTTGATCCCGCCGTCCAGGGTGAGGGTGTCGTGCGCGCGCCAGGTGAGCGTGCCCAGCATGCCCACCTGCGTTTCATCCCAGACACGGCGTTGGCGTGGCGCGTTGCCGGTGCGCAGGTCGCTGAAGGTGACCTGGCGGTCGTCCTCGTAGCGGTTGTAGTAAATCCGGGTGGCGGCGGACAGGGTATCGGCCAGCCGAAGATCGGCATGCAGCACCACTTGGCGCATGTCGCGGTCATCAGCGTCGTTCGCGTTGCGCCGTGCCGACCCGCGGCGGTCGGCCTGAAGCTCGGCGGCGGTCATGAAGCCGGGCTCCTCGGCCTGGTGGTGGTAGGCGCGGGCGGTGAGCCCGATGCGCATGCCGTCATCCATGTTGCCGTAGTACCACTTGCCGCCCACCGTGTATTTGCGCGAGGTGTCATGGTCGCGATAGCCGCCCGATGCCTGGGTACCGACGAAGTAGTTCTGCGCCACGCCATTGGCCTCGCGCCCGATCGCCAGCTGCGCATCCCGGGTGGCGTCGCTGCCGTAGGCAAGGCGGCCATCGGTGTAGTTGCCGCCTTGGCGGGTACCGAAATTGACGTTGCCGCCGATGTTGTGCAGGCCGTAGCGTGGGTCGTTGGTGCCGCGAACCACCTCGATGTAGCTGATTTCCAGCGGGAACAGCATGTCGATGAAGCGCTGGTTGCCGCTGTTGACGTTGCTGGGCACGCCGTCGATCAGGGTCTTGATGGCGTTGAGGTAGCCCTCGCCATTGAACGCACGGAAGCTGACCTTGCCGGATTCGGCGCCCTGGCGGGTTTCGGTGAGCTGGATGCCGGGCATCTGCCCCAGCAACTCCCAGCTGTGCTGCACGTTGCTGTCCTCGATCCGGTCGGCCCCCAGCACGTCCACCGACGTCAGCACCTGGTGCGCAGTGAGCTGGCCCTCGCTGCGCTGGCGCACATCGACCGTGCCAAGCGTCAGGGCGGAATCGGCGGACTGCGCGTAGGCGCACGGCGCAAGCGTGGCGGCCGCAAGCGCGGCAGCAAGACGATGGGGGGTCATGGGGAACGGAATCAGCGGGAAAGGCGACAAGGTGCGATGTTATAACGTATCCACTACCAATCCCGATAGTGCGCTCTGGGCACGGTCCAGCACGCAGGGTGCGGCCGGTCTCCGGCCAGTCTGCCGGGGACCGTTGACGTGCCCGGCCCGATGCGGGTCCGACGCAGGCGCAGTGCCCGCACAAGGATTCCGGCCAAAATTCAAACGTTCGATTGAAACGCGCGTAACTTCGCCGAACTGGACACGATCAGCAGGTTCCGCCAGACTTCGCCCTTTCCCGCTCCGTGGTCCCCATGGCGAAACTGCTGGTCCTGCATGGCCCCAACCTCAACCTGCTCGGCACACGCGAGCCGGGGGTGTATGGGCACACCACGCTGGCGCAGATCGACCAGGCCCTGCTGGCCCAGGCGCAGGCCGCCGGGCATGTGGTGGAGCACCTGCAGTCCAACGCCGAACACATCCTGGTGGACCGCGTGCAGGCCGCCCGTGAAGACGGCACCGCCTTCATCCTGATCAACCCCGCCGCGTTCACCCACACCTCGGTGGCCCTGCGCGATGCACTGGCCGCGGTGGACGTGCCGTTCATCGAGATCCACCTGTCCAACCCGCACGCACGCGAGCCGTTCCGCCAGCACAGCTACTTCAGCGACAAGGCGGTCGGGGTGATCTGCGGCTTCGGCGCGGACAGCTATCGCTATGCCATGGATGCGGCGTTGACCCGGCTGGCGGCCACCGCCGCGTGACGACCTTGCCGCGTGCCTTGACCAGCGTGTTGCTGTGGGCCGGCCTGTGCGGCGGCGCCCTGGCCGCCGACCGCAGCGCCGAGGGCATCGATTGCGCGCAGCCCAGCGGCACGATGGAGAGCGACCTGTGCGCCTCCGATGTGGCCAGCGAAGCCGACGCCGCACTCAACACGGTGTACGCCCAGGCGCGCCTGCAGTTGCGCACGCAGGCCGCCGAGGGTGCCTGCACCCACTGCGCGGAGGCGGAGAAGCAGCTGGTACTGGCCCAGCGTGCCTGGATCCAACTGCGCAATCACGACTGCGACGCGGTCTACGCCTTCAACGCCGATGGCACCTCGCGCAATGGCGCGCAGATGCGCTGCCTGACCACGCTTGCCAACGATCGCATCGCCCAACTGCGCACCTTCTACGAATTACGTTGACCCGAGCGCAACGCGCTTCCCACCACACTGACACCACGAGCTAAAGAGGCCTCTATGGATCTCCGCAAAATCAAGAAGCTGATCGACCTGCTGGAAGAGTCGAACCTCGCCGAAATCGAAATCAAGGAAGGCGAAGAGTCCGTGCGCCTGTCGCGCGCGCCGGTCTCCGGCTACGGCATGATCCAGGCCCAGCCGCAGATGATGATGGCCCCGGCCCCGGCCCAGCAGGCCGCCCCGGCGATGCCGATGCAGTCGCCCACCGAAGCCTCCACCGGCGGCACCGCCAAGCCGGGCAATGCCCTGCCGGACGGCCACGTGCTGCGCGCGCCGATGGTCGGCACCTTCTATGCCTCGTCCTCGCCGGACAAGCCGGCCTTCGTGTCGGTCGGCCAGGCGGTGAAGGCCGGCGAAACGCTGGCGATCATCGAAGCCATGAAAATGTTCAACCCGATCGAGGCCGATGTCTCCGGCACCATCGTCGCCATCCTGGGCGAAAACGGCCAGCCGGTCGAATTCGACCAGCCGCTGTTCGTGATCGGCTAAGGATCCGTCCATGCTCGACAAAGTCGTTATTGCCAACCGAGGGGAGATCGCGCTGCGCATCCTGCGCGCGTGCCACACCCTGGGCATCCGCACGGTGGCCGTGCATTCCACGGTCGACCGCAACCTCAAGCACGTGGCCATGGCCGACGAGTCGGTCTGCATCGGTCCGGCACCGTCCTCGGAGAGCTACCTCAACATCCCGGCGCTGATCGCCGCGGCGGAAGTCACCGACGCCCAGGCCATCCACCCGGGCTACGGCTTCCTGTCGGAGAACGCCGACTTCGCCGAGCGCGTGGAAGAGTCCGGCTTCATCTTCATCGGGCCCAAGGCCGACACCATCCGCCTGATGGGCGACAAGGTGGAAGCGATCCGCGCGATGAAGGCCGCCGGCGTGCCGTGCGTGCCCGGCTCGGGCGGCCCGCTCACCGACGACATCGTGGCCAACACCAAGATCGCCCGTGAGATCGGCTACCCGGTCATCATCAAGGCGTCCGGTGGTGGCGGCGGTCGTGGCATGCGCGTGGTGCATGCCGAGGCCTCGTTGAAGGCGGCGATCGAGACCACCAAGTCCGAGGCCAAGGCCGCTTTCAGCAACGATCAGGTCTACATGGAGAAGTTCCTGGAGAATCCGCGCCACGTGGAAATCCAGGTGCTCGCCGACGGCCAGGGCAACGCCATCCACCTCGGTGAACGCGACTGCTCGATGCAGCGCCGTCACCAGAAGGTGGTGGAAGAAGCGCCGGCCCCGGGCATCACCGAGGAAATGCGCGAGCAGATCGGCAAGGTCTGCGTGGAAGCCTGCATCCGCATCGGCTACCGCGGCGCGGGCACCTTCGAGTTCCTGTTCGAGGACGGCCGCTTCTACTTCATCGAAATGAACACCCGCGTGCAGGTGGAACATCCGGTGACGGAGATGGTGACCGGCATCGACCTGGTCTGCGAGCAGCTGCGCATCGCCGCCGGCCAGAAGCTGAGCATCAAGCAGAGCGACGTGGTGCTCACCGGCCACGCGATCGAGTGCCGCATCAACGCCGAAGACGCGGAAACCTTCGTGCCGAGCCCGGGCCAGATCACCGCCTTCCATCCGCCGGGTGGCCCCGGGGTGCGCGTGGATACCCACATCTACAGTGGCTACCGCGTGCCGCCGAACTACGACTCGATGATCGGCAAGCTGATCGTGCACGGCCCGGACCGCGAAACCGCGATCGCGCGCATGCGCGTGGCGCTGAGCGAGATGGTGGTGGACGGGATCAAGACCAACGTCGCGCTGCAGCAGCGGATCATGCGCGACAAAGGCTTCCAGGCCGGTGGGCAGAACATCCACTACCTGGAAAAGCGCCTGGCCGAACGCAAGAACAAGTCGATTGCATTGACCTGATCGAGCAGTAACGGCGGCACGGCAGAAAGGCGGGGATTTCCCCGCCTTTTTGTTTGGTTCGTCGCGTAGATGCAGCGCACGCACGGAGTGTTTCCTGCTCGGGGATCGGCGGGTCGGGCGCTGGGCGCCCCATGCCCTTTCCGGCGACGCCTTCGGGGTCCGCCCGCGGCCGCTCCCCTGTTCTTATTTCGCCGCAAGCGGCAGTCGATGGGTTCCGCGCTGGGCCCCCATGCCCTTTCCGGCGAATGTCCTCCGGCCGCGGCGCGGCCTCCCCCTTTATTTCGCCTCCAAGGGCATGGGGGCCCGGCGCCAAACCCACCGACCCGCCTGGCGTCCACCTGCTTGGCACAGCCGAGCCCCGTAGCGGCCGGTAGGCTCCTGGGCAAAATAAAGGAGGAGGCCGCTCCGCGGCCGGGGGACACTACACCAGGGGCCTACCGGCGGCTACGGGGCCCTCACGCGCGCGACAAAAACGATCAAAGATCGCCAGCCGATCCAGCATCGCCGGTACTGCCCGTCCACACGCAAAGCGTTGCTCTCACTCCGCAACCGCGCCTGCAACAAGACACCCCCCTCACAGCAGAGAAGAACCTTTGTTCGCCTGTGTGAAACGACACCGGGCCGCACGATGGCGGCCCGGCAGTCTGTGTTGCCCGGCGGGTAACGACCGTCGGTCGATACCCGTTACCGGGCGCGCTGCGTCAGCGCAGCAGCGCGATCAGCAGCAGGATCGGAATCGGAATGCCCAGGAACCAGAGCAGCAGATATTTCATGGTGAATCCTCCTCGTTGAACGTGTGGGGTTACAGGTCGCGGCGGCGACCGCCCCAGGTGGCGAACAGACTGGCGCTGAAGGCACCGACCAGCAGCGTGATGAACAGCCACAGCGCGGCGTAGGCGGTGGCCTTGCGGGCGTCGTCAGCGGCCTGCTTGGCATCGGCCTTGGCCTTTTCCAGGCTGGCGCGCAGGCGGGCCTGCATGTCGGTCACGCGGGCCTGCGCCTCAACCTGGCTCATGCCGGTCTGGTTGGCGACCAGCTGCGCCAGGTACTGCGTGTCGGCCGGATCCATCGTATTGGACTTGAGGCTGTTGACCACGATCCGGTTGACCTCGGCGCGCACGTCACCGCCACGGCCCGGGCCCGGGCCGCGTTCGCCGCCCGGCATCGGACGCGGCGGCGGCGGCGGCATCACGCCAGCCTGCGGTGCCGGCGGCGCGGCGGCCGGATCGGCCGGCGGCGCGCCCATCGGTGCAGCCGGTGCACCCGGGTTGGCGCGGAACAGCCCGTCCACCCAGTACTGCAGATCGCCGTTGTCGCCCGTTGCGGCGGGACCGGCGACGGCGGCCAGGCCACCCGCCGTGGTCGCGGCGGCACCTGCCGTTGCACCGGCTACCTTGGCGCCGGCACCGAGCACGCCGCCGATGGCGGTGGTGAGCAGCCCGGCGGTCAGCAGGGTGGCCACCGACCACGACAGGAAGCCGTGCGCGGTGTCGCGGAAGTACGTCTCATCGCCGTGCAGGTTGCTCCACTTGTTGCGCAGCCGGCCGGCGAGATAACCGCCCAGCCCGGACGCCGCGATCGCGGTCAGCGTCAGCCAGGCGATGCTCGACCAGCCGAAGGTCTCGGCCGACACGCCCTCATACGACCACGGCGAGACCGACGACAGGCCGAGGCCCACGCCCAGGATCAGCAGGACCAGCGAGAGGGCCGCCGCGGCGGCGGCACCGGCGAAGATGGCGCCCCAGGAGACGGCGCCATCGTGCGCGGGCGCGACGACGGGCGGCGGCGTGACCACCGCGACAGTCGCGGCGGCAAGGGGTTCGGATGCGGCGTAGTCGCCTCGGGTGTTCATGCGTCAAGTTCTCCGGCACGTGCGCTGCGGATGCAGCCAATACGCGCAGGCTGCGCGTCACGCCGTGAATTGCCCGAGAGCCATAAGCGAAGGCCGCGTGGACGCGATCACAACACGCCGGTCACGCGCGCTGGCACGCGTCCTGCGCGAAGGCGGCCATCACCGCGGCGGCCGGGCCCGGTCGCGCCTGCAGCAGCAGGTGCGGGCCATCCAGCCATTGGCTGGCCTGCGCCGGCAGCAAGGCCGACAGGTGGCGCTGGCAACGCGTGGGCAACAGGCGATCCTGCACCGCATGCAGGCAAAGTGTCGGCACCGTCACCGCGGCTGCGCGCGCCGCCACATCGACGCCGAGCGCGGCCATCGCACGGCCGCGCAACACATCGGCAGCGACGCTGGCCAACGCGGCCCGCAGCGCATCGCGCAACGCGGGCGTGCTCCAGCGGCCAAGCAACATCCACGACAGCGCGGGCATCGGCAATGCGCGCACCGGGGCCCAGTACAGCAGCGACTGCAGCCGTCGCCACGCCAGCCAGGGCGAGCGCGCGAACGTGGTGGAGAGGATCAGGCCGCGCAGGCCTGGTGGCGGTGCAGCGGCGATCGTGAGCGCCAGCGGCCCCGAGAACGATTCGCCCAGCAGCACGTAGTCGCCATCGGTGGGCAGCGCCTGGCGCACCAAGTGGGCCAGCGCGGCGTAATCCAGCGTGCGGTCGACCGGGTAGGCAATCACCGTGACCTCCACGCCCAGCCGCCGCATCGCGGCGCGGAACGCGGCGTGCTGGCTGCCGGTCGCGTCCAGGCCAGGCAGCAGCACCAGCCGCAGCGGGCGCGTGGTGGCCACCACGCCCGCCTCGGCGTGCGGCATCAACGCGCGACGTCGGCCGCGGTGACCTGGCTGTTCTTGACCGGCGCAACGCCCAGCGAGGACGTCGGGTCGACGATCACCATGGTCTCGGTGGACCCATCGGGCCAGACCACCTGGAAGGTGCTGCCGGCCGGCAGCGAGGCGAACGGCATGCCGCTCTGCGCGCGGTACACCGCGGCCACCTGGCTGGCGCCGGCGCGGCGCACGTCTTCCGGTGCCTTGACCGAGGTCAGCTGCACCTTGGACAGGCTGCGATAGCGGTCCTCATAGGTATCGATCATCACCAGGCCCACCGCCCCGGCCGAGTACGCCACGAACAGCGCCACCCAGAACCAGAACTTGGCGCCATGCAGGAATCGACGGTAGTTCATCGCCCGTTCCTCTGCTTGATCAGCTTTTCAACCAACGTCTTCATTTTCCCCGCACCTTGCCGCGATACCGCAGCGTCATACACGAAAGTGGCAAAGTCCTGCCCACCGTCCTGCGAACAGATCCCTCCGTTCGCGCAGAAATTGTTCATCAACACACTGTCCGCCCCACACGCCATGCCCAGTTCGCAGGCGGCCAGCCGCCAGGCCAGCTCACTGAACTGGTCGCCGGCCACCAGCCCGTCCAGGGCGCGGTCGCCGCTGGCGCGCTGGCCCATGCCGGTGGAGAGCGCCATGTAGGCTTCGGGGTCGCGCGAGTCCATCACCCGCTCCACCAGCCCGCGCCGGTAAGCCGGCGTGTTCTGCAGCGGCTGGCCTTCGGCAAACAGCGAGGCCTCGGCGGCGAGGTTGCCCGCCTTGGCCGCCTGCAGGCGCTGGGTGAGGATCAGCTGGCGGCCCAGGCCGTCGCTGGAGACGAAGCCATCGCAGCGTCGCGCAACGCGCTCGCGCGCCTGCACCATGATGGGCGAGGCGGTCATGCCCATCCCGCTCAACAGCGCGTTGTCCAGTTGGTAGCCCCCGGGGTCCATCGCATAGGTCGCGCAATAGTCGTACACCCGGCTGACCATCCACGCCGCTTCGGCATTGCCGTTGGCTGCCTGCAGCTGCAAGCGCTGGGCGTAGGCGAACAGATCGGTATCGCCTTCGATATCGGCGCGGATGTCCAGCGGCAGCCCCGACGGGATCGCGTTGCCACGCTCGGCGGTCAACAGTTGGCGCGCCAACTGCTGGGCCTGCGCCGGGGCACTGGCCAGCGCGACCACGGGCGCCGCGTCCACCGCGGCCGGTGCCGGATCGGCATGCCGCACGTGGCCACCGGCGCGATAACCCACCACCCCCAGCAACGCCAGGGCCGGTACGACCAGCATCCAGGTTTTGAGGGTGGGCACGAGCGCCATGCGCAGGACCGGAAGCTGCCGGCGAGGCAACGGAATGCCAAGTCTAGCAAGCGGCCCGAACGCTGTCTGAATCGGCCGCCGGTGCGCGTCTCGCCCACCCCGGAGACCGTGGATGGGCCACGGGGCCCACAATGGTCTAGCATTCACCGTTTTCCGCAGGTAGCCCCGCCCATGCCGTTCCTGGAACTCACCCTCCGCTGCAGCGAATCCACCCAGCCCCGCTACGAGAATGCGCTGGATGATGTCGGCGCGCTGGCGGTGACCCTGCTCGACGCCGATGCCGATACCAGCAACGAGCGCGCGATCCTGGAACCGGGCGTGGGCGAGACCCCGCTGTGGAACGACCTGGTACTGAGCGCCCTGTTCCCGGCCGAGACCAACGCGCTCGCGCTGCTGGCCGCGCTGGAAGCCTTCGACCCCGGCCTGGACTGGTCCGATGCGAGTTTCCGCGCGGTGCAGGATGAAGACTGGGAACGCGCGTGGCTGGACCAGTTCCAGCCGATGGCCTTCGGCGAGCGCACCTGGATCGTGCCGTGGAACCACGACCTGCCCGAGGCCGCCCAGGCCGACGATGCCGCCGTGATCCGGCTCGACCCGGGCCTGGCGTTCGGGTCGGGCACCCACCCCACGACCGCGCTGTGCCTGCGTTGGCTGGATGGCCTGGCGGGCGAAGGCGCGTTGCAGGACCAGACCGTGCTCGACTTCGGTTGCGGCTCGGGCATCCTGGCGCTGGCCGCGCTCAAGCTCGGCGCCGCGTCGGCGGTGGGCGTGGACAACGATCCGCAGGCGGTGATCGCCACCGGTGACAACGCCGAACGCAACGGCCTGCAGGACCGCCTGCAGGTGTACCTGCCGGCCGACGAACCGGCGGCCACCTACCCGGTGGTGGTGGCCAACATCCTGGCGTCGGCGCTGGACGCGCTGGCCGAAGTGCTGGCGGCACGCGTCGCCGCCGGTGGCCGGATCGCGCTGTCAGGCATCCTGCATGGGCAGGAGCAGGAACTGCTGGTGCGCTATGCGCCGTGGTTCGAACAGCTCGAGACCGCGCAGGACGATGACTGGATGCGCATCACCGGCGTGCGCCGCGCGTAAGTCGGCTTGAACGTGATTGAATGGGCGCGACCCTGCTGCCCGGCCCCGACCCGATGACCGAGCCCACCCCGCCGCCACGCCGCCCGCTGGCCACGTTCCTGCGTGCCAGCCAGGCCGACACGCCCGCCGTGGATCCCCCCGTGGAGCCCGCGTCGCCGTCGTCGCCCGACACCGACGCGCCCGCCGTGGCCGATCCGCTCGCCGTGGCGCCGATCACCGTGGGCAAGGACTGGGCGCAGACCGTGGCCGTGTTCGATCCGCCGGCAGACGAGCGTGACGTCGTCGACGACGCGCGCGCGTTCCCCGATGACGTGCCCGAGGCGGCCACCGCCGCCGCGCTCGACGCGTGGGCGGCGCACAGCGATGCAGCTCCCCTCCGAACGCTGGCCGACGAGGCGACGGTGGCGGCCACCGCGACGGGCGACGCCCCCGCACCGGCACGTGGCGGCAGTGCGCCCAGCTTCATGCGCCTGCCGGTGGCACGCCTGCACACGCCCCGCTGGCAGTGGGGCGTGCTGGCGGGGTTGGTGGTGTTGCTGGTCATCCAGATCGCCGTGGCCGACCGCGCACGGCTGGCCGCCGACGCCGGCAGCCGACCGTGGATCGCCGCGGTCTGCGGCGTGCTTGGCTGCACGTTGCCGGCCTGGCAGGAGCCAGCGGCGTTCAGCATGATCAGCCGCGACGTGCGGCCGGTGCCCGGCCAGGCCGGCGCACTGCAGGTGCAGGCCAGCTTCCGCAACGATGCGCGCTGGGCCCAGGCGTGGCCGTCGCTGCGCTTGTCGTTGTCCGATGCCGATGGCCGCGTGATCGGCACCGGCGTGTTCGCCCCGCACGATTACCTGGACCGTTCGCTGGACGCCAACAGCGTATTGGAACCGGGACAGAGCGCGCAGATCGCCTTCCGCGTGCGCGAGCCAGCGTCGTCCACCGTCGCATTCACCTTCGAGTTCCTGTAACCGGTTGGCACCGCCAGCGTGGCAGCCCGCCCGCGCACGCGCTAGACTGGCCCCCTACAATTCTCCGCCCGGGGCTGCTGTCCGCCCCGGCATCTGCACCGGGAACCTCCTTGAACGCTGTCCTTTCTCGTCCTGACAATAGTCGTGGCGCGCCGAAGCCACCGCTGCGCGAACACGTGGCCCAATCGGTCCGGCGCTACCTGCGGGACCTGGATGGTTGCGACGCCGACGACGTGTACGAGATCGTCCTGCGCGAAATGGAAATCCCGTTGTTCGTGGAAGTGCTCAACCATTGCGAAGGCAACCAGAGCCGCGCCGCGGCGATGCTGGGCATCCACCGCGCCACGCTGCGCAAGAAACTGAAGGAATACGGCATCGCCACCTGATGCCGTGCATCGGCCCGCGGTCGATGCCTACGCGCTCCAGAAATACCGCACCAGGTGGAAGAACACCGGCGCGGCGAAACACACCGAATCCAGCCGGTCGAGCATGCCACCATGGCCCTCGATCATGTGGCCCCAGTCCTTGATGCCGCGGTCGCGCTTGATCGCCGACATCACCAGGCCGCCCCAGAACCCCATCAGGTTGACCACCAGCGACATCCCGAACGCCTGCCACGGTGTGAACGGGGTCAGCCACCACAGCGCCGCGCCCAGCGCGCTGGCCGACAGCACGCCGCCGATGAAGCCTTCCACCGTCTTGGACGGCGACAGCTTCGGTGCGATCAGGCGCTTGCCGATCAGCTTGCCCCAGATGTACTGCAGCACGTCCGAGGACTGCACCACGATCACCAGGAAGGCGAACAGCAACAGGTTGCGCGCCGGCTCCACCCCGGCAAGTCGCAGGTTGAGCAATGCGGGCACGTGCGAGATGCAGAACACGCAGATCATCAGCCCCCACTGCACCTTGGACGTGCGCTCCAGGTAGTC
Source organism: Stenotrophomonas sp. 05N37 (assembly GCF_056397365.1). Lineage (NCBI taxonomy): Bacteria > Pseudomonadati > Pseudomonadota > Gammaproteobacteria > Lysobacterales > Lysobacteraceae > Stenotrophomonas > Stenotrophomonas sp. 05N37. The sequence goes on along the minus strand of NZ_JBFTNG010000007.1, from coordinate 111,646 downwards.
GGTGGTGTCGCCGCCGATGGTGGCCAGGATCGGCAGGAACAGGAACGCGTAGACCGGAATCAGCAAGGTGTACAGGCCGTACCAGTCGGTCCACACCAGCCAGTACTGCCACGGCAGTACCACGTAGAACGCCGCCAGCAGGGCGTAGTAGTCGCCGGCACGGGTGGGCGTGAGCGTGATGAACTCGCGCAGTGCGAACAGCGACACCACCGCGAACAGCAGCACCACCCCGGTGCGCCCGAAAAAGAACGCCAGCGCCACCACCGCCGCCATCACCCACCACGCGCGGATCCGCGAGACCAGGTTGGCCAGCACCGTGCTGGGCGCATGCCGGGCGCGCCAGCGCAGGGTTTCGGCGATGACCGTGGCCAGCACCAGCACGGCGGCGATGCCGGCGAACAACAGCCGGGTCTGCGCATGCGTGGACAGCTGCGCCACGTCGCTGGCCAGGCTGGACAACAGCAGCGGCATCATGCGCGCTGCCTGCGCGGCTGCGGATCCAGCGCCATCAGCGAGACCCGCGCGCGCTCCAGGAAACGGTCCTTGTCTTCGTCCGCCTTCAGCCGTAGCGGCTCGCCGAACGTGGTGGTGCACAGAAGTGGCAGCGGCAGCCAGCGGCCCTTGGGCATCACCCGCTTGAGGTTGTCGATCCACACCGGCACGAACTCCAGCTCCGGGCGTTGCCGGGCCAGGTGGTAGATGCCGCTCTTGAACGGCAGCACGCCCTCCCCGGTGTTGCGCGTGCCTTCCGGGAACAGGATCAACGAATTGCCTTCGTCCACCGCCTGGCACAGGCAGGCGATCGGATCGTGCTCGCGCCTGGTCGCATCGCGTTCGATCAGCACGCCGTTGAACACGGCGTGGATCAGGTAGCGGCGCAGGCCATCGCGCTGCCAGTAGTCGGCCGCGGCCACCGGCCGCACCTGGCGGCGCAGGGTGATCGGCAAGGCCGACCAGATCAGCACGAAGTCGCCGTGGCTGGCGTGGTTGCCGTAATACACGCGATGGTCGCTGGAGGGCGCACAGCCCTGCCACAACGCGCGCGCGCCGGTCAGCGCGCGGATCGCACCGCTGCAACCGCGTGCCACCAGGTCAGCCAGCATGTCGCGCGTTCTCCTTGCCTGTATCCATCATGCGGTTCATGCGGCCATCCGCAGCCAGAGTGCGGCCAACAACGTGGCCGCCTGCAGCAGCACGCACACCGCCTGCCCGCGCAGCAGGCGGCACATGCCCTGCCAACGCAGCGGCCAGTCACGCGGGGACGCTGCCGCCTGGCGCAGGCCAAGGGCATGCAGCGCGGCGTCGATCGGATCCGGTGCCGCATCCGGGTGCGCCTGCAGCAACCCGTCCAGCAGCGCACGGTCAAAGCCGATGCGTACGGCGAAACAGGCCTGGCCCACGCCTGCCAGCAGGCTCAGCAGCGCGGCACCGGCCACCGCGGATGCACCCGGCGGCAGCACCACCAGCAGCGCCAGCGCGGCAGCGGCCAGCAAGGTGGAGATCACCGCCGGCACCCGCGCCTGGCGCAGCAGCGCGGCCATCGCATGCACCTGCATGGCCATGCTCACGCGCGCACCCCCGGCAACCCGGTGGCACGCGGCAGCTGCACGGCCTGCGCGATCGCATCGCGATGGCGCTCGTGCAGCACGATCCAGGGGCAGTCCAGGCGGAGCAGTTTGATCGCGGCATCGGCGCTGTCGGCGTGCCCGCTCTGGCACAGCCAGGTGGCCAGCGCGGCGGCGCTGCGCGAATACCCCAGTGCGCAGCACACCAGCACCTCGCCACGCCGGTGCCCATGCGCGATCGCCTCGGCGGCGCGGCGCAGTTCCTGCGCGGTGGGCGTGGCCAGGTCCAGCATCGGCACGCTGCGGTAATGGCGCACCTTGGCGCGGAACGGCAGCTCGGCGCTGACATCCACCACGGTCGGCATCGCCAGGGTCGCGCCCGCCTCCGGCATCCGCCCCAGCCATACCCCATCGATCACCAGCTGCGGCTGCGGCGCGTGCCGGGTCCACCAGCGCGAGTTCCACCACGCCGCCAGCAGGTAGGGCGCCAGCAACCAGCATGCGGCCACGCTCAGCCGCCCATCCTCCTGCTTCTGGAACACTGCCGTGCCCAGCGCGGCGTAGCCCAGTGCCACCATCGCCAGCGACAGCGCCGGCCAGCCCAGCCACAGCACCCAGCCGCTGAAGGTCAGCGCCAGCGAGGCGCACAGCGCGCTGCCCAGGCCGTACACCGCGGCCAGCCGCCAGCGCGCGCCGTCCTGCGCCCACTGCCAGTGCGCCAGCGGGGAGCGGCCGTGCGCCGGCCACACCCAGACACACAGCCAGCCCACCGCCACGCCGGTGGGGACATCGACGAAGTGATGCTGCCAGGTGGTCAGCACCGACAGCCCGATCAACGCGAACCACACGTGCAGCGCCGCGCGCCACCAGCCACGTAGGTGCTGCTGGTAACGCACCCACAGCACCACCAGCAGCACGATGTGCAGCGAAGGCGCCTGGTTGAACGGCTTGTCGAAACCCAGCAGCACATCGAACAGCCAGCCAAACACACCGGCGGTTTCCGGCCGTTCCAGGCTGAAGCGCAGCGGCCACAGCAGGAAGCACGCCACCGACAGCAGCTGCGCGGTGAACAGGCGCCGCGCATGCATGTCCAGCTCGGCGCGGTGGCTGCAGATGAAGAACGAGGCCACGTAGAACAGGTCGATGGACCAGTACGGCACGATGGTCCAGGCCTGGAACGGGATCTTCGCCTCCCAGTCGAACACGATCGAGGGCACGTACGGCAGGCGCCCGGCCCAGGCGTTGGCCAGGCCGTAGCTGAGGAAGAAGAACGGCCCCAGCACGGCCAGCCAGAGCAGTGCACGCCGCCATGGCCGCGTGCCCTCGGTCATTGCATCACCCGCCGTGCCAGCGACACGGTGAAGATGCCGAAGCGGTCGATGCGCTGGGTGACTTTCTCGAAGCCGGCCAGGCGCACCAGCTCGTCCATCTCCTGCTGGGTACGGCGGCGCATCACCCAGGCCGCGCCTTCGCGGTGGCTGGTGAGGGCGCGCGCGATGAACTCCAGCTGCGGGTGCCATGGCTGGCCGGTATAGACGAGGTAGCCGCCTTCGCGCATCGCCGCGGCGATGCCCTGCAGCGAGCGCAGCACCGCATCGTTGTCGGCAAACAGTTCGTACAGGCCCGAGACCGTGGACAAGGTGGGTGCGATCGGCAGCGCCGCCAGCGAGGCCGCGTCGAACGCGTCGCCCTGCTCGAAGGTGGCGATATCGTCGGCGCCGAAGGCGCTGATCAGCTTGCGCCCGTCGCTGACGTTGCGCGCGCTGAAATCGCGCAGGGTGATGGATTCGGCGCGCTGTTCGCCGTGCGCCAGCGCGTCCAGCACGTAGCGGCCATGCCCGGCGGCCACGTCCAGCACCCGCACCGGGCGCCCTTCGCCGTGCAGGTGCAGGGCCGCCAGTTGCAGCAGCTCGCGCACATGCGTGCGGCGGATGCGGATGCCGCGCCAGCCGATCGCGTCCAGGTAGTTGCGGTCGATCATGCGGCCCAGCGGCCCGCGTCCGCGGGCCTCGTCGCGGTAGATGTAGTCCAGCGTGCTGCCCGAATCGAACCCGCTTTCCAGGCCCAGCGCGATGCCCTCGGACAGCGTGCCGCCGAAGCGCAGACCGGCCCGGGTGAAGCGCCAGTACGCATCCTTGGCGCTGTTGCGCTCGGGGGGCCAGGACAGGATCTCCGCTTCGTCGAAGGTGGCGCCGTGACGGTGCGCATCGCGCAGGCTGGGGCGGACCAGCGGCTGGGCGAAGCGCTCCCCGAGGAAGCGACGGATCGCCGCGATCGCCGGCGCGCGATCACGCTCGCCCAGGGTGTCGTGGAAGAAACCGGGCAGCAGGTGGCGTTCCTTGACCGGCGAGGACAGCCGCTCGTAGAAACGGTCCTGCGGCGCGCGGTGGACCACGAAGTCCGAGCCGGACACCAGCAGCTGGGTCGGCACGGTGATCGCCTGCGCATCGCCCACCACCCGTTCGGCGGCCTCGTACAGGCCGAGCAGCACGCGCACCGAGATCGGCCGGGTGATCAGCGGATCGGTGCGGTAGCTTCCCACCCGCTCCGGGTCGTGGGTGAGCCATTGCGGCTTGACGTAGCTGTTGACGAAGAAGTTGCCGCGCAGCATCTGCATCAGCTTCAGGCCCGGCACCGCCAGCGGTACATACAGCTTGACCTTGAACGCCGGCGAGGCCAGCACCAGCGCGCGCAGCGCGGGCGCATAGTCGTGCACCCAGGTCGCGGCAACCACCGCGCCCACGCTCTGGGCGATGATCGCGATGTCCTGCACGGCGATGCCATGCTGCTGGCCGATGTGCGCGATGAAGCTGTCCAGGTCGCGCACCAGCGCCTCGAAGCCCGGCGCGTCGCCGCGCTCGCCCGGCGATTGGCCATTGCCGCGTGCATCCCAGGCGAACACCTCGGTGTCGGGCAGGTCCAGTTCGTCGACCAGGTGGGCTACCCGGCCGGAGTGTTCATGGCCGCGATGGAGCAGCACCACCGCGCGGCGGGGTGCAGTCGATCCGCTGCCCGCCCAATGCCGGTAGAACAATGGCTGGCCATCGAAACTGTGGAACTGCAGGTGGTGCTGTGCGCGCATGCGTCACTCCGTTGTGCAGCGAGCGGGATCCGGCCAGGTCAGCCGGTCTCCGCCAATCCGTGTTTAACGCGTCGCCAGCCGGTGAGCACGCACAGTGCCGCCGCCGCCCACGCGATCCCGCCCACGACGGCGCCGTCGATCCAGCCCGGCGCCAGCAGCACGCCCAGCAGGCCGATCACGAACGCCCGGTCGCTCTTTCCCATCGGCCCGTCGTAGCGCCGGCTGGCCCCCACCATCAGCCCCAGGACGCCAGCGTACTCGCAAACCGCGGCCATCCACGTCAGGGTCCACAAGGCGGCCGGATTCACCCCCGGCACGCTGAGCAGGCTGAGATACAGCGCGGCATCGGCGAGGACGTCGCACAGTTCATTGAGATATGCCCCCAGCCGCGACTGCTGGCCGAATTCGCGCGCGAGCATGCCATCCACGGCGTTGAGCGCCATGCGCAACAGCATCCACAGCGGCAGTGCGAGGTACAGCAGCGGCTGCGCCGGCGCCCACCACCACACGGCCGCGGCCACCAGCAACGAGGCCAGCGCGGCGGCCACGGTGACGGTGTTGGCGGTGACGCCCGCGCGATGCAGGCCGCGTACGCCCGGGCGCAGCAGGTCCTGGAAGCGCCCCTTCAATGCATAGATCGACATGCCGTACCGTCCTCCTGACCGTGGCTAATCTACCTGCCCGCACAGGGGCAGGGGAATGCTGTACGTCGGTATCGACTCACCCCGCCACCAGCAACTGCCGCCAAAGCTGCAGGAAGCGGTCGGAGTACCAGTAGCCCTCGCTGCGCATCAACTGCTCCGGCAGCCCGGCGGAAAGCACGTAACGCCTGGCGAAGCGCTGCTCGAACTGGCGCTTCAACCGGGCCAACTGCGCCGGATCGCTGTCCAGCATCGCGCAGGCCAACACGCCCAGCCAGCCGTCCACCTCGTCCGGCTCGCGGGTAAAGGCCTGCTCGAACAACTGCCTGGCGTCCTGCGGCCGCCCCAGGTCCAGCAGCATGAACCCATAGTTGCGCTGGGCCTCGATGTTGTCCGGCTGCGCCTGCAGCAGCTGCTGCATGCGGCTGGCCGCCTCGCCGGTGCGGCCCAGGTGGAACAGCAGGTAGCCGGCGTGTTCCAGCAGCTCCGGGTCCGGCTGCGCCCGCGCAGGCTGTGCGCGTTGCAGGGCGTCCAGGCGCACCCATGCCGCCTCGAAGTCGGGCGTGGCCGCCGCCGGGTCGCCAGACGACAAGGCCATCGCGGCGCGGTTGAACCATGGGCGGTAGTCCTCCGGCGACTCCTCGATCGCGGCCTGCAGCGCGGCGCGTGCGCCGGCAGCATCGCCACTGTCGGTGAGCGCGCTGGCCAGGTTGAGATGGATGCTCATGCGCTGCTCGCGCTGCCCGGCGGCGTCCAGGTCCGGCGCCGACGGCAGTGTCAGCGCGGTGCGGTATTCCTGCACGGCCTTGCGCGGCTGCTTGAGCTGCTGCAGGTACAGGTTGCCCAGGTTGAAGTGCGCGTCCAGGCGCTTGGGCTGCAGCCGCATCGCCGCGCGGTAGGCATCCACCGCCAACGCATGCTGGCCGCTGTCGCCCAGCGCATTGGCCTGGTTGAGGCGCAGGCCGTAGTTGTCGGGGAAGCGCGCCACGCCGTTGCCGGCCACCACCGCCGCCTCGCGGCTGTCGCCCAGCTGCAGCAGCATGGCCGCGTAGTTGATGAAGGCATCCGGCGACAGGTTGCCGGGCAGCGTCACCAACTGGGCGTAGTAGCGCCGCGCCGTGTCGGTCTGCCCGGTGCGGCTGTAGTGGAAGGCCAGGCGCTGCTGGATGTCCAGGTTGCCCGGCTCCAGTTGCACCGCCCGCAACAGGTCCTTCTCGGCCGCGGCATCATCGCCCAGTTCGTGCAGGACGTTGGCGCGGTTGAGCAGGCCGATGGTCTTGAGCGGGGCACGCTGGAGGTAATCGTTGAACGTGTCCAGCGCACGCTGGTGCTGCCCCAGCCGGGCCTGCGCCACGCCCAGGTTGAGCCAGGCGGTATCCAGGCCGGGATCCCGCCGTACCGCCTGCGCGAACAGGTCCGCCGCGGCCTGCCATTGCCCTGCCCGGCTTTGCGCCTGGCCCTGGTTGAACAGCAGCTGCGCCTGGTTCTCTGCCGGCAGCGTACCGGCCTGCGCCGCCACGGCTGCGCTGTCGCCCTTGCCGCCCTTGCCCTGCAGCGACAGCCGGTTGGTCAGCACCCTCGGGTTGCCCGGGTCCTTTGCCAGCGCACGGTCGTAGGCGGCCAGCGCCTCGCGCGTGCGGCCCAGCCGCTCCTCGACCACGCCGATGTTGAGCCAGGTATCGGCATCGTCCTTGCCCAGCGCCAGGGCCGCCTTGAAGTCCTGCAGCGCCCCGGCCGCATCCCCCATGTCCAACCGGGTCACGCCCCGGTTGTAGGGATACAGCGGTTCGCTCGGCGCCAGCCGCATGGCCTGGCCATCGTCGGCCAGCGACTGGCTGGAACGGCCCAGCGCGTGCTGGGCCAGTGCGCGGTTGCCGTAGTAGCCGGCCACCTGCGGCGACTGCGCGATGGCCTGGTCCAGCAGTTCCAGCGCGCGCCGTGGCTGGCCCAGGTGGTGATACGCCTGCGCGGCGTGGAACTGGATGTCGGCCTGCTGGCCGGTGCCCTCGGGGTCGTCGCGGTAGGCCTGCTCGTAGGCGGCGAACACCTCCAGCATGCGCGCGTTGTCGTGCTGCTGGTTGAGCAGGAACAGGTAATTGCGGAACAGGCTGCTGGCGTGGCCACCGGCCTGGAGCGCTGCCGCGTAGTCGGCCAGCGCGCCCGCGGTGTCCCCGCCCTTGGCCTTGGCGGTGCCCTGCAGCTGCAGGCTTTCGGCATCGGTCGGGTCGACCTGCAGCGCCTGGGCGGCGGCGGCCAGTACCCCGGCATTGTCCTCGGTCGCCGCGGCGATGTACGCCTTCAGGCGGTACAGGCGGGCCTGCCGCGGGTCCACGGCGATGGCCTGGTCGATCAGCCGCCGGGCCCCGGCCCAGTCCTGCGCCTCGTAGGCCGCGTTGGCCTGCTGCTCCAGGTCCTCGGGGGCCGCCCCGTCGGCATCGACCGCTGCGTCGGCGTCCGTCGCGTCCCGCGCCGACGCCGCTGCGGTTGCCACGTCCACCACCTCCACCTCTACGGGCGCATCGGCCACGCGGGCGGCATCCTGCGCCTGCGCGGCGCCCATCAGGCTGGCCCACGCCGCGACGCCTGCAAGCAGCGGCACTTTCCATGTTGCTGTCGACACGATCTTGACCTGCAAATCCCTGGCAGAGCGCGCAGCCTACCCCAGTGCCACAGCCTTGCGGGGGCCGGTTACAGTGCCGGATGCGGCCAGCCGGGGCCAATATCGGCCGGCGGCGCCCCTCGCCGGCCCCCACCGCCTACAATATCGGCCCCGCTCCGCTGCCGATTGCCCTGTCCCCATGACTGCTGATCTGTTGCCCGTTCGCCGGGCCCTCCTGTCCGTCTCCGACAAAACCGGTCTGATCGACCTGGCCCGCGCCCTGGCGGCGCGCAACGTGGAGCTGCTGTCCACCGGCGGCACCGCCAAGGCGATCCGCGAGGCCGGCCTGGCAGTCAAGGACGTGGCCGATGTCACCGGCTTCCCGGAAATGATGGACGGCCGGGTCAAGACCCTGCACCCGCTGGTGCATGGCGGCCTGCTCGGGCGTGCCGGGCTGGATGAAGCGGTGATGGCCGAACACGGCATCGGCGCGATCGACCTGCTGGTGCTGAACCTGTATCCGTTCGAGTCGGTGACGGCCAAGGCCGACTGCACGCTGGAAGACGCCGTGGAGAACATCGACATCGGTGGCCCGGCGATGCTGCGTTCGGCCGCGAAGAACTTCGCGCGCGTGGCGGTGGCCACCGACCCGTCGCAGTACGCCGACCTGCTGGCCGAGCTGGAGGCCAACGATGGCCAGCTCTCGGCAGCCAGGCGCTTCGCTTTCTCGGTGGCCGCGTTCAACCGCGTGGCGCAGTACGACGCGGCGATCAGCAACTATCTGTCTGCCGTCACCACCACCGACACCGCCGTGCCGGTGCGTGCCGAATTCCCGGCGCAGATGAATTCCAGCTTCGTGAAGGTGATGGACCTGCGCTACGGCGAGAACCCGCACCAGAGCGGCGCGTTCTACCGCGACCTGTACCCGGTGCCGGGCACGCTGGCCACGTTCCAGCAGCTGCAGGGCAAGGAACTGAGCTACAACAACCTGGCCGACGCCGATGCGGCGTGGGAATGCGTGCGCCAGTTCGACGCGCCGGCCTGCGTGATCGTCAAGCACGCCAACCCGTGCGGCGTGGCCGTGGGTGCCGGCAACGGCGATGCCTACGAACTGGCCTACGCCACCGACCCGACCAGTGCGTTCGGCGGCATCATCGCCTTCAACACGCCCCTCGATGCGGCCACCGCGCAGGTGATCCTGGACCGCCAGTTCGTGGAAGTGCTGATCGCCCCGGACTTCGAGCCGGCCGCGCTGGCATACGCGCAGAAGAAGGCCAACGTGCGCGTGCTGCGCATCCCGCATGGCGACGGCCGCAACAACTACGACACCAAGCGGATCGGCTCGGGCCTGCTGGTGCAGTCCTCGGACAACCGCGGCATGCGCCGTGACGAACTGAAGGTGGTCAGCACGCTGGCGCCGACCGAGAAGCAGTTCGCCGACCTGCTGTTCGCCTGGAACGTGGCCAAGTTCGTCAAGTCCAACGCGATCGTCTACGCCAAGGACAACCGCACCATCGGTGTCGGTGCCGGCCAGATGAGCCGGGTGTACTCGGCGCGCATCGCCGGCATCAAGGCCGCCGATGCGAACCTGGTGGTGGAAGGCTCGGTGATGGCCTCCGATGCATTCTTCCCGTTCCGCGATGGCATCGATGCCGCCGCGGCGGCCGGCATCAAGGCGGTGATCCAGCCGGGTGGCTCGATGCGCGACAGCGAAGTGATCGCGGCCGCCGACGAGCATGGCCTGGCCATGGTGTTCACCGGCGTGCGCCACTTCCGCCACTGAATCAAGGAGCGACACGGATGTCTGCCATGCCATTGAAGTCCCTGCTGGCGCTGGCGATCGGCGCCAGCGCAGTGCTGGCCGGCTGCAAGCCGGCCGCTGCACCTGCCCCGGCGCAGCCGACCGCTCCCAGCGCAGCGGCGGCCGCTCCGGCCACCGCCGCCCCGCACGTCAGCCGCACTGCCCGCCTGCAGGCGTTCCTGGCCCAACGCTACGGCAAGGACGCGCGGCTTTCCGAGGGCTGGCGCGGCACGTGGACGCAGGACGGCCAGGCGCGCGCCACCGACTGGACGGTGTGCGCCGAGCAGCCGGTGGTGAGTGGTGACAGCTGGCAGCAGCTGCTGGCCGTGTGTGGCGAGCTGGTCGAGGGCGGCCATGCCGACCCCGGCACGATCGACTTCTACGTGCTGCGCCCGGCCGCGGACGGCTTCGACGTGGCGGCCGACCTCACCGGCGGCACCTATGGCAGCAGCGGCCGCCCGGGCACGGTGGAGATCATCCGTGCCGGCAGCGATTTCTACGGCTTCCGCAACGAGAGTGGCTGGTATGGCCAGGGTTACGCGCTGCAATCGCAGGCGTTGATCCTGCCCGGCCCGAACGGGCTGGTGGACACCGGCAGCGTGCGCAGCCACATCGACAACACCGCCGCCTACGACTGCGATGACGCCGAGCAGGCCGACGACTGCCGGACCCGGACGTTCAACCTCGATTTCGCCCTGCGCATGGACGACAGCGACCGCAGCGCACGGACCTGGCCGCTGGTGATCGAGGAGACCGGCATCGAGTGCGGTGGCAGGCAGGTGCGGCGCGAACATCGCTTCACGCTGGACCCAAAGACCTGGACCTACGCCTTCCCCGACGCCCTGCAGCGCGAAGGCTGCCAGTAATGCCCTGGCGCGGTGCAGGCGCGTCCTGCACGGCGTAAAATCGCGGTCCTGCTCCCCTCCGCGAGAACTGCATTGAAGATCCTGGTCATTGGCGCCGGCGGCCGTGAACACGCCCTGGCCTGGAAGCTCGCCCAATCCGCGAACGTGAGCGAGGTCCTGGTGGCGCCCGGCAACGCCGGCACCGCCACCGAGGCCAAATGCCGCAACGTGCCGGTCAAGGTCACCGACCTGGACGGCCTGCTGGCGCTGGTCGCCGACGAAGGCATCGCGCTGACCGTGGTCGGCCCGGAAGTGCCGCTGGTGGCGGGCGTGGTCGATCGTTTCCGCGCGGCCGGCCACCGCATCTTCGGGCCCACCGCCGCCGCCGCGCAGCTGGAGGGCAGCAAGGCCTACGCCAAGGACTTCCTGGCCCGCCACAACATCCCCACCGCCTTCTACGCGGTGCACACCGAGGTGGCGCCGGCGCTGGCTTATGTCCGCGAAAAGGGCGCGCCGATCGTGGTCAAGGCCGACGGCCTGGCCGCCGGCAAGGGCGTGATCGTGGCGATGACCCTGGCCGAGGCCGAGGACGCGGTGCGTGACATGCTCTCCGGCAATGCGTTCGGCGATGCCGGCGCGCGCGTGGTGATCGAGGAGTTCCTGGACGGCGAGGAAGCCAGCTTCATCTCGATGGTGGACGGCACCACCGCGCTGCCGATGGCCACCTCGCAGGACCACAAGCGCGTGGGCGACGGCGACACCGGCCCGAACACCGGCGGCATGGGCGCGTACTCGCCGGCCCCGGTGGTGACCGAAGAAGTGCATGCGCGGGTGATGCGCGAGGTGGTCAACCCGACCGTGCAGGGCATGATCGCCGACGGCATTCCGTTTACCGGCTTCCTGTATGCGGGCCTGATGATCGACGCCAGCGGCGCGCCGAAGGTGATCGAATTCAACGTGCGCTTCGGCGACCCGGAAACCCAGCCGGTGATGCTGCGTCTGCAGTCGGATCTGGTGGACCTGCTCGACGCGGCCATCGATGCGCGCCTGCACGAGGTGGACGCGCAGTGGGATCCGCGTCCGTCGCTGGGCGTGGTCATGGCCGCATCGCCCTACCCGGAAACGCCGATCACCGGCGATGTGATCCACGGGCTGGATGCGGTGCCGGCGAGCGCCAAGGTATTCCATGCGGGCACGGTGCTGGACGCGCAGGGCCAGGTGCTGAGCGCCGGCGGCCGGGTGCTGTGCGTGGCGGCGCTGGGCGACAGCGTGGGCGATGCGCAGGCCAACGCGTATGCCGGCGTGGCGGCGGTCCGCTGGGCCAACGAATTCCACCGCAGCGACATCGGCTGGCGGGCGATCGCGCGGGAATCGTAGATCCACGCCATGCGTGGATGAACGCAGCCTCCGGCCTCGATTCCCCATGTCACGCCACACCGAACAAAGAAGAAGGGTCCGGCATTGCGGGGCCCTTCCTCGTTCGCAGGCCATCGCCCGCCAACCGTAGATCCACGCCATGCGTGGATGAACGCAGCCTCCAGCCTCGATTCCCCATGTCACGCCGCACCGAAAGACGAACCGCCTGGCATTGCCGTGTCGGAGAGATGAGCGATGAGACAGCGCCACCGGGACAGAAAAGGCCCGGCAGTCCCGGGCCTTCTGTTCACACCATTGCCACCGCGTATTACGCAGTAAACAGCGCCTTCATCTTCTTCAGCGCGTTCGCTTCGACCTGGCGGATGCGTTCGGCCGACACGCCGTACTCGTCGGCCAGCTCCTGCAGGGTCACCTTGCTGTCCGCGTCCAACCAGCGACGGCGGATGATGTCGCGCGAACGCGCATCCAGCTCGGCCATGCCTTCGCGCAGCAGCTGCAGCTTGTTGTCTTCGCTGTCGGCACGCTCATAGGCCATGGACGGGTCTTCCGCGTCGGCCACCAGGTAGGCGGCCGGCGACGGCGGGGCGTTTTCATTGTCTTCGTCGCTGGGCGCGTCGAAACCAATATCACGACCGGACAGGCGCGATTCCATTTCGAGCACTTCGCGCTCGGACACGTTGAGGTCCTTGGCCACGGCGCTGACTTCGGCCGCGTTCATCCAGCCCAGGCGGGTCTTGGACTTGCGCAGATTGAAGAACAGCTTGCGCTGCGCCTTGGTGGTGGCGACCTTGACGATGCGCCAGTTCTTCAGGATGAACTCGTGCATTTCCGCACGGATCCAATGCACCGCGAAGGACACCAGGCGCACGCCCATGTCCGGGTCGAAGCGCTTCACCGCCTTCATCAGGCCGATGTTGCCTTCCTGGATGAGGTCGCCCAGCGCAAGGCCGTAGCCGTTGTAGCCACGGGCCACGTGCACCACGAAGCGCAGGTGGGAATGGACCAGTTCGCGCGCGGCGTCCAGATCCAGCTCGTCGCGGAAGCGACGGGCCAGATCCTGCTCGTCATCGACCGACAGCACCGGGATCTGGTGCACGGCACCGATGTAGGCGTCCAGCGAACCGAGCGCACTGGGGATCGGGAGATTGTTTGCCACAAGGGCAGTAGAGGTGTTCTGGCTCATAGCACTCATCTTAGCAGTCCGGGAATTGGACTGCTAAAGGGGAAAGAAGTTCCAGCGTTCTGTTGATGGGACGCTGGCACCGATCACCCGACTAACGTACCGCGAAATGATGACAGTGGCGAGGGGGTCGGGAGGGCTGCAGATAGTTGTTTAATTTCAATAGCTTGGAATTGAATGCACGGGGGCGGGCTGTGGATTTCTGCTGAACGCGGTGTCTGGCAGGGCCTATTCAGGCCGGTAAGGTTGTCCGGCATTCAGCCCCCTGCATCGTGGGGCCTGCGGGCTGTGATGCAGGGTCGTGGGCGGGCGGGGTCGGGGTTGGTCGGCGGCCTATCCAGGCGTGGCCTGGATCTACGGACGTCGCTGGGCGGGTCGGGGTTGGTCGGTGGCCCATCCAGGCGTGGCCTGGATCTACGGGTGCTGGGCCGGTCGGGGTTGGTCGGCGGCCTATCCAGGCGTGGCCTGGATCTACGGACGTCGCTGGGCGGGTCGGGGTTGGTCGGTGGCCCATCCAGGCGTGGCCTGGATCTACGGGTGCTGGGCCGGTCGGGGTTGGTCGGTGGCCTATTCAGGCGTGGCCTGGATCTACGGACGTGGCCGCGCGGTCAGGGTTGGCCGTGGCCGGCATGGCCTGCGTCGACATCAGCCCACCCGCCGAAGCCGACCGCCGAAGCCGCCATCTCCGGTAGTGGCACGCCAGACAATGACGAAAACGAATGCGTGCCAGCCAGACAACGCCAGCTTGGTCGGTGGCCCAGCCGAGCATGGCTCGGCTCTACCAACAGCCCACCCGCCGAAGCCGACCGCCGAAGCCGCCATCTCCAGTAGTGCCACGCCATGCGTGGCAGGCCAGACAATGACGAAGATAGATGCGTGGCAGGCCAGACAACGACGAAGACAGATGCGTGGCACGCCAGACAATGACGAAAACGAATGCGTGCCAGCCAGACAACGCCAGCTTGGTCGGTGGCCCAGCCGAGCATGGCTCGGCTCTACCCCCCCCCCACCGAAGCCGACCGCCGAAGCCTAGTAATACCCCGCCATATTCAAGAAGAACCCCTTCTGGTCATACCGCAGCTCGGTCATGTCATCGCTGAACTCGGTGAAGTTGTACCCCACCCCGACCTTGAAGTTCTCCCCTACCCGCCGGTCCAGCCCCACCAGCCAGCCCTTGCGCACGCCACCGTCGCGCACCTTCAGCCAGCGGTGTTCGGCCAGCCCTTCCCACTTCTCGAACAGGCGATAACGCACCTGCAACGCGGCGAAATCGGCGCGGCTGTCCAGCCAGGCCCCTTCACCGCGGCCGGTGCGGTAGTCGCCCCAGCGGGAGGCCAGCTTGCCGGCCAGTTCCCAGCGCGCGCCGAGCTGGCGGATGCCTTCCAGCGACAGCACCTGCGAGCGCTGGTCGTACAGGTTGCCGCCTTCCTGGCCCAGCGAGGCCACGTCGTAGAGATAGGTGAACTTGCCGAAGCCCGCCCAACCGGTGCTGTCGTGCGGTCGCCAGGCAAAGCCGACGTTGGTCTCCACCAGCTTGGCGTCGGCCAGCGGATTGATGCGATCGTCGGTGTCGGCGTAGTTGGCGCGCAGCGCGAAGCGCCAGTCTTCGTTGAGCTTGTACAGCAGCCGGTTGGTGGTCACCCACTGCTCGCGCTGTTCGGCCCCGCTGTCGCGGCGGTACTCCAGCTTGCTGCTCCACTGCGCCACCGCATCGGTACGGCCGCCGCTGACGCTGTAGGCGCGGCGGTCGATGCGGCCGGCGCTGGAATCCAGCTCGCCGTCCATGACCGTGAAGCCCAGGTTCCAGCCCTGCGCGGGATAGAAATCCATGCCGAAGGTGTGCACCAGCCCGGCGCTGTCCTGGCGGCGATCCTTGAGGTACTGGCTTTCGTTGTAGACGTTGACCTGGTTGCTCAGGCGCCAGCGCTGGCCCAGCGTCCAGCCACTCTGCAGGCCGGTGTCGAACAGCGGATCGGTGCCGGTGCGGTCGGTGCTGTAGCTGTAACTGCCGTACAGGCTGTGGTCCGGGGCCATGCGGTACTCGGCATCCACCTTGGCCCCGTGGCCGCGGCTACCACCACTGAGCTCGGCGCCGACGCTGCTGCGGTCGCCGAACAGATAGCGCGCGCCCAGGGTGAGCAGGTCGTTCTTCTCGTACGCGCCGCCATCATCGTCCAGCGTGACCTGGCCGGTGCCGTACAACTCCCACGAGGACCCGAAGCGCTGCCGATAGCCAACCGCCGCCAGCAGCGCGGACACGTCCTGCAGTGCCTGTTCTTCGCGCACGCGACGCAGTTCGCCGGTGAGCTGGCCGTCGTTGCCCAGCCGCCACTCGGCGGTGAGCTGGCTCTGCTCCAGCGCCAGGTCGCCCTGCTCGGTGCGGGTGTGCCGGCCATACAGGCTGAGATCGTCGGTGAGGTAGCCGAGGAACTCCGCGCCGTATTCCTGGATGGGTTGGCCGGTGTCCTGGCGGGCCACCGAGAAGCCGGCGTCCACATCGCGCCACCAGGCACCCAGGCTCCAGTCGCGGCGGGTCCAGCCCAGCTCGCGCAGGTTGGCCCGCGCTTCCACGGCGCTGGCGGTGCCGGAGCGCCGGCCTTCGTACGGGTTGCGGCGGATGAAGCTCAGGCCGCCGTTGTCCGAATAGAACACTGGAGCAGCCGTGGCGTCGGTACGGGTCTGCTCGACCTTCAGGTAGGTACCGCGCCCGGCCTGCAGGGTGAGGTCGGCGCCCTTGAGGCTGTAGTTCTCGCCGCTGCGGTTTTCGTCGATCCAGGTGCCGCCGATGGCGACGTGGTCGCCGATCCACTGCCGGCCACGCGCACCATAGGTGACGTCGTCGCTGCTGAAGCCCAGCGGCACGTACTCGTAGTCCACCAGCAGCAACTGGTCGTAGCCATCGAGCGGCATGTCGCGGGTGATGCTGCGGACGTTCTCGCGGGTGAGCTGGGCCAGCGGCCGGGTCAGGATCAGGCGACCCTGCAGGTTGTCGATCTCGTAGTCCACGCCTTCCTGCAGGGTGGCGCGGGTTTCGGTGCGGCCGGTGGTGCGGTCGCGCACTTCCAGCACCACCTGCTCCGAGCCGGGCAGCACGTCGGTGTGGCGCAGGTAGTAGAGGCTGCCGCCGGTACCGAGGAATTCGCTGTGGCCCGGCGCGGACTGCGCCTCGGAGCCGAACAGCTTCAACTGCGAGCGTGCATCACCCAGCGGCGTGGCGGCCAGCGAGCGCCAGTTCAACGCGCCGCCGTACAGCGAGCGCACGTACTGGCCATACTCGGTGCCGGTGATGCCGGTGGCGTAGTTGCCCCACAGCGCCTGGCTCTGGTCCCAGTCCACGCGCAGGTAGAGGCGGCCCTGCGTGTCCACGTCGCGATAGGTGGTGGAGTCGTCGCCGTACACCGGGTAGTACAGGTCCGGGTCGAGGCGGCGGAACACATCCTGCGCGTCGGCGTCGGAGAAGTCGCGGAACAGGTACTTCAGCTCGCGGTCCTGGGTGTCGGCCTGCGCGGTCACCAGGTACTTGCCGCGCATCTTGCCCTTCAGATAGAACGCCAACCGCCCTTCGCTGAGGAAGCCATCGGTATCGCGGTCGTCGGCCGCCAGCGGCTGCACGTTGCCGCTGGCCGTGTTCCTGGACAGGGTCACGTCGGCGATGCCCACCAGGAACAGATAGCGGCCGGTGACATCCACGTCCAGCTGGCGTTGCGCCGCGGGGGCGTCGCGCGATTCCACGCGGACGTCGTAGCGGTGCTGGCCGACCGGCTCCAGGAACTCGGCGGCGAACTTCTGCTCCAGGTCGACCGGGAAGTCCTGGCCGTTGATGCGCACGCGGCTGTTGGGCTCCAGGTTGCGGCCGTACAGGCGCACGCGCGAGCCATGGATGGGGATGTTCTGCAGGCGCAGCGTGCTCTGGCCGTAGATGCTGTTGCTGACCTGCAGGTCCTGCGCGCTGTCGCCATCCAGGGCCTGGCCCAGGGTCTTCTGCACGTTCTCGCGGGTCACCTGCAGGCCGCGGTCGAAGTCGGCCGGGGTCACCAGCTGGATGCGCTGGAGGCGGGTTTCATCGAACGCGCCACCGGCACCGTAGGCACGGGCCACGTAGATCAGGTCGTCGCCGGTGCGCAGCTTGATCTGCGCCGGCAGCTCGCCATTCCACTCGGCATCGCCCACGTAGTCCACCGGCAGGTCGATGCGCGCCAGCGGGGTGACCAGGTCGGTGTCGGTGCCGCGGTACAGGGTCACCTCCAGCTTCTGGATGAAGGAGGCGTAGTTGTTGTAGCTGTGGAAGCGCAGCGGGCGGATCACCCGGCCATTCTCGAATGGCACGGTGGCCGCAGCCTGCACGCTCAGGCTGGGCGGGACCATGGTCGGGTCTTCGGTCGCCCAGACCACACCGCCGTTGGGCAGCTCGGCCATGAACTGGCCGCCGGGCGCGGCCACGTCCGGCGTGGTGGACGGGCCTGCCGGCACCGTGCCGGCCGCGCGCGGATCGGCGTGGGCCGGCAGTGGCAGCGGCGCCGGGTCGGCATCGTCGCCGATGCGCAGCAACAGCCCGTCATCATTGCGGCAGCTGTCGCCCTCGCAGCGGATCGGCGCCGCAGCGGTGGCCGGCGTGGGCTGCTGCGCGAAGGCCGGCGCGGCGAGCAGCAGCAGCGCAGCGAGGCGGGCGACGCGGCGCACGAGGGGCGCGGTGGTGGGGGTCGGGCTCAGGGTGTTCTCCATCATGTCAGCGCCCCTCCCTGCCGGTGCGGTCCGTGCCAGGCAGCGGCGCGGGTGGATCGTCGAGTTGCAGGTGGTGCAAGGTGCTGCCGTCGGCGGCCACGATCTCGATGCGGCTGGCAGCGGCCACCGCCGCCGGCACCCGGCTGCGCAGCGCGGCCTGCAGGACCTGCGCGCGCTGCCGCGCCAGTGCCTCCTGGCCGGCGCTGGCGGTGAGCAGCAGGCGGCCACCACCGCGCGCGACCAGCGCCTGGGCAGCCTTGTCCAGGACCGGGCCGCGATCGGACTCCAGTCGGGCGCTGCCCGGCGCGAACAGCGCCTCGCCCAGTTCGATCCGGGCCGCTCGCATGGGCAGGGCCGGGCCCGGGGCGGCGGGACCCAGTGAGCCCTCGGGCAGGCGCACGCCGAAGTCGAAGCGCGCCGGCAAGCCGGGCGTGATACGCCGTACCAGCGGGTTGGGCGTGGTGAAGCGGGTGCCGGCAGGCAGCGTGGCCGGGTCCACCTTGAGGATGAAATTGCGCCCGCGTGCCTGCCCGCCGGGGATGCCCACCAGGTGATAGCGGCCGAACGCGTCTGTCTCCATCAGCAGGCCTTCCACCGCGGCCACGCGCACGCCCGGGATGCCGCGTTCGCCGTCATCCTGGATGCCATTGCCGTTGCGGTCATCGAACACGCTGCCGATGATCAGGCTCTCGTCGAGCAGCGGATCGGTGGTCACGTCCACCTCGGCCGAGGCGACGTTGCCGATGGTGCGGTTCTCGCCATCGATGGCGGTGATGCGGTTGGTGTGCACGCCGGTGCCCGTGCCCGCGCCGACGCGCAGGTAGTACACCACCGTGGCGCGCTCGCCGACCGGCACGTCGATGCCGTCGATGCGCAGCGGCTGCACGCCGCTGGTGCGTGCATCGTTGTCCGCATCCTGCACCGCGAAGCCACCGCGCACGAAGGTGAAGCCCGGCGGCAGCGTATCCAGCAGCGTGGCGCCGTTGGCATCGACCTCACCCACGTTGTCGATGGTGACGGTGTAACGCACCAGGTCGCCGATCTGCGCACTGCGCTTGGCCGCCACCTTGGTCAGGCGCAGCACGGCCTGCTGGCCGGCCACGGTGACCGCGACATTGGCCTCGGCGCACATCGGGGTCGGGATGGACACATCGCAGACCCGGTAGCGGAAGCTGTCGGTGCCGGCGAAGTTGGCCGCCGGCGTGTAGGTGCACAGGCCGTTGCTGCATTGCACGCTGCCGTGCGCGGGTGCCACCGCGACCTGCAGCGAGGCCCGATCCAGCGGCGCGCTGCGGGCGCTGTCATTGGCCAGCACGTCGATCACCTGCGGCCCGGCGGTCTGGGCAGTGATGGCGTCGTCGGACAGGGTCAGCACGTTCGGCTCGACCATCACCGTGACCGTGGCACCCGCGCACATCGCCGGGTCCGCGACGTCGCAGACCTCATAGTCGAAGCGCTGCTCGCCCGAGAAGTTGGTCAGCGCGGCAAAACGGATGCGCGCACGCGGCAGCACCGTGGCGGTGCCGTACGGCGGTGGCGCTGCAATGGTGACGGTGACGGTGTCCGGATCGATCGGCGTGCCGTTGACGCGGTCGTTGCCGAGGACGTCGATTTCGATCACCCCGTCCTGCGGGATCTCCACGCGATCATCCGTGGCATCCACGCCGGGATCGCCGGCGATCACGGTCACGGTCACGGTGCCGGTGTCGCAGACGGTCGGCTGGCTGACCAGGCAGATCGTGTAGGGGGTGCTGTAGCTGCCTGCCGCCAGACCGGCGGCCACGTCCACCCAGCCGTCGGCACTGAAGGTCAGCGCGCTGGTGGCCACCGGGGCGAAGCTCACCTGGGCCGGGTCCAGCGGTGCGGTGTTGAACGTATCGTTGGCGAAGACGTTCAGCAGGCGCGTGCGCCCGGCCGGGCCCACCGGCCCTGCACTGTCGTCCACCGCCAGCAGCGCCCCGACCGCGCCCTGCACGCGTACGGTGGCGATGGCGGTGGTGCAGTTGGTCGGCACCCCGTTCTCGCAGAGCTGGTACGCCAACTGGACCTGGCCCGGCTGCACCCCGGCCGCGACCATGATCTGGCCCAAGTTGTTCATCGTGTAGCCCGGGGTGCTGCCGGTCAGGCTGGCGACCACGCTGCCCACCGGCGGCGGGGAGACGTTGTTGTAGCTGTCGTTGTCGAGCACGGAGCGGGCGATGGTGCCGCCCACGGCCGGGTCCACCGGCGTGCTGGTGAAGTCATCGTTGACCGCCAGCACCACGTTGGCCGAGCCGGCCAGGGTGAGGGTGACGCTGGCCGTGCCGCACTGCGCGCTGTACGGCGCCGGCAGGCACACCTGGTAGGTGAAGCCGACCGGCCCGGTGGTGCCCGACGGCGGGGTGTAGCTGAAGCTGCCGTCGGCGTTGAACACCAGGCCGGCGACGGCACCGCTGGTCAGCGTATACAGCGCGCCCACCGGTACGTTGTCATTGCTCGACACGTTGCCGGTGGTCGGGCGCCCGGCCGGCGTGGTGACGGCATCGTTCTGCGGTGCCGGGGTGATCACCAGGGTGACGCTGGCGGTGGTGCAGTTGGCGGACGCGGCCGCTTCGCAGATCTGGTACGTAAGCAAGGTGGCGCCGGAGGCGACGCCGCTGGCCACGCTGATGGTGCCATCGGTGTTGACGGTGATCCCTGCCGGTGCGCCCACCAGGCTCAGCAGCACATCGCCGGGCGGCGGCGGGCTGACCCCGTTGAGACGGTCGTTGGCCAGCACGCTGCTGGACGAGCCTGCGCCCGGCAGCACATCGGTGAGCACGTCGTCGCCGGCCACCAGCGTGCCGGTGTTGATGTTGATGGTGACCGTGGCGGTGCCGCAGGTACCCGCATACGGTGCGGGCAGGCAGGCCAGGTAGGTGAAGCCGACCGGGCTGGGCGTGCCCGCTGGCGGCGTGTAGGTGAACGCACCGGTGCTGGCCAGCGCAAGCCCGGCCGGCGCGGTGCCCTGCACGGTGTAGACCGCCGCGACCGGCATGGTGTCGTTGCTGGCCACGCTGTTGCTCAGGGTCTGCCCCACCTGCACCGAGAAGGCATCGTTCTGCGGTGCCGGGCTGATCACCACGGTCACGCTGGCGGTATCGCAATTGGTTGGCGCGGCGGCTTCGCAGACCTGGTAGGTAATGGCGGTCGCACCGGAGGTGACGCCGGTGGGCACGCTGATCCTGCCATCGGTTGCAATGCTGAAGCCGGCCGGCGCGCCAACCAGGCTCAGCACGACGTTGCCGGCGGCCGGCGGCGAGACCCCGTTGAGGCTGTCGTTGGCCAGCACGCTGGCGCCGGACGTGGTGCCGGGTGCGACCCCGGTGAGGGTGTCGTCGCCCGCGACGAGCTGGCCGTTGTTGATGTTGATGGTGATGATCGCCCGGCCGCACAGGCTGGCGTTCGGGGCCGGCAGGCAGACCTGGTAGGCCACGCTCACCGGACCGATCACGCCGATGGCGGGGGTGTAGCTGAAGCTGCCATCGGGGTTGAACAGCAGCCCGCTCGGCGCACTGTCCTGCAGGGTGTAGAGCGTGCCGGGCGGGGTGTTGTCGTTGCTGGCCACGCTGTTGGCCAGGGTCTGCCCAGCCTGCACGGCAAAGGCATCGTTCTGCGGTGCGGGGGTCACCACCACGGTGACGCTGGCGGTATCGCAGTTGGACGGCGCGGCCGCTTCGCAGATCTGGTAGGTGACCGTGGTCGGGCCGGACGTCACCCCACTGCCGACGCTGACGGTGCCATCGGGATTGAGGGTGAAGCCACCCGGTGCGCCGACCAGGCTCAGGATCACATCGCCGGCGGCCGGCGGCGACACGCCGTTGAGGCTGTCGTTGGCGAGCACGCTGGTGGCCGTGGTCGCGCCGGGCAATACGCCGACCAGGCTGTCATCGCCGGCGCTCAACGTGCCGTTGTTGACGTTCAAGGTGACCGTCGCGGTGGCGCACAGGCTGTTGTTCGGGGCGGGCAGGCAGGTCTGGTAGGTGAAGCCCACCGGCGACACCGCGCCGACCGGCGGGGTGTAGGTGAAGCTGCCGTCGGTCGCGAACGTGAGCCCCGCCGGCGGCGTGCCCTGCACGGCCCAGGTCGAGCCGGCCGGCATGCTGTCGTTGCTGGCCACGCTGTTGCTCAGCGTCTGCCCGGCCTGCACAGAGAACGCGTCGTTCTGCGGGGTCGGGCTGACGATCACGGTGACGCTGGCGGTGGCACAGTTGCCCGGCGCCGCCGCTTCGCAGACCTGGTAGGTCAGCGTGGTGGGCCCGGCACTGACGCCGGTGGCCACGCTGAGGGTGCCGCTGGGTGTGATCGCAAACCCGGCCGGCGCGCCGACCAGGCTGAGCACCACGCTGGCCGGTGCCGGCGGCGAGACCCCGTTGAGGCTGTCGTTGGCCAGCACGCTGGCGGCCGAGGTGGTGCCCGGCGCCACGCCACTCAGGGTGTCGTTGCCGGCAAGCAGGGTGCCATTGGCGATGTTGAGGGTCACGTTGGCCGGGGCACACAGGGACGTCGGCGCCGGCAGGCAGGCCTGGTAGGTAAAGGTGACCGGGCTCGGCGTGCCGACGCCCGGTGCATAGGTGAACGACCCGTCCGGATTGAACACCAGGCCGGTCGGCAGCGGGCCCTGCACGGCGAACGTCGCACCGACCGGCATGCTGTCATTGCCGGCCACGCTGTTGGCCAGGGTCTGCCCGGCCTGCACGGTGAACGCGTCGTCCTGCGGCGTCGGGGTGACGATCACGGTGACGGTGGCGGTGTCGCAGTTGCTCGGCGCCGCCGTCTCGCAGATCTGGTAGGTGAGCGTGGTGCTGCCCGACACCACGCCGGTGGCCACGCTGATGGTGCCGGCGGCGCTGATGGTGAAGCCGGACGGCGCGCCCACCAGGCTCAGCTGCACGTCGCCCGGTGCGGGCGGGCTGACCGCGTTGAGCGTGTCGTTGGCCAGCACGCTGGTGCCGGACGTACCGCCGGCGACGATCCCGCTGAGGGTGTCGTCAACGGCCACCAGCGTACCGGTGTTGACGTTGAGCGTGACCGTGGCGGTGTTGCACAGCGCGGCATTGGGCGCGGGCAGGCAGGCCTGGTAGGTGAACGTCACCGGGCCGGTGGTGCCCAGTGGCGGCGTATAGGTGAACGTGCCGTCCGCGTTGAACGCCAGGCCGGCCGGCGCGGCGCCCTGCACCGCCCACGTGGACCCGGTGGGCAGGCTGTCGTTGGCGCCGACAGTGCCGTTGCTGAGGGTGCCGCCGACCTGCACCGCATACGCATCGTCCTGCGGTGCGGGCGCGATCACCAGCGATACCGTGGCGGTATCGCAGTTGGACGGCGCCGCGGTTTCGCAGATCTGGTAGGTCAGCGTGGCCGGGCCGGAGGTGACCGTCAGCGGAACGCTGATCGTGCCGTCGGTGGCGATGCCGTAACCGGTGGGTGCACCGACCAGGCTCAACTGCACGCTGCCCGGTGCGGGCGGGGTCACGCTGTTGAGCGCATCGTTGCCCAGCACGCTGGGCGTGGCTGCGCCCGGGGCGATGCCGACGAAGCTGTCATCGCCGGCGACCAGCGTGCCCAGGTTGACGTTCACGGTGGCCGTGGCCAGGCCGCACACCCCCGCATTGGGCGCGGGCAGGCAGGCCTGGTAGGTGAAGGTGATCGCGCCGGCGGTGCCCACCGGCGGGGTGTAACTGAAGCTGCCGTCGGTGTTGAACACCAGCCCGTTCGGCGGCGTGCCCTGCACCGCCCAGCTCGACCCGGCCGGCATGCTGTCGTTGCTGGCAACGCTGCCGCTGGCGATCGTGCCGCCCGCCTGCACCGCGAACGCATCGTTCTGCGGCATCGGCGTGACCACGAAGCGGATCGTGGCGGTATCGCAGTTGGTCGGCGAGGCGGCCTCGCACACCTGGTAGGTCAGCAGCGTGGCCCCGGCAGTCACTCCGGCCGGCACCTGCACGGTACCGTCGTTGTTGATCACGTAGCCGGCCGGCGCACCGACCAGCAGCAGCTGCACGCTGGCCGACGCAGGCGGGGTCACCCCGTTGAGCGAATCGTTGGCCAGCACGCTGGGCGTGTCCGCGCCGACGCTGACCGGGGCGGCGAAGGTGTCGTCGTTGGCCACCACCGCATTGACGCTGATGGTCAAGGTCGCGGTCGCCGTGCCGCACACCGCGGCATCCGGTGCCGGCAGGCAGGCCTGGTAGGCGAAGGTGACCGGGCCGATGGTGCCGGCCGGCGGCGTGTAGGTGAAGCTGCCGTTGCTGTTGAACACCAGGCCCTGCGGCGGCGATGCCACGCTCCAGCTGGAGCCGGCGGGCATGGCGTCGTTGCCCGATACGTTGCCGCTGTTGGGCTGGCCGGACTGGACCGTGATCGCATCGTCGACCGGCGTCGGGCGCACCACCAGCGCGATGTTGGCGATGGCGCAGTTGTTGGCGGCCGCGGTTTCGCAGATCTGGTAGACCAGCGCGTTGGCGCCCGTCGGCGCGTTGGCCGCGACGGTCAGCGTGCCGTCGGGATTGAGGGTGAAGCCGGCCGGTGCACCGACCAGCGACAGCGACACGCTGGCGGCGGCGGGCGGGTTGACGCCGTTGAGCGCGTCGTTGCCGAGCACGCTGGGCGTGCTGGCCCCGGGTGCGATCGCACCGAAGCTGTCGTCGGCGGGCACCAGCAGGCCATTGTTGATGTTCAACGTCGCGGTCGCGGTGCCGCACACGGCGCTGTTCGGCGCCGGCAGGCAGGCCTGGTAGACGAAGCTGGCCGGACTGGTGGTGCCGGCCGGCGGCGCATAGGTGAAGCTGCCGTCGGCAGCGAAGGTCACGCCTGCCGGCGGCGTGCCCTGCAGCGTGTAGAGCGTACCGATCGGCATGTTGTCGTTGCCGGACACGTTGCCGCTGAGCGTCTGCCCGGCCTGCACGGTGAAGGCATCGTCGGCCGGCGCCGGGGCGACCACCAGCGCGATGCTGGCGGTGGCGCAGTTGGTCGACGCGGCCGCTTCGCAGATCTGGTAGGTGAGCGTGGTGGCACCGGCCGCCGTGCCAGCCGCGACGGTGACCGTGCCATCAGCGGCGATCGCGATGCCGGTCGGTGCGCCGATCAGCGACAGCTGCACCTCGGCGGGCAGTGGCGTGGCGCCGTTGAGGGTGTCGTTGGCCAGCACGGACGGCGACGCGGCACCCGGCGCGAGCGGCGTGGCGAAGCTGTCGTCGACCGCGACCAGGGTGCCGCTGTTGACGTTGATCGTCGCGGTCGCGGTGGCGCATGCCGCCGCATCCGGGGCGGGCAGGCAGACCCGATAATCGAAAGTGATGGCCCCGGTGAAGCCGGCCGCTGGCGTGTAGCTGAAGGTACCGTCGGCCGCCAGCGCGAGGTTGGCCGGCGGGAGATTGAGCACCGTGAACTGTGCCCCCGCCGGCGCGTTGTCGTTGCTGGCCACCGAGCCGCTCAGTGCCTGCCCGGCCGGCGTGGACAGCGCATCGTCCAGCGCGGACGGCGCGACCACCAGGCGGACCGTGGCGATGGCGCAGTTGCCCGGCGCCGCCGCTTCACACAGCTGGTAGGTCAGGTTCTTCACCCCCGCAGGGGTGCCCGGCGCAACCGTCACCGCGCCTTCGTCGGTGATCGCCAGCCCGGCCGGCGCCCCTACCAGCGTCAACTGCACATCGGCCACGGCCGGCGGCGTCGCCGCGTTGAGCGCATCGTTGGCCAGCACCGAGGTGGTGCTGCCGCCGGTGACCGGGTTGATCGGGGTCGTGCTGAAATCATCGTTGTTGGCGGCCAGCGTGCCCACGCTGATGGCGATGCTGGCGCTGGCGGTGGCACACAGGGCCGCGTTCGGCGTGGGCAGGCAGACCTGGTAGGTGAAGGTCACCGGCGTGGCGACGCCGACCGGCGGCACGTAGCTGAAGCTGCCCGACGGGGTGAACGACAGCCCGGCCGGCACGCTGCCGGTGACGCTGAACACCGCGCCCGCCGGCACGTTGTCGTTGTCGCCCACGTTGCCGTTGAGCGCCTGCCCTGCCGCCGTTGAATAGGCATCATTGCTGGCCGAGGGAGTCACCACCAGGCGGATGGTCGCGCTGGCGCAGTTGCTGGGCAGTACCGCTTCGCAGATCTGGTAGGTGAGCACCGTCGCGCCGCCGGCGGCACCCGCAGGCACCTGCAGCAGGCCGTTGGCATCGAGCGTGTAGCCGGCCGGGGCACCGACCAGGCTGAGCAGCACGCTGCCGGCAGCCGGCGGCGTGCTGCCGTTGAGACTGTCGTTGAGCAGCACGCTGGTGGCACTGCCGCCGCCGGGCGCAAGCGGCGTGGCACTGAAGTCGTCGTCCAGCGCCACCAGGGTGCCGGCGTTGACGTTGAGGGTGGCGGTGGCGGTGCTGCACTGGGCGCCGTCCGGTGCGGGCAGGCAGACCTGGTAGGTGAAGGCGACCGGGCCGGTGAACCCGACCGGCGGGGTGTAGAGGAAGCTGCCATCGGGCCCGAACTGCAGACCGGTCGGCGCCGCTGCGGTCAGCGTGAACACCGCGCCGGCCGGCGCGTTGTCGTTGCTGCCGACATTGCCGGCCAGCAACTGCCCGGCCGGCGTGGAGAACACATCGGCGGTCGCCAGCGGAGCGACCAGCAGTTGGACCTGGGCCGAATCGCAGTTGCCGGGCAGCGCCGCTTCGCACAACTGGTAGGTGAGCGTCACCGCACCGGCCGGCACGCCACTGCCGATGGTCAGGGTGCCATCGGCAAGCAGGGTGTAGCCCGCCGGTGCACCGACCAGGCTCAGCAGCACATCGGCCGAGGCCGGCGGCACCGTGCCGTTGAGGCTGTCGTTGCCCAGCACCGACGCGGTGCTGCCGCCGGTGGCGGGATTGATCGGGGTGCCGCGGAAGTCGTCATCGTTGCCGACCAGCGTGCCGGCGTTGACGTTGACGGTGACCGTGGCACCGGCGCAGACGGCGGTGTCCGGTGCCGGCAGGCACGCCTGGTACGCGAACGTCACCGGCCCCTGCGAACCTGCCGGCGGCGTGTAGGTGAAGCTGCCATCCGGAGTGAACACCAGCCCGGCCGGGGCGGCGCCACTCAGGCTGAAGCCCGCATTGGCCGGCACGTTGTCGTTGGCGGCCACGCTACCGCTCACGGCCACGCCGACGGCCGTGCTGACCGTGTCATTGACCGCCACCGGCGCCAGCAGCAGCTGCACCGCTGCGGTATCGCAGTTGCCGGGCAATGCCGCTTCGCACAGCTGGTAGGTGAAGCCCACCGCGCCCGCCGCTGCACCACCCGGGATCGACAGCGTGCCGTTGCCGTTGATCACGTAGCCGGCCGGCGCACCGATCAGGCTCAGGATCACCTGGGCCGGCGCAGGCGGGATCGCGCCATTGATGGTGTCGTTGCCGAGCACGCTGTTGGTGGTGCCGCCCGTGGCGGGATTGAGGATCGCGCTGCGGAAATCATCGTCGTTGGCGACCAGGGTGCCGGCATTGACGTTGAGCGTGACCGTGGCGGTATCGCACACGGTGGCCAACGGCGCGGCCAGGCAGGCCTGGTAGGTGAACGTGGTGGTGCCGGTGTACTGCGCCGGCGGGGTGTAGGTGAAGTTGCCATCGGCGTTGAACAGCAGCCCGGCAGGCGTGACGCCGGACACCGCATACGTGGTGCCGACGGCGACGTTGTCGTTCACTGCCACGTTGCCGCTGACCGGCGTGGCCACCTGCGTGGCGTAGGCATCGGCCACTGCATCCGGGGCGATCACCACGGCGATGCTGGCCGTGGCGCAGTTGCTGGTCCCGGCCTGACACAGCTGGTAGGTCAGGCTGATGGGGCCGGCCGGGGCGCCGGCAGGCACCTGCAGCTGGCCGTTCGGCTCGAGCGTGTAGCCGGCCGGCGGCGCGTTGATCAGCGACAGCGTGGCCTGCGCCGGCTGGATCGCGACGCCATTGAGAGTGTCGTTGCCGAGCACGCTGGCGGTCAGGCCGCCCGCGCCGGTCAACGGCGTGCCACTGAAATCATCATTCCCCGCGACGATCGCACCCGGGCTGACGTTGATCGTGGCAGTGGCCGCATCGCAGACACCGGCATTCGGTGCGGGCAGGCACACCTGGTAGCGGAAGGTGTCCGGCCCGGTATAGGCAGACTGCGCGGTGTAGCTGAAGCTGCCATCGGCATTGAACGCCACCGTGCCGTGCGCGGCCACCGCCAGCAGGCTGAACTGTGCGCCCACCGGCACGTCGTCGTTGCCGGCGACACTGCCCGCCAGCGCGATGCCGGCCGTGGCGGCAAAGGTGTCGTCGACCGCATCGGGCGCGACCACCAGTTGCACGTTGGCGATGGCGCAGTTGCTCGACGCGGCCAGTTCACAGATCTGATAACCGAAGCTCACCGCGCCGGCCGCCGCACCCGCCGGCACCGAGATCTGCCCGGCCGCGTTGACGGTGTAGTTGACCGGGGCACCGGTAAGGGCCACGGTGACCGCGGCGGGCAGGACCGCCGCGCCGTTGAGCGTATCGTTGCCGAGCAGGCTGATCGTGGTGGTGGTGCCTGGCTGCAGCGGCGTGGCGAACACGTCGTTGACCGCGGCGATCTGGTTGGCCTGCACGTTCACGCTGACCGTGGCGGTATCGCAGACGGTCGCGTTCGGCGCGGGCAGGCACACCTGGTAGGTGAAGGAGTCCGGCCCGGTGTTGGCGTTGGTCGGCGTGTAGGTGAAGGTGCCATCGGGATTGACCACCGCGGTGCCACGGGTGGGCGCGGTGCCCAGCGTGTAGGCCGATCCGCTGGCGATGTTGTCGTTGCCGGCCAGGCTGCCGGTGGCCGGTTGGCCGCCACCGGGCGTGGTCACCGTGTCGTTGACCGCGTCGGGACTCACCACCAGGTTCGCGGTGGCCGTTGCACAGTTGGCCGGCAGCGCGTTTTCGCAGAAGCGGTAGGTCAGCGCCAGCGGGCCGGCGGCCGCGGTGGCCGGCACCTGGATGGCGCCGTTGCCGGTGATGGCAAACCCGGTCGGCGCACCCACCAGGCTCATCGTCACCTGTGCCTGCGGCACCGCGCCACCGTTGAAGGTGTCATTGGCCAGCACGCTCGGGGTGAGCCCGCCCGCACCGGCGGGCAAGGGCGTGGTGAAGGTGTCGTCTGCGGCCACCAGGGCATTGGCATTGACCACGATCGAGGCGGTCGCGGTGGCGCACACGCTGCCATCCGGTGCCGGCAGGCACACCTGGTACTGAAACGCGCTGGCGCTGACGATGCCACCGGCCGGCGCATAGACGAAGCTACCGTTGCTGCTCACGGTGAGGCCGGCCGGCGGCGTGCCGATGGCGCTGAACACGGCAGCGGCCGGGGCGTTGTCGTTGCTGGCCACGGTGCCGCTGAACGATGGCGCGCCACCGGTGGCGTTGAAGCTGTCGTTCACCGCCGTCGGGCCGATGATGAGGCTGGCCGTGGCCGTGGCGCAGTTGGTCGGCGAGGCGTTTTCGCAGATCTGGTAGGTCAGCGTGGTGGCGCCGGCGGTGGCACCGGCAGGCACCGTGATCACGCCGGCGCTGTTGATGGTGAACCCGGCCGGCGCGTTCTGCAGCGCGATGATCAGGGCGGCACCGTTCACCGGCGCACCGTTGAGGGTGTCATTGGCCAGCACCGTGGGCGTGCTGCCGCCGGTGGCCGAGGAGATCGCGGTGGCGAGGGTATCGTTGTTGGCGATCAGTGCATTGGCCTGCACCGGTACCGCCGGCGTGGTGGCGCTGTTGTCGCCCGGGGTCGGGTCGGTGGTGCCGGTGGGCAGCACCAGCGACACGCTGTTGGCCGGCACCGTTGCCGGCGTGCTGGTGGGCGCGGTGCCATTGACCAGCAGCACCACGCTGTCGCCGACGGCGACATTGACCTGCACGTTGATCGCATTGCCGGTGCCGCTGGCCTGCGCGCACGCGGATGCGCCCGTGCCGGGCTGGCAGGTCCAGGTCACGTTGGCAAGCAGCGGCGACACGCTGTCGACCACCGCGACCGCCGAGGCCACCGACGGCCCCGCGTTGCTGACCTGGATGCGGTACTGCACCGCGCCGCCGGCAGCCACCGGCGTGGCACTGAGCAGGCTCTTGGTCACGCTCAACTGCGCCTGCAATGCCAGGGCATTGGTGTCGGTGGCGCTGTTGTTGCCCGGCGTGGGATCGGCCACGTCGGTTGGTGCGGTCACCGTGGCGGTGTTGTTGAGTGGATTGGGGTAGCTCTGCGCCAGCAGCGGCGGCGACAGCAGCAGGGACAGCAGGCTCACCGCATACGCGATGCTGGCCGACGCCATGCCTGCCCTGCGGTGCGTGCCCGTTGCTGCCATGCGCTCATCCTCGAATGCGGCCGACGCCCCCTGCACGGGTCCGTTCGGCTCTGGTGGTCCATCCCATCCCCACGCAGGGCATTGCCTGCGCTACCCACGCTGCTGCACCCGGCGCTAATACGCGCCGGGACTGTTGCTGAAGCTGACCGGTACGCTGATCGTTGCCTGTCCGCCGTTGATCAGAGTCACGCCGACGTTGACCGCGTTGCCACCGACCGCGCCGCCGCTGGCGGCCGCGCAGGCACTTCCACTGCTGGCGCTGCAGGTCCATGCGCCGCGCAGCGTGGTGCCGTTGGGCAGGCTGTCGGTGACCACCGCATTGGTGACCGGATCGGGGCCGTCGTTGCGCACCAGCAACGTGTACGTGGCGGTGCCGCCCGGCGTGTAGCTGCCGCTGCCGTCCGTCTTGGTGATCGACAGGTCGGCCTGGCGCGTGCGGTTGGTGATGCTGCACACCAGCGTTACCGCGGTGGCGGTCATCGCCGGTGCCTGCAGGGTGAAGGTGCCGCCACTGCCGGAGGACACCACCGTGTTGTTCTGGTCCACGCATTGCCAACTGCTGGCATAGCGGGTGAGCGTGGTGCCGGCCGCGGCCGCTTCGGCCAGCGCGTAGCTGCCACCGGGCACGGTGATCACCGCGGCCGTGGCGCCGTTGTTGCCGACGTTGCTGGCCGACCCCACGGTGCTGCCGTTGTAGGCGATGGACAGGTTGAAGCGGCCGGTGTCGCTGGTCGGCTGCAGCAGCTTGACCAGCTGCAGCGTGGCCGCGCACGCTTGGGTGATGCCCTCCACGGTGAACACCGCCTGGCCGATGCGGATGCCCAGCAGCGCCAGCAGGTTGTCGACCAGGCCGCCCAGCAACGCGGTCAGCACGGGCGTGACCAGCGCGTTGACCTGGGTGCGGATCGGGGTCAGCAGGGTGTTGACGATGCCATTGACCAGGTCGGCCACCGGCAACGGCAAGGCGATGCCGCCGAGCAGGGTCACGGTGGGGTTGCCACTGGTCACCTGGATGCTCAGCGAGTTGACCAGCGTGGACACCATCGTGGCCGCACTGACCGTGCCGGCGGTCAGCGTGCGGGTCTGCGGGTACGGCCCGGTGAAGCTCGCACTCTGCAGCCCCGGGGTCGCGGTGGCGTAGCTGCGCACGCTGACCGTCAGGGGAATGGTGATGTCGGCAATCGGCGTGAGCAGCCCCAGCACGTTGGCCGACACGCGCACGCGCACGCTCAGCGAGGTCAGCGTGGCCGCGGTGAGTGCGGTGTCGCTCAGCACCGTGCTGCGATTGAAGAACGTGGCGTCGCTGATCTGCCCGACGTACAGGTTCACCAGGCCCGGCCGCGCCTGCAGGGTGACGGCGTTGCCGACCAGGTTGATCGCCGAGATCGAGCCTTCGGCGCGGGCGACGTCGGCATACAGCTGCAGGTGCAGCACGTCGGCGCTGATACTGGTGTTGGACAGCGACACCCCCAGCAGGTTGAGGCCACTGAGCGCGGCACTGAGCGTGCCGGTGTTGAGCCCCTGCACCAGGTCCAGATCGAGCTTGATGCGGATGGCCGCACTGTGGAACGCCGCACCCACTGCACCGCAGTTGTAGACCGGCGGCTCGATCACCTGCGCCCACAGGCGCACGTTGGCCACGCCATTGAGGCCGAGCGCGGCGGTGTTGACGGTGATCGGCGTTGGCGTGGTCAGCACGTTGCGGAAGTTGTACAGCTGCACGCCGCCGGTGAGCAGGTCGAGCACGTTGAGCCGCACGGTCGCCAGCGAGCCGGTGGGAAGCGCGATCTGCAGGATGTCGGCCAGGCGGATGCTGCCGGTGACGCCGGCCACGCCGAGCGGCAAGGCGTTGAGCACGTTGGCGGCCGCGGACTGGTTGTCGGCCTGCAGCACCTGCACCATCGCCGCGCGCAACTGGCCGAGGGTGATGTTGGTGTTGAGCACCTGGCTGGGATCGCTCACCACCACCCCGCCGTTGAGCTGGGTCAGCAGTGCGTTGAGGTTGATGTTGGCACCGGCCAGGTTGTTCCAGTCGGCCACGCTCAGGTTGAGGGTGGTGCCCGGCAGCAGCGCGCCGAACAGCAGGTTCAGTACCGGGCTCTGGGTGGAGTCGACCGAGGCCAGACGCGGCCCCGCACTGACGCAGGCGCCGGCGGTGCATGCAGATTGGGCCTGTGCCCGACCCAGGCATGAAAGCACCGCCAGCAGGGCCAGCAGGGCCAACGCCTGCCACCGCAATGACGAATCTTTCACGCCTTTCACATTAACCATACATGCGTCTCCGCCGTTTCTGGGCAGAAACCGACCGTGACGGTGGATTTACTCCATCGCCGTTCTGGTCGTCCCCTGCCGGTGTCGTTTTCCGCTTGGGAAAGCGTTTATGTCCGGTTCGGGGCGATTAATGCGAGGCAACGAAAATTCCGTCAAACACGACGGCGTGAAAATGGAGGGCAGTAACGCTTGCTGGCGGGCCGGCGTCCACGCAATACCCTTGCAGCAGCAGTGTGAGAAAGCGCTTCTGTACAGGCGGCAAAAGAATCGCTTTCAGGGAAGCAACACTTACCGAACAGGGAAAGGGGGCAGTAAATGAAGGCGATGTGCGACAGAATCCGGCGAGCCCGACTAACGGCTGGCCTGTCTCAATCACAGTTGGCGTTGGAGGCCGGCGTGCGCCGCAGCGCCGTGGCGCAGTGGGAACGGGAAGGCGGCACATTCCCGAGCGTGCAACACCTTGCCTGCATCGCAATTGTGACGCAAGTCCATTTTGAATGGCTGGCGACCGGGCGCGGACCGGGACGACCGGAGGATGGCGTCGACCTGCCCCTGCCGGAAAGCCTGCCGGTGGAGGCAGCGCGCACGGTCCAGGAAACCGAGATTCTCTCGCTGCTGCGGCGCATGCCCGCGCGCAAACGCCAGGTGGCGCGCGCAATCATGGAAATGCTCACCGACTGATGGCGGGCCGCCGCACCTGGCCAGCGGCCCAGGTGGGTTACAGCGCCGCGCGCGGCGGCAATGCCCAGTCGATCGGCGCCTGGCCCCGGCGCTGCAGGTAGGTGTTGGCTATCGAGAAATGCTGGCAGCCGAGGAAACCGCGGTGTGCCGACAGCGGTGACGGATGCGGCGCCTTCAGCACGCGATGGCGACTGGTGTCGATCACCTTGCCCTTCTGCTGCGCGTAGCTGCCCCAGAGCATGAACACCACTCCGTCGCGCTCGCGGTTGAGGGTCTCCACCACATGATCGGTGAAGCCTTCCCAGCCACGCTTCTGGTGCGCGCCGGCCTGGCCCTCTTCCACGGTCAGCACCGCGTTGAGCAGCAGCACGCCCTGGTGCGCCCACGGCAGCAGGCAGCCGTGGTCCGGCCGCGGGATCCCGAGGTCGGCCTCGATTTCCTTGTAGATGTTGAGCAGCGAGGGCGGCACCGGTACCCCCGGCATCACCGAGAAGCTCAGGCCATGCGCCTGCCCCGCGCCGTGATACGGGTCCTGGCCCAGGATCACCACCTTGACCTGCTCGAACGGGGTGGCATCGAAGGCCGCGAAGATCTGCGGCCCCGGCGGGAACACGTGCGCGCCGGCGGCCTTGCGCTGGCGCAGGAAGCTGGACAGCTCACGCATCTCCGGTCGCAACAGCCACTCGCCAATGCGCGCCTTCCAGCTCGGTTCGAGCTGGATGCTCGAGGTTGCTTCGTCGTTCATCGCACCACGGGTCGGTCGTTGAGCCGGGCCAGGCGCAGCTGGAACAGCACCTTGGTCACCAGCAGGCGTTCTTCGATCGGCTTCTGCACCAAGTCGTTGGCACCGGCCTGCAGCAGCCCCGACTGGTTGAGCGGGTTGCCGTCGCCGGTCATCACCAGCACCGGCAGGCGCCGCTTGCCGTATCCGAAATCCACGCGCACGCGCTCCACCACGTCCAGGCCGCTGAGCTCGCCCTTCAGGGTGACATCGGTCAGCACCAGGTCGATGCGGTGGCTGCTGCGGCCCAGCGATTCGGCGGTGAGCAGCGCGAAGGCTTCCTCGGCGGTCATCACGTGCAGCACGCGCAGGCTCTGGCGTTCGAGCATGCGCTTGGTCGCCTCGGCCACCACGCGGCTGTCCTCGACATACAGGATGGTCGCGCCGGGAATGGTTTCCGGCTGCACGTAGCCACGGATGAAGGTGGCCAGCGCTTCATGCCCCAGCGCCTTGTCGAAATAGTCGGTGACGTATTCGGTGAAGCGGCGTTGTTCCAGGTGCTGCTGCGCATCGCCGGATACCACGATCACCGGCACGTAGGCCTGCCCCGCGGTCTCGCGCACCAGCCGCGCCAGCGCCAGGCCATCGCCGTCGCTGAGCGTGAGCGAGGTGGTCACCAGGTTCACCGGCCCGGCTTCCAGCGCGCGGCGTGCCTCTTCGATGCTGGCACAGCCCACCACGTCCACCGCCGGCAGTTCGCGTTGCAGCACATCGGCAATCAACTTGCGGACCAGCTTGGAGCCGTCGACCACCATCACGCGCGGTGCGTCGTCGACCAGGTGCTTCAAAGCTTGCGGGCGCATGCGGGCCTCAGGTTTCGGTCGGTCGGGTCTGGCGCAGGAAATGCCCCGTCACCAGCCACGCGCCCAGCCAGCCCAGCACCACGGTGCCGACCAGCACGAACGATGAATGCAGCAGGTCCAACCCATGCAGCACGAACGGGCTGGCATAACTTTCCGACAGCGCCGCCAACGGCGGGCGCAGGGCCAGCCCGGCCACGCCGATCAGGCCCAGCGCCACGGCACCGGCGCCCAGGCCGTACCACGCGCCGAGGTACAGGAACGGGCGGCGGATGAAGCCATCGCTGGCGCCCAGCAGCTGCAGCACGCCGATCTCGTCGCGACGCGCCTGGATGTCCAGCCGCACCGTGTTGCCGACCACCAGCGCGGCGCCCAGGCCGAGCAGCACCGACAACACCTGCACCAGCCGTGAGCCGAAGCCCAGCCAGGCATCCAGGCGCTTGCGCCACAGCGCATCGTGCTGCACCAGGTCCGCCTGCGGCAGGCCCTCCAGCGACTGCGCCAGGCGGGCATCGTCGGCACCGGCCTTGGGCGTCACGATCAGCAGGGTGGGCAGCGGGTTGTCGTGCAGCGCATCGATCGCCTCGCCCAGCCCGGCGCCTTCGCGCAACTCCTGCAGGCCTTGTTCGGGCGTCTGCACGGTGACGTTGGCCACGTCGGCACGGCCGCGCAGCGAATCGGCCACCTCGCCGGCGGCGGCCGCGGCCACGTCGGTCTTCAGGAACAGGTTGATGTCGCGCGACTGCTGCACGCTGCCGGCGAAATGCGTGAGGTTGTCCAGTGCGATCGACAGGCCCAGCGGCAACGCCAGGGCCAGCGCCATCACCATGATGGTGAGCAGCGTGGCCCACGGCTTGCGCCACGCGCGGCCCAGGCTGAATACCACGCTGTGGCCGTGGTGGTGCAGCCACACGCCCAAGCGCGACGGCGCCGCGGCTTCCTTGTTGGTGGGTGCGTTCATTCGGCCAGGTCCTGCGGCGAGATGTCGTCGATCAGCTTGCCGTGGTCCAGGATCAACACGCGCTTGCGCATGTGCCGCAGCAGCGCCAGGTCGTGGCTGACCACCAGCACGCTGGTGCCGCGGTCGGGCAGTTCGGCGAACAGCGCCATGATTTCCGCCGCCAGGGTCGGATCCAGATTGCCGGTGGGTTCGTCGGCGACCAGCAGCTTGGGCTCGCTGACGATCGCACGGGCGATACCGACACGCTGCTGCTCACCGGCCGACAGCTGCGAGGGCAAGGCCTTTTCGCGGTGGCCCAGGCCCATGCGTTCCAGCACCGAGCGCACCCGCTTGCCGATGTCGGCGCGACGGGTGCCACGCAGGATCAGCGGCAACGCGACGTTCTCGGCGATGCTGCGGTCCATCAGCAGGCGATGGTCCTGGTAGACCGCGCCCACCTCGCGACGGTGCCGCGGGATATTGCCGCCGCGCACCTTGAGCAGGTTGCGCTCATTGAAGATCACCGCGCCGCGGCTGGGCCGCTCGTCGAGGTGGATCAACTTGAGCAGGGTGCTCTTGCCCGCACCGGAGTGGCCGGTGACGAACAGCATTTCGCCGGGGGCGACATCAAAGCTGACGTCGACCAGGGCCTGGTGGCCGCCGGCATACTGTTTACTGACATTGTCAAAACGCAGGACGCTCATCCCCTGATTATGCAGGACGAGGGTGACGACGTGCAGGTGGGGGGTGCATCGGTCGTGCCGGCCGTTGGCCGGGGGACGCAACATCACCTTCGCGCTGTCGCCCCACGATTGGCTGCGCCAACCGTGGGTCCGCTTCATCAGCACCCGATCCCCCGTCGCTTCGCGACCGCCCCCTTGCCGAGGGGGCGGGACATCGGACCGCGCGGGTCAGGCGTCAGGTCTTACGAACCGGACAGCATCCGGCGGATCTTGCGCCCGATGCGGGTCAGGAACGACGCGCCCGGATCGGCGGCCGGGGTGGCACGCATCGGCTTGGCGGCCACCTGCACCGGGGTCACCGGGCCGGTCGCTGCCGCGCCCTCGGCGCCTTCGACCGGACGGCCGTGGCGACGACGACGACGCTTGCGCGGGGCACGCTCGCCTTCCACGGCCGGGCTGCCGTCGGCAGTCGGGGCCACGGTCGGGGCCACGGTCGGTGCACCCTGCGGCGCGGCCTCGGCGGCAGCGGCGACGACCGGCGCCTCACCCTGCACGCGCGGCTTGCGCTCGCGGCGCGGCGCGCCATCGGCGCTTCGCTCGCCCGGCGCGCGGCGTTCGCCACGGCCACCGGACGGCTTGCCGCCGCGGCCACTGCTGCTGCCGCCGCCACGGCGCTGTTCTTCAGCGGCACGCGCTTCGCGCGCTTCGCGGAAGATCTGGCCCACGCTCTCGTTCTCGTCGCCTTCCTCACCCGGCGCAGCAGGTGCGCGCTCCGGGCGCGGCAGCGCGGTCAGGATCTCGCTGGTGACCGGCTCGACCGGGATCTTCTGCTCGATGTACGCCTCGATGTCCGGCAGGCCCATCGCATAGCGTTCGCAGGCGAAGCTGATCGCATCGCCCTCTTCGCCCAGGCGCGCGGTACGGCCGATACGGTGCACGTAATCTTCGGCGTCGAACGGCAGGTCGTAGTTGTAGACGTACTTGATGCCATCGATGTGCAGGCCGCGCGCGGCCACGTCGGTGGCCACCAGGATCTCGAGCTGGCCCTTCTGGAAGCGGTTGAGCAGGCTCTCGCGCTTCTTCTGCGGCACGTCACCGGACAGCACGCCCACGCGGTAACCGGCCTTCTCCAGCGAACGCGCCACGCGCTCGACGAACACCTTGGTGTTGACGAAGACCATGGTGCGCGCGCCTTCGCTGCGCGACAGCAGGCCCAGCAGCAGCGGAATCTTCTCTTCGTCGGCCGGGAAGTAGATGCGCTGGCGCACGCGTGCGGCGGTGATCGACTCGCTTTCCACCACCAGCTTCTGCGGCTCGTTCATGTGCTCGTAGGCCAGCTCCAGCACGCGGTGGCTGAGCGTGGCGCTGAACAGCAGCGTCTGGCGCGTGGTGCGCTCGGGCATGCGGCGCAGCAGGAAGCGGATGTCCTTGATGAAGCCCAGGTCGAACATGCGGTCGGCTTCGTCGAGCACGCAGATCTCGCAGGCGTGCAGCGAGACCACCTTGTGCTGCTTGACGTAGTCGATCAGGCGGCCGGGGGTGGCGATGATCACGTCCACGCCCTGCTGCAGGATCTCGCGCTGCTTGTCGTAGTCCACGCCGCCGTAGACCAGCGCGAAGCGCAGGCCCAGGTCCGAGCCGAACTTGACCGCATCCTTGTGGATCTGGATGGCCAGTTCGCGGGTCGGGGCCAGGATCAGCGCGCGCGGGTCTTCCGGCTTGCGGTCGGCCAGCGCCGGGCGGGTCAGCAGGCGGTTCACCACCGCGACCAGGAAGGCCAGCGTCTTGCCGGTGCCGGTCTGGGCCTGGCCGGCGACATCGCCGCCGGGCAGTGCCACCGGCAGGGTCAGCGCCTGGATGGGCGTGCAACGGGTGAATCCGGCTCCTTCCAGGCCGGCCTGCAGGGCCGGATGCAGCTCGAAGGAGGAGAAGGTCAAATCGGTCAGCGGTTTGTCGCTCATGTGTCCGTCTTGGTAAGGCCGGCCCGGCAGCGGTGCGCGGGAGGCTTGCAATCTTGGGGGCACCGTCGCCATTGCGGGCCCTGCGCCGGGGTCGGCGGGGCCGGACCATCAGGTCTGCGGGCGCCGCACAGTGACCCAGTTTAGCGCAATGTCGGCGCCAAACCGGGGCCGACCGTCGCAGACCCTGGCGAGACGCCCTGCCGTGGGCCGTCTCCCGCCGCTGCGACACGGCTCCCTGATGGCCCTTTTCGCAGGCTTCACGGGGCCTGCCGCCAGTTGAACAGGCCCCCTCGCGGGGCTGGTGGGCGCCGGCCCACGGCCGCATATCCGATCCAGTGGCCCGATCAACGCGCGACGCCAATCACAGGATGCTGGATTTCAGCCTGCACCTGCCCGCCCGCGACGATAGGGGTACACTGCCCGCCGTGAGCGTCCAGGCATCCACCTGGCGCACCGCTGGCCGCCGTCGCGGCCACGAGGCAGCAGACGCGGACGGCACCGGTCGGTGGCGTCCAAATTCAACCTCGCTCCGGCCCGGCCGGGTGCATTTCCAGACGAGAATCCAAGATGAGCGACAAGGTTGTACATGTCGGCGATGCCGACTTCGATAGCGCAGTGCTGAATTCCAAGGAACCGGTGCTGGTCGATTTCTGGGCCGAATGGTGTGGCCCGTGCAAGATGATCGCCCCCGCCCTGGACGAACTGGCCGACGCCTACAACGGCCGCGCCAAGATCGCCAAGGTCAACGTGGACCAGAACCGCGCCCTGGCCGCCAAGTACCACGTCCGCTCGATCCCGATGCTGCTGGTCTTCAAGGACGGCGAGGTGCAGGCGCAGCAGATCGGCGCCGTCGGCAAGGCCCAGCTGGCCGGCATGCTCGACAAGGCCCTGGCCTGATCCAGGCAGGCAGCCGGCACCCGCCGGCTGCCGCGGGCCCTGCGCCCGCATGAATGACCCTGCCCCACCCGGCTTGCGCGCCGCCGCGAGCCGGTGTTAGTGTCGGCAGCATCCGGCCGCATTCGCGCGCCGCATCTTCTGGACGACGTTCTTTCCAGAATCCTTTCCCAAACTTCGCCGCCCTGCCGGGCGCTCGCACCTTCCAGCGAGGAATCCAGCACTTGTCCGATATCACTACTTCCGAACCCGGGAGCGCCGACGCGCCCGCCGAGAAGCGCGTGCGCAAGCCGCGCGTCGCCAAGGCCGCCGCCAACACCGCGGCCGACACCGGTTCTTCCCCCACGCATCAATCCGCCCTGCCCCTGGCTGCCGCGCCTGACGCGCCGGCGCCGGTCGCCGCGCCGGCCGCGCCCCAGCAGGCACCGGCCGCGCCGTCCGGCGAATCATCGTCCGGCCAGGGCGGCGCGCAGCAGGACACCGGCGACGGTGGCCAGCGCAACCAGAACGGCAACCACAACGCCAAGGGCGGGCAGAACCCGTACCAGCAGCAGGGCCAGGGCCAGAATCAGGGCCAAGGCCAGGGTCAAGGCCAGGGCAACCGCCGCGACCGCTTCCGCAATCGTCGCGACCGTGACCGCAACCGCGGTGGCGATCGCTACAACGACGACGGCATGCCGCAGGACAACAGCGAACAGCAGCCGTTCGTGCGCAGCCAGCAGCCCAACGTTCCCGAAGGCTTCCCGGTCTATTCGCTGAGCGACCTCAAGCGCATGCCGGCGCAGAAGCTGCTGGAAATCGCCGAGCAGCTGCAGATCTCCGAAGGCGTGGCGCGTGCCCGCAAGCAGGACGTGATCTTCGCCCTGCTCAAGGTGCTTACCCGCCACGGTGACGGCGTCGCCGCCGACGGCGTGCTGGAAATCCTGCCCGACGGCTTCGGTTTCCTGCGCGCGGCCGAA
Organism: Stenotrophomonas sp. 05N37; assembly: GCF_056397365.1. NCBI lineage: Bacteria > Pseudomonadati > Pseudomonadota > Gammaproteobacteria > Lysobacterales > Lysobacteraceae > Stenotrophomonas > Stenotrophomonas sp. 05N37. The sequence continues at coordinate 71,545 of NZ_JBFTNG010000007.1, read as the reverse complement.
GCCAGCTACCTGGCCGGTCCGGACGATACCTACATCTCGCCCAGCCAGATCCGCCGCTTCAACCTGCGCACCGGCGACCACCTGTCCGGCCGCATCCGCTTCCCGAAGGACGGCGAGCGTTACTTCGCGCTGTCGATCGTGGACACCATCAACGGTGAGCCGCTGGAAGCGTCCAAGAACAAGGTGCTGTTCGAGAACCTGACCCCGCTGTTCCCGCGCAAGCGCTTCACCCTGGAACGCGGCAACGGGTCGTCCGAAGACATCACCGGCCGCATCCTCGATCTGATGGCACCGCAGGGCAAGGGTCAGCGTTCGCTGATCGTGTCCCAGCCCAAGGCCGGCAAGACGATGATGATGCAGCAGGTGGCCACGGCCATCACCACCAATCATCCGGACGTGCACCTGATCGTGCTGCTGATCGATGAGCGCCCGGAAGAAGTGACTGAAATGCAGCGCACCGTGCGCGGCGAAGTCATCAGCTCCACCTTCGACGAGCCGGCGGCCCGTCACGTGCAGGTTGCCGAAATGGTGATCGAGCGTGCCAAGCGCCTGGTCGAGCACAAGAAGGACGTGGTGATCCTGCTCGACTCGATCACCCGCCTGGCGCGTGCCTACAACAACGTGGTGCCCAGCTCCGGCAAGGTGCTCACCGGTGGTGTGGACGCCAACGCCCTGCACCGTCCGAAGCGCTTCTTCGGCGCCGCGCGCAACGTGGAGGAAGGCGGCAGCCTGACCATCATCGCCACCGCGCTGGTCGATACCGGCAGCAAGATGGACGAGGTGATCTACGAAGAGTTCAAGGGCACCGGCAACAGCGAAGTGCACCTGAGCCGCCGCATCTCTGAAAAGCGCGTGTTCCCGGCGATCGACATCAACCGCTCGGGTACCCGTCGCGAAGACCTGCTGATCGAACCGGAACTGCTGCAGAAGATCTGGATCCTGCGCAAGCTGCTGCATCCGATGGATGAAATGGCCGCAATGGAATTCCTGCTCGACAAGATGAAGAACACCAAGTCCAACGACGAGTTCTTCGGTTCGATGAAGCGCTGATCGGCGCTGCATCGAAATAGAAAAAGGCCCCGCACTGCGGGGCCTTTTTCGTTGCATCGTTGGGAGCCTCCTCCGTTGCATCGATGGGAGCACCTTTGGTTGCATCGCGGCGGGGCCACCTCCGTTGCATCGCGGCGGGGCCTCTTTCGTTGCACCTGTGCGGGGACTCATTCGTTGCACCTGTGCGGGGGACTCTTGCGTCGCACAAGGTAGAGCCGAGCCATGCTCGGCTGCTCTCCGACCGTACATGAAACACCGATGGTGCAAAGACCATCTTGGGCCGTCAGCCGAGCATGGCTCGGCTCTACCATTGCCTCACGGGACGCCGACCGCGACTTCCGCCTTGTCCGCATCCAGCGACACCCGCACCGGTACGTGGCCTCTTTCGCTGCACCAATGCGGGGCCTCTTTCGTTGCATCGGTTCGAGGCCTTTTTCTTTCCACCGGGTAGAGCCGAGCCATGCTCGGCTGCTCTCCGGTCCGCGCATGAAAACCCGGTGGTGCAGAGACCATCCTGGGCCGCCAGCCGAGCATGGCTCGGCTCTACCATTGCCTCACGGGACGCCGACCGCGCCTTCCGCCTTGTCCGCATCCAGCGACACCCGCACCGGTACGTGGCCTCTTTCGTTGCACCAATGCGGGCCTCCTTCGTTGCATCGGTGCGGGCCTTCTTTCGTTGCCCGGGTAGAGCCGAGCCATGCTCGGCTGCTCTCCGTCCGCGCATAAAACCCCGGTGGTGCAGAGACCTTCCTGGGCCGTCAGCCGAGCATGGCTCGGCTCTACCATTGCCTCACGGGACGCCGACCGCGGCTTCCGCCTCGTCCGCATCCAGCGACACCCGCACCGGTACGTGGCCTCTTTCGCTGCACCAATGCGGGGCCTCCTTCGTTGCATCGGTGCGGGGCCATTTTCTTTCCACCGGGTAGAGCCGAGCCATGCTCGGCTGCTCTCCGGTCCGCGCATGAAAACCCGGTGGTGCAGAGACCATCCTGGGCCGCCAGCCGAGCATGGCTCGGCTCTACCGTTGCCTCATGGGCAGCCGACCGCGCCTTCCGCCTTGTCCGCATCCAGCGACACCCGCACCGGTACGTGGCCTCTTTCGTTGCACCAATGCGGGGCCTCCTCCGTTGCCCGGGTAGAGCCGAGCCATGCTCGGCTGCTCTCCGGTCCGTGCATCAAAAACCCCGCCGGTGCAGAGACCATCCTGGGCCGTCAGCCGGGCATGGCACGGCTCTACCGTCGCATCACGGGCATCCGACCGCGCCTTCCGCCTTGTCCGCATCCACCGACACCCGCACCTGGGTGAACGCTGCCGCAAACGGCTTGTCCGCGCTGACCACGAACGGGGCTTCCACCGCGCCCAGGTCCACGCCCTGTTTGGCGAAGCACGCCAGCGGCACCGTCACCGTCTGCTTCTGCCCCGGCGCGCGCCTGGCCAGCAGCGGCGCGATATCCACCCCGCCCTCGCAGCCGGTACCGCACTGCATGGTCACTTTCACCGGCGAGCCCGGGCGCTGCACCAGCTGCACGTCGAACTGCAGCGCCCCGTGGTTGCGCGCCAGCGCGGCGAGGTTGCGCCGCGAGGTGCTGCGTGCGATCAGCTGCGCCGGCGCCAGCCAGGTGACTTCCTTGGCGTCCTGCTGGGTATTCACCTGCACGGTCCGCACCTGCACCACCGGCGTGGTGGCCGGCCAGCGCAGCGTGGCGTTGAGGTCATTGCCCAGCGGTTGGGTAGCGCCGCCGGCGGCGACGTGCAACGAGAACGGCGGCGTGTCGGCACGGTTGAAGATGGGCAGCGTGGTCACCTCGCCGCAGTTGTCCGGGTTGGCTTCGGGCAGGCGCGCGACGTTCCCCGCCGCGGCATAGCGCAAGCCGTAGCCCAGTTTGAACAGCGCCGGCCGCGTCGGGTCGGGCTGGTCGATCGGTGCCGGGCACGGCACGCCCGGCCACGGGAAGCTCAGCCGGCCGCGGAAATCGTGCGCCGGCCTACCGTCCTTGCCGGCCACCAGCACGTCGCTGATGCCACGGCCTTCGGTACCGGGTAGCCAGGCGGCCACGAACGCCTGCGACAGGTTCAACAGGTCGTTGACGTACATCGGCCGGCCGGAAAAATACACCGTGACCACCGGTTTGCCGGTGGCCTGGGCGGCGCGCAACACGGCGAGGTCCTGCGGGTAGGCGCGGCTGTGGCTGACCGAATCGGAGGCGAGGATGTCGCCGTTGGTTTCGGCGTAGGGCGTCTCACCGACCACTGCCACGACCACGTCGAACTGCGCGGGGTCCAGCCCGGCAGCGTCGGCGCTGTAGGTCACCTGCCGCGTGCCCAGTTCGGCACGCAATGCGCCCAGTACCGAATCGGCATGGGGGAAATCGGCATTCGTGTTCTCCGTTCCCTGCCAGGTCAGCGACCAGCCACCGGCCTGGTCGGAAAGACTGTCGGCACTCTTGCCCACCACCATCACCCGCGCATCGCGACGCAACGGCAGTGCGCTGCCTTGGTTCTTCAACAGCACCAGCGACTCGCTGACCGCGCGCCGCGCCAGCGCGCGGTGCTGCACCGCGCTGGCGTCGCCGGCGTAACGGCTGTCCGATGGCGCGTGGTCGAACAGGCCGGCGCGCAGCTTGACCCGCAGGATGCGGGTGACCGCATCGTCGATGCGCGCCATCGGGATCTCGCCGCGCTCCACCTGGGCGGTGGTATTGGCGATGAATGCCTTCCAGTCGTCGGGCACCATCACCATGTCGATGCCGGCATTGATCGCCTGCGCACAACTGTCGTTACGGCAGCCGGGCACCTGCGCGATGCCGTTCCAGTCGGAGACGACGAAGCCATCGAAGCCCATTTTCTCCTTAAGCGCGTCGGTCAGCAGCGCCTTGTTGCCGTGCATCTTGCCGTAGTCCACGCGGCCGCTGCGATCGTTCCAGCTGTTGAAGGAGGCCATCACCGTCTGCACGCCCTCGCCGAGCGCGCCGTAGTAGCCCTGGCCGTGCACGTTGACCATCGTGGCCTTGTCCACCCGCGCCTCGCCCTGATCGCGCCCCTGCTCGGTGGCACCGTCGCCGATGTAGTGCTTGGCCGTGGCGACCACGTTGCCGTCGTCGCCAAAGCGGCCCTGCGCACCCTTGACGTAGGCACGGGCGTACTCGCGCACGCGGGCAGGGTCGGAGGAGAAGCTTTCGTAGGTACGGCCCCAGCGCGGATCGTGCGCCACGGCCAGGGTGGGGGCGAAGACCCAGTCGATGCCGGTGGCCCGGCTCGCACGCGCGGTGGCCTCGCCGATCCGCTCGATCAGCGCGGCATCGCCCGCCGCGCCCAGCCCGATGTTGTGCGGGAACAGTGTGGCCCCGTAGACGTTGTTGTGCCCGTGCACCGCGTCGGTGCCCCAGATCACCGGGATCGGCGTGGCCGCGTCGGTGGCCAGCGACGCGGCGCGGTAGGCATCGGCCAGCGCCAGCCAATCGGCCACGCTGGCATGTTTGTCCATGCCCGGCCACGAACCGCCGCCGTTGAGCACCGAACCGATGTAGTACTGGCGCACCTGCGCGGGGGTGATGGTCTTGATCTCGGGCTGGGTCATCTGCCCGATCTTCTGCGCCAGGGTCATCTGCGCCAGGATCTGCTGCACGCGCGCTTCGATGGCGGCCTCCGGCGTGATCGCGCTGGTCACCCGCGGCCAGTCCTTGAGCGTCTCGCCGGTGGCCGGCGCGGCAGCGACCGGCGCGGCCAGGGCCAACAGCAGGCAGGTACCAAGAAGGGTCTTGTTGGGGCTGTTCACTGACATCTACCTCCGGTGGGAATGACGCGCGATCGGGGCGGGCGTTGCCGCGGTCGGGCGCACTGCGCGGTGCGCAGCACGTCATGCCGACGCGATTTGGATCGGTTCAACGCCCCTGTCTGACAGCGCTGTCATACAAAGCGCGGCCAGTACTGTCAACTGCGCAACGTCGCGGTGGCCGCGTCGGTCCCGCAACGACGGGGGCTGGCGTTCAAACGCGTGCCTGGATCATGCTGCCGGTGTTGCGATGCCGCACGGAATGCGCGGGTACGCCAGAAGTCATCGCGGCATGGCAACATCCGCCTGCATCGGCAACACCGTTTCGACACCGCCGCACTACCATCGGCATCTGCCGACCTGCCCCCACATAGGATCCACCGCACCATGCGTAGTCGAATCGAGGATGTCGCCGCGGTTGCGGGCGTTTCGATCAAGACCGTGTCCCGCGTGCTCAACAACGAGCCCAACGTGCGCGCCGAAACACGCGAGCGCGTGGCCGCGGCAGTGGCGCGGCTGGGCTACAAGCCCAACCTGTCCGCGCGCAGCCTGGCCGGGCAGCGCTCCTACGCATTGGCGCTGGTCTACAACAACCCCTCGCGCAACTACCTGATGGAAATCCAGAACGGGATGCTCGAGGCCTGCCACGCCAGCCACTACAACCTGATCCTGGGGCCGGTCGGCGTCGGCCGCAGCACCCTGCCCGACCTGGCCGCGCTGTTCGAGAATTCGCGGCCCGACGGCGTGGTGCTGATCCCGCCGCTGACCGACGATGCCGTGGTGCTGGCCTACCTGGAGGAGCACGAGATCCCGTTCGCCAGCATCGCCCCGCGCCATCCCGATGGCTGCATCGGGGTGCGCATGGATGAGACCACCGCGGTGGTCGAGCTGATCGGCCACCTGGTCGCGCAGGGCCATCGCCGTATCGCCCACATCAAGGGGCCGCGCGCGCACGGTGCCTGCCAGTGGCGGCTGGCCGGCTATCGCCAGGCGCTGCGTGCGCACGGCATCGCCTACGACCCGGCACTGGTGGCCAGCGGGCAGTTTTCGTTCGAGTCCGGCATCGAGGCAGCCAACACGCTGCTCGACCTGCCGCAACCGCCGACGGCGATCTTCGCCGCCAACGACGACATGGCGGCCGCGGTGTACCGCGTGGCCGGGCAGCGCGGCCTGCGCGTGCCCAGGGACCTGTCGGTGTGTGGCTTCGATGACACTCCCATCGCCGGGCACATCTACCCGGCGCTGACCACGGTGCGGCAGCCCACCGCGCGCATGGGCACGCTGGCCACCGAGCAGCTGATCGACCGGATCCGGTCGGCCGACGGCGGGCGCATGGTCACCGTCGAGCATGCGGTCCTGGTGCGTGAGTCCACCCACGCACCCCGTCGGCGCTGAGCGGCGCGTTTACGCGCTGCGGCGCGCGCCCCACCACGCGTAGAAGACGATGTACAGGTAGCACAGCATCGGCAGCAGGAAGGACAGCTGCAGGCCATGGCGATCGGCCAGCCAGCCCATCGCCAGCGGCACCACCGCGCCACCGACGATCGCCATCACCAGCAGGCTCGAACCCTGCCCGGTCAACGCGCCCAGGCGGCTGATGGCCAACGCGAAGATGGTCGGGAACATGATCGAGTTGAACAGGCCGATGCTGACCACCGCCCACTTGGCCAGCCCGCCACTGCCGAGCATGGTCACCGCCAGCAGCGCCATCACCACCAGCGCGAAGATGCCCAGCAGGCGCCGCGGGTCCAGCCGCGCCAGCAGTACCGTGCCGATCAAGCGGCCGGCCAGTGCACCGCCCCAGTACAACGACACGTAGCGGGTGGCCTCCTGCTCGGTCAGGCCTTCGCCGATGCCCGGCATGGACAGGAAGTTGACCAGCACGCTGCCGATGGACACTTCCGCCCCCACATAGAAGAAGATCGCCAGCACGCCATAGCGCAGGTGCCGATGGCGCAGGGCATCACGCAGTCGACCACCGACGGCGCCCTCTTCCACGCCGGGGATGGCCGGCAGGCGGAACATCCAGATCGCCGCGGCCAGCACGAACAGCGCCACGGCCAGGCCGAAGTACGGCAGCTGCACGGACTGCGCCTCGGCGGCGCGATAGGCCAACGCCTCGGCCTGCGGCAACAGTGCCAGCGCCGCGTCGGTGCGCGGCTCGGCGGACAGGATCAGCAACCCGCCAAACAGCGGTGCCAGCGTGGTGCCCAACGCATTCATCGACTGCGCCAGGGTCAACCGGCTGGAACTGGTCTGCTCGGGACCGAGCAGCGCCACGTAGGGGTTGGCCGCTACCTGCAGCACGGTGATGCCGGTGGCGAGCACGAACAACGCACCGAGGAACAGCCCATACACGTGCGCGTGCGCGGCGGGCCAGAACAGCAACGCGCCGACCCCGGCGATGGCCAGGCCCGCAACGATGCCGCGCTTGTAGCCCACCGCGGCGACCAGGCGCCCGGCCGGCAGCGACATCAGGAAGTACGCGCCGAAGAAAGTGAACTGCACCAGCATCGCCTGCACCCAGGTCAAGGCGAACGCGGCCTTGAGGTGCGGGATGAGGATGTCGTTGAGGCAGGTGAGGAAGCCCCACATGAAGAAAATAGCGGTGACCACCGCCAGCGCCACGCCATTGCTTTGCACGTGTTGCCCGCGAACTGCAGCAGGGTTGTCCATTGCATGTCCTTCCGGAAGGGGGTGCCGGCCACGCGGCGGCCACACATGGAACCCGCTTCGTCCACGATTGTCCAGCGCTGTCAGCCGATCGGTCATGGCAGGACGAACGGTGCCCGGCGCGGCGCGCGGTGTGCTTCGCGCAGTTTCGTTCTGCACTGCACAACGCTGCTGCGCTGCTGAATCCGCACGACCCCGTGCGGTGAAAAACGCATGGCAAGGCCTGCGCCGCAGGCGTTTGCCCGCCTTCCCGTGCACGCCGACGACAGCGCTGGACATCGCCCGCACGGCGCATGGAAAGGGGACCCGAAGGGGTGTTTGTTGACAACGCTGTCAACCATGGCTCCCAATCCGGCCGACTGTGCAGTGGAACCGCGCCATCACGCCGTAGGACCGCCATTATCGATTTCCCTGGGGAGGGAGCTTTCATGAAGACGTACAAGGTCGTACCTCGCAAAGCGATGCTTGCTTCGGCTCTGCTGGCCGTGCTGGCCAGCCCGGCCTGGGCCCAGGATGCCGCCACGCCGTCGGCGCAGAGCCCCGACCCGACCACGCTCGATGCGGTGCAGGTCACCGGCATCCGTGGCAGCCTCACCTCGTCGATGAACCTCAAGCGCGACAGCCAGGGCGTCGTCGATGGCATCGTCGCCGAGGACATCGGCAAGTTCCCCGATACCAACCTGGCCGAATCGCTGCAGCGCATCAGCGGCGTATCGATCGACCGCACGTCCAGCGGCGAAGGCTCCAAGGTGACCGTGCGCGGCATCGGCCCGGACTTCAACCTGGTGCTGCTCAACGGCCGCCAGATGCCGTCCTCCAACCTCGGCAACGGCGGTGGCGGGCTGTCCGGCTCGCGCTCGTTCGACTTCGCCAACATCGCCTCCGAGTCGATCTCGGCGGTGGAGGTGTACAAGACCACCCGCGCCGACAATCCCACCGGCGGCATCGGCGCCACCATCGACATCAAGACGATGCGCCCGCTGGAATCCGAGCCGGTCATCAGCCTCGGCCTGAAGGCGGTCAACGACAGCTCCAACGACAACCTCCCGCGCACGCTGCAGGGCGCCAGCGTCACCGGCGAACTGTCGGGCATCTTCAGCCAGCGCTACGCCGACGACCGCTTCGGCGTGACCTTGAGCGGCAGCTACCAGGAGCGCGACTCCGGCTTCAACCAGGCCACCGTGGCCGAAGGCTGGGCCACGTTCTACGGCAATGAAAGCACCGACTGGCGCGCCCTGCCGCAGCCGGGCCAGGGGTATGCGGACCGCATCCAGAACCGGCCCGGCCCCACCGACGTGTACGCGCGCCCGCAGAACACCGCCTACAACGTCAACGGCGTGCAGCGCCAGCGCACCAATGGCCAGGCCACGTTGCAATGGAAGCCAGCCGACAACGTCACCACCACGCTGGATTACACCTACGTGGAAAACAAGGTGCAGCAGCAGCGCAGCGAGCTGTCGGTGTGGTTCAACTACGGGCCCGGCGACAGCACCTGGACCAATGGCCCGATATCGGCGCCGATCCTCTACAGCGAGGACATGACCAACTCGGACGTGTCCATGGGCGGCATGAAGCTGGCCACCAAGAACACGATGGATTCGCTCGGCTTCAACGTGGACTGGGCAGTGAACGACGCGCTGGACCTGTCCTTCGACGTCCACAACTCGACCGCCGAATCCCAGCCGGACGGCCCGTACGGCTCGGCCGGCGTGCTCGGCGTGGCCGCTTTCGTGCGCGGCAAGACCACCGTGGACTACAGCGGCGACCTGCCGATCATCAACATCGCGCTGCCGCCGGGCGGCGTGCAGGCCGCCGATGCGCTGGTCACCGGTTCGGTGTTCCAGAACAGCTACAACAAGTCCAAGGTGCAGCAGTACCAGGGCCGCGGCACGTTCAAGTTCGCCGACTATTCCGCACTGGATTTCGGCGTGGGCCACACCAAGGTGGAGAACCGCTCGGCCTCGGCGATCATGCAGCGCGACACCTGGGGCGGCCTCGGCACGCCGGCCGACTACGACGACAGCATCTGGTACGCCGATGACATGGCCAGGTACTTCGATGCGTTCTCCGGCCACGGCGACCCGCGCCTGACCGGGCAGTTCCTGGTGTTCGATTTCGACCGCCTGCGCGAACGCGCCGGCCAGGTCGCCGCCAACGGCGAGCCGCCCTGCCCCACCTGTTACCTGGCGCCCACCGAGTACACCGAAGACATCCGCACCACCGAAACCTCCAAGAGCGCCTACCTGCAGTACCGCACCACCTTCGACTGGACGATGCCGCTGCATGTGGCCGCCGGCGTGCGCTACGAGCAGACCGAGGTGGAATCGACCGCGCTGGTGCGCGTGCCGACCAGCATCAACTGGGGCTCGGCCAATGAGTTCAACCTGGGCTACGCCGCCGAGGGTACCTTCATCGGCGGCAAGGGCAAGTACGACTACGTGCTGCCCAACGTGGACCTGAAGCTGGACCTGTCCGAAACACTCGCCCTGCGCGGCAGCTACAGCCGCAGCATCGGCCGGCCCGGCTGGACCCAGATCGACAGCGGTCGCCGCTTCGACACCATCGTGCGCACCCAGGGCGGCACCGGCTCGCGCGGCAACCCGGGCCTGGAGCCGCTGCTGTCGGACAACATCGACCTGTCGCTGGAGTGGTACTACGGCGAATCCAGCTATGCCTCGGTCGGCTTCTTCCGCAAGAACATCAAGAACTTCATCAGCAACACCATCGTGCGCGACAACAGCGCCGGGCTGCATACGCCGGTGGGCGGCACCTACTGGAACGAGGCCCTGGCATCGGGCTGCGGGGTGACCGACATGCCGTGCATCCGCGATTACATCTTCGCCAACCACGACGGCGATCCGGGCGTGACCGCCACCGGCACCAACTCGGCCGGGCAGCGCACCGGCACCATCGTCGGCCAGCCTGGCGACCCGGTGGCCGGGTTCGACATCACCGTGCCGGCCAACCAGCGTTCGGACCACCTGGACGGCTGGGAACTGAGCGTGCAGCAGTTGTTCGGGCAGACCGGCTTCGGCCTGGCCGCCAACTACACCAAGGTGAAATCCGGGCTGACCTTCGACAACCTGAGCCTGGGCGACCAGTACCCGATGATCGGCCTGAGCGATTCGGCCAACCTGGTGCTGTTCTACGAGAAGTACAACTGGCAGGTGCGGGCGGCCTACAACTGGCGCGACACGTTCCTCAACGGCATCGGCGGCCAGGGCCCCAACCCGAACTACACCGATGCCTACGGCCAGCTCGACCTCAACATCAGCTACGCGGTCAGCGACCAGCTCACCCTGAGCCTGGAGGCGATCAACCTGACCGACGAAACCATGCGCACCTACTCGCGCCACACCAACATGCTGCGCTACGCCACCCAGACCGGCCCGCGCTACATGTTCGGGGTCCGCTACACGTTCTGATCCCCCCGGGCCGCCGGTGGGGCGGTCGCTCGACACGAGCGGCCGCTCCGCCGGCGCCCGGTCGCTTCACGCGCCGGCCGTGCGCTACGGTAGGCGCCACCCACTCCATCCCCCGAGGATGTCCATGTCCCCCCTGCCCGGCCCGATCGACGAGATCCCGGACCTGGATCCGGCGCAGCTGCCCGCGCTGCTGCGTTCGTGGACCACCCCGAAGGTGCTGCGCGGCCTGGTCGCGCACTGGCCGATGGTGACCGCCGCGCGTGACTCGGCGGCCGCGGCGGTGGCCCACCTCAAGCAGTTCGACCACGGCCGGATGCCGGTCACCGCCACCACCGCCGCACCGCAGGCGCAGGGCCGGATCTTCTACAACGAGGACATGACCGGCTTCAATTTCCGCCGCGAACAGATCGCCCTGAGGGTGGTGCTGGATACGCTGCTCAAGTACCAGGCCGAACCGGCACCGCCCACCATCTACGTGGCCTCGACCACGTTGGACAGCTTCCTGCCCGGCTTCGCCGCCGCCAACCCGTTGGCGCTGGGCGTGGACGAACCGCTGACCAGCATCTGGATCGGTAACCGCTCGCGCATCGCCGCCCACCAGGACGTGCCGGACAACCTGGCCTGCGTGGCCGCCGGCCGGCGCCGGGTTACCCTGTTCCCGCCCGACCAGATCGACAACCTGTACATCGGGCCGCTGGATTTCACCCCGGCCGGGCAAGCGGTCAGCCTGGTCGATTTCGCTTCGCCGGACCTGCAGCGCTTCCCGCGCTTCCCCGTGGCGCTTGCGCAGGCCCAGGTCGCCGAGCTGGGACCGGGGGATGCGGTGTTCATTCCCTCGTTGTGGTGGCACCACATGGAAGGCCTGGACGCCTTCAACGTGCTGGTCAACAGCTGGTGGCGGCCGGTGCCGGCGTGGATGGACGCGCCGATGAATGCCCTGATGCTGGCGATGCTGGCCCTGCGCGAGCTGCCACCCGCGCAGCGCGCGCACTGGCGGGCCCTGTTTGACCACTACGTGTTCGAGGCCGACGCGGGAACCCACGCGCATGTTCCCGCACACGCGCGCGGCGTGCTGGCACCGCTGGATGCCACCACGGCCGGCAACGTGCGCAGCGTGCTGCGCAGGCGCCTGGAGCGCTGAGCGCTGCGGCACGCACCGCTTCACCCACGCGGCGGCGGAATCCGCAATAATCCGCGCCGTGACCGTAGTCCGCCCGGGAGCGGGGAAGTCGTGCGCTCCTGATTGCTCCATCGATGCCGTTCCATCCGTCCCTCGGCTGGCGCAGCACCCTGCCAGTCCGAATCGCCCGCATGCGCCCGTTGTCCACCCGTCTGAACCTCGGCAAGCTCATCCTTGCCCTGGCCCTGCTCAGTGCGCTGGTCGCCCTGGCCAACGCCCTGCACGCCAGTTACCGCGTGCAGCGCGAACAGCTGATCGGCAATACCCTGGAAGCCAACCGGGTGTATGCCAGCAAGCTGGCCGAGACCACCCAGAATTTCATCCAGTCCGCGCAGCAGCAGCTGGCCTACAGCGCCACCGCGTTGGGCCAACGCGCGCACGACCGCGGCGAACTGGAGGCCGAAGCGGCGCGCCTGCAACTGCAGACCAACAGCTTCAACTCGGTGTTGATCGTGGACCCGGCCGGCACCGTGCTCGCCACCTCGCCGCTGAGCCTGGCCCTGCAGGGCGTGGTCCTCAACAGCCCGGGCAACAAGGAAGCGCTGGCCCGCCGCGAGCCGTTCATCAGCGACCCCTACCAGTCGGCCACCGGTCGCCTGATCGTGGCCATTTCGCACCCGATCTTCAGCGCGCAGGGCGAGTACAAGGGCTATGTCAGCGGCACCCTCTACCTGCGCGAACGCAGCATCCTGCAGACCCTGCTCGGCAAGCACTACTACCGCGACGGGTCCTATCTGTACGTGGTCGACCGCAACGGCCGCATCCTGTACCACGTCGAGCCGGACCGGGTCGGCCAGTTGGCGCAGGAGAACCCGGCGGTGCAGGCAGTCGGCAAGGGCCATTCCGGCGCGCAGCAGGTGCGCAACAGCCACGGCGTGGAAATGCTCGCCGGGTACGCACCGGTGCCGGCGGTGCGTTGGGGCGTGGTGGCGCAACGCCCCACCGAGGCAACCCTGGCACCGCTGGCGAGCCTGATGACCTCGGTGATCTGGAACGCCATCCCGTTGGGCGTGCTGTCGCTGCTGGTCACCTGGTGGTGCGCGCGGCGCATCTCGCTGCCGCTGTGGCAACTGGCCCGCAACGTGCAGAACCGCGACACCGGCATCGCCATCCGCCATGTCACCGGCATCCGCGCCTGGTACTACGAGGTGTCCCACCTCAAGCAGGCCCTGCTGTACAGCTTCAACCTGCTGCAGGACCGTATCGGCAAACTCAACCGGGCCAGCATGACCGACCCGCTCACCGGCCTGCAGAACCGCCGGGGGCTGCAGCAGGGGCTGGAGGACTGGCAGGCGCGTGGCCAGCCGTTCGGGATCATCGCGCTGGACATCGACCGCTTCAAGACCATCAACGACCGCTTCGGCCATGCCGTGGGCGATGCCGTGATCCTGCGCATCGCGCAGCTGATGCGCGACGACTCGCGTGATACCGACCTGCTGTGCCGCAATGGCGGCGAGGAATTCCTGATCCTGCTGCCGGGGATCGACACCGACGCCTCGGCGCGCATCGCCGAGCGCCTGCGCGTGCAGGTGGCCGCGGAGGTGTTCGACGAGGTCGGCTCGGTGACGGTGTCGCTCGGCGTGGCCCATTACCCCAGTTACCACGACGACCCGCAGCAGGCCCTGCGCCTGGCCGACAAGGCCCTGTACATGGCCAAGGAACAGGGCCGCAACCGCACCGTGGTGTACCCGCAGGCGTGAGCTTGCGGGCGGCGCCGGGGCCACGCCGGCGCCGCTGATCCACAGCGACGCCGACAGGGGTGGCTCAGCCCTGGCCGAGCACCGTCTTGAGGACCGGCCCGCGCGTCTCGCCGGCCACATACACGCCGTCACCCAGCGCGTCCGGCGCTACCGCCACGGGCTCGGGCTGCTGCCATGCCGCCCGCTGGCGAGGGCCAGGCAGATACGGCTCCCACGCAGGCACGTCGCGCGAAGGGGAGTGATCGGCATAGCGCACCGGCAAGCGCACCACCCAGGTCTCGCGATCGGCCAATGGGCCCTGCGTGGGGATGCGGAACTGCCAGTCACGGACCGCCTGGATGGCGCTGTCGGCAAATGCAGTGCGGACCCTGTCGAGCTGGCGCGGCGGCACCAGCACGCGCAGGTTGACCTGCTCGGCGGCGACATTGCGCACCTTTCCATCGCGCCCGACCTGGATCAGCAGGAACACATCGGCGGCGGCACCGCGACCGGCGGTGCGCACCGGGTAGGTCGGCACCGAACCGCTCAGCCGTGCCGGCCGGGTCAGGTCGTCTTCCCGATACTCCATGAAACTGGCGCTGCGGATCTCGATCCGGGCGCTGCCATCGCCCTGCACCTTGCCGACCACGCGCAACGAGACCGGCGTGGTGATGGGCACCGCCCTGCCCTCCTGCAGCGTCGGCTCGAACGCCCAGCCGGCCATCGATTCCTTGACGAAGCCGACCACGCCGGCGGGGATGGCCTGTTCGTCCTTCAGGCGCACCGCGACCACGTGGCCGTCGGCCCCGATATCCAGGCTGCCATGAATCCGCATGCTCGATTCCACCTGGTCCTGCAACGCCCGCATGCTGGGCGCCGCCTCGACGCTCCCGGGGCTTGCGCTCACGCCAGCCAGGCCCAGCCCGGCGACCAATATCCAACGCAACGATGACGCCATTGCCATGACTCCTTGTCCTGATCGGACCGACAGCCTAGCAAACCACGCCGATCGATTCGGCGACATCCACTCCGCACCGGCGCCGGCGCGCCGGATCAGCCGCCGAGCGGGGTCAACAGCCGCGGGCCCCGGCTGGCCGCATCGGCCATGAAGACGCCGCCCTCGGGCAGCAGGTCCGCGTTGGCATCGGCGCCCAGCGCGGTGTCGGCGCGCCAGGGCGCCTGCTGGCGCGGGCCCGGGATGTAGGCATCCCAGCGGCCGTAGCGTGCCTCGCGGTCGTCGTTGAGGGCGAAGTGCACCGGCACGCGGACGGTCCAGCTGGCATCGTCCTTGCGCTCGCCGGTGGTGGGGACCCTGAAGGTCCATTTGCGCGCCGCCGCCATCGACACCTGGGACAGCTTGTCGCGCATCCGGCGCATCACCGCTTCGTTGGTGGCCAGGCGCAGATTGACCTGCTCGGTGGCCACGTCGATCACCTTGCCATCGCGCCCCACCTGCACCAGCAGCAGCACGTCGCCGCGCCCTCCGATGCTGTAGACCTCCTTGGGATAGGCCGGCGGCGACGCCTTCAGCCGGGTCACGTCTTCGGTGGAGGCCGGGTCGTAGCGCTCGAAGTTGGCCGCCAGCAGCGTCACCTGTTGACGGCCATCGTCGGTGACCTTGCCGCCCAGGCGGATGCTGACCGGCGTGCGTGCCTTGACCGGGTGGCCGTCGACCTGCACCGGTTCGAACCGCCAGTGCTGCACCTGGCCTTCGACGAAGCCGGCGAGCGCGTCATTGACCTTGTCGCGCTTGTCCAGGGTGAAGCCTTCGACCTGGCCCTGGGGACCGATATCGATGTGGCCGGTGAGCACCATGCTGGCTTCGGCCTGTTGCAGGACCTGGCTCCGGCTCTGCGCGCCTGCGCCCGGAAGCATGACCATGCTGGCAGCGCCGACGGCGAGCGCCAGCGCAAGAATATGGGATGAACGCATCGCACCTGCTCCTTGTGGATGCATCGAAGCGTAGCGCAGGCACGCCTCGCCCGCCAATCAGGCCAACCGATGGCTGGACGCGTACGGCGCGGTGTCGGGAAAGTCACCCGCAGCGAAGCGCGCCTGCAGGCCCTGCCACCAGCCCGGGTCGAACAGATGCGCGAAGTGCTCGCGTACCGCCGCCAGCTCGGCGGCCGGCAGGCCCATGAACATCCAGAAGCGCTCGGGAAAGACATCGCGCGGGCCGATCTGGAACCACGGCTCGTCGGCCAGGGCCTCCTCGTCGTTACGCGGCGTGGGCCACGCGCGGAAGTGGCAGTCGCTGACCAGGCACAGCTCGTCGTAGTCGTAGAACACCGCGCGCCCATGCCGGGACACACCGAAGTTCTTGGGCAGCATGTCGCCCGGGAAGATGTTGTTGCGGGCCATGTCGGTGATCGCCTGCGCATAGTCCAGCGCGGCCCGGCGCCGCGCCTCGCTGCCCTGCTCGCGCAGGTACAGGTTGAGCGGACGGAACCGGCGCTGCACATAGCACAGCGCGATCACCAGCTCATCGCCCTCCGCGTGCACGCTGCCGCTGCACTGGCCCAGCAGTTCCGCCAGCAAGGCCGGGGAAAACCGCGCACGCGGAAAACGCAGGTGGCGGTATGGCTGCGCGTCGAGCAGGCGACCGACCCGGTCCAGGTTGAACACCAGCGCGTACTTTTCTTCCACCTGGTGCCGGGTCATGGACTTGGGCCAGGCGAAGCGGTCGCGGATCAGCTTGAACACCAGCGGGTAGCTGGGCAGGGTGAACACCGCCATGACCATGCCGGGGGTGCCATCGGCATGCACCAGTTGCTCGCTGGCCTGCTCCTGGAAATGCCGGAAGAACGTGCGGTAGCGCTCGGTCTTGCCCTGCTTGGCACGGCCGAGCACGGTGTAGATCTCGTCGATCGGCTTGGCCGGCAGCAGGCTGCGCAGGAACACCACCGCATCGCCGACCGTGGCCAGGTCGGCCTGGAAATAGCTGCGCGAGACGCCGAACAGATGCGCCACGTCGCGCCGGCCGGTGAGCACGGCCTCGGCACGCAGTCCTTGCCCGTCGTTGACCAGCGCGATCACGCACGGCGAAAAACGATGCTCGCCAAACACGCGCCCCACCAGGTAGGCGCGTCGCTCGCGATAGAACACCGTATCGAGCAGTTCGATGCTGCGCACCGGGTAGTCGCCCCAATGGGCCAGGTCGTCCTGCAGGCGCACCGCGATGGCCGCCGCGCAGCGCAACTGGTGCGCATAGGGGATGTCGAAGCGGTAGTCGCCGAGCACCCGCACGATCGCCTCGGCCGGGCGCGTGGCCGACAGCGTGTAGCTGTGCCGCGCCACCGGGTGGGTGATGGCGTCGGAGGGCTCCACGTCCATCGCCATGAACTCGATCGCCGCATCCACGCCCTCGGTGGCGAACAGCCGCCGCGCCAGGGTGTTGTAGAAGGTCTTGTACAGCTCGGCATCGATCAGCCCGTCCAGCAGCGCCGCATAGGCCGGGCGGATCTGCAGCCACAGCGCGCGGGTGCCCACGCTGTCGCCGGCGGCGCGGCGCACCGCATCCACGGTCTGCGCGATGCACAGGTCGTACAGCCCGATCCGCTCCACCGCGTCGGCCCGCGCACCGGCCCAGTCACGGCGCTGGAAGCGTCCGCGCGCCCGCCGCGTCACTGCCGCGAAGCGCGCGTGGTAGGCCTCGAAGCCGTCGCGGATCAGGCCTGCCAGCAGTCGAGCATCACCATCGGCACCACGCATGCGGGCAGACCCATAAGACCTGCACCAACCATACGACAGCCGGCCCCGCCCCGGGTAGAGCCGACCATGGGTCGGCTGCACCGGACGGACAGATGCGCCGCCGGACGTCACTGCGCCACGCCCGGCGGCGGCAGGCTACAGCGCCAGCTCGGCCTCCACGTCCTGCACCTTGCGCCGCGCCAGCGCCAGGTTGGACTTGTTGCGATCCAGCACCAGGTACAGGAACAGGCCCTTCTTGCGCGAGACGGGGCGCAGGATGTGGTACGCCTTGCCCAGCGAGATCAGGATGTCCTCGATGGTGTCGTTGAGGTTGAGCGAGGCCGCCGTCTTCATCTTGGCGCGGATCACTTCGGTATTGCCCGCTGCGGCCACTTCCATGTCCATCCCCGAGCCGGCCTCCCCCAGCAGCATGCCGCTCTCGTAATCGACCAGCGCCACTGCCTGGGCGCCATCGATGGTCATCAGCGCGTTCAAGGTATCGTCGAGTCCTGCCATGTTGCACCCCGTTGGTTGTCGAGCCCCGTCTTCCCCTGCGGATCGGCTCGTGATCCGCTGAGTTCGGCCATGATGTTCCGGCCACATTCCTTGGCATTCCACAGCACCTTGCCGATCACGCAGCGCGCATCGCAGGCGGTCATCAGCAGCAGGGGGGCCGGCTCGGCAGGCAACGCCAGCATCAGCACCTTGCCGCCGTCGGCCTCGAGCATCAGCACCTCCAGCTCGCCCAGCGCCAGCTCGCGCCCGACTGCCGCGGCCAGGGCCAACATCGCGCTGGTCATCGCCGCCAACCGTTCGCCGTTGCCATGGGTGCCGGCCGCCGGCACCAGGGCGAAGCCATCCACGCTGGCCAGCACCACGCTGCGCACGCCGTTGATGTCGTCGGCAAAGCGCTGCAGGTGACCGGCCAGGCGCGTCCGCAGTGCGGCATCCAGGCCGCGCACCTCGTGTCCGTCAGCCATGCGCCGCCACCAGTGCCCCGGCTTCCATCTCGCTCATCAGCACGTCCATCAGGCACAGCCCCTGTTCGCGGTCACGCGCATCCAGCGGCACCACCGGCAACCAGCGCCCCTCGCGCCCGGCCCGGACCGCGCAGGCCTCCAGGTCGAACTGCGGAGCCAGGTCCAGCCGCGATACCCCGATCACCGCCGGCACCTGCGCGGCGTGCTGCAGCAGCACGCCCAGGTAGGCCTCCAGCTCGGCGATCGCCGTGCCGCGGGTGGCGTCGAGCAGCAGCACCACCCCGCTCGCGCCCTGCAGCAGGATCGGCCACAGGAAGTCGAACCGCTGCTGCCCGGGCGTGCCGTACAGGCGCAACCGGTCGCCGTTGGGCAGGTCGATGTCGGCATAGTCCATGGCCACGGTGGTCGAGGCCTTGTCGGCGCCCTGGCGGTCGCTGTTGTGCACATCGGTGTCGATCACCGCGCCGGCCGCGATCGCGCGCACCAGCGTCGACTTGCCGCTGCCCATGCTGCCGAGCACCACGATCTTGTGTTCGCGCATGCTCAGCCCCCGCCACGCTGGCGCACGCTGCGCCACATCCGGGCCAGCAGCCCGCCGCCTTCGCTGGCCACGCTGGCCAGCCGGCTGCCCTCTGCCGCCGGCTCCAGCGCGGCGTAGCCGCACAGGTAGGCCGGGTGCACGAACGCACGCACCGCGGCACCGGAAATGTCCAGCAGCGAGGCGCATTCGTCCACGCTGCAGGCGCGCTTGAGCAGCAGCGAACACAGCCGGAAGCTGTCGTGCTGGTGGCCCAGTACGCGGAAGTCCGGCCAGCGCAACAGGCGCACGCGCGCGTGCCGCTGCAGGCGTGCATCCAGGTCGTCCCAGTGCGCCGGGTGCTGGCCCCATTGCCACAACAGCGGGCGCAAGGACTGGCGCGGCAGGTCGCCGGCCAGCTGCTGGTAGCGCTTGGCCGCAATACCGTGCAGTGCCAGGCGCTCGAAATCATCGGACAGCAGTTGCGCCAGTTCGGCATGGCCGCTGCCATCGGGCACCACCATCTGGTCCTGCTCGAAGTCCAGCAGCAACAACGGCAACCCATCCAGGGCAAGCACGGCATGCCCATGCCGCGACTGCAGGCTCTCGCGCAGCGCGCGGGTGATGGCCTTGGCCGCGCGCGCCGCAATGGGCTCCTCGATCGGCGCCGATACCGCCGGCATCTGCCGCAGTGCATGCTCGATCGCGTGGTCGTCGAGCACGGCATGTTCATCGCCCTGCCCATGCCGCAGGTGGCCATGCTGGTCTTCGATCCAGAACTGGATCCTGGGCCGCTCGCGCACCATCCGCATCGCCGCGTTGCGCAGCGCGGGCGTGTCCTTGATCACCAGCAGGTCGCAATCGTCCAGATCGCGGCAACTGCGCACGGTATCGGCCGGCAACGCCGCCGCCGCACGCAGGCGCTGCAGCAAGGCGTGCTCCCCCTGGATATCCGATCCAACCACCAGCACCCTGGCCATCGCCTTCCCCTGCGCTGTGAGAGTTCACACTTACTGCAGAAAAGATCGTCGATAGGCTATGCCATCGATATCGGCCTATAAGTGATGGATCGCACAGATTGAGTTGACGTTTGCGCACCGTGCGCGGCCGTCCGGACGCCGTCGCGACAAGGCAAGTTCCGTTCCATTCGCGTTGACGCGGCCTTCATGCCGGAGACCCGGGCACGACCATCGTCACACTTGCCGAGGTGGCGGGCGATGGCTGCCCTCAACGGCGACGTCGCCTCGATCATCTGGCTGCAACGGGGCGAACCGGACCCGATCACACACGCCGCCTACCTGGCCCTGATCGAACAGGTGGTGGCGGCCGATGATCCCACCGCGATGCTCTACCTGGGCGACATGCGCCACGAGGCTGGTGGGGACGAGGCCGTGGACTTCACCCGCGGCGAGGTGGCGGGTCATGCGTGGCAAATCGCGGCGTGCAGGCGCGGGCTGGACTGCGCGGCAGGGAGCGCGTTGATGGACCAGTTCTGCATGGCGGGCATGTGCGCACCGTCGGACCTGGAGGCGTACATCCGCGCCGAGGTGGCCCGTCGAGGGGGCGACGTGGACCAGCTGGATGCCGCGGTGGACAGCATCCTGGCCCTGTTCCCGACGCCACCGCGCCAGCACCGCCGCTAGTGCGCCGCGCACAAAAAACCCGCGCCGAGGCGCGGGTTCTTCGTCCATCACCGCGTGTGCGGCAGGCGGAGCTTACAGCGCGGCCAGCGCACTGTTGAGGGTCGCGCTCGGACGCATCGCCGCCGCCGCCTTGGCCACGTCCGGACGGTAGTAACCGCCGATGTCCACCGGCTTACCCTGCACCGCGGCCAGCTCTTCAACGATCTTCTGTTCGTTGTCGGCCAGTGCCTTGGCCAGCGGAGCGAAGCGGGCCTTCAGCGCGGCATCGTCATCCTGCGCGGCCAGGGCCTGGGCCCAGTACAGCGCGATGTAGAAGTGGCTGCCGCGGTTGTCGATGCCACCGAGCTTGCGCGAGGGCGACTTGTCGTTGTCCAGGAACTGGCCGTTGGCCTGGTCCAGGGTCTTGGCCAGCACCGTGGCACCCGCATTGTCGTAGCGGTTGCCCAGGTGTTCGAGCGAGGCGGCCAGGGCCAGGAACTCGCCCAGCGAATCCCAGCGCAGGTAGTCCTCTTCCACGAACTGCTGCACGTGCTTGGGCGCCGAACCACCGGCACCGGTCTCGAACAGGCCGCCACCGGCCATCAGCGGCACGATCGACAGCATCTTGGCGCTGGTGCCCAGCTCCATGATCGGGAACAGGTCGGTCAGGTAGTCGCGCAGCACGTTGCCGGTCACCGAGATGGTGTCCTCGCCCTTGCGGATGCGGTCCAGCGAGAAGGCCGTCGCTTCCACCGGGGCCAGGATGCGGATATCCAGGCCGGTGGTGTCGTGGTCCTTCAGGTAGGTCTCGACCTTGGCGATCACCTGCGCATCGTGGGCGCGGCTGGCGTCCAGCCAGAACACCGCCGGGGTGCTGCTCAGGCGGGCGCGGTTGACGGCCAGCTTGACCCAGTCCTGGATCGGCGCGTCCTTGGTCTGGCACATGCGCCAGATGTCGCCGGTCTGCACGGCATGCTCGAAGACCACGTTGCCGGCCTCGTCGGTAACGCGCACGGTGCCATCGGCCGGGATCTGGAAGGTCTTGTCGTGCGAGCCGTATTCCTCGGCCTTCTGCGCCATCAGGCCCACGTTGGGCACCGAGCCCATGGTGGCCGGGTCGAACGCACCGTGGGTGCGGCAATCATCGATCACCGCCTGGTACACACCGGCGTAGCAACGGTCCGGGATGACCGCCTTGGTGTCCTGCAGCTTGCCTTCGGCGTTCCACATGCCGCCCGAGTCACGGATCATCGCCGGCATCGAGGCGTCGACGATCACATCGCTCGGCACGTGCAGGTTGGTGATGCCCTTGTCGGAATTGACCATGGCCAGGCCCGGGCGCTTGCCGTACTCGGCCGCCAGGTCGGCCTTGATCGCTTCCTGGGTGGCGTCGGGCAGCTGCGGCAGGCGCGCGAACAGGTCGCCGATGCCGTTGTTGGGATCGAAACCGGCCTGCTTGAGCACGTCGGCGTGCTTGGTCAGCACGTCCTTGTAGAACTCTTCGACCACCACGCCGAACATGATCGGGTCGGAGACCTTCATCATGGTGGCCTTCAGATGCAGCGAGAACAGCACGCCCTTGGCCTTGGCATCGGCGATCTGCGCCTGCACGAACGAAGCCAGCGCGTTGCGGCTCATCACCGCCGCATCGACGATCTCGCCGGCCTTGACCGCGGTCTTTTCCTTCAGCACGACGGTCGTGCCATCGGCCTGCTGCAGCTCGATCTTCAGGCTGCCGGCGCTGGCCAGCGTGGCCGACTTTTCGCTGCCGTAGAAATCGCCGCCGTCCATGTGCGAGACGTGCGACTTGGATTCGGTGGACCACTTGCCCATGCGGTGCGGGTGCTTGCGCGCGTAGTTCTTCACCGACAGCGGCGCACGGCGGTCCGAGTTGCCTTCGCGCAGCACCGGGTTGACCGCGCTGCCCTTGACCTTGTCGTAGCGCGCCTTGATGTCGCGCGAGACGTCGTCGGTCGGCACGTCCGGGTAGTTCGGCAGCGCGAAGCCCTGGTCCTGCAGTTCCTTGATCGCCGCCTTCAGCTGCGGCACCGAGGCGCTGATGTTGGGCAGCTTGATGATGTTGGCGTCCGGGGTGGTCGCCAGCTGGCCCAGCTCGGCCAGGTGGTCGGCCTCTTGCTGGTCGTCCTTCAGGTAATCCGGGAACAGCGCCAGGATGCGGCCGGACAGCGAGATATCGCGGGTTTCAACGGCGATGCCGGCGGTGGCGGTGTAGGCCTCGACGATCGGCAGCAGCGACTGGGTGGCCAGGAACGGTGCTTCGTCGGTCAGCGTGTAGAGGATCTTGGGCGTGTTCGACATGGGGGACTGATGCTCTCTTGCGGATCTGAGGAGTAATGGCCGACGGCGATGCCGGGCCGCGTGCAACCGTGTCACTTTCCCGTGGACCGAGCCGCTCGGCGCGCGCTGCGGGAAACCCCCGCATTGTCGCGTTTTCAGCCCCCCGGAGCAAAGCCGGGCCATACGCGGCGGTACTGCAACGCTGCGATCCATGCCCCGGCCGTTCGTGTCGCCTGAAACCGTTCCGGGCCCCGCCCCGGCACGGGAACCGTGTTTATGCGCGGGCTGATGCCGCCTTAACCTGGGGTCGGGGTATAGTCGGCGCGGTTGGACGAAACAGGATGGTCGTCATGTGGAAATTCGGTCTGCCGGCGACGGCGATGATGGTTCTTCTAGCATCAGGAGGGTGCGCGATGTCCAATTCCGCTCATGCGGTTCCCGAGGCTGCCGCCACCCTGCAGGTGCCGGTGGAGACGCCGACGCCCAAGGTGTTCGCCTGCGCCCGCCAGCGGCTGGCCGAGCTGGGCCGGGATGAGGCCCTGTGGGACCACGCGGTGACCCGAGAGGACGTGCAGCACGGCGTGCTGGAAACGGGCGATTTCCCCGAGGACAACATCAGCGGCTTCCGCCTGCACCTGCAGCATGACCCGGCCAAGGGCGCGGTCGCGCTGCGACTGCGCGGAGCGGGCGCCTATTTCGTTGACCAGGGCGTGGATGCCGGGCTGAAGGAATTCCAGGCTGGCTTCTCGGCCTGCCTGGCGTCCCCATAAGCAAGCCCGGGAACGGCGCAGGCGCGTGGTTGCGCGCGGCCTGCGCACATCACATCAAGGAGAGGACGCATGCCGGACGACCAGTACTCCATCGAAGCCCGATCCCTGCGCGTGGCCGGCGTGGCCAGCCACGACTATTGGGTGCTGCGTGGCCCGGATGGCAAGGACATGGCCGAACTGCACGGCCTGGCCACCGACCGCGAGACCAACCGTGCCATCCCGATCGGCACCGACGAAAAGAAGCATTCGCTGCGCATCTGGCATTACGTGCATGACAAGGAATTCGCTGCCGAGCATGGGGTCAAGCCCACGCGCGAAACCTACATTCAGGAAGGCCAGCAGCACCACACCGTGCTCAGCGGCAGCAAGGAGGACGTGCTGGGGCGCTGGAACGCCGCCGTGGCCGCCAAGGAGCCGTTGAACGCGCTCGACCTCAATTATCCCAAGTACGGCTTCAAGGTGTTCAGCGATACGGTCAACAGCAATTCGGCCTATCGCACCCTGGGTGAAGTAATGGGCGTGCCGGTGAAGGACTTCGGGGGCGTGATCGAACCGGGCCTCGACAACCGAATGACCACCCCGGAGGAGATCGAGAAGCTGCGCAACAAGGACTACCCGGTGCTGTCGTCGCGGGAGCCCGTGGCGCCGCGCGAGCCCGAACAGGGCCAACTCGCGCAGACCGATGCGGGTCCGGCGACCGGCGCCGGTGCCCTGCTGGCCGGCGCACGCGACGGCGAGGCGGCGCTCGGCACTGCGATGCGCGAGCTGCAGGCCTCCGCGCAAGGGCAGGAATTTGCCGCCCGCGCGCAGGCGCAGGCACAAGCCCAGACCGTGGCCGACGCCGGGCGCGAACCCGACGCAGCACAGCAGGCAGCCGCGCGCAGCTGAGCGCGCTGCCCGCCCGCTTCGCGGTGGCCATGCCCCTATAAACAAAAAAGACGCAGCCTCGCGGCTGCGTCCATCGTGAGCCTGTTGCCGGGAGAGAGTCGGCGCGGGCTTACTTGACCTCGAACTCTTGCGGCGTTCCGGCCGCCTTACCATCTACCGTGACTTCCGCGCGGTACTTGCCCGCCGGCCAGCCCTTGGCATTCTTGAAGGTGATGTTGGTGGTCTCGGCCGCCGTGGTGTTCAGCGTCTGCGAGTTCTCACCGGCTACCTGGCCATCCTGGAAGGTCAGCTTGGCGCCGACATTGGTGTTGCTGGCGGTACCGTCGGTGCGGACCGACACGATGATGTCGTCCTTCGGGGCGAACAGCGCCGTGGTGGCCACGCTCTTGTCGGCGGCAGCGGTCTTGCCCACGGTGACGGTGGACACAGTGACCCCGGCAGCAGCGGCCATCGGCTGCGGCGCGGCCTGGGTCATCGGTTCCGGCGCAGCCGGCGTGGTCGCTGCGGCGGGCTGTGCATTGTTGTCGGCGGTGTCTTCTTTCTTCTTGCAACCGACCAGCGCAACGGTGGCCAGCAAGGCAGCGAGTACGGCGGTACTGATGGACGTCTTCTTCATGGAATTCCTCCCTGGGAATCTGTGGAATGCAAGTGGAACGACTCAGCCTTTGGGCGGCAACTTGAGGGTCTGGCCCGGGAAGATCTTGTCCGGGTCGTCCAGCACATCACGGTTGGCCTCGAAGATTTTCTGCCAGGCGTTGGCGTCGCCCAGCTCCTGTTTGGCGATCTTCGACAGCGAGTCGCCCTTCTGTACGGTGTAGGTGCCTCCCACCTTCTCGGCGGTGGTATCCACCGATGAGGTGACGCCGGAGAAATCAGCCTTTTCCACCTTCTGCGCGGTACTGTCCACGCTCGAGGTGACACCGGAGAAATCGGCTTTCTTATCGGTACTCATCCACACGCTCCCGTCTTCATTGACGACATGGGAGGCACGGTGTCACAGCCCGTGTTAATGAGACATGGCGTGGATGTGAAGACGTGCGGAACGAGGGGCGACGGCGGCGCCACGCCCTGTGTGACTGGACCCATCAGGTCAGGCCGCCCACGCAGCCACGCAGGGCGTGGCGCTCCCCCAGCCCCGGGCGGGCCGGGGCGGCGGCGGCCCGTTGCCGGCCACTGGCCGGCAGCCGGTTACTGGCGCAGGTCGCGCACGGTGCGGGCCGGCAGATCGATGCCCGGGCTGGCCCGCCACGGGTTGATGTCCAGCCCGCCGCGGCGGGTGTAGCGCGCTTCCACTTCCAGCCACGCTGGCGCGCAGCGCTGGGTGACCTCACTGAAGATGCGTTCCACGCATTGCTCATGGAACTCGGCATGCTCGCGGTAGCTGACCAGATACTTCAGCAGCCCCTCGCGGTCGATCTGCGGCCCGTGGTACCGGAGGCTCACACTGGCCCAGTCCGGCTGCCCGGTCACCGGACAATTGGACTTGAGCAGCGCCGAGCTCAGCGTCTCGGTGACGATCTGCGACGCATCTGCCGACAGGAACCCCGGCGCCGGCGGGCCGTAGCACTCGATCGCCACGTCCAGGTCGTCCAGCGACTCGCCCTCGGCATCCTCCACCAGCACCGGCACCCCGAAGCGCACCGTCACCACCGCGCCTGCGCACGTCGACAGATCGCTCACCATGCGCAGCCGCGCCGCCTCGTCATCATCGAAACGCGTGCTGTTGAGCGAATTGAGGTACAGCTTGAACGACTTGGATTCGATCAGGTTCGGCGACGTGCACGGCACGCTGATCGTGGCCACCGCCACCCGCGGCTTGCCGCGCCGGTCCAGCCAGCTCAGCTCATAGGCCTGCCAACGGTCGTGCCCGACGAACGGCAGCGCCGCCTCGTCCAGCCCGATCTCTTCACGCGCGCCACGGCGCGGAATGGGAAACAGCAGCGCGGGATCGTACTGCGACGGGTAAGCAACCTCGCGACCGAGGCTGGAGTCCTGGGGGGTATTCATCCGCCCATTTTACGCTGGTGGCCGAGCCACGTCCGACACCTGCCGCCACCTGGTCAGTACCGATCCTCGCCCCGGCCATTGGCCGGGACCTCCCCTGGCTGCCCTGCCTCCGCCTCCCCGTCCGTCACCAGCCAACGGTCCGGGAGGAGCCGGGGTGCGGTGGCGAGGCCCCAGTCCCCCAAACATGGGTTCAAGGCGTGCCCTGGGTGCTCCGGCTCCGGCTCCGGCTTCGGCTTCGCCGTCCCATCCGTCACCAGCCAACTGTCCGGGGGTGGGCCGGGGTGGGGTGGCGGGACCGTTGTGCGCCATGGATGGCGCACAAAGAGCCCCCATGGATGGGTTCACGGCGTGTCCCGCCGCCCCACCCCGGCCCGCCCCACGCATGACAAACCCGCGCCGACACTCGCCCTTCCCATCGCCGTTGATCTGGATCCAGATCTAGATCCAGATCTTGATCTACATCCAGAACCCACCCTCACCCCGCCGCAGGCGCAGCACCCCCCGCCCCATTGAGATAATCCAGACTCACCTGCAGCAACGCCCGCAGCCCCACGTCCAGCGCCTTCTCATCCAGCAGGAACTTCGGCGAATGGTTCGCCGGTGCCGTGGCAGGATCGATCCCCACGCTAGTGGACCCCACGAAGAAGAACAGCCCCGGCACCTCCTTCGCGTACAACGAAAAATCCTCCGCCCCCATCTGCAGCGGCGGCTCGTACACATTCTCCGCCCCCACCACCGCCTGCAGACTCGGCAGCATCCGCGCCGTCAGCGCCGGATCGTTCACCGTCGCCGGATTGCCCTCGGACTCGTAGATCTCCGTCACCGCCTTCGCCCCATGCGCCGCCGCCGTATGCTCGGCCACGTTGCGCAGGTCCGCGAAAATCTGCTGCCGCATCCCCTCGTCGAACGTCCGGATCGTCCCCACCATCTCCACCTCGTCCGGAATGATGTTGTAGCGGATACCGCCCTTGATCGCCCCGAACGTCAGCACCGCCGGCTGCTTGGACAGATTCGCCCGGCGGCTCACGATCGTCTGCGCCGTCCCCACCAGATCGGCCGTCGCCACGATCGGGTCCACCCCGTTCCATGGCGCCGACCCATGCGTCTGCCGCCCGATCACCTTGATCCCGAACCGGTCCGACGCCGCCATCAGCGGCCCCCCGCGCACCGCGATCTGCCCCGCCGGCACGCTGGAGAACACATGCAGCCCGAACACCGCCTCCGGCTTGAAATCCGCAAACAGCCCCTCCTTCAGCATCAACGCCGCCCCGCCCTCTTCCGGCGGCGGCGCCCCCTCCTCGGAG
Source organism: Stenotrophomonas sp. 05N37 (assembly GCF_056397365.1). Classification (NCBI taxonomy): domain Bacteria; kingdom Pseudomonadati; phylum Pseudomonadota; class Gammaproteobacteria; order Lysobacterales; family Lysobacteraceae; genus Stenotrophomonas; species Stenotrophomonas sp. 05N37. The sequence goes on along the minus strand of NZ_JBFTNG010000007.1, from coordinate 43,689 downwards.
GGCTGGAAAATCAGCATCACCTCGCCCGGCAGACTCGCCTGCATCTTCACCAGCGCATCGGCCACCCCCAGCAACGTCGCCGTATGCGCGTCATGCCCGCAGGCATGCATCACCCCCACCGGCTCGCCGCGGTAGGTACTCGTCGCCTTGGATGCGAACGGCAGCCCGGTCTGCTCGGTCACCGGCAGCGCGTCCATGTCCGCGCGCAACGCGATCCGTGGCCCCGGCCTGCCGCCCTTGATGATCGCCACCACGCCGTGGTGGGCGATCCCCGTCTTTGGCTTCAGCCCCAACGCCCGCAACTGCTCGGCCACCTTCGCCGAGGTCCGCTCCTCGCGGTTGGACAGCTCCGGGTGCTGGTGGAAGTCGCGCCGCCAGTCGATCACCTTGGCCTTCAGGCGGGTCGCCGCCGCGGTCACTTCCGGGCGTTCGGCAGGGGCGGCCGCGGCGAGCGCGGGGCTCGCAAGCAGCAGGGCGGACAACAGCAACGACAGACGGGGCATCGACGATCTCCACGGGTGCTCAAGGCGGACCAAGCTGAATGTAGGCCATCAGCGCACTTGCTGCTGTAACTTTCTGCCCCTGCAGCCGTTCTCCGATGGAACCTGCCCCGTCACATCCGGTCTGATCGCCCGTCCCATCCGTCATGCATGAAAGCCCGCGCACCACGGGTATGCTTTGCACCAGCCAATCGGGCCCTGCCCTCCGCCAGCCTCAGGAGTTAGTTGAATGTCGCGTTTCTGGAAGATCGTGCTGCTGGTGGTTGCAGTGCTGGTGATTGGCTTCATCGGCCTCCACCTGCTCAATGGCGGCAAGCACAAGGGTGAGGCCAGCGGCACGGCCGCCGGCGCCGGCAAGGACGGCGACCAGCGCGACACCGGGCCGGTCCCGGTCACCGTGGTCGACGCCATCCGCCAGGACGTGCCGGTCTATGCCAGCGCGCTGGGCACCGTCGCCGCCATGAACACCGTCACCGTCAGCCCGCAGGTCGGCGGCCAGCTGATCAGCATCAATTTCAAGGAAGGCCAGGAAGTGAAGCAGGGCGACCTGCTCGCGCAGATCGACCCGCGCACCCTCCAGGCCAGCTATGACGAAGCCGCCGCGGCCAAGCGCCAGAACCAGGCCCAGCTCGCTACCGCCCGCTCCAACTACCAGCGCTCCAACTCCCCGGAGTATCGCCAGTACGTGGCCAAGACCGACCTGGACACCCAGCGTAACCAGGTCGCGCAGTTCGAAAGCGCCGTGGCCGCCAACGAAGCCAGCATGCGCGCCGCCCAGGTGCAGCTGCAGTACACCCGCGTCACCGCCCCGATCTCCGGCATCGCCGGCATCCGCGCCGTGGACGCCGGCAACATCGTCAGCGCCGGCACCGCCCTGGTCACCCTGACCCAGATCCACCCCATCCACGTGGTCTTCAACCTGCCCGAGCGCCAGCTGCCGGACGTGCGCACCGCCCAGCAGGCCGGCCCGGTCACCATCGCCGCGCTCGACCGCAACGACTCGCACGTGCTCACCGACGGCGGCACCCTGGACGTGGTCGACAACCAGATCAGCAGCGACAGCGGCACCTTCCGCGCCCGCGCCCTGTTCAACAACACCGACAACACCCTGTGGCCGGGCCAGTTCGTCAACGTGCGCATGCAGCTGCGCACCATCGGCGGTGGCGTGGTGATCCCGACCCAGGCGGTGATGCGCGGGCCGGACGGTGAGTACGTCTACATCGTCAAGCCGGACAGCACCGTGGCCATGCAGACGGTCAAGAGCGGCGTGGAAGTGGGCGACAGCAACGTGCAGATCACCGAGGGGCTCAAGGGCGGCGAGCGCGTCGTCAGCGAAGGCCAGTTCCGGCTCAAGCCCGGCGCCAAGGTGACCGCGCTCAAGCCCGGCGAAACCCCGGCCGCGCCCACCGAAGCCGAACTCAAGGCTGCCGCGCAGCAGCAGGGCGGTGGCGGTGGGCGCCGTGGCGGCGGTCCGCGCTGAGCGCACCTGCCTGACGTTCCCGACGCCGGCCGCCTGGCCGGCGCCTGCCCGCTCCAACGCCGCATGACGTAACCGCAAGGATCCGCCCGTGGGCTTTTCGACGATCTTCATCCGCCGCCCGATCGCCACCTCGCTGTTGATGGCGGGCCTGCTGCTGCTCGGCATCCTCGGCTACCGCCAGCTGCCGGTGTCGGCGCTGCCGGAGATCGACGCGCCCAGCCTGGTGGTGACCACCCAGTACCCCGGCGCCAACGCGGTCACCATGGCCTCGCTGGTGACTACCCCGCTGGAACGCCAGTTCGGGCAGATCTCCGGGCTGGAGATCATGACCTCCGATTCCTCGGCCGGCCTGTCCACGATCATCCTGCAGTTCTCGATGGACCGGGACATCGACATCGCCGCCCAGGACGTCCAGGCCGCGATCCGCCAGGCCACCCTGCCCTCCTCGCTGCCCTACCAGCCGGTTTACAACCGGGTGAACCCGGCCGACGCGGCGATCGTCACCCTCAAGCTCACCTCCGACACGCGCCCGCTGCGCGATGTGAACAACTACGCCGACTCCATCCTGGCCCAGCGCCTGTCCCAGGTGCAGGGCGTGGGCCTGGTCTCCATCGCCGGCAACGTGCGCCCGGCCGTGCGCATCCAGGTCAACCCGGCGCAGCTGTCCAACATGGGCCTCACCCTGGAAGAACTGCGCAGCGCGCTGACCCAGGCCAACGTCAACGCGCCCAAGGGCTCGCTCAACGGCAAGACCCAGTCCTACTCGATCGGCACCAACGACCAGCTGACCAGCGCCGCCGACTACCGCGACACCATCATCAGCTACAAGAACAGCCGCCCGGTGCGCCTGTCCGACGTGGCCACCGTGGTGGACGGGGTGGAGAACGACCAGCTCGCCGCCTGGGCCGATGGCAAGCCGGCGGTGTTGCTGGAAGTGCGCCGCCAGCCCGGTGCCAACATCGTGCAGACCGTCGAGCGCATCCGCGCCCTGCTGCCGCAGCTGCAGAACGTGCTGCCGGCCGACGTGCACCTGGACATCTTCTCCGACCGTACCGAGACCATCCGCGCCTCGGTGCATGAAGTGCAGTTCACCCTGATCCTCACCATCGGCCTGGTCGTCGCGGTGATCTTCGTGTTCCTGCGCCGGCTGTGGGCGACCATCATTCCTTCGGTGGCCGTGCCGCTGTCGCTGGCCGGCACCTTCGGGGTGATGGCGTTCGCCGGCATGTCGCTGGACAACCTGTCGTTGATGGCCCTGGTGGTGGCCACCGGCTTCGTGGTCGACGATGCGATCGTGATGATCGAGAACATCGTGCGCTACATCGAGCAGGGCAAGAGCGGCCCGGAAGCGGCCGAGATCGGCGCGCAGCAGATCGGCTTCACCGTGCTCTCGCTGACCATCTCGCTGGTGGCGGTGTTCCTGCCGCTGCTGCTGATGCCCGGCGTCACCGGCCGGCTGTTCCATGAGTTCGCCTGGGTGCTGAGCATCGCGGTGGTGCTGTCGATGCTGATCTCGCTGACGCTCACCCCGATGATGTGCGCCTACCTGCTCAAGCCCGACGCCCTGCCCGAGGGCGAAGACGCGCACGAGCGCGCCGCCGCGGCCGGCAAGGAGAACCTGTGGACGCGCACCGTGGGCGCCTACGAGCGCAGCCTGGACTGGGTGCTCGACCACCAGCGCATGACCCTGGCGGTGGCCGCCGGCGCGCTGGTCCTCACCGTGGTGCTGTACATCGTGATCCCCAAGGGCCTGCTGCCCGAGCAGGACACCGGGTTGATCACCGGCGTGGTCCAGGCCGACCAGAACATCGCCTTCCCGCAGATGGAGCAGCGCACCAAGGCGGTGGCCGAAGCGCTGCGCAAGGACCCGGCGGTGACCGGCGTGTCGGCCTTCATCGGGGCCGGCAGCATGAACCCCACGCTCAACCAGGGCCAGCTCTCGATCGTGCTGAAGGAGCGCGGCGACCGCGACGGGCTGGAGGACATCCTGCCGCGCCTGCAACAGGCCGTGGCCGGCATCCCCGGCGTGGCGCTGTACCTCAAGCCGGTGCAGGACGTCACCCTGGACACCCGCGTGGCCGCCACCGAGTACCAGTACTCGCTGTCGGACGTGGACAGCGCGCAGGTCGCGCTGCAGGCCACGCGCCTGACCGAGGCGCTGCGCCAGCGCCCGGAGCTGGCCGACGTGGACAACAACCTGTCCAACCAGGGGCGCGCGCTGGAGCTGAACATCGACCGCGACAAGGCCAGCGTGCTGGGCGTGCCGATGCAGACCATCGACGACACCCTCTACGACGCCTTCGGCCAGCGCCAGATCTCCACCATCTTCACCGAGCTCAACCAGTACCGCGTGGTGCTGGAAGTGGCGCCCGAGTTCCGCACCAGCACCGCGCTGATGAACCAGCTCGCGGTGGCCTCCAACGGGGCCGGCGCGCTGACCGGCAGCAACGCGACCAACTTCGGCCAGGTCACCTCGTCCAACTCCTCCACCGCCACCGGCATCGGCGCGCAGAACACCGGCATCCCGGTCGGCGCCGGCAACATCATCCCGCTGGCCGCGCTGGCCGAGGGCAAGATCACCAGCACCCCGCTGGTGGTCAGCCACCAGCAGCAGCTGCCGGCGGTGACCGTGTCGTTCAACATCGCGCCGGGCTACTCGCTGTCCGATGCGGTCAAGGCGATCGAAGAGACCAAGGCCACGCTGGACATGCCCTCGCAGGTGCACGCGCAGTTCATCGGCAAGGCCGCCGAGTTCACCGGCAGCCAGACCGACGTGGTGTGGCTGCTGCTGGCCTCGCTGGTGCTGATCTACATCGTGCTGGGCGTGCTGTATGAGAGCTACATCCACCCCTTCACCATCATTTCCACCCTGCCCCCGGCCGGCGTGGGCGCGCTGCTGGCGCTGATGGTGTGCGGGCTGCCGCTGTCGGTGGATGGCATCGTCGGCATCGTGCTGTTGATCGGCATCGTCAAGAAGAACGGCATCATGATGGTCGACTTCGCCATCGAGGCACGCCGCACCGGCGCCAACGCGCATGAGGCGATCCGCCGCGCCTGCCTGCTGCGCTTCCGCCCGATCATGATGACCACCGCCGCGGCCATGCTCGGCGCGCTGCCGCTGGCGCTGGGCACCGGCATCGGCTCGGAGCTGCGCCGCCCGCTGGGCATCGCCATCGTCGGCGGCCTGCTGCTGTCCCAGCTGGTCACCCTGTACACCACGCCGGTGATCTACCTGTACATGGAGCGCTTCTCCGAGTGGATGCGCGAGCGCCGCGAACAGCGCGCGCTGCGCCACGCCAGCGCCCAGGACCGCGCATGAGCGCAGCGTCCTTCCGTGCCATGGGGGCGCCGGCATGAACATCTCCGGCCCCTTCATCCGCCGCCCGATCGGCACCGCGCTGCTGGCCATCGGCCTGTTCGTGGTCGGCCTGTTCTGCTACCTGAAACTGGGCGTATCGGCATTGCCGAACATCCAGATCCCGGTGATCTTCGTGCACGCCAGCCAGTCCGGCGCGGACGCCACCACGATGGCGTCCACGGTCACCGCGCCGCTGGAACGCCACCTCGGCCAGTTGCCCGGCGTGGACCAGATGCGCTCGTCCAGCTCGGAAGGCAGCTCGCTGGTCTTCATGATCTTCCAGAGCGGAGTGGACATCGATTCGGCCGCGCTCGACGTGCAGACCGCGATCAATTCCTCGCAGGCCGACCTGCCCTCCGGGCTCGGCTCGCCGATGTTCCAGAAGGCCAACCCGAACGACGACCCGGTGATCGCCATCGCGCTCACCTCGCAGACCCAGTCGGCCGACGAGCTCTACAACGTCGCCGACTCGCTGCTGGCCCAGCGCATCCGCCAGATCAGCGGGGTGTCCTCGGTCGACATCGCCGGTGCGTCCACCCCGGCGGTGCGCGTGGACGTGAACCTGCGCCTGCTCAACGCGCTCAACCTCACCCCGGATGACCTGCGCAACGCGGTGCGCGCGGCCAACGTGACCTCGCCCACCGGCTTCCTCACCGACGGCAATACCACGACCGCGATCATCGCCAACGATTCGGTGGCGCGCGCGGCCGACTTCGCCAACCTGGTCATCAAGACCCAGGCCGATGGCCGGGTGATCCGGCTCAAGGACGTGGCCAACGTCTACGACGGCCAGCAGGATGCCTACCAGGCCGCGTGGTTCGACCACAAGCCGGCGGTGGTGATGTACGTGTTCACCCGCGCCGGCGCCAACATCGTGGAGACCGTGGACCGGGTCAAGGCGCAGATCCCGATGCTGCGCGACTACCTGCAGCCGGGCACGGTGATGACCCCGTACTTCGACCGCACCCCGACCATCCGCTCGTCGCTGCACGAAGTACAGATCACCCTGCTGATCAGCCTGGCGATGGTGATCCTGACCATGGCGCTGTTCCTGCGCCGGCTGGCCCCGACCCTGATCGCCGCGGTCACCGTGCCGCTGTCGCTGGCCGGCGCGGCGCTGGTGATGTACGTGTTCGGCTTCACCTTGAACAACCTCAGCCTGCTGGCGCTGGTGATCGCGATCGGCTTCGTGGTCGACGATGCGATCGTGGTGATCGAGAACGTCATGCGCCACCTCGACGAGGGCATGCCACGCATGCAGGCCGCGCTGACCGGCGCGCGCGAGATCGGCTTCACCATCGTCTCGATCACCGCCTCGCTGGTGGCGGTGTTCATTCCGCTGCTGTTCGCCAGCGGCATGGTCGGGGCGTTCTTCCGCGAGTTCACCATCACCCTGGTGGCGGCGATCGTGGTCTCGATGATCGTCTCGCTCACCCTTACCCCGGCGCTGTGCAGCCGCTTCCTGAGCGCACATACCGAACCGGACAAGCCGTCGCGGATCGGTCGCTTCCTGGATGGCATGCATGACCGCATGCTGCGCATGTACACCGTGTGCCTGGACTTCTCGCTGCGCCACGCGCTGCTGCTCTCGCTCACCCCGATCCTGCTGATCGTAGCCACGGTCATGCTCGGCGGTGCGGTCAAGAAGGGCTCCTTCCCGGCCCAGGACACCGGCCTGATCTGGGGCCGCGCCAACTCCAGCGCCACCGTGTCCTTCGAGGACATGGTCAACCGCCAGCGCCGCATCACCGACATGCTGATGGCCGATCCGGCGGTGAAGACCGTCGGCGTGCGCCTGGGCAGCGGCCGCCAGGGCTCCAGCGCGCAGTTCAACATCCAGCTGAAGACGCGCAAGGAAGGCCGCAAGGAAACCACCGCACTGGCGCTGGCGCGGCTCAGCGCCAAGGCCGACCGTTACCCCGACCTGCAACTGCGCCTGCGCGCGATCCAGGACCTGCCCAGCGACGGTGGCGGCGGTAACAGCCAGGGCGCGCAGTACCGCGTGTCGCTGCAGGGCAACGACCTGGCCCAGCTGCAGGAATGGCTGCCCAAGGTGCAGGCCGCGTTGAAGAAGAACCCGATGCTGCGCGATGTCGGCACCGACGTGGACACCGCCGGCCTGCGCCAGAACGTGGTGATCGACCGGGCCCAGGCCGCGCGCCTGGGTGTGTCGGTGGGTGCCATCGACGGCGCGCTGTACGGCGCGTTCGGCCAGCGCCAGATCTCCACCATCTACTCGGACATCAACCAGTACAGCGTGGTGGTCAACGCGCTGCCCGAACAGACCGCCACCCCGCGCGCGCTGGATGAGATCCACGTGCGCGCCGGCAATGGGGACATGATCCCGCTCACGGCCGTGGCCCACCAGGTGCCGGGATTGGCGCCGCCGCAGATCACCCATGAGAACCAGTACACCACGATGGACCTCAGCTACAACCTGGCCCCGGGCGTGAGCACCGGCGAGGGTGAGGCGATCATTAAGGCCACCGTGGACGGGCTGCGCCTGCCCGGCGACATCCGCATCAGCGATGGCGGCGGCTTCAACGTGCAGCTCAACCCGAACTCGATGCTGATCCTGGTGCTGGCCGCGATCATCACCGTGTACCTGGTACTGGGCATGTTGTACGAAAGCCTGGTGCACCCGGTCACCATCCTGTCCACGCTGCCGGCGGCGGGCGTGGGCGCGTTGCTGGCGCTGTTCGTGACCAATACCGAGCTGTCGGTGATTTCGATGATCGCGCTGGTACTGCTCATCGGTATCGTCAAGAAGAACGCGATCATGATGATCGACTTCGCCGTGGTGGCCCAGCGCGAGCACGGCAAGAGCCCGCGCGATGCGGTGCGCGAGGCCAGCATCGTGCGCTTCCGCCCGATCATGATGACCACCATGGTGGCGATCCTGGCGGCGGTGCCGCTGGCGATCGGCCTGGGCGAGGGCTCCGAGCTGCGTCGCCCGCTGGGCATCGCGATGATCGGCGGGCTGCTGTTCTCGCAGAGCCTGACCCTGCTCAGCACCCCGGCGCTGTACGTGATCTTCTCCTGCCTGCGCGAGCGCTGGGTCAACCGCCGCGCGCGCCGCCGCGAGCGTCGGGCATTGAAGCGGAGCGCGGTCGCCCGGTAGGTACCGGGCGTGGCCCGGTACCTGCGCAGAGGCCCGGCCGCGCCACGGCGCGGCGAGATGACGACCAGCGGTCGTCACCCCCGGGGCGGGTTTGACGCCGCGTAGCAAAACGACAACAATTCGCATCCAGCCACGGTCCTGCACCGCCCTCTGCGATGCACCCGCTGCCGGTTCCCGGCCAGCCTGCGCGATCCAGCCATCGACCTCTCCCCCGCCTTCTGCAGATCGCGGACGGCGTTGCGCTGTCCGCCAAGGAACCCATCGATGCTGTCGTCTTCCCTGCCCCGCCTGGCCACGCTCGCCGTGGCCCTGTCCCTGGCCTGTGCCGCGCAGGCGCAAACCGCCCCGGATGGCGCGCCGCGCGCACGCTCGGCCACCGACCTGGATGCCATCAAGGTCATCGCCGAGCGCACCCACACCGACACCGGCGCGCTGGGTGACCGCGCGGTGCGCGATACCCCGTTCGCGATCGCCGTGGTCGGTCGCGAAGAGATCGAGAAGCGCCAGGTCGTCTCGCTGGGCGAGGCCTTCCTGACCGACCCGTCGGTGGTTACCCAGGTCAGCGCGTATGCCAGCGGCTGGAGCTCGCCGATCCGCAACCGCGGCATCGACCTCAGCTACGACAGCTACCGCGTCAACGGCCTGCAGGTCTCTTCGTGGGGCACCGAGTGGCCGCTGGAAGTGATGGAGCAGGTGGAACTGCTGAAGGGTCCCGGTGGGTTCATGTACGGTTTCGGCCAACCCGGCGGCATCGTCAACTACGTGACCAAGAAGCCGACCGAGGTCACCATGCTGTCGGCGCAGCTCGGCTGGCGCGAGGCGGGCATTGTCAGCGGCCAGGTCGATGTGGGCGGGCGCTTCGGCAACGAAGACATGTTCGGCTACCGCTTCAACGCGTACCAGGAGAAGGGCGAGACCTTCAACGGCGGCGACGTGAACCGCAAGGTCGGCGCGCTGTCGCTGGACGCGCGTCTGAGCGACCGCCTCACCTGGACCTTCGATGGCGTGTTCCAGTCGCGCGACCTGGCCAACGAATCCCCGCAGTACTACTTCATCGGCCTCACCGAGCTGCCGCGCGCGCTGGCCGGCGACGTCGACAACAGCATCGACGGCAGCTACTACGATACCCGCTCCAGCCTGCTCTCCACCGCGTTGAACTGGCAGATCAACAGCGACTGGAAGGCCAGCCTGAGCTATGGCGTGACCACCTCCTGGAACGACGTCAACAAGATCTTTGCCTACATCGACGACGTCAACGGCGACTACAACGTCAACACCTACGAACTCGGCGGCAAGAGCGAGTGGACGCTGGCCCAGGCCATCCTCCAGGGCCGTTTCGACACCGGCCCGCTGTCGCACCAGGTCGTGGCCGGGGTCTCCCACCAGACCGGGCTGGGCTGGGACCGCCCGTACGAATGGAACACCATCGGCCGCGGCAACATCTACCAACGCCCGGTGCTGCGCCACGATGCGGTGGGCTCGCGCGTGCTCAGCCGCGGCAGCGAAACGGTGCAGCAGGCGGTCTTCGTCAGCGACACGGTCAGCATCGCCGACGGCTGGTCGGTGCTGGCCGGTGCGCGCTACAACGACTTCGAAAACAAGGGCGCCTACCACACCTACCCGGTCACCCCGACCTACGCCGTGATGTACAAGCCGGCCGACGCCGTCACCGTGTACGCCAGCTACGTCGAATCGCTGGAGGCCGGCAGCCGCGTCGGCAGCGACTACATCAACGCGGGCACCGTGCTCGACCCGACCCTCAGCAAGCAGTACGAGATCGGTGCCAAGATCGAAACCCCGCGCTGGAATGCCAATGCCGCCGCCTTCCGCCTGGAGCGCGGCGCCAACATCGACCTGCTCACCCCCGCCGGCAAGGTACTGGTGCAGGACGGCATCACCCTGTACGAGGGCGTCGAAGTCAGCGGCGACGTCCGCCTGACCGACGCGCTCACCGTCGGCGGCGGTGTCACCTGGCTCGACCCGACCTACGACAAGCTGTCCCCCGACAGCGTCGCCCAGCAGGGCAACCGCACCGCCGGCGCCGCGCGCTGGCAGGGGGTGCTGCACGCCGACTACAGCATCCCGCAGGTGGAGGGCCTGAGCGTCTACGCGCTGGCCCGCTACTACGGCGATGTCTATTACGACGCCGACAACACCCTCAACCTTCCCGACTACACCCTGGTCAACGCCGGCCTGGGCTACCGCATGCAGCTGGACGGCCACCCGGTCACCTGGCGCGCCGGCGTGGAGAACCTGGCCAACAGAAAATACTGGTCCAATGCCGGCGTCGGCCTGCCGCGCACCTTCGCGGTGAGCGTGCGTTTCGACCTGTAACCGTTCCGGTCATCCCGAGCCACGCTCGGCGACGTTCAGGGCGATGGCGTTGGCACCTGGCGGCCGCGCTTCGCGCGGTGCCGAGCATGGCTCGGCACTACCGGCTTCGCCGTTGGGCACCGACCCGCTGTGCTGGATCGGACGGCGCGCTTCGCGCGGTGCCGAGCATGGCTCGGCACTACCGGCTTCGCCCTTGGGCACCGACCCGCTGTACCGGATCGGGCAGCGCGCTTCGCGCGGTGCCGGGCATGGCTCGGCACTACCGGCTTCGCCGTTGGGCACCGACCCGCTGTGCTGGATCGGACGGCGCGCTTCGTGCGGTGCCGGGCATGGCTCGGCACTGCCGGCTTCTCCGTTGGGCACCGCCCCACACCGGTGGGGCCCAATCGCGACGCTGTTGAGGTGGGGACACCCGCGCTGTCCCCTTCACCCTACACCGGCAATAATGGGCTGCCCCGCACCCCGAGCCCGCATGTCCGCCCGAGAATCCCGCCTGAGCCGCCTGTGGGCGCACGAAAAGGCCAGCTATGGCCTGCGGGTGTTCATTGCGCTGTCGGTGGCGATGGGCGTGTGCTGGCACCTGGACCAGCTGCCGGCCCTGCCTGGCGTGTTCCTCGGCATCATCGCCAGCGCCATCGCCGAAACCGACGACAACGCGTGGGGCCGCACCAAATCGGTCGCGCTCTCCCTGGTGTGCTTCATCATCGCCGCCACCGCCGTGGTCGAGTTGTTCGCCTGGCCGTGGGTGTTCATCGCCGCCCTGGCCCTGTCCACCTTCGGCCTCACCCTGCTCGGCGCTCTCGGCGAACGCTACGCCTCCATTGCCCAGGCCACCGTCACCCTGGCCATCTACACCATGATCGGCCTGGAACAACACGGCGCCAGCGACCGCGCCCAGGCCATCAACGCGGTCAGCCACCTGCTCGCCGGCGCGCTCTGGTACGGCCTGCTCTCCATCCTCTGGACCGCCCTGTTCGCCAACCGCCCGGTGCGCGAACGCGTCGCCCGCCTCTACCTGGAACTGGGGCGCTACCTGCAGCTCAAGGCCGACCTGTTCGAACCGGTCCGCGATGCCGACGTGCAGAAGCGCCAGCTCGCCCTGGCCGAACAGAACCGCCGCGTGGTCGACGCGCTCAACATCGCCAAGGTCGCCATCCTCGCCCGCTTCGGCCGCTCCGGCCGCCCCGGCGTGCAATCCGGCCTGTACCTGCGCCTGTACTACATGGCCCAGGACTTCCACGAACGCGCCAGCTCCTCGCACTATCCCTACGGTGCGCTCACCGAGGCGTTCTTCCACAGCGACGTGCTGTACCGCTGCCAGCGCCTGCTCGCGCTGCAGGGCGAGGCCTGCGCCAACCTCGGCCTGGCCATCCGCCTGCGCCGCCCCTTCCAGTACGGGGAACGCACCAAGCAGGCCACCGCCGACCTCACCGATTCGCTCACCTGGCTGCGCGCCCAGCACAACCCGCAGTGGCAGCGCTTGCTGTCCTCGCTGGAACTGCTCGGCCACAACCTGCAGAGCATCGAGCGGCGCCTGTCCGAGGCGGAGAAGTCGGACTCCACCCTGGACAACGTCGACACCCGCCTGCGCGACACCAACCCGCACACCCTGCGCGAAATGTTCGTGCGCATCCGCCAGCAGCTCACCCCGGGCTCGGTGCTGTTCCGCCATGGTCTGCGCATGGCGCTGGCGCTGATCGTCGGCTTCGCCGCCATCCGCCTGTTCAACGCACAGAACGGCTCCTGGGTACTGCTCACCATCGTGTTCGTGTGCCGCCCGCACTTCGGCGCCACCCGGCAGCGGCTGGCCCAGCGCATCGCCGGCACGCTGATCGGCCTGGTGCTCACCTGGGCCTTGATGCAGCTGTTCCAGGACCTGCGCATCGAACTGCTGATCGCGCTGCTGTCCGCGCTACTGTTCTTCTTCACCCGCAGCGACCGCTACCTGGTCGCCTCGGCTGCGATCACGGTGATGGCCCTGACCTGCTTCAACCTCATCGGCGATGGGTTCCTGCTGATCTGGCCGCGCCTGGTCGACACCCTGCTCGGCTGCGCGATCGCCGCCGCGGCCGCGTTCCTGATCCTGCCCGACTGGCAGGGCCGGCGGCTCAACCTGGTGATGGCGCGGGTGCTGGCCAACTGCGCGCGTTACCTTGACGCGGTGCTCGGCCAGTACGGCAGCGGCATGCAGGACGACCTGGCCTACCGCATCGCCCGGCGCGACATGCACAACGCCGATGCGGCGCTGTCCACCGCGCTGTCGAACATGCTGCGCGAACCGGGCCACGTGCGACGCAACCTGGATGCCGGCTTCCGCTTCCTGGCCCTGTCCAACACCCTGCTTGGCCACCTCTCCGCGCTCGGCGCACACCGCGCGCAGCTGGACAGCTACGTCCAGGACCCGCAGGCCCAGGCGGGGCGCGAGCGCGTCGAGCAGGCCATGCAGCGCATCGCCGCGGCACTGGAGCAGCGTGAACCGGTGGACGACACCGACAACGACGGCGACCGCGCACTGGCCGAGCAGCTGGAACAGATCACCGACGACATGCCGCCCAAGCTGCAGCTCATCCGCACCCAGATGGGACTCATGCTGCGCCTGCTGCCCAAGCTGCGCGGCGCCGCCAACGAAGCGGCACGCACCCTGCGCTGAGGCGGTACAACGCAGCGTTGCGGCGCGTGCACGGGTGCCGCAGAGACGCGCCCCACCATGAAGGGAACGCGGGATGCACGACGCCCTTACCGGCGGCCGCGCACACTGACCGCGTTCTCCCCCTGCTCAAGGAACCGCCCATGCAACTGGATCTCACCGGCAAGACCGCCCTGGTCACCGCCTCCACCGCCGGCATCGGCCACGGCATCGCCCATGGGCTGGCCGCCGCGGGTGCCCGGGTCGTCGTCAATGGCCGCAGCCAGGCCTCGGTGGACGCTGCGCTGGCCACGCTGCGCCAGGCCCTGCCCAACGCGACCCTGCTCGGCGCCGCCGCCGACCTCTCCGACGCCGCCGGCGTGGACACCCTGCTGGCCGCGCTGCCGGCCATCGACATCCTGGTCAACAACGCCGGCATCTTCGGCCCGCAGGACTTCTTCGAGACCGATGACGGCACCTGGGACCACTACTGGCAGACCAACGTGATGTCCGGCGTGCGCCTGTCGCGCGCCCTGTTGCCGGGCATGGTCGAGCGCGGCTGGGGCCGGGTGCTGTTCCTGTCGTCCGAGTCGGCCCGCAACATCCCCGCCGACATGATCCATTACGGGGTCACCAAGACCGCCCTGCTCGGGCTGTCGCGCGGGCTGGCCAAGCGCGTGGCCGGCAGCGGCGTCACCGTCAATGCGGTGCTGCCCGGCCCGACCCTGTCCGATGGCTTCGCGGCGATGATGGAGGACGAGCGCGCACGCACCGGCAAGTCGCTGGAGGTGCTCGGCCGCGAGTTCGTGATGGCCAACCGGCCCACCTCCGTGATCCAGCGCGCGGCCACGGTGGAGGAAGTGGCCAACATGGTGGTCTACCTGGCCTCGCCACAGGCCTCGGCCACCTCCGGCGCGGCGCTGCGGGTGGACGGCGGCGTGGTCGACGACATCGTCTGACCCCGCCCGGCAGCGCCGGGGGCCGCGGCGCTGCCATCCTGCGCGAACGACGACAGTGCTAGGCTGCGCCGGTTCGCAAGGAGATTCCATGTCCGGCCACAGCCAGTTCGCCCTGCTCAAGCAGCGTCGCTTCCTGCCGTTCTTCATCGTCCAGTCGCTGGGCGCGTTCAACGACAACGTGTACCGCCAGGCCATCATCGGCCTGCTGTTCTACCTCGGCGTGAGCCAGGAAGAACAATCGCTGTACACCACGCTGGCGCCGGCCATCTTCATCCTGCCGTACTTCCTGTTCTCCGCCCTGGCCGGGCAGATCGCCGAAAAACTGGAGAAATCGCGGCTGATCGTGATCACCACCACTATGGAGATCGCGATCATGTCGCTGGCCGCGGTCGGCTTCCTCACCCAGAGCATGCCGGTGCTGCTGGTGGCGTTGTTCTGCACCGGCCTGCAGTCCACCCTGTTCGGCCCGGTCAAGTACTCGGTGCTGCCCTCGGTGCTGCGCCCGGAAGAGCTCACCGGCGGCAATGGCCTGGTCGAGATGGGCACCTCGATGTCGATCCTGACCGGCATGATCAGCGGCGGCATCATCTTCACCCTGGCCGGCAGCTTCGGCCCGGTGGTGGCGGCCACGGCGGTGATCGCGCTGGCGATCGTCGGCAACATCACCGCGCGGATGATCCCCAAGGTCGATGCCGGCGCGCCGGACCTGAAGATCAACTGGAACCCCATCCCCGAGTCGTTGGCCGTGCTGCGCCTGGCCAAGAAGCAGAAGGCGGTGCGCAACGCCATCCTGGGCGTGTCCTGGTTCTGGTTCGTCGGCACGATGCTGACCTCGCAGCTGCCCACCTACGCGGTGGTCAACCTCGGCGGCGAGCCCACGCTGTACATCTTCGCGCTGGCGCTGTTCTCGGTCGGCACCGGGGTCGGCTCGCTGCTGTGCGAGAAGCTGTCCGGGCGCACCGTTGAAATCGGCCTGGTGCCACTGGGCGCATTCGGCATGACCGCCTTCATGCTGGACCTGTACTTCGCCCGGGCCGGCACTGCCACCGCCGCCGGGCTCGGGGTCGCCGCATTCGTCGCGCAACCGGGCAGCGTGCGCATCATCGTCGACCTGGTCGGCATCGGCCTGTTCACCGGCTTCTTCGTGGTGCCGCTGTTCGCGCTGATCCAGAGCCGCACCCCGAAATCGGAGATGTCGCGCGTGTTCGCCGCGCTCAACATCCAGAACTCCGGCTTCATCGTGGGCGCCGCGTTGATCGCGCTGGTCACGCAGAAATTCCTGCACTGGACCATCCCGCAGCTGTTCCTGGCACTGGCCATCGCCAATGCCGTGGTGGCGATCTACATCTTCACCATCGTCCCCGAATTCCTGATGCGCTTCCTCAGCTGGGTGATGGTGCGCGGCCTGTACCGGCTGCGCCTGCACGGCATCGAGGCCAACGTGCCCGACGAAGGCGCCGCGCTGATCGTGTGCAACCACGTCAGCTACATGGATGCGCTGATCCTGTCGGCCACCATCCCGCGCCCGGTCCGCTTCGTCATGTACTACAAGATCTTCAACATCCCGGTGATGCGCTGGATCTTCCGCACCGCCAAGGCGATCCCGATCGCCGGCGCGCGCGAGGACCCCGCGCTGATGCAGGCCGCCTTCGACGAGGTCGACGCGGCGTTGGCCGAGGGCGAGCTGGTCTGCATCTTCCCGGAAGGCGCGCTCACCCGCGATGGCGAGATGGCCGCGTTCAAGTCCGGCGTGGAAAAGATCCTGGAGCGCCGCCCGGTGCCGGTGGTGCCGATGGCATTGCGCGGGATGTGGGCCAGCATGTGGAGCCGGCGCGATACCCGGATGGGCCGGATGCGCGTCCCGCGCCGCTTCCGCGCGCACGTGGAGGTGGCTGCGGGCCCGGCAGTGCCGGGGGCAACGGCCACCGCCGACGCACTCGAACAACGGGTCCGCGACCTCCGTGGCACCAACGGCTGAGGCCGTCGGCGCCCATGTAACCGTATACATACCGGCATTCACATCGGTTAGATTACCGCCCAGCACGGTCGAACGCGCTGTTCGACACCACCCACCCCAGAAAATGGAGCTTCGCCAATGAATGCCACCGCCCCGCTGCCGCCCGCCTCCGGTACCGTCCCGAACTACCTGATCTGGTCGATCATCGTTACCGTCCTGGCATTCTTCATGTGCTGCGTGTCGTGCCTGAGCTTCCCGGCGATCGCCACCGGTATCGTCGCCATCGTGTTTGGTACCAAGGTCAATACGCTGCTCAACCAGGGCGACCTGGTCGCCGCGCGCAATGCCTCCAAGAACGCCAAGATCTGGGCCTGGGTCACCTCCGGCATCCTGATCGCCGCCACCCTGTTCTCGCTGATCTGGCTGGCCACTGTCGGCACCGAGGGCTACATGGAACAGATCCAGCAGCTCCAGCAGCAGATCGAAAGCAGCAACTGATGCAGGCACTGCACGGCAAGCGCTGGTTGTTGATGGCGGCCCTTCCGCCGACGGCGCTGGTCGTCGGCGCGGGGTTCTGGGCGTT
Source organism: Stenotrophomonas sp. 05N37 (assembly GCF_056397365.1). Lineage (NCBI taxonomy): Bacteria > Pseudomonadati > Pseudomonadota > Gammaproteobacteria > Lysobacterales > Lysobacteraceae > Stenotrophomonas > Stenotrophomonas sp. 05N37. The sequence goes on along the minus strand of NZ_JBFTNG010000007.1, from coordinate 26,771 downwards.
GCGTCATTTCGACCCCAACAGCGCCAACAGCCCGTTCCCGCCGTGCAGCTTCCACGCCGTCACCGGTTTCTACTGCATCGGCTGTGGGCTGACCCGTGCGCTGCACGCGTTGGCCCATGGCGATGTGCTGACCGCCATTTCGATGAACCCGCTGGCCATGTTGATGCTGGCCATTGCCCCGCTCGTGCTGGGCTGGACGCTGGGCTGGCGCCCGCGCTGGATGCAACCGTTGATCACCCTGCTGACCACCCCGGCGTTCTGGCTGACCCTGCTGCCGGTGTACTGGATCGCGCGCAACCTGCCGTGGGTACCGTTCACCTGGCTCGCGCCGGGCTGATCGCCCCGCTCAGGTCACCCAGCCGGCGATCACCAGCAGCGCCAGCGCTGCCATCCACAGCAGCAGCATCCGCCATACCAGGCTCATCGCATCGCGCAGTTCCGGCAGGCGTCGCCACACCGGCACCATGCCCGCATCGCTGTAATCGTGCGCGTCCTCGCGCAGCTCCGCGCTGACGCTGGCGCGCGCCACCGCGCCCAGGAACACCGCCGAGGCCGCCCACTGGTTGCCGTGGGCCTGCCGCCAGGCCTTGTACGCGGTATCGAAATTGCCCACCAGCGCCATCGACAGCGACATCAGCTGCGCCACCGGCCACTCCAGCCAGCTCAACACCCGCCGCGCCCCGATCGCGCAGTCCACCGGGGCCAGCGCACGCATCGGCCCGACCGCCAGCAACGCCAGCAGGCGATACGCCAGCGCACCGACCGGGCCCAGCAGCAGGAACCAGAACAACACCGCGAACCAGCGCCGCAGCGCGTTCAGCACGGTCGCTTCGACCAGCGAGGACACGTCTTCGTGCAGGCTGCCGCCGGCGGCCTGCAACTGGGTGATTGCCAGGTGCCGGGTCGGCGCGTCGTCGGCATCGATCACCGCCTCGACATCGCGGTCCAGGTCACGCGGGCCCCAGCAGACCACCAGCGTCGCCACGCCCAGCAGCAGCGAGGGCAGGCCGAACAGGCGCCCGTGCAGCGCCCACTGCAACAGCAGCAGGACCAGCAGCCAGGGCAGCAGCGCCAGCACCCACCCCTGGCGCGAGCGCCAGAAGCCGCCCTCGGCGGCATGCGCATCCAGCCATTGCAACCAGCGCCGGTACAGCCCGAACCGGCGCAGCGCCACCGCCGCGGCAGGGGCGACGTGGCCAAGGGCCAGGGCAACCAGCACGGCGACGAGGGTGGTGAACATGTAAGCCTCCGGCGCGGTTTCTGGCCGCTACTATGCCCTGCGACCCGGCAATTCCCCGGGCCAGTGCCACTCTACGCTGCCGCGTGTTCAGCCAGCGGCAACGGCGCTCCCGGTCACCCCACCTGCTGGCGGTACCAGTGCTCGATCAGGCTGCGCGAGATCGAGATCGGCGGTGACAGGCGGATGCCCAGCCCGTCATCGTCCACATCCCGCGCCAGCGCCGCACCCACCTCGTCCACGGTGAACCAGCGCGCATCTTCCAGCTCACCGTTCACGGTGGGCACGTCGTCTTCGGCCGTGGCGGCAAAGCCCAGCATCAGCGCGCCCGGGAACGGCCACGGCTGGGTGCCCAGGTAACGGCACTCGCGTACCCGCACCCGGCTTTCCTCGAAGACCTCGCGTGCGACCGTCTGCTCCAGCGACTCGCCCGGCTCGACGAACCCGGCCAGTACCGAATAGCGGCGCGGCGCCCAGTTGGCCTGGCGCCCCAACAACAATCGCCCGTTGTTTTCCACGGCCACGATCACCGCCGGGTCCACCCGCGGGTAGTGCTCGGTGCCGCATTGCCCGCAGCGCCCGACGAAGCCGCCGCGCGAGAAGGTGATCCCACCCCCGCAGACCCCGCAGAAGCGCGTGCGCGAGTGCCAGTACGACATGCCGCGCGCATAGCAGAACGCGCTGGCGTCGGCGGCCGACCACGTGGTGGCCGACTCGCGCAGGTCCACGCGTTGCGGTGCGGTCACATCGACCGCGGCAGATTCCACCGAGAACCAGCCGCGCTCACCCCGCAGGCCGAGGAAGATCGCGGTGCCCGGGCCGCCGCCGAGCTGCGCGCCACGCAGCGCGAGGGGCTGGCCGTCGTCGCCGGCCAGCGCGCGGCCATCCGGGTCCATGACCAGGACGTGGGCCGTCGGCCACAGGCGTGCCAACGCGTCGGCGTCATCACGCAGCGTATCGGCACGTTCGAGGGGGTCGGTGGTGAAGGCGAAACCGGACAGCGGCGAAGAAAATCTGGACATGCACAAAGCCTGCCCATATTCGACGACAGTGGCAAGCGCCGGCGGACCTGATCGGGTCGCCGGCGCGCGCCATCACATGCTGAAACTGCTGCCGCAGCCGCAGGTGGTCTTGGCGTTCGGGTTGCGGATCACGAACTGCGCGCCGGTCAGGCTTTCGGTGTAGTCCACTTCGGCGCCCATCAGGTACTGCAGGCTCAGCGGATCGACCAGCAGGGTGACACCATTGGTGTCCACGGCCAGGTCGTCCTCGGCGCGGTTCTCGTCGAACTCGAAACCGTACTGGAAGCCCGAGCACCCACCGCCCTGGATGTACACGCGCAGGGCGAGCGAGGTACTGGCCTCGTCCTGGATCAGTTCCTTCACTTTGGCCGCAGCGGCCTCGGTGAAGTTCAAGGGACGGTCCAGCGACTGGTAGTTCGGCGCGGGCGCGGGGGCGCCGGGCAGGGAAACAAGCGTGCTCATGCCCCCAGCATGGGGGCGCATGAGCACGCTTTCAAGCGATCGGCCGTTCAGGCCATCGCGTTGGCGAGCTTCTTGCGGGCGCTGCCGTCCTTGCCTTTGTCGGCGTTCTCGTCGGCCGGCGGCGGCAGCGCCATCTGCGCGGCGCCATGAATCAGGCGGCCGGTGAGCTGGGCCCCGGCGTTCATCTCCACCACCTGGTAGTGGATGTTGCCGGTGACCCGGGCAGTCGGGGTCAGTTCGACCTTTTCGCTGGCATGCACGTCGCCGTCGAGGCGGCCACTGATGACCACTACCTGGGCGCGGATCTCGCCCTCGATGCTGCCCTGTTCGGCCAGGGTCAGGGTGGCGTTGGACGCCCCCTCGGCTGCGATCACCTTGCCCAGGATGGTGCCTTCCACATACAGGCCCCCACTGAACTCCACGTCACCCCGGATCACCACCTGTGCGCCGATCAACGCGTCCACGACCAGATGACCGTCGCGGTTGGATTTATTGCTGCCAAACATGGGCTTACTCCCCTTCTTTTGCCGATGGTGCAGCCGGTGCGCCGGCCTGCTTCCAATCAAAAACCTGGGTGGCGCCCCCCGCGCCCGATCCCAGCGTGACCCGCACACGTTGCGGGGTGAAGTCTTTCGGCAGGATGATGCTGCCGGTGAGCTGCTGGAAGTACCGGAAGGAATACTCCTGGCCCGGCACCTTGGTGCGCTGGTGCAGCTCGTCCCAGCTGACCGAGGTCAGCTTGCCGTCCTTGACGCCTTCGACGGTGAAACGCATCTGCCCCTGGCTGATGGCGCCCCGGTTGAGGTTCTGGGTGAGCACCACGGCGTACTGCCAGGTGCCCCCGGTCTCCGGCGAAAACTCCACCGAATGGGTGTTCAGGCCCTTGCGCTGGCTGGTCGCCCCGACCAGCCGCTCGTAGAAGGCCACGTCGGCACGCAGGCCGGCGATTTCCTCGTCGCGCTCGCCCAGCGAGGTCTGCACTTCATTGTTGGCCGCGCGGCTGATCCGGTCGGAGGCCTGCAACGTGGCCTGGCGCTGCTGCAGCTCGACCACCTGCTTGTTCAGGGTCTCGGCGCGGGCCTGGGCGGCCGCCAGCTGCTGGCCCACGTCACCGCCCGGGCCGGCGGTCCAACGACCGACCAGCACCGCCACGATGAGCGTGAGCAGCCACGCCCCGGCCAGGAGGGCCAGACGGCGGCGATCCTGCACGGGCGGCGTGCCGGGGCGGCGGATCTGGATACGTGAGGGTGACGGGTGGTTCATGGCGGTTGTCCGCGGCAGCGCAGGGCGCTACCGGCACGGCCCCTGTCGGAACGAGCGACTGGCTAGTGTAAATCAGGGGGGAGGGATTTCACGCGCCGGGCAGGGTGGCCGGCGGTGGCGTTCATTGACGTCATCCCCGATAGTGTGGGCCTGTGCACACTTTGCAGGCGGAGCCCGTCCCATGACCGAAGCCCATCTGTTCGTCATCGGCATCCTGCTGGCCTGGCTGGCCGGGATCCGCGTGTACCTGACCGTATTCGGCGTGGGTCTGGCCGGGCTGCTTGGCTGGGTCGACCTGCCGCCGGCGCTGCAGGCCACCGAGTCGTGGTGGGTGCTGGGCACCTCCGCGGCGCTGGCGATCGCCGAGTTCTTTGCCGACAAGATCCCCGGGGTCGACTCGGCCTGGGACCTGGTGCAGACCCTGGCGCGGGTCCCCGCCGGTGCGTTCCTGGCCGCCGCCACGCTGTCGCCCAGTGGCGAACTCAGCGGCACCGCCTTGGTCGCCGGCGCCGGCGTGGCGCTGGCCAGCCATGGATTGAAGTCCGGCACCCGCGCCCTGCTCAACACCTCGCCCGAGCCGGCCAGCAACTGGATGGCCTCAGCGGCCGAGGACACCGTGGTGGTCGGCGGCCTTGCGCTGGCACTGGCGCACCCGTGGCTGGCGCTGGTGGTGGTGGTCGGCTGCAGCCTGGCCGGCGCGCTGGTGGTGTGGCTGGTCTGGCGCACGTTGTGGAAGGGCATGCGCTGGCTGCTGGGCCAGGCCACCGAACGATCCGCCGCGCTGTCGAACCGCGACGTGTTGCCACCGTAAGCAGCGACATGCACGGCATAATTGCGCCGCAGACTGGGAGTACTGATGGCCGTCACCGAAAACGTTGTTGCATCCACCCGCGTCATCCGCGCTGAAACGCCGCCGGCCGATCACTGGCAGCGTTGGGTCGGCGCGACCGCGCCTGCCGTGGCCCCCAGCAACGTGGTGCCGCTGACTGCTGCCCTGGCCGCCGCACCGGCCCCGCCGCCGATGCCGGTGCCGCCGCCGCTGGAACCGGGCCAGCACGACGAGGCCGCACCGCCGCTGGCGCTGGACGCGCCCTACCGGGTGCTGATCGTCGAGGACGACCGCTCGCAGGCCCTGTTCGCGCAGAGCGTGCTGCATGGCGCCGGCATGGAAGCGATCGTGCACAGCGACGCCGAAGGCGTGCAGCAGGCGATCGCCGACAACCGCCCCGACCTGATCCTGATGGACCTGCACCTGCCCGGCCTGGATGGCATGCGCCTGACCGCGCTGATCCGCCAGCAGCCCGGCCAGCAGCTGCTGCCGATCGTGTTCCTCAGCGGCGACCCGGACCCGGAACGCCAGTTTGAAGTCCTCGACAGCGGTGCCGACGATTTCCTCAGCAAGCCGATCCGCCCGCGCCACCTGATCGCCGCGGTCTCCAACCGGATCCGCCGCGCCCGCGCCCAGGCCGCCTCGCAACCGGGCGCGCAGGGTGCCCCGGCGATGAACAATCCCGAGACCGGCCTGCCCACCCGCCACCATGTCATGCAGCAGCTCGCCGCCTCGCTCGCCCATCGCGACCAGGGCGGGCTGTTCTTCATCGAAGTGGCCAGCGCCCTGGGCCTGCGTGAGCGCTACGGCTATGCCGCCTTCGAGCGCCTGATGGTGCAGGCCGCGCAACGCCTCGCCGACAGCGCCCAGCCGCACCTGCTGGCCCGCCTCAACGACAACAGCTTCCTGGTCCTGGCCCGCGGCATCGACGAAGAGAGCCTGGACGTGCTCGCGCAGAACCTGCGCGAGCAGTTGTCCGCGCGCGCCTTCGTGATCCGCGACGACGAATCGGTGCACCTGCGCGGCGTGGTCGGCCATGCCCAGCTGTCGCTGGGCTTCAGCGATGCCGGCGCGGCACTGGAAGCGGTCGAACGCACCACCCTGCAGGCCCGCCTGCTCAGCGCCGGCGTGGCCGCGCACGTGCGCCGCGAAGACATCGCCGCGCAGGAACACCTGGCCCTGCTCGACGGCCAGCTGGAACTGGCCTACCAGCCCATCGTCGCCGTTGCCGGGGGCGACAGCGCGCAGTACCAGGTGCTGCTGCGGCTGCGCCAGGCCGATGGCAGCGTGCTCGCCGCCGGCCAGGTGATTCCCGCCGCCGAAGCGGCCGGGCGCATCGCCGACCTCGACCAGCAGGTGATGGACCATGCCCTGGGCCTGCTGGACCTGTACCGCCATGCCACCCAGCCGCTGAGCCTGTTCGTGTCGCAGTCGCTGCGCACGCTGGCACGCGACGCCTTCGCCGACTGGCTGCTGGAATCACTGGCCCGTCGCCAGATCGCCGGCAGCGCGCTGGTGATCGATGTGCGCCTGCCCGACGCACTGATCCACACCGTCACCCTGCAACAGTTCTGCACGCGCATGAGCGCGGCCGGCGTGCGCTTCTGCCTGAGCCAGTTCGAGCCCGGCAGCGAAGCCAATGCGCTGCTCACCCAGTTGCCGCTCAGCCATGTGCGCATGGCCGCGCGCTTCTCCAGCAGCCATGCAAACCAGCGCACCCGCGACGAACTGCGCGCGGCGATCGAGCACGCGCACCGCGCCGGGTTGCTCATCATCGGCCAGCAGATCGAAGATCCGCAGGCCGCCGCGGCCATGTGGATGGGCGGCGTCGACTTCATCCAGGGCAACATGGTGCAGTCCGCGGGCAGTGAACTGAACTTCGACTTCCACAACGCGGTGTTGTGAGCATGACGGCCCACGGACGGGTTCCCCGCGCACTCTGGCTGGCGGCCACGGCCGCTGCCGTCGGCGCCACCGCGGCCAGCATGGCCGCGCTCGGCAGCCGTGGGCCATGGCCGGCCATCGCCGCCGGCGCGGCCGTGCTGGCGGTCATCGCCAGCCTGTCCTGCGTGCAGCACTGGCGCGACACCCAGCAACGGCTGCAGCAGTTGCAGCGGCGCGGCGACGCACTGGCACGCGAACGCGACCAGCTGCAGCACGCCGTGCAGCAGCAGGACGCGCTCGAGCAGGAACTGCTGCAGGCCAAACAGGCCGCCGAGGCCGCGGCACTGGCCAAGGGCGAGTTCCTGGCCACGATGAGCCACGAGATCCGCACCCCGCTCAACGGCATCCTGCCGATGCTGGACCTGATCGCCGGCGGCCAGCTCGGCAACGACCAGCGGCAGATGCTGCAGACCGCCACGGTCAGCTCGCAGCAGTTGCTGCGCATCGTCGATGACATCCTCGATTACTCCCGTCTGGAGGCCAAGGGCCTGGACCTGGAGATCACCACCTTCAACCTGCGCGAACTGCTCGAAGGCCTGGTCCAGCTCATGCAGCGCACCGCCGATCCCAAGGCGCTGAAGCTGTCGTTGGAACTGGACCCGGCGGTCCGCCTGTCGGTGCGCGGCGATCCGGTGCGGTTGCGCCAGGTGCTGGGCAACCTGCTGGTCAACGCGATCAAGTTCACCGAACGCGGCCAGATCCGCGTGCGCGTGCAGCGCCTGGGCGAGACCAGTGCCCAGCACCAGCTTCGCTTCGAGGTGATCGACAGCGGCATCGGCATCGACGCGGCCCTGCAATCGCGCCTGTTCCAGTCCTTCAGCCAGGCCGACGCCTCCACCACCCGCATCTACGGCGGCACCGGGCTGGGGCTGGCCATCTGCAAGCGCATCATCGACCTGATGCACGGGCGCATCGGCGTCAGCTCGACCCCGGGCCAGGGCGCCACGTTCTGGTTCGAGATCCCCCTGCTGAAGGTGATCGGCGACCTGCCCGCGCCCGGCAACGGCGCCACCCGCGCCCTGCTGGTCAGCACCGATGCGGTGCTGGCCGCGCGCTTGGAGCGCGTACTGGACCACCACGACGTGCGCCTGCACGTGGTCGACAGCGCGTCGGCCGCGCTGGACATCCTGCGCGCGCCGCAGCGGCCCGGCATCGAGCCCGTCCTGGCCTGGGTGATCGCCGACACCGACGCGCTGCGCCACGGGGCCACCGCACTGCACCGGGCGGTCCTGCGCGATGGCCGCGACCCCGCGCCCAAGCTGCTGTGGCTGCAGGGCAAGGAGCCGCTGGCCGCGCTGCTGCTGGACGATGCGCTGCAGTTGCCACGCGACGCGGCCGATGGCGAGCTGCACGCCCTGCTGCGCCCCGCCACCGCCACGGCCCGGCCAGCACCGCTGCTGGCCGAAGCCGATGCCACCCGGCCGGCGCCGTCGCCGCACCTGGGGTTGCGCGTGCTGCTGGTGGAAGACAACAGCGTCAACCTGGCCGTCGCCCAGCGCCTGCTGCAGGTCCTCGGCTGCAACGTGGTCACCGCCCATGACGGTGAACAGGCGCTGCAGTACCTGGACCGCCACCCCGTCGACCTGGTCTTGATGGATTGCCAGATGCCGGTGCTGGATGGCTACCAGGCCACGCGGCGCTGGCGCGCGCAGGAGGCCCAGGCCGGCGCCGAACGCCTGCCGGTGGTGGCGATGACCGCCAACGCCATGGCCGGCGATCGCGAGCGCTGCCTGCAGGCGGGCATGGACGACTACCTGTCCAAGCCGGTCAACCGCGCCTCGCTGCAGGCCTGCCTGCAACGCTGGCAGGGACAGGCGCCGTCGGCGCGCGTCCCGCTGCAGGCGTTGCGCGAGCCGGAACCGGCCGAGATCGCCTCCAGCCTGGCCGCGCTGGGGCTGGCGGGCTTCCCCGACAACGGCGACGAGCCGCTGCCGGTACTCGACAGCAGCGTGCTGGATGAATTGCTGGAGGTAATCGGCGCGCAGACCGCGCACATCATCGGCGTGTTCCTGGACGACACCCCGGCGCTGATCCAGCAGTTGCAGGACGCCTCGGTGGCCGCCGACCTGGACCAGCTGCGCGCCATCGCGCACAGCCTCAAGTCGGCCAGCGCCAATGTCGGGGCCATCGCCCTGTCGGCGGCCGCACGCCGGATCGAACACGACGCGCGCGCCGGCACCCTGGAGCGCCCCGCCGTGGCAGTGGCGCTGCTCATCGCCGAATTCGCGCGTGCGCGGATCGCGCTGGCCGGGTATCAGAACGGCCTGCGCGCCCCGCTGCAGGGCTGACTCAGTCGTCCAGCTTGGTCAGCAGGTAGTTCGGCTCGCTGATGCGTTCGATGAGCTCGAGCTGGGTTTCCAGCCAATCGATGTGCTCTTCTTCGGAATCCAGGATCTTCACGAACAGCTGGCGGCTCACGTAGTCGCCCACGGAGTCGGCATACGACACCGCGTCGCGCAGGGTGACCACACCGTCGCGCTCCAGCGCCAGATCGCACTGCAGGATCTCGGTGGGGTTTTCGCCGATGCGCAGCTTGCCCAGCGCCTGGAAGTTGGGCAGGCCTTCGAGGAAGAGGATGCGATCGGACAGCATGTCCGCATGCTTCATTTCTTCGATCGACTCTTTGTACTCGTGGTCGGCCAGTTCCTTCAGGCCCCAGTTCTTCAGCATCTTGGCGTGCAGGAAGTACTGGTTGATCGCGGTCAGCTCGTTGTAGAGGACCTTGTTGAGGAATTCGATGACTTTGGCGTCGCCCTTCATGAGCTGCTCCTGCTGCGTGTGAACGCGCGCACTGTAGCGCTTCGAGCCGGACGATGAGGGAACGCGAATCACGCGCAGCTGCGCGTGCGGTGCCTCAGGCGACCTGGGCCAGGCCCAGCACGGGCAGCGGCAGATCGTGGGTGGCGCTGAACTTGGCCAACAGGTCGGCCGCCATGTCCAGGCAGGAGCCGCAGGTGGCGCCGCAGCCGGTGCGCATGGTCAGTTCGGACACGCTGGCGACACCGCTTTGCGCGGCTTCGCGGATCTGGTGGTCGGTAACCCCGTTGCAGATGCAGACGTACACGTGCGGACTCGGCAGACAGGCCCGGATCGGCCTGCGGCTATTCCAATCGAAACGAGAATGGTTGTCAATTTCGTATCTGAATCATTCTCGATACGGTTCAGCCACTCGCACCTTGCGGCCCGGAGAACGCGGCAGGCCGTCGACCGGTCGGGCCGACGGAGCCACGACCTGGGTCGTGGCGCCGTCTCAGGGGGTACCCGGCTCGGCCTTGGCCTTCTTCGGCCAGTAGCCCCGCTTGGGCGGCGGCGTGCTGCGTTTGCGCGGCCGATCGTGCCCGGCCGTGTTGCCGGGCATCCACGCCTCCTGGGCGGACTTGGGCATCGACTCCACCCCGGCCCCCGCCACGCCCCGCGCCAACGGCGCCAAGTGGCGCAGCGCGCGTGCATAGACGCCCCGCTTGAACATGACCACGTGTTCGACCGGGTACCAGAAATCCACCCAGCGCCACTGGTCGAACTCCGGGCTGTCGGTGTGGTCCAGCGTCACATGGGATTCGTCGCCCGCCAGGCGCAGCAGGAACCAGACCTGCTTCTGGCCGATGCAGACCTGCTTCTCATTGCGACGGATGGCCCGTGCCGGCAGCCGATAGCGAAGCCAACCCGGCGTGGCCCCGAGCACTTCAACGTGCTCAGGCAACAACCCGGTTTCTTCGTGCAACTCGCGATACATGGCTTCGACAGGCGTCTCATCGGTATTCATGCCGCCCTGCGGGAACTGCCAGCCATCCCGGCGCACACGACGTGCCCAGAACACCTGCCCATCCTCCCGCATCAGCACAATGCCGACGTTCGGTCGATAGCCGTCCGGATCGATCACGATGCGGACTCCTAGAAAAATCTACTGGTTGGGACTGTGACACGCCGGCAGGCCACTCACAAGCGCGATGAAAAAGTGTTGACAGATCCCGGATACATCTCCAGAATTACCGGCTCCCTAGGCTATGTAGCTCAGCCGGTTAGAGCACAGCACTCATAATGCTGGGGTCGGTGGTTCGAGTCCACCCATAGCCACCAAGTTCTGCTTGGTTTTGTAGGGAAAAAGTGCAATACTTGCACGCATATATTGCCCCGTCGCCAAGCGGTAAGGCACCTGACTCTGACTCAGGCATTCGGTGGTTCGAATCCATCCGGGGCAGCCAAATAAAACAAAAGGCCTGATCGAAAGATCAGGCCTTTTGTTTTATTTGGCGCGATGAGCTGGGGACTTAGCGGCCAGCACCCCGACCTTGCGTAGCCAGGCTGGGGTCCGGGTCATCCACCGCCTCATATCCCCGCGCCCGTCGGGACGCGCCCTTGGACTGCAAGGGGTGTGTCGCGTGATGGGGCGCGAGGGCCGCCGAGTGCCGTTGGTGCCGGCGGGTGGGTCGATGGCGTTTGCCATCGCCGGCGGGGACGCGCCGCGATTGACAGGCGATGACGCCCATGCGGTCGGTGATCGGTGATCGGTGATCGGTGATCAACGAACGTAATCGCGGTCACGACCACCGAAGGCGACGCCATCGGCTCGCGGATGGTGACGCGGTTGCCGGCCAGCGGCCGGCACTGATTCACAGCTCCCAGGTGCTGGACCCGTCCTGCCTCACACGTCGCCTGCGCACCCGCCAGCGGTTGGGGGTCGGCGTGGGCGGGTTGGCGGGACCCCCGAGCCGCATAGGTGCGGCGACGGAGCTTGCAGGGGTGACGGCGCCTTGCCTGCGAGGCGCGGCCTCGCAAGCGCCCGAACGCCCAGCCGCCAGCGGCTGGCCGGGCTGCGGAGCGGGACTTGTCGGGTGTACCGGCTATTGACCCGCGTCGATCCGGCAGGACTGATGCGGGGAGCAGACGCTTCGGCCGTGGCTGCTGCGCTGTGTCGTGCGGCGCAGCCGAGCGTGGCTCGGCTCTACCTTTCTGCGCGTGCCGTGTAGCCGGGCATGGCTCGGCTCTATGCAGTCTGCGCTTGCCGTGTAGCCGAGCATGGCTCGGCTCTACCTTTCTGCGCGGGCCGTGCAGCCGAGCATGGCTCGGCTCTACCTGTCTGCGCGTGCTGTGCAGCCGGGCATGGCTCGGCTCTATGCAGCTTGCGCTTGCCGTGTAGCCGAGCGTGGCTCGGCTCTACCTTTCTGCGCGTGCCGTGTAGCCGGGCATGGCTCGGCTCTATGCAGTCTGCGCTTGCCGTGTAGCCGAGCATGGCTCGGCTCTACCTTTCTGCGCGGGCCGTGCAGCCGAGCATGGCTCGGCCCTACCTGTCTGCGCGTGCCGTGCAGCCGAGCGTGGCTCGGCTCTACCTTTCTGCGCGCGCCGTGCAGCCGAGCATGGCTCGGCTCTACCCATGCGCCCCGCCTTGGGCCCTGCCCACAAACGACAAAAGCCCGGCCGAGGCCGGGCTTTTGCTGTCCTCCCAGCGGGACCCCGAGGGATCCCACGCCAGGCGCGATGGATCAGCGCTTGGAGAACTGGGTGGCGCGACGTGCCTTGTGCAGGCCGACCTTCTTACGCTCGACTTCACGGGCGTCACGGGTCATGAAGCCAGCCTTGCGCAGCTCGGACTTCAGGGTTTCGTCGTACTCGACCAGCGCGCGGGCGATGCCCAGGCGGATCGCACCGGCCTGACCGGTGGTACCACCGCCAGCGGCGGTGACCATGATGTCGAAGCTTTCGGTGTTCTTGGTCAGTTCCAGCGGCTGACGCACGATCATGCGTGCAGTCTCACGGCCAAAGAACTCGTCCAGCGGACGGCCATTGACGGTGATGTTGCCGGCGCCCTTGCGCAGGAACACGCGGGCGGTGGAGGACTTGCGGCGGCCGGTGCCGTAGTTTTGCGTGATAGCCATGATTAGATATCCAGAACCTGAGGCTGCTGAGCGGCGTGCGGGTGCTCGGAACCCGAGTACACCTTGAGCTTGCGGTACATGGCGCGGCCCAGCGGGCCCTTCGGCAGCATGCCCTTGACGGCGGTCTCGATGACGCGCTCCGGGTGGCGCTCAAGCGCCTGGGCCAGAGTTTCGGTCTTCAGGTTGCCGATGTAGCCAGTGAAGCGGTGGTACAGCTTGTCCTGCAGCTTGTTGCCGGTGACGGCAATCTTTTCTGCATTGATGACAACCAGGTAATCACCGGTATCAACGTGGGGGGTGTAGACCGGCTTGTGCTTGCCGCGCAGACGGCGGGCCAGCTCGGTGGACAGACGGCCCAGCGTCTTGCCGGAAGCGTCGACGAGATACCAGTCGCGCTGGACGGTCTCGGACTTTGCAGTGAAAGTGCTCATGAAAGAACTCAAGTAGGTCGGGCTCATTGCGGCGCTGAACGGCCGGAACTCTGCCACGCGTTGTGAAGAGGCGGGATTGTACTGGCCATGCCACCCACATGCAAGTCGCCCGCTGCCATGGCTTGGCACACCGGCGCCAGGGGGCGAGAATCGACGATCCCCCGCCGTACGCCGCCGCCCCCATGACCGCGACCCGCCAGATCACCCCGCTCGATCACCTGCTGACCGAAGCCCAGCGCGCCCTGGACACGGTGTTCGGCAACCCGCCGGCCAGCCGCCCCTACCCCGCCGAGGCCACCCCGGACGTGCAGATGGGCCGTGCGGAGCGCCGCCACGCGGCCGGGCTGATGCGGATCAACCACGTCGGCGAGGTCTGCGCCCAGGGCCTGTATTTCGGCCAGGCCGCGGTCGCCCGGGAAGCGGCGACCCGTGCCCACCTGCTGGAGGCGGCCCAGGAAGAGACCGACCACCTGGCGTGGTGCGCCCAGCGCCTGGGCGAGCTGGACAGCCGCCCGAGCCTGTTCAACCCCCTCTGGTATGCCGGCAGCTACACCATCGGCACCCTGGCCGGCCTGCGCGGCGACGGCTGGAACCTCGGGTTCGTGGTCGAAACCGAGCGCCAGGTCGAAGCCCACCTGGACGAACACCTGGGCACCCTGCCCCCGGCCGACCTGCGCAGCCGCGAGATCCTCAAGGTGATGAAGATCGACGAAGCCCGCCATGCCGACCACGCCGAGCATGCCGGCGCACGCAAGCTGCCGTTCCCGATCCCATCGGTGATGGCACTGGCCTCGGCGGTGATGAAGGGCATCGCCTACCGCGTGTAAGCGCGGCTGGCTGGCCCGGCGGGCCGCCTCCGGACCCGGAACGTGAACACGACAACGGCCCGGTGTCTTCACACCGAGCCGTTGTTGATCTGCGTCCGTGGAACCGTCAATTGCGCAAACCGCAGGTTCCACAGGCAGGACGCTTCCGTCCTGCGCAGCACCGCCACCGGTTGCCCGGGGCGGCTGTCGTCACCGCATTACTCGGCCAGGTTGCGCCCGTGGAACAGCTCTTCGATCTCACGACGCAGCAGCGCCTCGATCTTCATGCGTTCCTTGAACGACAGGTTCTTGGCCTTCTCTTCGAACAGGTACTGGTCCAGGTCGAAGTCCTTCAGGTGCATCTTCGTGTGGAAGATATTTTCCTGATAGACGTTGACGTCGAACATCTCGTAACGCGACTTGATGTTCTTGGCCAGGAAGTTCTGGATCGAGTTGATCTTGTGATCGATGTAGTGCTTCTTGCCCTTCACGTCACGGGTGAAGCCACGCACGCGGTAGTCCATGATCACGATGTCCGATTCCAGACTCTCGATCAGGTAGTTCAGCGCTTTCAGCGGCGAAATGACGCCGCAGGTAGCCACGTCGATGTCGGCGCGGAAGGTGGCGATGCCTTCCTGCGGGTGCGTTTCCGGATAGGTGTGCACGGTGATGTGCGACTTGTCCATGTGCGCGACCACGGCGTCGGAGATGAGCTCCTTGCCGGCCTGCTTCTTGTCGATCACCGGTTCTTCAGAGATCAGGATCGTCACCGAGGCACCCTGCGGATCGTAATCCTGGCGCGCCACGTTGAGGATGTTGGCGCCGATGATCTCGGCGACATCGGTCAAGATCTGAGTAAGCCTATCGGCGTTGTACTCTTCATCAATGTATTCGATGTAGCGCTGACGCTCCTCTTCGGTGCGCGCGTAACACACGTCATAGATGTTGAAGCTCAGCGCCTTGGTGAGGTTGTTGAAACCCTGCAACCTCAGGCGAGGCAACGGCTTGACCACGGCGGTCGATCCTGTGTGTGGTGGGAAAGGCGCAATTATGGGGCAAAGTGATCGGGGGCGAAACTTGCATCGAAAGGAATAGGTGTGCTGTGTTTGCCCTTCACAAACCGGATCGTTAAGCTCGCGGGACATAGCCGTGAATTGTTCATGAGCAAAGGGAGCGCCTCAAACGTGTCAACTGTGCGCCTTGCCACAAGTCCACTGGCCCTGGATATCGCCACCATCGACCGTTTCCTGGCCCACAGCCATCGCCGCCGCTACCCCGCGCGCACCGATGTGTTCCGCCCCGGGGATCCCGCCGGCACCCTTTATTACGTGATCAGTGGCTCGGTCTCTATAATTGCTGAGGAAGAGGACGACCGCGAGCTGGTCCTCGGCTACTTCGGTTCAGGTGAATTCGTCGGCGAAATGGGGCTGTTCGTCGAATCCGACCGCCGTGAGGTGATCCTGCGCACCCGCACCCCGTGCGAGCTGGCCGAGATCAGCTACGAGCGCCTCCACCAGCTGTTCCTCGGCCCGCTGTCGGCCGATGCCCCGCGCCTGCTGTACGCGCTGGGTCAGCAGATCTCCAAGCGGTTGCTGGACACCAGCAGGAAAGCCAGCCGCCTGGCCTTCCTGGACGTCACCGATCGTATCGTGCGCACCCTTCACGACCTGTCCCGCGAGCCGGAGGCCATGAGCCACCCGCAGGGCACCCAGCTGCGCGTCTCGCGCCAGGAACTGGCCCGGCTGGTCGGCTGCTCGCGGGAAATGGCCGGCCGCGTGCTGAAGAAGCTGCAGACCGACGGGCTCCTTCACGCCCGCGGCAAGACCGTGGTCCTGTACGGCACCCGCTGATCCGTAGGGCCGGCCATTGGTCGGCTTCCAGGGTCCCGCCCGGCATGCCACCGGGCCAATGCCGCCAGCCGCCAGCCAGCCGCCAGCACCACCCAGGCCGCCATTTCACCCATTTGCCGCTAGGCTGTTGCCATGGAACTGGGCAGCGAATTCTATTGGTTCATCCTGATCGGCCTGGGCGCGCAGCTGGTCGATGGCGCGCTGGGCATGGCCTTTGGGCTGGTATCGTCCTCGGTCCTGCTCAGCATGGGCCTGCCGCCGGCAGCGGTGAGCGCCAGCATCCACACCGCCGAGGTGTTCACCACCGGCGCCTCGGGCGTCTCCCACCTGGTGGCCGGCAATGTCGACCGCCGCCTGTTCCTGCGCCTGGCCCTGCCCGGTGCGGTGGGCGGCGTCGTGGGCGCCTACGTGCTGACCCAGCTGCCCGGGGACGTCATTCGCCCCTTCATCTATTGCTACCTGCTGGTGCTGGCGATCTTCATCCTGCTGCGCGCGGCCGGGCGGCTGATGCCGGCCCAGGAAGTGAAGCGGGTGCCGGTGCTGGGGTTCGTGGCCGGGCTGCTGGATGCCAGCGGTGGCGGCGGCTGGGGCCCGGTGGCCACCTCCACCCTGCTCGCCCGCGGCGGCCAGGCCCGCACCACCATCGGCACGGTCAACGCGGCCGAGTTCGTGGTCACCCTGGCCGTGTCGATCACCTTCCTGCTGTCGATGGGCCTGCAGTACCTGAACATCGTGGCCGGGCTGATGATCGGCGGCATGATGGCCGCGCCGGTCGCCGCGCTGCTGGTCAAGCGGGTCAAGGAGCGCTGGGTCCTGGTGGCCGTGGGCGTCCTGGTGCTGGCGATCAGCCTGTTCCAGATCGGCCATGCGCTGGTGCAGTGGCGCGCGGCCTGAGCCGGTTGCGTCATCCCGGCGGGACGACGCGAGACGCATCATCGATCGCGTCGCTCAGACCGGATCGCCGGCCCGATCGAGGCAACCCCAGTTGAGCACCGGCGTGCCCGGGGGCAGCACCTGGCGGAAGTGGGCCACCCGCGAAGCCTTCGGATTGACCACCACCGGCGCCTTGGCGGCCAGCAGCAGCGGCAGGTCGGCGCTGCTGTCGGAATAGGCGATGGCGATCTCGCCGTAACCGCGCTCGCGCAGCATGCGCATCTTCTCTTCGTTGTGGCAGTGCCGGGTGGCGATCACCGCGCCCAGGAACGGGCCGACCTCGGTACCGATCACCGGCACGCCCTGGTGGGCCACGAAGGTGAGGATCGCCCGGGCCAGCTCCGGCGGCGCCCCGGTGGCGACCACCACGCGGTCGCCCTGCGCCCGGTGCTGGGCGAACACGTCCAGCGCCACCGGCAGCAGCCGGCGGCGGATGTCGGCCTCGTGGGTGAGCACGTAGCGGTCGATGGCCTTGTTGAGGTCACGCGCGCGGTGCAGGCCGAAGGTGGCGATCCACACATAGCCGGAGATACCGCGGCGGCGGGTGGGCAGCAACGCCACCAGCGGCCCGAGGACCGGGGTGGCCAGCAGCGCGGCGAGCAGGCGCAACGGGTTGCGCTTGATCAGCCAGGCGAACAGATGGCTGCCCGAGTCGCCGTCATAAAGCGTGTGATCGAAATCGAAGACCACCAGCGGGGCGTCGTCGCGCGGCGTTGGGTAGATCGCAGTCATGCGCTGAAGAATAGCTGACGCAGGCCCTCGCCGGGCTCCTCCACGCGCATGAAAGCCTCCCCGACCAGGAAGGCGTGCACGCCGGCGCTGCGCATCCGGGTGACGTCGTCCGCATCGACGATGCCGCTTTCGGTCACCAGCAGGCGGTCGCGGGGCACGGCCTGGCGCATGTCCAGGGTGGTCTGCAGCGACACCTCGAAGGTGCGCAGGTTGCGGTTGTTGATGCCGATCAGCGGCACCGGCACCTGGATGGCGCGCTCGAGCTCGTCGATGTCGTGCACTTCCACCAGCACGTCCATGCCCAGCTGCATGGCCAGGTCGGACAGCTCGGCCAGCTGGCGGTCGCTGAGTGCGGCCACGATCAGCAGGATGCAGTCGGCGCCGAGCACGCGCGCTTCATACACCTGGTAGGGATCGATCACGAAGTCCTTGCGCAGCACCGGCAGCGTGCACGCGTCGCGGGCCTGCTGCAGGTAGGCGTCGCTGCCTTGGAAGAAATCGATGTCGGTCAGCACCGACAGGCAGCTGGCGCCGCCGAATTCGTAGCTCACCGCGATGTCGGCCGGGTGGAAGTCGGCACGGATCACGCCCTTGGACGGGCTGGCCTTCTTCACCTCGGCGATCACCGCCGGGTTGCCGGCCGCGATCGAGGCGCGCAGCGCATCGGCAAAGCCCCGCACCGGAGGCGCCTGCACGAGGCGGTCGATCAGGACCTGCAGCGGCACGTCGGCGCGCCGGGCGGCGACTTCTTCGGCCTTGCGGGCCAGGATGGTGTCGAGGATGTCGCTCATGTCGGTCGGGTCCTTCAGGCCGGCCATTATCGGCCAGCCGCGGGTGAAGCGTGAAATCGCCGGCTCAGCTGCCGGCGGCGATGCGCTGGGTGGCGGCCACGTACTGCGCCATGCGCGCGCGCGCGCCGCCGTCGGCAATGGCCGCGCGGGCGCGGGCCAGGCCATCGGCGATGCTGTCGGCCACGCCGGCCACGTACAGCGCCGCGCCGGCGTTGAGGGCCACGATGTCCAGCGCCGGGCCGGGCTGGTTGTCGAGCACCCCACGCAGCATCGCGATGGATTCCTCGGGGTTGGCCACCTTGAGGTTGCGACTGGCCGACATGGCGATCCCGAAGTCCTCCGGATGGATTTCGTACTCGCGCACCTTGCCGTCGCGCAGCTCGCCCACCAGGGTGCCGGCGCCGAGCGAGATCTCGTCCATGTTGTCGCGCCCCCACACCACCAGCGCGCGCTCGGCGCCCAGTTCGCGCAGCACGCGCGCCTGGATGCCGACCAGGTCCGGGTGGAACACGCCCATCAGCACGTTGGTGGCGCCCACCGGGTTGGTCAGCGGGCCGAGGATGTTGAAGATGGTGCGCACGCCCATCTCGCGGCGGACCGGAGCGACCACCTTCATCGCCGGGTGATGCATCGGCGCGAACATGAAGCCGATCCCGGTCTCGGTGATCGCCCGCGCCACCTGTTCCGGGCGCAGGTCGATGACCGCCCCCAATGCCTCCACCGCATCGGCGCTGCCGGACTTGGAGGACACGCTGCGGTTGCCATGCTTGGCTACCTTGGCCCCCGCCGCGGCCACCACGAACATCGCGCAGGTGGAAATATTGAAGGTATGCGAGCCATCGCCACCGGTGCCGACGATGTCGACCAGGTGGGCCTTGTCCTCGACCGGCACCGCCAGCGCCAGCTCACGCATCACCGTGGCCGCACCGGCGATCTCGCCCACGGTTTCCTTCTTGACCCGCAGGCCGGTGAGGATCGCGGCGGTCATCACCGGCGACACCTCGCCGCGCATCACCTGGCGCATCAGGTCGACCATTTCGTCGAAGAAGATCTCGCGGTGCTCGATGGTGCGCTGCAGGGCTTCCTGGGGGGAGAAGGTCATGCGGGGGGTCCTTTGCGATGCGGGTGCGGCGCCGATCAGCGCTGCAGGAAGTTCTTCAGCAGGGCGTGGCCGTGCTCGGTGAGGATCGATTCGGGATGGAACTGCACGCCTTCGACCGGGTACTCGCGATGGCGAAGGCCCATGATTTCTTCGATGGTGCCGTCCGCGTTTTCGGTCCAGGCGGTCACTTCCAGGCACGCCGGCAGCGTGGTCTTGTCCACCACCAGCGAGTGGTAACGCGTGGCCTGGTAGCGGTCCGGCAGGCCGGCGAAGACGCCCTTGCCTTCATGCCGGATCGCCGAGGTCTTGCCGTGCATGATGGTGCCCGCGCGGATCACATCACCGCCGTAGACCTGGCCGATGCCCTGGTGGCCCAGGCACACGCCGAGGATGGGCGTGCTCGGGCCGAGCCGGCGGATCAGCTCCAGCGACACGCCCGCTTCGTTGGGCGTGCACGGGCCGGGCGAGATCACGATGCGCTCGGGGGCGAGCGCGGCGATCTCGTCGACGCTCAGGGCGTCGTTGCGCACCACTTTTACCTCGGCGCCGAGCGTCTGCAGGTACTGCACGAGGTTGTAGGTGAAGCTGTCGTAGTTGTCGAGCATCAACAACATGGTCAGGGTCCGTCTTGGATGAGGAAAATGGCGTACACGTTTTCGGTGTACGTGATGGGTGCAGCCGTCAGCAGCTCGCCAGCCGACGGCGCGCGGCGCGTCCCGGTCACGACCATCTTGTCCAGCGTTGCGCTTTCTCCGCCGTCGCCGAAGCGATCCCGACCGGGCGTGCCCCAGGTACCGGCCTGCACGCCATAAGCGAAGTTCGGTGCGACGTCGGAAATGCTGTACAGGCCGGTGATCTTCGTGCCGTATGCGCCCGCCAGGCCCTTGGCCGATTCGCGCGTTTGCGCGGCGGCCTCGGCCTTGAGTTCGCCACGCAGGCGGCTTTCACCCGAATACGTGGGCTCAGCGGTACTGACCTGCACTTCGCGGCTGGCCTTCAGATCGCCGAGGAAGGCTTTCAGCGCCTGCGCGTCGGGGAATTCGGCCTTCAGGTCGCGCCGGGCGGCGGTGCCGTTGAACACTTCCTCATCGTTGCGATAGCGCGTGGACGGGGCAATGCTCAGGTTGTCAGCGCGCACGGTGCCGTCGATGGCGCCGTGCTGGGCGAACAACTGCAGCACGCGTTCGGCGTTGGCCTGCACGCGGGCGCGGGCGGTCTCGGTCTGCATGTCGACCGATTCCAGCGCCACCTTTACCGTGAAGCGGTCCGGCATCACCGTGCGCGTGGCGCTGCCCTTGACCAGCAGGTGCGGCTGCGAGGGGATGGTATTGGCCTGGCCCCACGCGGGTGCGACAGCGGCCAACGTGGTCGACAACAGCAATGCGCTCAGCAGCTTCATGCGGTATTCCTTGTCTGGGTGGTGCAGCGAACGCCGTGGCACGCGCCACGGCAGGAAAACTCACAGGCCCTTGGCCGCCTGGGCGACGGCACGGAACAACGCGCGGCCCTTGTTCATCGTCTCGTCCCATTCCTTGCCCGGATCGGAGTCGTAGACGATGCCGGCACCGGCCTGCACGTGCAGACGGCCGTCCTTGATGACGGCGGTGCGGATGGCGATCGCGGTATCGGCATCGCCATGCCAGCCGATGTAGCCGATGCTGCCGGCGTAGACGTTGCGCTTGATCGGCTCCAGCTCGCGGATCACTTCCAGCGCGCGGATCTTCGGCGCGCCGCTGACGGTGCCGGCCGGGAACGTCGCGCGCAGCACGTCGGCATAACTCAGGCCGGGCTGCAGTTGCCCGGTCACTTCGCTGACGATGTGCATGACGTGGCTGTAGCGTTCGATCACGAACTGTTCGCCCACTTCCACCGTGCCCGCCTTGGACACGCGACCGGCGTCATTGCGCCCGAGGTCGATCAGCATCAGGTGCTCGGCGCGCTCCTTGGGATCGGCCAGCAGTTCGGCTTCCAGCGCGTTGTCCTCCTCCACCGTCGCCCCGCGTGGGCGGGTGCCGGCGATCGGGCGCACGGTGACTTCCCCGTCCTGCAGGCGCACCAGGATTTCCGGCGAGGAGCCGACCACCTGCACATCGCCGGTATCCAGGAAATACATGTATGGCGAGGGGTTCAGGGCGCGCAGGGCGCGGTACACGTCCACCGGGCGCGCCTTGAACGGCACGCTCAGGCGCTGGCTCAGCACCACCTGGAAGATGTCGCCGGCGCGGATGTATTCCTTGGACTTGTCGACCGCGGCGATGAAGCCCTCGCGGGTGAAGCCGGAGACGAAGTCGTTCTCGTCCAGCACGTCGCGGGTGATCGGCGCGGGGTAGCCGGCACCCGGTGCCCGCAGCTTGGCCACCAGTGCGTCCAGCTTGGCCTGGGCCTGGTCCCACGCCCCGGCTTCACCGGGGTCGGCGTGCACGATCAGGTACAGGCGGCCCTTGAGGTTGTCGAACACCGCCAGTTCTTCGGAGTGCAGCAGCAGGATGTCCGGCGTGCCCAGCTCGTCGCGGCCACGCGGCGGCGCCAGGCGCGGCTCGATGTAGCCGATGCACTCGAACCCGAACCAGCCCACCAGGCCGCCGGTAAAGCCGGGCAGACCGGCCAGCTTGGGCACCGAGTGGGCGCTGCGCAGCGCCTCGACCTCGGCGAACGGGTCGGCCACGTCACGGGTCTCCACCACCTGGCCGGACTCGCTGACGGTCAGCGTATGGCCGTGGAAGGCATACACCCGGCGCGCCGGCAGGCCGATGATGGAATAGCGCCCGAAGCGTTCACCGCCCTCGACCGATTCAAACAGATAGGTATGTGGGCCGTCGGCGAGCTTCAGATAGACCGAAAGCGGCGTGTCCAGGTCGGACAGCACTTCGCGGACGACGGGGATGCGGGTGTGGCCTTCAGCGGCCTGCTGCTGGAACTGCTCGAACGTGATCAAGACGACTTTCCTTCCGGGAAACGGCGGTGGCGGGACGGACGACGGCAACAGGCCACCATCGCCACCAGCGGCGAGCGGAAGAAAGGGTATGCGGGGTCGTCAGAATGGACACCCGCTGACTGTACCGCACTGACCCGCGTGGGGAAACCCCGCCCGGCCCGGCGCGGCGGGCCCGCGCTCAGCCCATGGCGCGGCCGTCGGGCCGCTGCTCGGCCCCCATCTGCGGTCCATTGGCTGCCTGCGCGCGTTGCCGATCCACCTCGGCGGCCTGCTCGGTGCTCACGGCCAGAGGCTGCTGGCGGCCGCC
Source organism: Stenotrophomonas sp. 05N37 (assembly GCF_056397365.1). Classification (NCBI taxonomy): domain Bacteria; kingdom Pseudomonadati; phylum Pseudomonadota; class Gammaproteobacteria; order Lysobacterales; family Lysobacteraceae; genus Stenotrophomonas; species Stenotrophomonas sp. 05N37. Next base: position 4,254 of record NZ_JBFTNG010000007.1, on the reverse strand, counting down.
AACCACATCGACATAGGCCGCATGCCGGTCCGGCGCGGCCAGGTCCAGGGTGTCCACCGCCGCGGCGAGGCGCTGGTCCTTGCTCAGCACCACCTGTGCGATCGACTGCAGCCCCTCCTGCTTGGCCTTGGCCGCCAGCGCGCCGGCCAGCTGGTCGCTGTAGATATCCGGCGTATGCCCGACGCTGGCGTCGATCCCATGCACACCGGCCTGCGCCGCCTTGAACAGGTGGAAGTCGGCATTGGCCGGGTGGTTGATGCCGACCGCCGGCGCGTTGAGCGGCGGCGGCTCGGGCGTATCGCCTTCCTGCAGCCTGCCCTGGTCAGCGCGGAGCAGCGTGCGTGCAGCGGCCTCCTGCCGGGCGATTTCGGCGTCGAGGCTGGGGATGACGGTTTCGTCCATGCCGTGGCGCGCCATGGATTCGCTGAAGGATCTGCCGATCTTTCGTGCGAACTGCGCGGTGTCTTCCAGGTTCTTTACGTTCTCCGGCGCGACATAGGTCGGCGAGTGGCGCGCCGCCACGCTGGCCGTCGCTGCCACCAGCCCGGCAGTGCCTGCCATGACCGCAGGTGCATCCTCCGTAATGCCCCTGACCTTCTGACTCCCCCAGTGGTAGCCCTGTTCCACGAACGCCGCTGGTCTGGCCGACGCGTCGCTCATTGCCTCTGACGCCGCCTCGCCCGTCCGCCTGATCACCTCGGCACCACGACTGCCCGCCGCGCGGGTTTCCTCCGCCTGTGCCGCTCCGCGCTGCATCACCTGGTCAGCCTTCGCATCCTGGGACGCAGCGAACTGATCGGCCCCGTGCCGCAGGTGCTTCGCCGCCGCGTCCAGCCCGACCAGTTCGGCCCCTCTGGAGAGTGCTCCGGCGTACTTCCCGGCCAGGTAGCCGTCGACGCGATGGGCCGTGCTTTCCACCAGTGCCTTCAGCTCCTGCCCCTTCGCAATCACGGTAGCCGCGCCCTGCACGCCCACCCGCATGCTCTGGGACCCCATGTCCACCGCGTTGCCCGCCAGCACGCTCTGCACGCGCCCGGCCTGCACTGCCATGACGCCGCTGCGCTCCATCGACGCGGCCACACCGGCACCCACGCGCTCAACGTGCTCGCCCAGCTGTCGCCCGCTACGCATCGCACGCGCGGCATCCACAAGGACATGGGACAACGGACCGGCAAGCTCGGCCACCTGGCTCGGCGACTCCACCCGTCTGCGGTCGACAACATTTCCCTCCGCATCCAGGGCCTTGGGGTCCAGCAGAATCTACATCTTGCCAGCCGCCACGGGCACGCTACGCAGGGCTTTGGCCCCCTCAGGTGTGGCCAACCGATCGATGAACTGCGCGGCGGCCGTCTGGGCACCGGCGGGGAGTGAAGCCTCCAGCTTTTCCTTGACGATCTCCTTCATCAAGGGCTCTCGCAACAGCATGCTGGTCTCGTTGACCACCACGCCAAAGTCGCGGCGCTGCTGATCGTTCAACCGCTGCCATCCGTTCTGCACGTCGTTGAGCACCTCGCCTGTGACTTGGTAAGTGCTCACCGTGCTCTGTGTATTGAATAGCGGTAGTCCGTTCTCCCTGCCGTAGCGCGCGGCAGTCTCCGCGTGCAAGCCCGCCGCGTTAAGAGTAGTTGCACGCGCGCCACTAACAGCCGAACCGGCGGAACTCAAGCCACCACCCAAAGAGTGGCCAGCAATCTCGAACCTGTCGCCGAGACTTCGCTTCAACAGCATGGATAAATCCATGCTGCGATCGTAGTAGTCACTCCGATTGCCAGAACCCTGCTGCCCGTTGTTGAGGAAATCTTCCCCACCGGACTCGCGGCGACCGAGCGGCGCGTTGGGATCAACAATTATGCCCGTCGACCCTTTAAACACTAGAACCGGCTTAGCCCCTTCTCCAAGGATTTGGGGATCCGGAAGGTAAATCTCTGCTCGGAATCCAGATCGAGTTGGACGCAACGCCAAGAGAATTTCTTCATCACTAAGGCTGACGCCTGCCCTTCTAAGGCTCGCCGGATCCTCGCTGGCGCGGGTCCAACCGGGGGGACAGCCCCCCTCACCCGCAGCAGCACGGTACACATCTGCGGCAAGCCCAGCGACTTCCCGTGAGTGGTAAGTTTCCTGCAACATGAGTGCTTCAGCGTGATGTCCGCCCCTACGCAGTTGCTCAACCAACTTGTTCTGCTCATGCAGGACCCTAATCTTTGCTTCTGTATCTGCTTCACTCATGGCAACTCCTTTGCGCTTCAACAATCCCAACATCAGGGGCACTTACAGGCTGATGGCGGACCCTGCTAATGTCGTCCGCAAGCTCGTACATTAAGGATAATCGTGCGCGAAAAACGTCGGATAACTCCTAATCACGCGGGCATATTTGCGATATGCGTCGCACTTTTCCTTGCGGCAGGGTGTGCGCGTTCATCTTCCCATGGAGCCGATCGGTACTTCGAGGGAAAGGCGCTTGAGCTGGCCATCGCTAGCGAGACCGGGGACGCCAAGGAGATACGCCGCCTCATCAAGGACGAGGGCGTCAATCCCGACATCGAGTTCTCCAAGCGCGGCGGCATTCCCCTCCTCGCGTGGCCTCTGCGCGCGCAGAGCCTGGAGGGACTGCGTGCGATGCTCGATAACGGTGCCGATCCAAATGCGCGGCAAGTCAGGCCGCTACGTGGAAAGACATACCGCGATGACAACGCCATGGTGTATGCGGCCCAGATGGAAGATTCCCGCTACTTGGGTCTTCTTCTGGACCACGGCGGAGACCCCAATACCCGCAATGCTGACAACGAAACCCTGCTCTTCCAGGCCTTCATCAGCGGCAATCAATGGCAGAACGTCCAGTTGCTGGTAGAGAAGGGAGCCAACGTGAACGAGTCGAATCGAGGCAGTGCGGATACCGTACTGAGCTGGTACACCGGTCGCGGGGGGTTCAAGCAGGCCTACTGGCTGCTTGAACATGGAGCCGATCCCACGCTGATGTACGTTCCGCCCGAGGTGTCCGGAAAACCGACCCGTATGACAATAGCCGAAGATATCTACTGGGAGATCACCTCACCCGATCACCTGCCTTGGCAGAAGAAGTGCCAGCAATGGCTGATCGCGCACGGGGTCTCCCGCCCCCCGATGCCCAGCGGCATCCGCGCGAAGCGCGAGGCCTTCAACTTCCCCAGCAAGGAAGAAGACGTCCCGCTGTTGTGACCCAGCCGAACGCTGTCAAGAAAGGACTCCACCCCAATGCGCGGCACACTCGTCTTCCTCTTTGCCCTGGCGTTGCCTGGTCCACTTGTTGGATGCAAGCCAACATCCTCGCACGGCGCTGCCCGCTACTTCGAGGAAAAGGCGCTTGAGCTGGCCATCGCCAGCGAGACCGGCCACGCCAAGGAAATTCGTCGGTTGATGAAGGAGGAGGGCGTCAATCCAGACGTCGAGTTTTCCAAACGCGACGGGATACCCCTGCTCGCCTGGCCGCTGCGCGCAGAGAGTGTAGAGGGGCTGCGCGCCATGCTCGAAAACGGCGCCAATCCAAACGCACGCCAGACCAAGCAACTGCAGACAAGGATGCACCGTCAGAACAACGCCATGGTCTACGCAGCCAAGATGGAAGATCCACGCTACTTGAGTCTTCTTCTGGACCACGGTGGAGATCCAAACACCCGCAATAGCAACAACGAAACGCTCCTCTTCCAGGCTTTCATCAGCGGCAATCAATGGCAGAACGTCCAACGCCTGGTCGAGGGCGGCGCCGATGTGAACCTGGCGAACAGGTACCGGGATGACACCGTGCTCAGCTGGTACACCAAGCGTGGCGGATTCAAGCACGCCTACTGGCTGCTGGAACACGGGGCGGACCCCACCATCAAGGCAGGGCTGTTCACCGATCCCGTCGAGTCACAGCGACAACTGATGGTCGAAGCCATCTACTGGGAAATCACCTCGCCGGACCTGCTGCCCTGGCAGAAAAAATGTCAGCAATGGCTGATGGCACGCAACATCCCCAGGCCGCCCATGCCCGAGCACATCCGCAGGAAGCGCGAAGCCTTCAACTTCCCCAGCAAGGAAGAAGATATCCCGCTGCTGTGACCCAGCGGCACGCTTAAAAGGAAGGATCCCAAGCCAATGCGCATCACGCTCACCTGCCTGCTGACCTTCGCCCTTCTTGCACCACTGGCTGGATGCTCGTCAGCTTCCTCGCATGGCGCTGATCGCTACTTCGAGGGAAAGGCACTGGATCTGGCCATCGCCAGCGAAACGGGAGAC
>NZ_JBFTNG010000006.1:0-226093 GCF_056397365.1 Stenotrophomonas sp. 05N37 | reverse complement strand
CCCCATGCCCTTGGAGGCGAAATAAAGGAGGAGGGGGCGGCCGCAGGCCGACGCCGGGGGACATTCGCCGGAAAGGGCATGGGGCCCCAGCGCCCAACCCACTGACCGCGCGCGCCTGGAAGAAGTCAAAGCACGCTTCTGCTTGCCCCCGCATAGGGGCGAAGAACCTAAAAAAAAGGCCACGCATTGCGTGGCCTTTTCATACGCATCGGCGTGGGGTGATTACCCCGCCACCTTGCCCCACACCTGGAACCCGGTCAGCCACAGCCCCAGCATGCTGCCGAGGTTGGTCAGCATGAAGGTCAGCACCACGCGGGTGACCCGGTTGCGGTACCAGCCCTTCACGCTCTGCGCGTCATCGCGCAGCTTGAGGAAGTCCTCGTAGGCCGGCTTGCGCAGCCGCGTTTCCACCAGCGCGGCAAACGCGCCGGTGGGGATGCTCAGCCGGAACGGCTTGAACGGAGCCACCACGATCGCGGTCAGGATGCTCAGTGGATGGCTGCCCGCCAACAGGCAGCCCAACCCGGCCAGGCCGCCGGTGTACATCGCCCAGGTCAGCAGCAACTCGCCGCCGACACCGAGGCCACCGCGGTAGAAGCCCACGGCAATACCGGTCAGCACCACGGCCAGGATGGTCAGCGTGATCCACGGGATGTTGCGCTTCTTCGGCACCGCTTCCAGCGACTCGCGCAACGGGCCCGGCGCATCGGTATCGGTCTCCAGGTACCGCGCCAGCCCGGCCAGGTGGCCGGCGCCGACCACGGCCAGCACCTCGCGCTGGGCCGAGTCGTGCACCTCGCGCAGGCGGGTGGCCATGTAGCGGTCGCGCTCGCCGATGATCGTCTCGTACAACGCCGGGCTCTCGCTGGCGAACTCGCCGAAGCTCGCTTCCAGCATGTCGCCCTGCTTGAGTTTCTCGATCTCGTCCTCGCCCACGTCCTCGGACGCGAACAGGCCGGCGCCCAGGCCCATCACCAGCTTGATCCGGCCAAAGAAGCCCAGCTGCTGCGAGGCGCGCTTGAAGGTCAGCCCAACCTCGCGGTCGATCAGGTGGACCGGCAGGTTGTGCTGGTTGGCCAGGGTGACCGCACGCTTGAGCTCGGCACCGGGCTCGATGCCCAACTGCTCGGCCAGCCGGCGCTGGTAGGCGGCCAGCGCCAGGTTGGCGGCGAACAGCGCCACGCGCCCCTTGCGGATCACCTCCACCAGGTCCAGCTTGGCCATGGCATCGGGGTTGGTCAGCGCCTGCAGGCGTTGCGGGTCCAGTTCAACCGCGACCGCGTCGAAGCGGCCGCTGCCGATGGCGCGTTCCACCGCCTCCACGCTGGCCTGGGAAACGTGCGCGGTGCCCAGCAGGGTGTAGCGCACGCCGTCGCGTTCGACCACGCGCACGGGCTGGCCGGCGAACAGATCGTCGCCGGTGTCATCGAGTTGGGGTTCAGTCATTTCATTCATTCGAAGGGGCGCTGTCGGCACCATCGCCGAGCGCGCGCTGCATCTGGACGGTATCCAGCCAGCGGCCATGCTTGCGGCCGAGGCCGCGGAAAATGCCGACGGTATGGAAACCGAAGCGCTCGTGCAGCTTGATCGAGGCGGTGTTGGTCGGCTCGCCGATCACCGCCACCATCTGCCGGTAACCGCGTGCCACGCAGGCGTCGATCAGCCCCTGCATCAGCGCCGTGCCGACCCCGCGACCCTGGAAGCCGCCCGCCACGTAGACCGAATTCTCCACGGTCCACTGGTAGGCGATGCGCCCGCGGTAGGTATTGGCGTAGGCATAGCCGGCCACCTGGCCATCGACGTCGGCCACGAGGTAGGGGAAGCCACGGCCGACGATGTCGTGCATGCGGCGCAGCATCTCCACCGCGTCGGGCACGTCGTACTCGTAGGTGTTGACCAGGTCGGTCACCTCCACCGCGTAGATGGCGGTGATGGCATCGATATCGGTGTCACGGGCGTCGCGCAGCTGCACGGTCACGGGCGGTTCCTGGTCGGTCAGTCGATGTAGCGCTTGAGCAGGTCGCCGTACGCATCGATGCGGCGATCGCGCAGGAACGGCCAGATCCGGCGCACGTGTTCGCTGCGTTGCAGGTCGACGTCGCAGAGCAGCACGGTGGGGTCGCCACCGGCCTCGGCGATGAACTCGCCCTGCGGGCCGAGCACGTGGCTGTTGCCCCAGAACTGGATGCCCGAGGCGCCCAGCGGCGAGGCTTCATGACCGACGCGGTTGCAGCTCAGCACCGGTACGCCGTTGGCCACGGCATGGCCGCGGTGGCTCAGCACCCACGCATCGCGCTGGCGGTTCTGTTCGTCCTGCTGGTCGTCCGGGTCCCAGCCGATCGCGGTGGGGTAGAGCAGCAGCTCGGCGCCGGCCAGCGCCATCAGGCGCGCCGCTTCCGGATACCACTGGTCCCAGCACACCAGCACGCCAAGGCGACCCACCGAGGTGTCGATCGGCTTGAAGCCGATGTCGCCGGGGGTGAAGTAGAACTTCTCGTAGAAGCCCGGGTCGTCCGGGATGTGCATCTTGCGGTACTTGCCGAGCAGCGTGCCGTCCTTTTCGAAGACGACCGCGGTGTTGTGGTACAGGCCGGCGGCGCGGCGTTCGAACAGCGAGCCGACGATCACCACGCCGTGCTTCTTGGCAAGCGCGCCGAGGCGCTCGGTGCTGGGGCCGGGGATCGGTTCGGCCAGGTCGAATTCGTCCACCGACTCGTGCTGGCAGAAGTACGCGCCGTTGTGCAGTTCCTGCAGCAGGATCAGCTTGGCACCCTGGGCGGCCGCTTCAGCCACGCGCGTTTCGATCACGGCCAGGTTGGCCGCGGCGTCTCCGTGGTTGCGCTCCTGGATCAGGGCGACGGAAAGGGTGTGGCGTGAGCTCATCCGAGTGCGGTCCTGCGGGGGAAAAACGCAGTTTATCGCGGATGGGTGCACGCGGCGTGCTGTGCGCTAAATGGGGAGCGCGCAGCCTCGGGGCTGGCGAGGGAGCGGGCTGGGCAGTGCGGCCGGGGCCACGCCGTGAACCCACGCATTGGCCGCTCGCGGGCGCCCTCCATGGCGCCCAACGGTCGCGGCCCGGGCGGCGGTCAGGCCAGCAGGCCTTCCGGCAGCTGCATGGTGATGCAGTGCAGGCTGCCGTTCTGCCAGATCAGCGAGCGGCAGGGCACCGGCACGATCTCCCGGCCCGGGTAGGCCGCGGCCAGCACGGCCCGCGCGGCGTCGTCGGCCACGTCGCCGTACACCGGCATCAGCACTGCGCCGTTGAGGATCAGGTAGTTGGCGTAGGACGCGGCCAGGCGGCGGCCGTCGTCGATCACCGGCTGCGCCCACGGCAGCGGGAACAGGCGATACGGCGCACCGGACGCGGTGCGCAGCGCGCCCAGCTCATTGCCCATCGCCTGCAGTTCGACGAAGTGCGAGTCGCTGCTGTCATCGCAGGCCTGGTAGACGATGCTGTCGGTCGAGGCGAAGCGGGCCAGCGTATCGATGTGGGCGTCGGTGTCGTCGCCTTCGAGGTAGCCGTGATCCAGCCACAGCACGCGGTCCTGCTGCAGCCAGTTGGCCAGATCGGCGCTCAGCGAATCGCGGCTGCGCTCCGGGTGGCGCTCGTGCAGGCATTGCCAGGTGGTCAGCAGGGTGCCGGCGCCATCGGTCTCGATGCCGCCGCCTTCCAGCGCGAACGGGATGCTCTGCACCTCGGCGCCGGAGGCGAACACGCCGGCCTCATGCAGTACCCCCACCAGCTTGTCGTCCAGGCTGGCGTCGAACTTGCCGCCCCAGCCGGTGAAGCGGAAGTCCAGCAGGCGGAAGCCGCCGTCGGCGCGCGTGAGCGTGATCGGGCCGGAATCGCGCAGCCAGGTGTCGTCGTACTGCGCGGTGACGAAACGGACGCGGTCCATGTCGATCCGGTTGGAGCGCAGCCGTGCATCGGCGTAGGCCTCCAGGTCATCGTCGGCGACGATGATCAGCACCGGCTGGAAGCGGGTGATGGCGGCGACCAGGGCGATGTAGGTGTCCTCGACGTCACCCAGGCGGTCGGCCCAGTCGGTGTCGGCGTGGGGCCAGGCGATCAGGATGGCGGACTGGGTTTCCCATTCGGCCGGAAAGCGGAGCGTGTCGTTCATGGTCTCGGTGCGATGGCCCGCCCTGCGCGGGCGGAGTGATGGGTCAGCGGATCGGCGGCTTGGGGCCGACCTCGTTGGCGTCGGCCTTGTTGGCCACCACGTCGATCACCTTCTGCTTTTCAAAGTAGACGGTGAACTGCGGGTAGACCCAGCGGTTGATCGTCGGCCACTGGCGCTTCTGGCCGCCGCGCGGGTCCAGGCGCTCGCTGGGGTCGCCGAACCGGGATTGCACCTCCTGCATGCTCTGGCCGCGGACGGGCAGGGCGGTGGCGGGCTTTTCCTGGCTGCGGTCGATCAGCAGCGTATCGGCGTGGGCGCTGGCGCTGGCGCAGGCCAGCACGGCAAGCAACGGCAGGGTGGTCAGGTAACGCGTCATCTCGATCTACTCCCCAGTGGTCAAGAAAGGTGTCACGGCAAGGAACGTGTCACGACGGACGGCCTTGCGACCGACCGTCACGACCAACCCGGCGATTACAACAAAAACGGCAATAAAAAACCGCCCGGAGGCGGCTTTTTATTCAGGATGGTCGCGACCAGAGGCCGGGACCCCCGCCGGCTCAGCGCTGGCGAGCCTTGAAACGCGGGTTCGACTTGCAGATCACGAAGATCTTGCCGCGACGACGAACGACCTTGCAATCGCGGTGACGGGACTTGGCCGACTTCAGGGAAGACAGGACTTTCATTGCATACCTCGGCGTAAACGTTGGATTCGGTTGGAGCGCGGCCGCGATATGCAGATGACAATCGGCAGGTGACGCCCGTTCAAGCCCGCAATTGTACCGGGCTTTTTTCCATCCTTTCAAGTGGTTGCACGAAAAAGGTCTCGAAGGCCCCCGGGCGGGGGCTAGAATGGGCGGTCCATTCCACAGGGAAACCCATGAACCAGCTTCCTCCCGTGCTCACCATCGACGGCCCGTCCGGGGCCGGCAAGGGTACCGTCAGCCGCATTGTCGCACGCCGCCTGGGCTGGCATTACCTGGATTCGGGCGCCTTGTATCGCGCCGTGGGCGTGGCCGCGAGCTGGGCCGATATCGACACCTCCGACGCCTCGGCACTGGTCCGCTGCACCTTCGACACCCATGTCCGCTTCGTCGAGGCGGCCGACGGGGGGCTGCGGGTGGTGGTCAATGAAACCGACGCAACCGACGAGCTGCGCCTGGAGACCACCGGCGCGCTGGCCTCGGCCATCGCGGCCATTCCGGAGGTCCGCGCCGCGCTGAAAGAGCGCCAGCGCGCATTCAGGATTCTGCCCGGCCTGGTCGCCGACGGCCGTGACATGGGCACGGTGATCTTCCCGGATGCCCCATTCAAGGTCTTCCTGACGGCGAGCGCGGAGGAGCGGGCGGGGCGTCGGCATAAGCAGTTGAAAGACAAGGGGGTTTCTGTTAACTTTGATGACCTCCTGCGCGAGATCATGGCCCGCGACGCCCGTGATGCACAGCGCACAGTGGCGCCCCTGAAGCCGGCAGACGATGCCGTCATCATCGACACCAGTGGCATCGGCATCGACCAGGTCGTTGCCAATGTGTTGGATCTGCTTCCGGTTTCGGGTGCCTGATCCGTTGTACAGGAGGACCGCCAGGGCACCGGCGGTGTCGCACATCGCAAGGCAGCACAAGCTCCGTCCCGCAATGATGCGTGGCGGTTTTCCTACTTAACACACGGCCTGCAGTACCGGGGTCGACGAACAGGCGGGCGGTAGCCATTCCCCGAAGGGAAGCCAACCGACCCATGTGTCCAACAGAGTAAATCTAATGACCGAATCATTTGCCGAACTGTTTGAAGCCAGCCAGGCCAATCTGGCCAAGCTGAAGCCGGGCGCCATCGTCAGCGGTGTTGTCGTTGAAGTCCGCGGCGACGTCGTGGTGATCAACGCCGGCCTGAAGTCTGAAGGCATCGTGCCGATCGAGCAGTTCCGTAACGACGCTGGCGAGATCGATGTCGCCGAAGGCGACGTCGTCAAGGTCGCCCTCGATTCCATCGAGAACGGCTTCGGTGAGACCGTCCTGTCGCGCGAGAAGGCCAAGCGCGCGATGGTGTGGGACGAGCTGGAAGAAGCGTTGGAAAAGAACGAAACCATCACCGGCCGCATCAGCGGCAAGGTCAAGGGTGGTTTCACCGTGGACATCAAGGATGTCCGCGCGTTCCTGCCGGGTTCCCTGGTCGATGTGCGCCCCGTGCGCGATCCGGCCTACCTGGAAGGCAAGGAGCTGGAATTCAAGCTCATCAAGCTGGACCGCAAGCGTAACAACGTCGTGGTCTCGCGCCGCGCTGTCGTCGAAAGCGAGCACTCGGAAGAGCGCGAGCAGCTGATGGACAAGCTGCAGGAAGGCGCGATCCTGAAGGGTGTCGTCAAGAACCTGACCGATTACGGCGCGTTCGTGGACCTGGGCGGTATCGACGGCCTGCTGCACATCACCGACATGGCCTGGAAGCGCGTGCGCCATCCGTCCGAAGTCGTGAACGTCGGCGACGAGCTGGACGTGCGCGTGCTGAAGTTCGACCGCGAGCGCAACCGCGTTTCGCTCGGCCTGAAGCAGCTGGGCGAGGATCCGTGGGACAACATCGCCCGTCGTTACCCGGCCAACAGCCGCGTCTTCGGCAAGGTCTCCAACGTGACCGATTACGGCGCGTTCGTCGAGATCGAGCCGGGCGTGGAAGGCCTGGTGCACGTGTCCGAAATGGATTGGACCAACAAGAACGTCAACCCGTCCAAGGTTGTGCAGGTCGGTGACGAAGTTGAAGTCATGGTCCTGGACGTCGACGAGGAGCGTCGCCGCATCTCGCTGGGCATGAAGCAGGTTGCCGCCAATCCGTGGGAAACCTTCGCTGCCATCCACAAGAAGGGCGACAAGGTGTCGGGCCAGATCAAGTCGATCACCGACTTCGGCATCTTCATCGGCCTGGACGGCGGTATCGATGGCCTGGTGCACCTGTCCGACATCAGCTGGAACACCACCGGCGAAGACGTGGTCCGCAACTTCAAGAAGGGCGACAACCTGGACGCCGTCGTCCTGGCCGTCGATCCGGAGCGCGAGCGCATCAGCCTGGGCGTCAAGCAGCTGGAGCAGGATCCGTTCGGTCAGTACATGGCTGCCAACCCGAAGGGTTCCAAGGTCGAAGGCGTGGTCAAGGAAGTGGACGCCAAGGGCGCTACCATCGAACTGGCTGACGGCATCGAAGGCTACGTGGCCGCTCGCGACGTTGCCAACGAGCGCGTGGACGACGCGACCCAGTTCCTGAAGGTCGGCGACAAGGTGGAAGCCAAGTTCGTGGGCATGGATCGCAAGGGTCGTACCCTGCAGCTGTCGATCAAGGCCAAGGACGACGCGGAAATGCGCGAAGTGCTGGAGGAATACCAGTCCTCGTCAGCATCCAGCGGCACCACCCAGCTCGGCGCGCTGCTGCGTGCACAGCTGAACGGCAACAAGTCCGAGTAATCGGTTTGTCGCTGGCGTAGTTTCCTGGACGGCCCGGACATCAGTCCGGGCCGTTTCAGGGTCTGAGTTCCCCTCGAAGAGCCCGTAATGACCAAATCCGAGCTGATCGAAATCCTGGCGCGCCGACAGGCGCATTTGAAATCGGACGATGTCGATCTGGCGGTAAAGTCGTTGCTGGAGATGATGGGTGGGGCGCTGGCCGGCGGGGATCGCATCGAGATCCGCGGGTTCGGCAGTTTTTCGTTGCACTACCGGCCGCCACGGCTGGGGCGCAACCCCAAGACCGGGGAATCGGTCGCGTTGCCGGGCAAGCATGTCCCGCACTTCAAACCGGGCAAGGAGCTGCGCGAACGCGTCAGCGCCGTGGTGCCGCTGGAAAGCGACCCCGCGTAGAGCGGCCCGTTGGTCCGTTGCTCTTCTGGTCCGCGTCTCTTTTGTCCCGCCGCTCCATATTCCGCTACTCTTGAATCTCCCGGAACTGGAGCTGCTGCATGAAAGTCGTACGTCTGCTGATCCTGTTGGCGGTTCTGGTGTTCGGGCTCATCGTCGGTGCGCTCAATTCAGACCCGATCGTCATCAGCCTGGGCTTCACCCATATCAATTCCACCACCGGCCTGGCGATCATCATCGCCCTGTTGTCCGGTGCCATCATCGGTGGCGGCATCGTGCTGGCCAGCCTGGTGATCCCGTTGTACGCAAAACTGCGCAAGGCGCAGAAGGCAGGCCCGACCGTGGTCGTGGCGCCTGCTCCCACCCCTTCTTCTCCTTTCGACGGACGCTGAGCGCCGATGGAATTTGTCTCCGAGTGGTTCTGGTTCTTCCTGTTCCTGCCGTTGGCGGCGGTGTCCGGCTGGGTGATCGGCCGTCGCGGTGGCCAGCGCCACGGCGACAACCAGGTCAGCCGCCTCTCCAGCACCTACTTCCGTGGCTTGAACTACCTGCTCAACGAGCAGCCGGACAAGGCGATCGAGCTGTTCCTGCATATCGCCGAGCTGGACAAGGAAACCTTTGAAACCCAGGTCGCGCTGGGCCACCTGTTCCGCCGTCGCGGCGAAGTGGACCGCGCGATCCGCCTGCACCAGGGCCTGGTCAACCGCGCCGACCTGAACGACGCGCAGCGCGTGCAGGCACTGCTGGCGCTGGGCGAGGACTACATGAAGTCCGGCCTGCTGGATCGCGCCGAGACCGTGTTCACCGAACTGGCGCAGATCGACCAGCGCGCCCCGCAGGCGCTCAAGCACCTGATCGGGATCTACCAGGCCGAGCGCGATTGGGAAAAGGCGATCGACAACGCCAGCCGGTTCGAGGAAGTCACCGGCGAGCCCATGGGCAAGCTGATCGGGCAGTTCGAATGCGAACTGGCCGAGCGCTTCCGTGGCGCGGGCAAGATCGAGGAGGCGAGGGCGGCGATCGCGCGCGCCTACCAGGCCGATGCGATGTCCGTCCGTGCCGGCATCATCGAAGGCCGCCTGGAGGCCGACGCTGGCAACGCCGAGGCCGCCGTGCGCGCCTTCGAACGTGCCGCCCGCAATGATCCGGAGTACCTGCCGGAAGTCCTGCAGGCGCTGATGCAGAACTACCGCAAGGTCGGTGACCTGGGCGGCGCGCGCGCGTTCCTGTCGGAAATGACCGAGCACTACCGCGGTATCGCCCCGGTGCTGGCGCTGACCCAGTTGATGGAAGAGCAGGAAGGCGTTGCCCCGGCGCGCGCCTACCTCGGGCGCCAGCTCAAGGACCGGCCGTCGGTGCGTGGCGAATCGGCGCTGATCGACCTGACTCTGGCCGAGGGCGCCGATTCCACCGCGACTTTGCACGACCTCAAGCACATCACCGACCAGTTGCTGGTACGCAACCCGGCCTACCGCTGCACCCGTTGCGGGTTCGGGGCACGTACCCACCACTGGCAATGCCCCAGCTGCAAGGAGTGGGGCACGGTCAAGCCGCTGCTGAACTACGCGGTGCTCTAAGCGATGCCCGTTGCCTGGATGATCGGATTGCCAGCGGTGCTGGTGATCGCGGCGCTGCTTACCTGGGTGGCGCGCCAGTACGCGTTGCGTCGCAATCTCATGGACCAGCCCGGCGAGCGCCGCAGCCATGGCGTGGCCACCCCGCGCGGCGGCGGCATCGCGATCGTGCTGACGCTGCTGCTGGCCACCGCGGCCGCCGGCCTGGCCTGGCCCGGCGGGCGCGTGGCGCTGCTGGTGTTCGGGGTCGGCCTGGTGCTGGTCGCGGGGATCGGCTGGTGGGACGACCACCGGCCGCTGCCGGCGGTGCGCCGCCTGCTGGTGCACCTGGTGGCATCCGCGCTGGTGGCCGCGCTGGTCTGGCAGGCCAGCGGCAACCCGGTGCAGGCGGTCCTGGCGTTGTTGTTCACGGTGTCGATGATCAACATCTGGAACTTCATGGATGGCATCAATGGCATCGCCACCACCCAGGCGATCCTGGCGGGCCTGGCGTTCGCCGCGGTGATGCCCATGCCGTTCGCCTTGGCCGGCGCGGTGCTGGCCCTGGCTTGTCTCGGCTTCCTGCCGTTCAACTATCCGCGGGCCCGGATCTTCATGGGCGATGTCGGCAGTGGCGCCCTGGGCTATGCGATCGCCGCGCTGGTCTGCCTGGCCAGCGTGGTCACCGAGGTCCATTGGTTGCTGCTGCTGGTGCCGCTTTCGGCCTTTCTTGTGGACGCAGGCTTCACACTCCTGTCGCGCATGCTGTCGGGGCAGCGATGGATGGAACCCCACACCCAACATCTCTATCAGCGCGCCGTTAAAGGTGGCATGAGCCACACTTCGGTGACAGGGATGTACTTCGTTTTTGGTCTGTTCAGTATTACAGTGTTTAATGCTTGCAGCGATCTGCAGCCGAGGTGGGAGGCTGCCGTGGCCGTCGCGTGGTTGATCTTCGCGACCGGTTTGTGGCTACTCCTGCGCAAGGGAATGCGCAACTAGAAGGATTGTTTGTTTTATGACGCCTTGGCAGGACCGTCTTACCAGTTTGATTCCACGCGGCGCCATCGTGGTCCACGACCTGTTCATGGTCTGGGCCTGCTGGCAGCTGCTGCATGCCGGCCGCTATTCGATGCTGGCCGATGCCCCCTCGCTGCCCCTGTGGAACATCGACACCTCGCTGGTGCTGGTGATCCAGGCGGTGGTGTTCTGGCGGGTGGGCCTGTATCGCGGCCTCTGGCGTTTCGCCAGCGTGGCCGACCTGCTCAATATCTTCAAAGCCAGCTTCATCGGCCTGCTGGCCATCGTCGTGGTGCTGGCCTACAAGCGCTTCAATGGCGTGCCGATGTCGGTGCTGGTGATCTATCCGTTCGCGCTGTCGGCGCTGCTGGGCGCGCCGCGCCTGCTGTACCGGGCATGGAAGGACTATCAGTCGCTGCAGTCCGATGCCACCGCCCGTCGCGTGCTGATCCTCGGCGCCGGACAGGCGGCCGAGGCGCTGGTCCGCGACCTGCGCCGCTCCGGCGATTTCGAACCGGTCGGCCTGCTCGACGACGCCCCGCACCTGCAGGGGGCCAAGCTGCAGGGCCTGCCGATCCTGGGCACGCTCGACGATGCGCCGGCGGCCGTGCGCGAGACCGCGGCCAAGCTGCTGGTGATCGCCATCCCTTCGCTGGACGCGGTGGGCATGCAGCGCGTGGTCGCCATCTGCGAGGCCACCGGCGTGCCGTTCCGCATGGTGCCCAAGCTCAATGACGTGCTGCTGGGGCATTCGCTGCCCGGCGAGCTCAAGGAAGTGGCGATCGAGGACCTGCTGGGGCGCAAGCCGATCCTGCCGGACTGGTCGCTGATCCGCGGCTGGCTGGGCGGGCGCACCGTGCTGGTGACCGGCGCCGGCGGCTCGATCGGCTCGGAGCTGTGCCGCCAGTGCGCGCGCCACGGTGCCGGGCGCATCATCCTGCTGGAAATGAGCGAGCTGCTGCTGCTGACCATCGAGGCCGAGCTCAAGCGCAGCTTCCCGGACCTGGAAGTGGAGGCCGTGCTCGGCGACTGCGGCGACCCGGCGGTGATCCGCCACGCGCTGTCCATGGCCAGCGTCGATGCGGTCTTCCATGCCGCCGCCTACAAGCAGGTGCCGGTGCTGGAGCGCCAGCTGCGCGAAGCGGTGCGCAACAACATCCTGTCCACCGAGACGGTGGCCCGCGCCTGCGTCGAAGCCCGCATCGAGCATTTCGTCTTCATCTCCACCGACAAGGCGGTCGACCCGGTCAACGCACTCGGCGCCAGCAAGCGCTATGCGGAGATGATCTGCCAGAGCCTGGACCAGAAGACCAGCCACACCCGTTTCGTGACCGTGCGCTTCGGCAACGTGCTGGCCTCGGCCGGCAGCGTGGTGCCGCTGTTCCGCGAGCAGATCCTCAAGGGCGGCCCGGTCACCGTGACCGACCCGGAAGTCACCCGCTATTTCATGACCATTCCCGAGGCCTGCCAGCTCATCCTGCAGGCGGCCGCCTCGGCGTCGCATGGGGCCATCTACACCCTGGACATGGGCGAGCCCGTGCCGATCCGGGTGCTGGCCGAGCAGATGATCCGCCTGGCCGGCAAGCAGCCGTACAAGGACATCGCGATCATCTACACCGGGCTGCGCCCGGGCGAGAAGCTGCACGAGACCCTGTTCTATTCGGACGAGGACTATCGCCCGACCGCGCACCCGAAGATCCTGGAGGCCGGCGTGCGCACGTTCGCGCGTGAGCAGGTGCTTGGCAACGTGCCGCGGCTGCGCGAGGCGATCGCCACCTACGACACCGATGCCATCAACAACATCCTGTTCGCGACCATGCCGGAGTTCTCGCCGTTGCAACAGGACGATCACGTCGCCTCGGCTAAAGTGCTTCCTTTCCCGGCACGAGAGGCCAACAGGCTGTGACGAACAAGCGTATTCGCAAGGCGGTTTTCCCGGTGGCAGGGCTGGGCACGCGTTTCCTGCCCGCAACCAAGACGGTTCCCAAGGAAATGCTGCCGATCATCGATCGGCCGCTTATCCAGTACGCCGTCGACGAGGCGATCGAAGCCGGTTGCGACACCCTGATCTTCATTACCAACCGCTACAAGCACGCGGTCGCC
Source organism: Stenotrophomonas sp. 05N37 (assembly GCF_056397365.1). Lineage (NCBI taxonomy): Bacteria > Pseudomonadati > Pseudomonadota > Gammaproteobacteria > Lysobacterales > Lysobacteraceae > Stenotrophomonas > Stenotrophomonas sp. 05N37. Next base: position 213,463 of record NZ_JBFTNG010000006.1, on the reverse strand, counting down.
GACTATTTCGACAAGGCCTACGAGCTGGAGCAGAAGCTCGAGCGCGCCGGCAAGACCGAGCAGCTTGAACTGGTGCGCCACGTGCTGCCCAACGGCGTGCGCGCGATCTTCGTCACCCAGGCCGAGGCACTGGGCCTGGGCCATGCGGTGCTGTGCGCCAAGGCCATCGTCGGTGACGAGCCGTTCGCGGTCCTGCTGCCCGACGACCTGATCTGGAACAAGGGCGACGGTGCACTCAAGCAGATGGCCGATGCCAACCAGGCCAGCGGCGCGAGCATCATCGCGGTCGAGGACGTCCCGCACGACAAGACCGGCAGCTACGGCATCGTGGCCACCGACACCTTCGACGGCCGCCAGGGCCGGATCAGCGCGATCGTCGAGAAGCCGAAGCCGGAAGACGCACCGAGCGACCTGGCCGTGGTCGGCCGCTACGTGCTGAGCCCGAAGATCTTCGAGCTGCTCGAAGCCACCGGCACCGGTGCCGGCGGTGAGATCCAGCTGACCGATGCCATTGCCGAGCTGCTCAACAGCGAGCGCGTGGACGCGTACCGGTTCGAGGGCACGCGGTTCGATTGCGGCACCCACCTGGGCCTGGTCGAGGCCACCATCCGCTTCGCGCTCAACAACGAGAAGCTGGCCGGCCCCGCCCGCGAGATGCTGCAGAAGGCGCTGGCCGACGGCTGACCCTGGCGCCGGGCCATGCCCGGCCGCCCGTCGACGCGGGCGGGGTGGTGTTGCCGGGCATGGCTCGGCACTGCGCACGGGTTTCCGGTCACGGTAAACAAAAAGGGCAGCCTCGCGGCTGCCCTTTTGCGTTTCAAGTGCCCACCAACGGCTGGCACCTACCGTTTTCTCACTGCCGTATCGACCAACGGTCGATACCTGCCGCGTGGCAAGTGCCGGCGCTGGGCCGGCACCGCCGATGCATCACAGCGACTCGAAGATGCCCGCCGCGCCCATGCCGGTGCCGATGCACATGGTGACCATGCCGTACTTCTGCTGGCGACGGCGCAGGCCGTGCAGCAGGGTGGCGGTACGGATCGCGCCGGTCGCGCCCAGCGGGTGGCCCAGGGCGATCGCGCCGCCCAGCGGGTTGACCTTGGACGGGTCCAGGCCGCAATCGCGGATGACCGCCAGCGACTGCGCGGCGAAGGCTTCATTGAGCTCGATCCAGTCCAGCTGGTCCTGGCTCAGGCCGGCCTGCTTGAGCGCCTTGGGGATCGCGGCGATCGGGCCGATGCCCATCACTTCCGGGCGCACGCCGGCGACCGAGAAGCTGACGAAGCGGGCCAGCGGGGTCAGGCCGTAGTCCTTGATCGCCTGCTCGGAGGCCAGCAGCACCGCACCGGCGCCGTCGCTCATCTGCGAGGAGTTGCCGGCGGTCACGGTGCCGCCGAACTGGCCGTTGCGGAACACCGGGCGCAGCTTGGCCAGGCCCTCGGCGGATGAATCCAGGCGCGGGCCTTCGTCGGTGTCGACGATCTTGTCGCGGGTGATGATGCGGCGGCCGTCAGCCAGGTCGGGCTGGCGGGTGCGCACGTCGTAGGGGCTGATCTCGTCCTTGAAGTCGCCGTTCTGGATCGCGGCGATGGCCTTCTGGTGCGAGGCCAGCGCAAAGGCGTCCTGCTCCTCGCGCGAGACCTTCCACTCCTCGGCGACCTTCTCGGCGGTGATGCCCATGCCGTAGGCGATGGCGACGTGGTCGTTGTCGAACACGCTCGGGGCCATCGCGATCTTGTTGCCCATCATCGGCACCATCGACATCGACTCGGTGCCACCGGCCAGCATCAGGTCCGAATTGCCCAGGCGGATCTGGTCGGCCGCCATCGCCACGGCCTGCAGGCCGGAGGAGCAGAAGCGGTTGACGGTCTGAGCGGCGATGGTGTCCGGCAGGCCGGCCAGCAGCACGCCGATGCGCGCCACGTTCATGCCCTGCTCGGCTTCGGGCATGGCGCAGCCGATGATCGCGTCATCGATGCGGTTGAGGTCGATGCCCGGGGCCTGTGCGACCACCGAGCGGAGCACGTGGGCGAGCATGTCGTCGGGGCGGGTATTGCGGAACACGCCCTTGGGCGCCTTGCCAACCGGGGTGCGGGTGGCGGCGACGATGTAGGCGTCCTGGATTTGCTTGGTCATTGCAGTGATCTCTCGAAATTTTTGCCGGAGTGCCGACCTGTGGTCGGCACCCACCGAAAGCAGGGAGGGGCCATCAATTGCGCAGCGGCTTGCCGGTCTTGAGCATGTGCGCGATGCGGGCCTGGGTCTTTTCCTGCTGGGCCAGTTCGACGAAGTGCTTGCGCTCCAGGGTCAGCAGCCATTCTTCGTCCACCAGCGTGCCGCGATCCACTTCGCCGCCGCACAGCACGGTGGCGATGCGCACGGCGATCTCGTAGTCGTACGGGCTGATGAAACGGCCTTCCAGCATGTTGACCAGCATCATCTTGAAGGTGGCGATGCCGACGTCGCCGGCCACCTGGATGCGACGGGCCGGCATCGGCGGACGGTAACCGCCGTCGGCCAGCGCCTGCACTTCGGCCTTGGCGATGTAGAGCGCTTCGAAGCTGTTGAACACCACCTTGTCGGTGGCGCGCATCAGGCCCAGTTCCTTGGCGTTGACCGCCGAGTTGGAGACCTTGGCCATGGCCACGGTTTCGAAGGTCTTCTTCAGCTCGGCAAAGACGTCACCGCCCGGGCCGGCCGCCTGCGAGGCGCGCACCGCCAGTTCCTTCAGCCCGCCGCCGGCCGGCAGCAGGCCGACGCCGGCTTCGACCAGGCCGATGTAGCTTTCCAGCGCGGCCACGCTCTTGGCGCTGTGCATCTGGAACTCGCAACCGCCGCCCAGGGCCAGGCCGCGCACGGCGGTCACCACCGGTACCAGCGAGTACTTGATCGCCTGGCTGGTGCGCTGGAAGTTGTGCACCATTTCTTCGAACTGCTCGACCTTGCCGGCCTGCAGCAGGCCCAGCGCACCGGCCAGGTCGGCACCGGCAGAGAAGGGCTCCTTCTGCTGCCAGATCACCAGGCCCTTGAAGTCTTTTTCGGCGCGCTTGATCGCTTCCTGCAGGCCATCGAGCACGTGGTCGGAGACGGTGTTCATCTTGGTCTTGAAGCTGACCACGGCAATGCCGTCGCCGTCGTGCCACATGCGCACGCCGTCGTTCTCGAACACGGTCTCGCCCGGGCTGAAGGTTTCGCCCAGCAGCGGATCGGGGAAGCGCTGGCGCTGGTACACCGGCAGCGCCGAGCGCGGCAGCTTGGCATTGCGCGACGGGCTGTAGCTGCCTTCGGCGGCGTGCACGCCCTCGCGGCCATCGAACACCCAATCCGGCAGGGGCGCGTTGCTCATGCTCTTGCCGGCGACGATGTCATCGGCGATCCACTGCGCGACCTGCTTCCAGCCGGCCGCCTGCCAGGTTTCGAACGGGCCCAGCGACCAGCCGTAGCCCCAGCGGATGGCCAGGTCCACGTCGCGCGCGGTCTCGGCGATGTCGGCCAGGTGGTAGGCGCTGTAGTGGAACAGGTCGCGGAAGGTCGCCCACAGGAACTGCGCCTGCGGGTGCTCGCTCTCGCGCAGCTTGGCGAACTTCTCGGCCGGGTTTCGGATCTTCAGGATCTCGACCACTTCCGGGGCGGCGGTGCGGTCGGCCGGGCGGTAGTCCTGCTTTTCCAGATCGAGGACGACGATGTCCTTGCCGACCTTGCGGAAGATGCCAGCACCGGCCTTCTGGCCCAGCGCGCCCTTGGCGATCAGCGCGTCCAGCCACTTTGGCGATTTGAAGAACTCATGCCACGGATCGTTGGGCAGGGTGTCGCCCATGGTCTTGATCACGTGCGCCATGGTGTCCAGGCCGACCACGTCGGAGGTGCGGTAGGTGGCCGACTTCGGGCGACCGACCAACGGGCCGGTCAGGCCGTCGACTTCGTCGAAGCCCAGGCCGAATGCCTGCGTGTGGTGGATGGTGGACAGGATCGAAAACACGCCGATGCGGTTGCCGATGAAGTTCGGGGTGTCCTTGGCGTACACCACGCCCTTGCCCAGGGTGGTGACCAGGAAGGCTTCCAGGCCTTCCAGCACCGCCGCATCGGTGGTGCTGGCCGGGATCAGCTCGGCCAGGTGCATGTAGCGCGGCGGGTTGAAGAAATGCACGCCGCAGAAGCGGTGGCGCAGCTGCTCGGGCAGCACGTCGGCGAGCTTGTTGATGCCCAGGCCGGAGGTGTTGGAGGCCAGCACGGCGTGATCGGCCACGAACGGGGCGATCTTCTTGTACAGGTCCTGCTTCCAGTCCATCCGTTCGGCGATGGCTTCGATGATCAGGTCGCAGTCCTTGAGCTGCTCCAGGCCGGTCTCATAGTTGGCCGGGGTGATCGCCTCGGCGTAGGACTTGCTGGCGAGCGGGGCAGGGCTGAGCTTGCCCAGGTTGGCGATTGCCTTGAGCACGATGCCATCGGCCGGACCTTCCTTGGCGGGAAGGTCGAACAGCACGGTGTCGACGCCGGCATTGGTCAGGTGGGCCGCGATCTGGGCACCCATGACGCCGGCACCCAGCACGGCGGCGCGGCGGACTAGCAGGGAATTGGACATGTCGATAAGCCTTTGTTGGTCAACGTCGGTGCAGCCGGGCAGCGCCCGGCTCTACGGGGTGGAAAGGGAACTCGTCGCAGCCTCGGTGCCCGCGCTGGCGCGGAAACCGGCTTCGGCGAAGTGGATCAGTTCGCGGGCGGCATGGGCACGATGCGCCGCTTCGGTGACACCGGCAGGTCGCTTGATCAGGCCGAAGTCGGCCATGGCGTAGGTCAGCGAGCCGGCCAGGAAATCCAGGCGCCAGTACAGCTCCTCCTTGCTCAGCCCCGGCACGCAGGCGGCGATCGCCTTGCCGAAGTCGCGCAATACGTGGCCGTAGTGGTCGGAAAGGAACTTGCGCAGGTTGTCGTTCTTCTCGGCGTAGGCCCGCGCGATCACCCGCACGAAGGCACCGCCGGTCTGGCGGTCCTGGGCCATGGCCAGGGCTGGCTCCACGAACGCGGCCAACACCGGGCGCAGCTGGCCGGGATGCTCGCGGCGGGCGCCCTCGAGCTGGGCCAGGCGCGCGGCGGTCATCTCGTCCATGCGGCGGCGGAACACCTCGTTGACCAGGTTTTCCTTGGACCCGAAGTGATAGTTGACCGCGGCGATGTTCACGTCGGCCTGGCTGGTGACCTGGCGCAGCGACGTGCCGGCGAAGCCATGCTGGGCGAACAGCTCCTCGGCCGCGCCGAGAATGCGGTCCTTGGTGGAGAAATGAGCGGGCTTGGCCATGGGACGGGCAGGGTTCAATCAAACGATTGTTTGATATTAGGCCCATGCCGGCGAGGGAGCATTGTGCGGCGCACAAAAGCGCGGCATCCGTTCATCGTCGTGCAGGGCGTTGACCGGCCACCCCGGGGGCGCCTGAACGGGCGGCATCGCCCTGCGGGGTGCCGGCCTGCCACGCGTGGCGTGGCACTACCGTAGATGGGGAGGACACGTTAGAATTGCCTCACGTATATCAGGCTAAGCCCGCGTTTTGACGCGGGTTTTTTTCATGTTACTCTCGGGCCGATCAGTGGCCCGCCCAACGGAGAATTCCCATGGCGCTGGAGCGCACCCTTTCCATCATCAAGCCGGACGCCGTCGCCAAGAACGTCATCGGTGAAATCTACGCCCGCTTCGAAAAGGCCGGCCTGAAGGTCGTCGCCGCCAAGTACAAGCAGCTGTCGCGCCGTGAAGCCGAAGGCTTCTACGCCGTGCACCGCGAGCGTCCGTTCTTCAACGCGCTTGTCGAGTTCATGATCTCCGGCCCGGTGATGATCCAGGCGCTGGAAGGCGAGAACGCCGTGCTGGCCCATCGCGACCTGCTGGGCGCCACCAATCCGAAGGAAGCCGCTGCGGGCACCATCCGCGCCGACTTCGCTGAATCCATCGATGCCAATGCCGCCCACGGCTCGGACTCGGTCGAGAACGCCGCGATCGAAATCGCCTACTTCTTCGCCGCGACTGAAGTCGTCTCGCGCTGAGAGTGAACCCGTGAACGAGGTCGTACAGCCAACCGCCATCCCCGTCGTGCTCGTCCCGAGCGCGCCGGTGGCCAAGCAGAACCTGCTCGACCTCGATCGCGAGGGTCTGGAGCGCTTCTTCGCCGATACCCTCGGCGAAGCGCGCTACCGTGCCCACCAGGTGATGAAGTGGATCCACCACCATTACGTCACCGATTTCGATGAGATGACCGACCTGGGAAAGGCGCTGCGCGCCAAGCTCAAGCAGCACGCCGAGGTCCGCGTCCCGAACATCGTGTTCGACAAGCCTTCCGCCGATGGTACCCACAAGTGGCTGCTGGCGATGGGCACCGATGGCAAGAACGCCATCGAAGCGGTCTACATTCCGGACAAGAACCGCGGCACGCTGTGCGTGTCCTCGCAGGTCGGCTGCGCGCTGAACTGCACGTTCTGTTCGACCGCCACCCAGGGCTTCAACCGCAACCTCTCCACCGCCGAGATCATCGGCCAGGTGTGGGTGGCCGCGCGTCACCTGGGCAACATCCCGCACAAGCAGCGTCGTCTCACCAACGTGGTGATGATGGGCATGGGCGAGCCGTTGATGAATTTCGACAACGTCGTGCGCGCCATGAGCGTGATGCGCGACGACCTGGGCTACGGCCTGGCCAACAAGCGCGTGACCCTGTCCACCTCCGGCCTGGTGCCGCAGATCGACCGGCTGTCCGCGGAAAGCGACGTGTCGCTGGCGGTGTCGCTGCATGCGCCCAACGATGCGCTGCGCGAGACCCTGGTCCCGCTCAACAAGAAATACCCGATCGTCGAGCTGATGGCCTCGTGCGCACGCTACCTGCGCGCCAACAAGCGCCGCGAATCGGTGACGTTCGAATACACCCTGATGAAGGGCATCAACGACCAGCCCGAACATGCCCGCCAGCTGGCGCGGCTGATGCGCCAGTTCGACAACGCCGTGCAGGCGTCGCACTCGGGCAAGGTCAACCTGATTCCGTTCAATCCGTTCCCGGGGACGCGCTACGAGCGTTCCGGTGATGCCGAGATCCGTGCGTTCCAGAAGATCCTGCTGGATTCGCAGGTGCTCACCATGGTGCGACGCACCCGCGGCGACGACATCGATGCCGCCTGTGGCCAGCTCAAGGGCCAGGTGATGGATCGCACGCGTCGCCAGGCCGAGTTCAATAAAACACTGCAGGAAGGGAAAGGCCGGGATGCCGCTGCCTGATATCCGATTGCCAGCCGTTGTCTTCATCGCGCTGGCATTGGTCGGCTGCGGCAGCAAAGGCGTCAAGCCCCCGTCCGGACCCTTGGCCATCGCGCCGGTGTACGAGGTCCGCGACACCCCGTCGACCCGTCAGCGGGTCGGCTACCAGGACCAGATGACCCTGGCGGCCGAAGCGTTCCGCGCCGGCCAGATCGAGGCGGCCGAGAAGAAGGCCAAGGCGGCACTGAAGATCGACGGTACCCGTCCGGACGCCTACCTGCTGCTGGCCAATGTCGCCACCCAGCGTGGCGCCGACGCCGAGGCGGGCACGCTGTATCGCAAGGCCGCCGAGTTGGCGCCCGCCCACGGCGATGCCCTCAACAACTACGGCGCCTGGCTCTGCACGCATGGCCATCCGGCCGAGTCGCTGGTCTGGTTCGACCGCGCCATCGCCGCGCCGGGCTATGCGACGCCGGCCTCGGCCCTGGCCAATGCCGGCGGCTGCGCCCTCGATGCCGGCCAGGCCGAACGGGCCGCGCGCGACCTGCGCAACGCCATCCAGCTGGACCCGACCAACGCCTACGCGCTGGAATCGATGGCCCGCAGCGAGTATGGCCAGGGCCGTTATTTCGAGGCGCGCGCCTTTTCGCAACGTCGTCTTGCGGCTGCGCCGGCCACACGTTCCGTGTTACAACTTGCCTCTCAAATCGAGGCGCAGCTTGGCGACACTGTGGCATCCGGTCGTTATCTGCAGCGAATTCGCGACGAATTTCCGCAGGATGCGGCTCCTAATCCCCGGGGTTGAAGCATTGTGATTGATGACCAGACTGTGAACGCTCTTGACGCTGCCGCCGGCTGTGGCGCACGCCTCCGCCAGGCGCGGGAAGCGGCAGGGCTGACGCTCGAGGAAGTGGGGCAGCAGCTGCGCATGCCCATGCAGGTGGTGAAGTCGCTTGAGGATGAGCAATGGGAGCGCCTGGGCGCACCGGTGTTCGTCCGCGGCCAGCTGCGCAGCTACGCGCGCCTGTTGAAGGTGGACCTGGGCGATGCGCTGGAGCAGGCCCGGATCGGGGCGGTGGTGCCGCCGCAACTGGTCAGCCACACGCATACCCCGCGCACCCGCCGCATTGCCGAGAGCCTGGGCCGCAAGGCGCTGTACGTGGGCATCACGGCGGCGCTGGTGGTGCCGACCTATTTCACGACCCGGGGCTTCTTCGACGCGGGCAGCCCCGCCCCGAGCACCGCCTCGCTGGATGTGATCCCGGCGGCCGTGCCGGTGGCCGGTGGTCCGGCCCCGGCCGACACCGCGCCCGCGCCGGCCGCTGCCCCCGCCGGTGCCGTTCCCGCCACGCCCAACGCGCCCTACGTGGCCTCGCTGACGGCGGTTCCGCGCCCCGCGGCCGCCGCCGCCCCGGCCCCGGCCGGTGCCTTGAACCTGCAGTTCACCGGCGACAGCTGGGTGGACATCACTGCTCCCGATGGCAGCAGCGTCGAGAAGGCCCTGATCAAATCCGGCGAGACGCGCAGCTTCAGCCCCGGCCAGGTCGGGCGCATGGTGCTGGGCAATGCCTCTGCGGTCGAGGTTCAGCAGGCCGGCACTATCGTCGACCTTTCGCCGTACCAGCGAGCCAACGTGGCACGCTTTACGGTATCCTCTGACGGCTCCGTGGCCCCAGTTTCGCACTGAGTCGCGTTTCCCAATCCAATTCAACTAGCTCCCCTTCACGGGCGGGGCGAGAGTACGCATGGCGATCGACGATCTGCTCGACGAGCACGAACAAAGTGAACGCGTCCGCAGCTGGCTGCGGAAGAATGGTGTCAGCATCATCGCGGGTGTCGCGATCGCAATCGGCGGCATTGCCGGTTGGCAGTGGTGGCAGAAAGAGCACAGCAATTCATTGGCCGGCGCCAACGTCCAGTACCAGGCGGTGCTCAAGCACCTCCAGGACAAGGACCTGGAGCAGGCAGCCAAGGGCGTGAAGGCGCTCGATGAAGGCAAGGCCAACATCTACGCCGACCTGGCGGCGCTGCAGCTGGCCAAGGCCCAGGTGGAGGCCGGCAAGAACGACCTCGCGCTGGCGACCCTGCGCGGTATCAAGGCCGACCCGGAGTTCCAGCCGGTCATCGAGCAGCGCATCGCGCGCCTGCTGCTGGCCACCGGCAAGTACGACGAGGCCAGCAAGGCACTCGGCGGCGCCAGCGACAGCGCCAGCCTGGAAATCCAGGGCGACGTGTTGATGGCGCAGGGCAAGCGTGATGACGCCCGGCAACAGTATGAGAAGGCGCTCAAGACGCTGGACGTGGCAGCGCCGCAGCGGCGACTGCTTGAAACCAAAGTGATGGATGCCGGTGGCACCGTCACCGATGCTGCGGAGTCGGTGTAATGAAGCAGATGGTCATGATCAAGCGCGTTGCCACCCTGGTCCTGCTGGGCGTTGCATTGTCCGGCTGCACCACCGTCAAGGGCTGGTTCGCCGGCAAGGACGCGGCCGCCAAGAAGGCGCTGGAGCCAGCGGAGCTGGTGAAGTTCGAGCCCACCGTCAAGGTCGACAAGCTCTGGAGCGTCAACGTCGGCAAGGGCGAAAAGCGCATCGGCGTCCGCCAGGGCCCGACCGTGGCCGATGGCCGCGTGTACGCGGCGGCCATCTACGGTGGCGTGCATGCCATCGACCTGCAGACCGGCAAGAAGGTCTGGACCTGGGAGCCGGCCAAGGAAAAGAAGAAGCCCAAGCTGCGCCTGTCCGGTGGTCCCGGCGTGGGTGACGGCCTGGTGGCCATCGGCACGCTGGACGGCCAGGTGATCGCCCTCGATGCCAACGATGGCACCGAGAAGTGGCGGGCCAAGGTGACCGGTGAAGTGATTTCCGCGCCGGCCATCGCCCAGGGCATGGTGTTCGTGCGCAGCAACGACGGCCGCGTGACTGCCCTGGACGCCGGCAACGGCACCCAGCGCTGGTTCAATCCGCGTGAGCTGCCGGCCCTGACCGTGCGTGGCAATGCCGCCGTGGTCGCAGGCCCGGGTGTCCTGTTCATCGGCAACGATGACGGCAGCGTTTCGGCGCTGGGCATGCAGGACGGCCGCACCGTGTGGGACCAGATGGTCGCCAACGGCGAAGGCCGCACCGAGCTGGAGCGCATGTCCGACGTGGACGGCGCCCCGGTGCTGGAAGGCAACACCCTGTTCGTGAGCAGCTTCAAGAGCCAGACCATGGCCATTGAAGGCCCGACCGGTCGTCCGCTGTGGGCCCGCGATCATGGCGGCGCCGGCGGCTTGGCGCTGACCTCGGGCAACGTCTTCGTCACCGACAACAAGGGTGGCGTGTTCGGCCTGGACAAGAGCAGTGGCACCGCGATGTGGTCGCAGACCGGCCTGGCGCGGCGCTCGCTGACCGGCCCGGCGGTGCAGGGCGATTACGTGGTGGTCGGCGACTACAAGGGTTACCTGCACTGGTTGCGGACCGACAATGGTGAGTTCGCGGCGCGCGCCAAGAGTGGCGGCGACGCCCTCCTGGCACAGCCGGTAGCTGCCGATGGGATTCTGCTGGTGCAGAACGTTGATGGAAAGCTGACCGCATTCCGGTTGGCACAATAAGGAGTTACCGCGATGCTGCCCTTGGTCGCCCTGGTTGGACGGCCGAATGTCGGCAAGTCCACGCTGTTCAATGCGTTTACCCGTACGCGCGACGCGCTGGTCCATGACCAGCCCGGCGTGACCCGGGACCGTAATTACGGTGTTTGTCGTCTTAACGAAGACCACCCGTTCCTGGTGGTCGATACCGGCGGTATCGCCGGTGAAGAAGAAGGTCTGGCCGGCGCTACCGCCCGCCAGGCCCGCGCCGCCGCCGCCGAGGCGGACCTGATCCTGTTCGTGGTCGATGCCCGTGAGGGCCCGATGGACGACGAGATCCTGTCGTGGCTGCGCAAGCTGGCACGTCCGACCCTGCTGTTGATCAACAAGATCGACGGCATGAACGAAGACACCGTGCGTTCGGAGTTTGCCCGGTACGGCTTTGGCGAAATGCTGACCGTCTCGGCCGCGCATCGCCAGGGCCTGGACGACCTGCTGGACGAGGTCGTGGAGCGGCTGCCGGAAGAAGGCACCACCGAGACCCTCGACACCGATCCGAACCGGATCCGCATCGCCTTCGTCGGCCGCCCCAACGTGGGCAAGTCGACGCTGGTCAATCGCCTGCTGGGCGAAGAGCGCATGATCGCCTCCGAAGTGCCCGGTACCACCCGCGACTCGATCGCGGTGGACATGGAGCGTGACGGGCGCGAGTACCGACTGATCGACACCGCCGGCCTGCGTCGCAAGGCGCGGGTGGAGGAGGTGGTCGAGAAGTTCAGCGTGATCAAGACGCTGCAGGCCATCGAGCAGTGCCAGGTGGCGGTGCTGATGCTGGACGCCGCCGAAGGCGTGACCGACCAGGACGCCAGCGTGCTGGGTGCGGTGCTCGATGCCGGCCGTGCCCTGGTGGTGGCGATCAACAAGTGGGATGGCCTCACCGATTACCAGCGCGAGCAGGCCGAAGCGCTGGTGTCGCGCAAGCTCGGGTTCGTGCCGTGGGCGGAAGTGGTGCGGATCTCGGCCAAGCACGGTTCGGGCCTGCGCGAGCTGTTCCGCTGCATCCACGCCGCGCACGCCTCGGCCACGCACGAGTTCAGCACCAGCGAAGTCAACAAGGCGCTCGAAGTGGCGTACGAGACCAACCCGCCGCCGGCGATCCGGGGTCACGTGTCCAAGCTGCGTTACGTGCACCCGGGCGGCTCCAATCCGCCCACCTTCATCGTGCACGGTACGCGCCTGAAGGACCTGCCGGAGTCGTACAAGCGCTACCTGGAGAATTTCTTCCGCAAGCGCTTCAAACTCGTTGGCACCCCGGTGCAATTCATCTTCCGCGAGGGTGTGAACCCGTACGAAGGCAAGAAGAACGTCCTGACGGAACGCCAGATCAAGCGCAAGCGGCGCCTGATCAAGCACGTCAAGGGCAAGTAATCCAGAAGAGCCGGCGAAAGCCGGCTCTTCTGCATTACCGGTAGTGCCGAGCCATGCTCGGCAAGGCAGCGCTCAGTCATCCAGCCGGTAGTGCCGAGCCATGCTCGGCAGGCCCCCGCGCAATAATCCAGCCCGGTAGTGCCGAGCCATGCTCGGCAGGCCCCCGCAAGGGGGCAATGGCCGATGCCAACAGCAGCCGAGCATGGCTCGGCTCTACCCGCGGCCGGCCTGCGCGATGGTCCCGGGATGAGCAGCGCGCAATCATCCCCCCGGTAGTGCCGAGCCACGCTCGGCAAGGCCCCCGCAAGGGGGCAATGGCCGATGCCAACGGCAGCCGAGCATGGCTCGGCTCTACCCGCGCCCTGCCTGCGCGATAATCCCGGGATGAGCAGCGCGCAATCATCCAGCCGGTAGTGCCGAGCCATGCTCGGCAAGGACCCCGCAAGGGGGCAATGATCGATGCCAACGGCAGCCGAGCATGGCTCGGCTCTACCCGCGGCCTGCCTGCGCGATAATCCCGGGATGAGCACCGTCCGCGAAATCACCCCCGAGCAGGCCCGCGCGCGCATCGTCCATGGCGCCCTGCTGATCGACGTCCGCGAGGCGCACGAGCGCGCCACCGGCATGGCCGAGGGTGCGCTCGGCATCGCCAAGGGCGATCTCCAGGCCGAGCCTTCTACCCATCTGCCCGCCACCGACCGCGAGGTCGTGCTGATCTGCCAGAGCGGCAAGCGCTCGATGGAGGCTGCGCGGGTGCTGCACGACCTGGGCTACACCCACCTGGCCTCCGTGCAGGGCGGCACCACCGCCTGGCGTGCCGACGGCCTGCCGCTGGTGCAGCCGCTGCAGGGCGACGCCGAGCGCGACTTCAACGAACGCTATTCCCGCCACCTGCTGCTGCCGCAGGTCGGCGTGCCCGGACAGCAACGCCTGCTGGGATCGCGGGTGCTGGTGGTCGGCGCCGGAGGCTTGGGCGCACCGGCCAGCTTCTACCTGGCCGCGGCCGGGGTAGGGCACCTGCGCATTGCCGATGACGACGTGGTGGAGCGCAGCAACCTGCAGCGCCAGATCATCCACACCGACGCCAGCGTCGGCACGCCGAAGGTACTGTCCGCGCGTGAGCGCCTGATGGCGCTCAATCCGCACCTGCAGGTGGAGGCGCTGCAGGTGCGGGTCACCTCCGGCAACGTGGACGCGCTGCTGGACGGCGTGGACGTGGTGCTGGATGGCTCGGACAATTTCCCGCTGCGCTACCTGCTCAACGATGCCTGCATCCGGCACGCCATCCCGCTGGTGTATGGCGCGGTGGAGCGCTTCACCGGCCAGGTGAGCGTGTTCGATGCCGGCCGCCAGCGCGGGCACGTGCCGTGCTATCGCTGCCTGTTCCCCGAGCCGCCGCCGCCGCAGTTCGCCCCCAACTGCGCCGAGGCCGGCGTGCTCGGCGTGCTGCCGGGGATGGTGGGGCTGCTGCAGGCCACCGAGGTGCTCAAGCTGCTGCTGGGCGTGGGCGAACCGCTGACCGGCCGGTTGCTGAGCTTCGATGCACTGGGCATGCGTTTTCGTGAGACCCGCCTGCGCCCCGATCCGGCCTGTCCGCTGTGCGCGCCGGGCACGGCCTTTCCCGGGTATATCGACTACGCCGCGTTCTGCAACGCCCGCTGATGCGCGTTGTGGCCAAGGTAGAGCCGACCCATGGTCGGGGCTGCCTTTGGCGCGGTCTTCGGCAGCGTGAGCAGCCGACCATGGGTCGGCTCTACCGGGCTTGCGTGGTGCGACCCCTGTTTGCGGGACGATATGCCGTGTGAATCCCGCCATCGTTCTGTTTTCGGCACAATCATGCGCGACATGCGTGCTATTGCCGCCAGACGCTTTGCCCTATCGTTGACCCCTCTATGTAGTCCGGGGAAGCAACCGCATGGCGGTCGAAGCAGGTGCCAGCGAGCTGGTGAAAGTAGTGGCGCTGCTGGGCGCGGCGGTGGTGATGGTGCCGCTGTTCCGCCGGCTGGGCCTGGGCTCGGTGCTGGGCTATTTCGCCGCCGGCCTTGCCATCGGCCCGTTCGGCTTCGGCTGGTTCTCCGATCCGCAGGCGATCCTGCATACCGCCGAACTCGGCGTGGTGATGTTCCTGTTCGTGATCGGGCTGGAAATGCGGCCCTCGCACCTGTGGAGCCTGCGCAACGAGATCTTCGGGCTGGGCACGCTGCAGATCGTGGTCTGCGGCACGGTGCTCACCGGCGTGTGCATGCTGCTGGGCTTCCCGTTGCCGGTGGCCTTCATCGGCGCGGCGGGTTTCGTGTTGACCTCCACCGCGGTGGTGATGCAGTTGCTGGCCGAGCGTGGTGACATCGCCTTGCCGAGCGGCCAGAAGATCGTCTCGATCCTGCTGTTCGAAGACCTGCTGATCGTACCGCTACTGGCCGTGGTCGCGTTCATGGCGCCGGTGCACAGCGACGCCGGCGAGAGTTCGCGCTGGGTCACCGTCGGCATCGCCGCCGGCGCGATCGTCGGCCTGGTGCTGGTCGGCCGCTTCCTGCTCAACCCGTTGTTCCGCATCCTCGCCGCCGCCAAGGCGCGCGAAGTGATGACCGCCGCCGCACTGCTCGTCGTGCTGGGCGCGGCGCTGCTGATGCAGCTGGGCGGCCTGTCGATGGCGATGGGCGCGTTCCTGGCCGGCGTGCTGCTCAGCGAGTCCACGTTCCGCCACCAGATCGAAGCGGACATCGAACCGTTCCGCGGCATCCTGCTGGGCCTGTTCTTCCTCAGCGTGGGCATGGCGCTGGACCTGACCGTGGTGGCCAACAACTGGCCGCTGATCGTCTCCGGCGTGTTCGCACTGATGCTGGCCAAGGCGGTGTGCATCTACGTGGTCGCGCGGATCCTCGGCAGCGATCATCGCCAGGCGCTGGATCGCGGCGTGGTGATGGCGCAGGGCGGCGAGTTTGCGTTCGTGCTGTTCTCCGCCGCGGCGGTGGCCGGTGTGATCGACGTACAGGTCAACGCCAACTTCACCGCGATCGTGGTGCTGTCGATGGCGCTGACCCCGTTGTTCGTGCTGCTGCACGACAAGCTGATGCCCGACCGCGAAGTGTCGCTGGACGGCGTGGAGGAGGCCGACGGCCTGTCCGGCAGCGTGCTGATGATCGGCTTCGGCCGCTTCGGCCAGGTCGCCAGCCAGTCGCTGCTGGCGCGCGACGTGGACGTGACCATCATCGACAACGACGTGGACATGATCCACAACGCCGAGCGCTTCGGTTTCAAGATCTATTACGGCGATGGCACCCGCCTGGACGTGCTGCATGCCTCCGGGGCCGGCTCGGCCCGGGCGATCGCGGTGTGCGTCAACAACGACCAGGACGCCGACCGGATCGTCGAGCTGGTCACCCATGAATTCCCGCAGGCCAAGGTGCTGGTGCGCTCGTTCGACCGCGAGCATTCGCTGCGCCTGATCCATGCCGGCGTGGACTACCAGATTCGCGAGACGTTCGAGTCGGCGCTGCAGTTCGGCCAGGCCGCGTTGATGGAACTGGGCGCCGACCAGGACGATGCGCGCGAGATCGCCGAGCAGATCCGCGAGCGCGACGCCGAGCGCTTCGAGCTGGAAATGGCCGGCGGCAGCCTGCGTGCCGGCGCGCACATGGTGTTCGGCAGCGCGCTGCCAGGCGTGCCCACGCCCACCCCGTTCACCGCGCCCAAGCGCAAGGCGCGCACGCTCAACGCCGGCGAAGTGCCCGAAGAGGAATGACGCAGCGGTGGGCGGGGCCGGCGTAATCGGGGACAATACCGTCCCCGCCGCCCCACGCCTGCCGCCCTCGATGAGCTCACCGACCCCCGCATCCGCCGCCCCCGCCCGCATCCTGGACGGGCGCCGCATCGCCGAAGACCTGCTGGACAGCCTCAAGGTGCGGGTGGATGCCCGACTGGCCGCCGGCGGCACCCGGCCCGGCCTGGCCGTGGTGCTGGTGGGCGGCGACCCGGCGTCGACCGTATACGTGCGCAACAAGCGCCGCGCGGCCGAGAAGGTGGGCATCGAGGCCTTCGACTACGACCTGCCGGCGGGCACCAACGAGGCCCAGCTGCTGGACCTGATCGACCAGCTCAACGCCGACCCCAAGATCCACGGCATCCTGGTGCAGCTGCCGCTGCCGGGCATCCCCGATGCCAGCCGCCTGATCCACCGGATCGACCCGCGCAAGGACGTGGACGGCTTCCACCCGGAAAACGTCGGCCACCTGGCCCTGCGCGAGTTCGGCCTGCGCCCGTGCACGCCGCGCGGCATCGTCACCCTGCTGGGCCACACCGACCAGCCGGTGCGCGGCCGCAACGCCACCATCGTGGGCGTGAGCAACCACGTCGGCCGCCCGATGGGCCTGGAGCTGCTGATCGCCGGCTGCACCGTGACCAGCTGCCACAAGTTCACCCCGCGCGACGTGCTGGAGCGCAGCGTGCGCGACGCCGACATCCTGGTGGTGGCGGTGGGCCGCCCGGGCATCGTGCCGGGGGAGTGGGTGAAGCCGGGCGCGGTGGTGATCGACGTGGGCATCAACCGCCTGGACGACGGCCGCCTGGTCGGCGACGTCGGTTTCGAGGCCGCCGCCGCCCGTGCCAGCTGGATCACCCCGGTGCCGGGCGGGGTAGGGCCGATGACGGTGGCCACGCTGATGCAGAACACGATCGAGGCGGCGGAAGCCTTCTGACCGCCCGGGGCTGACTCGCGGTCGGCACCTGTCGCGGCTGCGGTTCCTGACCGACCGATACCTGCCGTGGCGGCGGTCCCGGACCGAGCGATACTTGCTGCCTCCACGGTCTCGGGCTGACCGATACCTGCCGTGGGGGCGATCCCGGACCGAGCGATAACTGCCGACGCTGGGATCTCGGGCCGACCGAGACCTGCTGCGGCCGCGATCTAGGGCCGACCGACCGGCGCCGCTGCCGCGATGTCGTGCCGACCGACCGGTGCCGCTGCCGCGATGTCGTGCCGACCGACCGGTGCCGCTGCCGCGATGTCGAGCCGATCGACCGGTGCCGCTGCCGCGATGCCGTGTAGAGCCGACCGTTGGTCGGCTGCTTTTGGCGCGGTGGCTCATCGATCCAGGTGCAGCCGACCAACGGTCGGCTCTACCGGGTTCGGGGCAGGGTTCAGGTGTAGCCGACCAACGGTCGGCTCTACCCGGTTCGGGGGAAGGTTCAGGTGCAGCCGACCAACGGTCGGCTCTACGGCCCCCGCCGGCGCGACAGTGCGTCGCATCCGCCCCCTGCCCAAGACGGCCGAATCAGGGTAAAATGTCGCGCTTCCCCACATCTCGGGTATGCCGATGCTGCGCATCCAGGCTGAAGCTCTCACCTACGACGACGTCTCGCTCGTCCCCGCACACTCCACGATCCTGCCCAAGGATGTCAGCCTGGAAACCCGGCTGACCCGCGACCTGCGGCTGAAGCTTCCGATCCTCTCCGCGGCCATGGACACGGTCACCGAAGCCCGCCTGGCGATCGCCATGGCCCAGCTCGGTGGCATGGGCATCATCCACAAGAACCTCAGCGTGGAGCAGCAGGCCGCCGAAGTGGCCAAGGTCAAGAAGTTCGAGGCCGGCGTCATCCGCGACCCGATTACCGTCGGCCCGGAAACCACCATCCGCGACGTGCTGGCCCTGACCCAGGCGCGCAACATCTCCGGCGTGCCGGTGGTGGACGGCGGCGGCCAGCTGGTCGGCATCGTGACCCACCGCGACATGCGCTTCGAGACCGAGCTGGACGATCCGGTCCGCCACATCATGACCAAGAAGGATCGCCTGATCACGGTCAAGGAAGGCGCCGCGTCGGAAGAAGTGCTGCAGCTGCTGCACCGCAACCGCATCGAAAAGATCCTGGTGGTCAACGACGAGTTCGCCCTGCGCGGGCTGATCACGGTCAAGGACATCCAGAAGAACACCGACTACCCCAACGCCGCCAAGGACACCGCCACGCGCCTGCTGGTGGGTGCTGCGGTAGGCGTCGGCGGCGACACCGATCGCCGCGTCGAGGCGCTGGTCGCCGCCGGCGTGGACGTGCTGGTGGTGGACACCGCGCACGGCCATTCGCAGGGCGTGCTGGACCGCGTGCGCTGGGTCAAGAAGAACTTCCCGAACGTGCAGGTCGTGGGTGGCAACATCTGCACCGGCGAAGCCGCGCTGGCGCTGCTGGACTGCGGCGCGGACGCGGTCAAGGTCGGCATCGGCCCGGGCTCCATCTGCACCACCCGCGTGGTCGCCGGTGTCGGCGTGCCGCAGATCACCGCGATCGACCTGGTGGCCGAGGCGCTGCAGGACCGCATCCCGCTGATCGCCGACGGTGGCATCCGCTACTCCGGCGACATCGGCAAGGCGCTGGCCGCCGGTGCCTCCACCATCATGATCGGCGGCCTGCTGGCCGGTACCGAAGAATCGCCCGGCGAAACCGAGCTGTTCCAGGGCCGCTCGTACAAGAGCTACCGCGGCATGGGCTCGTTGGCCGCGATGGAGAAGGGGTCCAAGGACCGCTACTTCCAGGACGCCTCCAGCGCCGACAAGCTGGTGCCCGAAGGCATCGAAGGCCGCGTGCCCTACCGCGGCCCGGTCGGCGGCATCATCCACCAGCTGATGGGCGGCCTGCGCGCCACCATGGGCTACGTGGGCTGCGGCACCGTCGAAGACATGCGCAGCAAGCCGAAGTTCGTCAAGATCAGCGGCGCCGGCCAGCGTGAGAGCCACGTCCACGACGTGCAGATCACCAAAGAGCCGCCGAACTACCGCGCCTGATGCGGCATGAGCAAAGAGGAACGAGGAAGCTGATTCCCGTTCCTCTTTCTCTATCCGCCGCCGGTAACGAATCTGTGTTTCCCGTATTTACTCCTGCATTGCCCGGGCACCATGACCAACATCCATAACGACAAGATCCTCATCCTCGATTTCGGCGCGCAGTACACCCAGCTGATCGCGCGCCGCATCCGCGAGCTCGGCGTGTACTGCGAGATCTGGGCGTGGGACCACAACCCGGCCGACATCGCCGCGTTCGGCGCCAAGGGCATCATCCTGTCCGGTGGCCCGGAGTCGACCACGCTGCCGGGCGCGCCCGCCGCGCCGCAGGAAGTGTTCGACAGCGGCCTGCCGATCTTCGGCATCTGCTACGGCATGCAGACCCTGGCCGCCCAGCTCGGTGGCGCCACCGAAGCGGCCGACCAGCGTGAGTTCGGCCATGCCGAAGTCAACGTCGTCGCCCCCGATGCGCTGTTCAAGGGCCTGAGCGACCACGGCGGCGAGCCCAAGTTGAACGTCTGGATGAGCCACGGCGACCACGTCTCCGTCGCGCCCCCGGGCTTCACCGTGACGGCTGTGACCGATCGCATCCCGGTGGCCGCGATGGCCAACGAAGAGAAGCGCTGGTACGGCGTGCAGTTCCACCCGGAAGTGACCCACACCCTGCAGGGCCAGGCGCTGCTGCGCCGCTTCGTGGTGGATGTGTGCGGCTGCGAAACCCTGTGGACCGCCGCCAACATCATCGACGACCAGATCGCCCGCGTGCGCGAACAGGTGGGCGATGACGAAGTGATCCTGGGCCTGTCCGGCGGCGTCGATTCGTCCGTCGTGGCCGCGCTGCTGCACAAGGCGATCGGCGACAAGCTGACCTGCGTGTTCGTCGATACCGGCCTGCTGCGCTGGCAGGAAGGCGACCAGGTGATGGCGATGTTCGCCGAGCACATGGGCGTCAAGGTGATCCGCGTCAACGCGGCCGACCGCTACTTCGCCAAGCTGGAAGGCGTGAGCGATCCGGAAGCCAAGCGCAAGATCATCGGCAACCTGTTCGTGGACATCTTCGATGAAGAGTCCACCAAGCTGAAGAACGCCAAGTGGCTGGCGCAGGGCACCATCTACCCCGACGTGATCGAGTCGGCCGGCAGCAAGACCGGCAAGGCGCACGTGATCAAGAGCCACCACAACGTGGGCGGCCTGCCGGAACACATGAAGCTGGGCCTGGTCGAGCCGCTGCGTGAGCTGTTCAAGGACGAAGTACGTCGCCTCGGCGTTGAACTCGGCCTGCCGCGCAGCATGGTCTACCGCCACCCGTTCCCGGGCCCGGGCCTGGGCGTGCGTATCCTGGGTGAAGTGAAGCGTGAGTACGCCGAGCTGCTGGCCAAGGCCGATGCGATCTTCATCGACGAACTGCGCAAGGCCGATCTGTACGACAAGACGAGCCAGGCGTTTGCCGTGTTCCTGCCGGTGAAGTCGGTGGGCGTGGTGGGCGATGCGCGCGCTTATGAGTGGGTGATCGCGCTGCGTGCGGTGGAGACCATTGATTTCATGACGGCGCATTGGGCGCACCTGCCGTATGAGTTCCTGGGTACGGTGAGTAACCGGATCATCAATGAGCTGCGGGGGGTGTCGCGGGTGGTTTATGACATCTCCGGGAAGCCGCCGGCGACGATCGAGTGGGAGTGACACAAGGGAACGGTGTCAACCGGCTTTGGGGTTCGGAGTAGTTCTATAGGATGGAATGAGCGCCCAAGAGGCGCTCTTTCTATACTCAGCGGGCGCACGGGAGTAGGACTTCAAGCGTAGGCCGCCACTCTGTACGCTAGCCTAGGTTCGAAGCATGGTCTGTACGGAAATATTTGAGGATGAGGAAGTGACTACGCCGAAGGCGCGCAGGGCGGTGACGGAACGCCAAAAGCCTTATCCCGTCGACACAACGGAACTTATTGAATCTCTCACTCGTGACTATCGAGTGAATGGTCGGCCGGTAACTGTATCCTTTCGACAGCTAGTCCCTTGGATGAAGGTGGGAGAGCGCGCGACGCATTACTTGCACCATTACCCTGCAAAGCTCCTGCCGCAGATCGCACATTTTTTTCTCGCGTCCCAGACATTTTGCCCCCTCGGCGGAGTTGTTTTGGATCCTTTTGGGGGTACCGGAACTGTCGCCTTGGAGACGATCCTATCCGGGAGGTTGGCGGCTTACGCAGATACCAATCCGTTAGCACGGCTTATCGCGGAGGCTAAAACCAATCCACCCGACAGGGTCGACTGGGACTCGGTGTTCTTGACTATTGAGTCTAAGTACAAGCTGTGCAGAAAACGGAATCTTCCTGATGTCGTTAATCTGGAGAAGTGGTTCACGCCGACTGTGATTGGCGCACTGGTCCGATTGCGATTTGTTCTTTGTAATGAGTTCGATGGCGCAGTCAGAACCTTTCTCCTTGTTACTTTTTCGGCGAGCCTTAGAAAGGTTTCAAACGCGGATCCGCGCCTCTCAGTTCCAGTGATGTCGAGGCCTGGTCGTCCAGAATTGTGTTCAGAAGACGTCTTTAGCGCTTTTGCTGATCAGTTCAGGTCAAACGTAAAGCGCTTGGCGTCGCTGTCAGCTATGGGGCAAAACTTCAGGTCGTTCGATCACGTTGGGCGAGATGCCAGGAAGATAAGTCGTGGGAATGGCGGAGAACTGGATCTCGAGAGCGTTGATCTAATAATTACGTCGCCACCGTATGCTGGTGCTCAGAAATACATTCGCGCATCTTCCCTAAGCTTGGGGTGGCTGGGTCTGGCTGGCGCACGTCAGTTGAAGCCTTTGGAGAATGCGACTATCGGCCGCGAGCATTTGACTTCCAGTCACAGGTTGATGGATTTTGGGAGCACTAGTGGCGAATTGAGAGATGTTCTGGAGCGCATACAGAGGAAGAACCCAATTCGGGCTGCGATATGTTTTACCTATATTAGAGAAATGGAGGAGGCGCTCTTTGAGGCTTCGGCAGTCCTTAAAGTTGGTGGGTTCTTCATTCTTGTCATTGGAAATAATGAGGTCTGTGGTGAGCAGTTTTGGTCGTCACGATTTCTCACGAATATCATGGAGCGCGCTGGTTTTGCAGTTGAGCTTGAGCTTGTTGATGAAATAAAGTCTCGGGGGCTCATGACCAAGCGGAATAGAAGTGCGAGCGTGATTTCAACGGAATGGGTAATTATTTTTAGGAAGGTTACAAATGCTGACTGTTCCGGGCGGGCTTACGAATGACCAGATGGAAACTTGGGAGGCGCTTGCAAAAAGAGTGCTCACTCTAGACGAGCGCTCCTGGGCTGGGGCTGTCAATGGGCCCGCCGTAGTTCAATGGCTCGGAAATTTTCGAGGTGACGCCCGTCAGGCCTCGGCTGTAGAGCAGCTTCACGCTCTCTACATGCTTTCTCAGTTCATGTATTTCGGCGCCAAGGAAATCAGAGTGCTGCTCAAATCCCTTTATAGGGACCTCTTTTTCCTTCCTCTAGCGCACAGGGTGAAGTCGAGAACTTCAAGTTACATGGAGTTTCATGCTGAATTTGAAAGGGAGATTTTCGCGACGAGATTTCTTGGTGTTGGAAACCCGTCAGAGAGTGGTGTGCACCTACTCTACTATTTCAGACAGGAAAATGGACTGTCTAAAGATAATTTCCTGGACTCGGCGCAATTATACAAGACGGAAGCTACTAGCTCGGGACGGCAGAGGGTTGTTCGTCACGGAGAAATAACTCGCTATGTGTTCATCGATGACATGTGCGGGAGTGGAGAAACGGCAACTCGATATTCCAAAGATCTTCTGCCGGATCTCGTTGCGCAAAAGCCCGATGTTGAGCTGCACTATCTTTGTCTCTTTGCATCGAAGGATGGCCTTGATATAGTTCGCAATGACTCAGTTTTTGGCCCCAACGCTGAGGCTATTTTTGAGCTGGATGACACCTACAAATGGGCTTTCAGCGGGTCGCGATACAAGAATGGGCTTCCGCCAGGTATAGAATCGGACATTCTAGACGAGATAGCTCGCAAGTACGGAGGTCTGGTCTGGCCGGGTCACCCACTAGGGTTTGGTGGAGGGGAGCTTTTGTTGGGATTCTTTCACAACACCCCTGATAATACGCTTCCTATTATTTGGGGCGAACTGTCAAATGGTTCCTCGGTCTCATGGAGCCCAATTTTCAGAAGGTATCCGAAGGTATGATGGAATCGGCACTCAAGTCCGTAGCTAGAGATAATCCATTTGATCTTAATAAGGCGTCAGACTACTCTGATCGACAAGTTCAAGAGTACTGGGTCGATGTGGAAGAGCTCGGTCTACAAAGTCTATTAAATCCGACCTCGCTACTCCCAATGTTCATTCTTGGAGGGAAGGGGAGCGGGAAAACGCATCTGATGCGTTATTGCTCATCAGCAGTGCAGGAGCTTCGACACGGAAGTCTGAGTGATGCGATCGCTCATGATCAGTACATAGGCGTGTACACAAGCATTGATGGCTTGAATGTCCATAGGTTCTCAGGGAAAGGACAGTCTGATGAGACTTGGGCTGCAGTGTTTTCTTACTCGACTGAGCTCTGGCTCGCCGTCAGCTTCCTTTCCGCGCTCAGGCCACTTACAGATCCGCTTCCTCTGGATGTGCAGAAGAGAATCTCACGTAAAATTTCTTCGGCCGTTCGAGTTGATGAGTTGGCAGAGGCGCTGACTATTGGCGACCTCATTGCTGGCCTAAATTCCATCCGAGCAAAGGTTGATGTGGTCGTGAATAACTCTGCTATTCGTCGAAATCTCGACGGAATAGAGATAGGTTTCGGTGCAGGGGATCTGTTTTACGGCATTCCCAAAATATTCGCCGAGGAAGTTCCGAGTGTCCGGGATTTAGTGATTGTTTATCTGATCGATGAGGTTGAAAATTTCACCGCAGATCAACAGCGATTCGTAAATTCACTTATTCGGTACCGCAAGGGTAACGTTACGCTTCGGCTGGGATCTAGGCTGTATGGGGTCAAGGGCTTGGGTACGCTAGGCTCAGGGGAGCCGATTCATAGGGGGGCGGAGTTCGACAACGTAGTGATAGATGAGGTCTTGCGCGACAGGCATAAAGATTACGAGCGGTTGGCGGAGAGGCTCCTGTTAAAGCGCCTTCAAATCCAAGGTTTGGACAAATTCGCGGATATGTCAGATCTTCGTCAGTGCTTTGATGAGGCAGACTCGGCGCTTTTCTATCGTGACGCGGCTCTTGCAATTATCTCTGGCAGAGAGATGTCAGGCTTGGATCGTCCGCACGTTGTGCGATTGCGGCAGCAATTGGATGGATTTCTCGCCGATGATCAGGCGAATTCGGTAGTTGCAAATCTATCCATTCCTGATCATCCACTGCTGGAAAAGGTGAATATTCTAGCATTTCTTAAGGCGGCGCCGCGAGGCGGTGCGCTTCTTGAGTTGTCGCAGGAGATAGCGGCGTCGTGCGCTGCTTTCCGCTCTGGAGGAAAGCAGGCGTCCGAGCGATATTATCAGCTGTACAGTCATTTTTCATCTGATATGTACGCTCAGCTGTGCCGAGAATACGGGAAGAAGCCAGTCTACGCTGGGCTGAAGACCGTGGTTAAGCTGTCGCAGGGTGTCCCGCGCAATCTTCTCAATATTATGAAGAATATATATAGAAGGTCCATGTTCGCTGGAGAGGCCCCATTTCAGGGATCTCCGTTGTCTCTGGAAGCTCAAACATATGGCGTGCAGGATACGGCAGAGTGGTTCTGGGAGGATGCTCAGGCAGACTCTTTTGGAACTGTTGTTCGGCGTATGGTTGACAATGTGGCTAGCCTTCTGCGTGCTGTCCGTTACAGCGACAATCCGTCAGAGTGCGACGCTTGCTGTTTTCTTGTAAACGTTGACGCACTCTCCGACGATTGCGTACGAGTCATACGGGCGGCAGAGACGTGGGCATTTCTCATCGGTGTAGGCAAGAGCTCGAGCGCCAAGAACGATGACAGGGTTATGTATAAGTATCAGATTAATCCGATGTTGGTGTCGCGATGGGGCATTTCTGAGTCGAGGCGAGGTGCAATTGAATTGAGTGATGAGCTCGCTGCAGTCTTGCTTGATCCAGGAGTTGATCAACCGGTTGTGAAGCAGGCTATCAACGGTAGGGTTGAAAGGATGACCGGATATAAGGCTCTTGAAAGATGGCGGTCATCGGGGGGCGGTTTCACGCAGGAGGTGCTCTTTGATTTATAAGAGCTTATACGAGAGTATTGGCAATGGTCGACTACTGCTGCCTGCGGACTACTCCTGCGATGTGTTTGTATCAGCGTACAATCTCAGTGATCGGGTAATTTCAACTTTTGATAAGATCAATTCTGGATCTAAGTATTGGGTCATCCATAATGAATATGAATTTAGTGATAGCGAGCTTCCTTATGGCGCTAACATCTTGCAATCCGATTCTGGGAACGAATCTGATTTTATTTATGAGGTGATGGATTCAGTCGTATCAGGGTTGCGTGTCGATGATTCTCTTTGTATAGATGTAACTGGCTTCATGCGGCCTCATTTGATGTTCCTGCTTATGTATCTACGTGCAAGCGGGGTTGCCAATGTTGATTTGATTTATACCGAGCCCTCGCATTATCTGAGGAAGTCGGATACCGTCTTCTCATCTGATGTCTATTCTGTGCGTCAGGTGGGGGGCTACGAAGGTGTCCATAAGGTTGATTTATCGAATGATGTATTGTTGGTTGGTTGTGGTTATGACCATGATTTGGTTAGTCAGGTGATTTCTTATAAGAGCGGCGCCAAACTTTTGCAGCTGCTTAGCTTGCCGTCATTGAGTGCGGACATGTATCAAGAGAGTTTGGTTCGCCTGCAGAAGGTGGCAGATGCTCCGATGCGAGTCCCTGACGAGCAGATTTCCTATGTTTGTGCGAACGATCCGTTCGCGACTTGCCTCGTGCTTGAGAAATCCATCTCCAAGTTTGAGCTGGCGCAGGGAGCTATCACGAACCTTTATTTGAGCCCGTTGGCGACAAAGCCTCAGGTTATCGGCTTTGCTCTGTATTACATTCGTGAGATGATTGATCAGTCAACTAGTGTGATATTTCCTTACGCCAAGAGCTATTCGAAGGAGACGGGTGCCGGGGTAGGGCGCCGTTGGCTGTATAGAATATCGATTGTTTGATTTTTTGCGGAATGGGGCTGAATTACTTTGGTTTAACAGTTGAAGGCGTGCGATTGGTTTTGGAGGCTGCGCTAATCTTGATTGGGCATATCTGAACCTGCTTATCTTGGCTTTTTGCGTGCTTTTACTCTCGGCTCTCTTCGAGGCAGGCTCGCTCAGCCCCGTCCTGCTAAAAGTCAGAATCAGCCATTCAATGTTCCTTCGCCAAACTGTCGGTCTGAAGCGGCAGCGGGCGCGTATCGTTTTAACCGATTGCGGCGGCTCTACGATTGGAGGCGGCTTCGCTGATGCGAGACATGTCCTGACTGGTCTTGCCTGTCCTTCGGGGGAGACCTACTTCACAAATCAAAGGTGCAATCGGTGGCTTGGTAGCCGCCCTTGCTCTTTAGTAGTCCGGGCAGGAAGCCAAGGCAGCCGGGGGTTTGGTTGCTGATGACCCTGGCGATGAATTGCTAGGCAGCCCCATCTACCGCAAGGCCTAGAAAGCTCAAACCCGCACTGCCAGCGGGCATCGCATCTTCAACCAATCCCCTCCTCGGCAATCGCCGCATTTCCCACCAGCAGCTCAACCATTACCCGCGCTGCCGCCGATTGACGCCGATGGGGCGCATAGATCACCGCGAACGGCCGCGATCTACCTCGCAGCGGCGGCAGCAGTTCACCAGGTGCCCACGCAGCCGCCGCTCGCGCACGATGAACTCATAGCTCTGGCAGATGCCGATGCCCTGTTCGGCCAATGACACCACGCCCAGCATATCGTCGGAGGTCTCGATGGACGAACGCGGTACCCAATCCACGTCGTGCCCATCGTTGCGGAACACCCACGGTGCCAACCGCCCCGTGCGCGGCATCACGAAGGGCAGGTACAGGTGCTGCTGCAGATCGTCCAGCGTCTGCGGCGTGCCGCGGCGCTGCAGGTGGTCCGGCGCGGCCACCAGCAGCAGCGGGGCGTCTTCGAGTTTGCGCGCCACCAGCCCGCTGTCCGGCAGCCCGCCCAGGCGGATGGCCAGGTCGAAACCTTCGGCCAACAGGTCCACGTTGCGGTTGCTGATGTTTCAGTTCCACCTGCACATGCGGGTACTGCAGCGCAAAGCGCGCCAGTACGGGCGGGAGCCGGCAATGGCTATAGGTGGTCGGCACGCTCAGGCGCACGCGGCTGGCCAGCGCGCCTTCCTGGCCCTGCACGTCGCGCTCTGCGTCGTCCAGCAGGCCGAGGGCGGTGCGAGCCTGTTCCCGATAGAGCCGCTCGGCGTCGGTCAGGCCCACGCGGCGGGTGGTCCGCTACAGCAGCTGCCGGCCCAGCCGTGCTTCCGGCCGGGTGAACGCGCGGCTCAGCACCGAGGGCGTGGTGGACAGGGCCACGGCGCCGGCGGTGAAAGAGCCGTGCTCGACCACCGCCAGGAACACCTCCACATCGCCCAGGTAGCCGAACTTGCGGCTCATTTGGCTCTCCGGGGAACAGATGTTTTGCGGGAAGGCCAATTTATCGCCGCTGGGGCGATGAATAAAGTGGCGGCCATTCCCCGACGAGCTCCCCCATGAATCTGATGAGGCGACTGGCCGTTGCACTGGCCCTGACCCTGACCCTGGCCGCTACGGGCGCTAATGCCGCCAACGTGCTGGTGGTGCCGTCCGATGAAAACCACGTGGACCTGAAGGACGGCAAGGTGCTGTCGACGGGCTTCTATCTCAACGAACTGATGCAGCCGGTCAAGCTGCTGCTGGATGCGGGCCACGAGGTTACCTTTGCCATGCCGCTGGGGCGGGCACCTACGGTGGATGCGTCATCGGTGACGCCTGCGCACTTTGGCAACGATGCCACGCAGTTGAAGGTGCACAAGGACCTGCTGGAGAAACTTGCCTTGACCTCGCCGAAGGCGTCACCTGTGCTCAGCTTGGCGCGTGTCGAGCAACAGGGTTATGTGCATTTCGATACGGTCTACATTCCCGATGGCCACGCGCTGATGCAGGACCTGCCGAAGAGCCCGGCGCTGGGCCGGTTGCTGGCCGATTCCTACCAGCGCAACAAGACTACCGCTCTGGTCTGCCACGGGCCGATCGCGCTGCTGTCCACGCTGCCCGATGCCCAGGGCTTTGTGGCGACGCTGGAAGCCGGTGCCACGCCGAGCGCGCCGAAGTGGATCTACAGCGGCGCCCAGATGACCGTGATCAGGAACCAGGAAGAAGAACGGCCCAAGCCACTGCTGGGTGGCGGTGAAATGAAGTTCTACCCGTAGACCGCGCTGCAGCGAGCGGGTGCTAGGTTCAGCAGCAACACCACGCCGTGGACGAGTCATTTGGTAGTGGACCGCGAGCTGATTACTTGGCAGAACCCGGCTTCGGCGTTGGAGTTAAGGCAGCGGTGGGTTGAGCGGTTGAAGTAAGCCGCTTCGTTCTAAGCGCGTGTGCTTGCGGAGAACTCCGCGCGAACTGCGCGGGATCTCCGCCAGTCGGCGATGCGCATTATCGCGGGCCAATTATGGCCGACGGCGGCAAGCAGCCAGGGGCGCGACATGCGCTGATGGGCTTCCCAACCGCTACACTGGCCGCCTGCCCCCGATGGAATCTCGCCCATGTTCACTGGAAAAGTCGCGGTGGTTACTGGCTCCACCAGCGGTATCGGTCTTGGCATTGCCACTGCGCTCGCGCGGCAAGGGGCCAACATCGTGCTGAATGGATTTGGCGATGCGGCGGAGATCGAACGCATCCGTTCCCGCTTGGCGACCGAGTTTGGCGTACGGGTGGCACACGATGGCGCCGACCTTTCCCGTGGTGAGGCGGTGCGCGAAATGATCGCCCATGCCGTCGAGAAAATGGGGCGCGTCGACATTCTGGTGAACAATGCGGGCATCCAGCACACTGCGTCGATCGAGGAGTTTCCCGTGGAGAAGTGGGATGCGATCCTGGCGCTTAATCTATCTGCAGTGTTCCATGCAACCGCGGCTGCCTTGCCCTACATGAAGCAGCAGGGATCCGGCCGCGTGATCAACATCGCGTCGGTGCATGGATTGGTTGCGTCGGTGAACAAGTCTGCCTATGTGGCCGCGAAGCATGGCGTAGTGGGATTCACCAAAGTGACGGCACTGGAGAACGCGGGCACGGGCATTACGGCCAATGCCATCTGCCCCGGTTGGGTGCGAACGTCGCTGGTCGAGCAGCAGATCACCGCGTTGGCGGAACGGGAAGGAACGGATAAGGAGTCCGCCGCGCGCGCACTGCTGGCCGAAAAACAGCCCTCGCTGCAGTTTGTGACGCCCGAGCAGCTCGGAGACATGGTGGTCTTCCTGGCCTCGGACGCCGCTGCTCAGATTACCGGTACGGCACTTCCGATGGATGGCGGCTGGACAGCCCGCTGACTAGCCGTCTTTGCCCGTCGACGCAGCATCGGCAGCGCCGCCAGGTTTGCTACCCGAGCGGTGATCCATGTGCACCAGGTTGAGCATCCTGCCCACCCTGGTGGCAGAACCGGCTGAGGTGACGAGACTGCCTTATCGAATTCCGCCGTCAGGCGCTACAGTTCGCGGTTCCACCCGTACCCGCAAGGAAGCACGATGTCAGAGCTGGATTACCGCGCCTTCTACCGCCTGTTGGCTGCTGAAGTGCGCGCCTCGACGGATGTCGGCCAGTCCATGCAGACGCTGCTGGCCTGGGGCGACCAGCGCATCCCGCACCCGTCCTGGGCGGCGCTGGGGAAACTTGATTGTTCGGTTGAGAGTGCCGGCATGGGCAAGTGGCTCACCCGCGTGCTGCGGCGGGCACCGTGCCCCTTCCCGGTGCGCGCGATCTACTTCGGACTTGGCGAACGCGCCACCCGCGACCGGGTGGAATTCGCGGACCTGTACGTCGGTCTGTTGAGTCACTACGAACCGGAGGACAAGGCCTGCGAGTGGTTGTGGCGCAACCCCAGGCACTATCCCGACAAGGCCTACCTCGGCTCGGCGATCTTGAGAACGGCCGGCGTGATCTGCAACGAGGACGAGGTCACCGGACTGGGCACGCCTGGCCACGTGGTGTTTGCACTGGCTTTCGCGGCGTTGCTGCTACGTGCTTCGCTGGACGGGGCCATCCACCAGCTGCTGGGTGCGGTGGAGCCCGTGGGCGTGGTAGTCGGTTTTGATTCGGGCGACCTGTTCCGGCTTGGAGAGCTTCACCGTCATGGGTTCGAGCCGACACAGGGTGCAATGACGTAGTCAGTGCGGGGAGTGCGCATTACGCATCGCCAGTGGCCTGGAAAAGGCCCACTACTGCCGCATGGTGACCGCCATAGAACTGCATGTTCATCATGACGGTGGTTGAAGACTCGAACATCTGGTAAGCGAAGATCTGTTGATGCCCGCCCGCCTTGGGATATCGCTCCATATCCTGTGCAGTCTGGGACCTCAGTCTTTCCACATCCGCCCTGAAATGGACATCGCTCGCGTTGTCTACAGGGAGGAACAGCGGAAGAACGTGCAGTGGAATCCGCAGCTTTCTATGACCGCCATGATGGTCGAAGTAGAGTGCACGTGCCATTTTTTCCAAGCCAGCGCGTAGTAGCTCGATATCCACAGTGAACTCGTTTCCGATCACGAGTGTCTGTTCATCCCATTTGAAGCCAAAGCGCTGAATATTCCGGCTACGCTTTTCGGCGAGTCGAACCGCTCCTCTTGCCGCACTTGCGATGATCGACGGCGGAACGTCCGACGCGATCGCGCCTAGCAGAAACTTCAAATACTCGTCGGCCTGTGAGGTGTCGTTGTTGTGCTTCGAGCAGGACGGGACGGTAATCAGGCGCGATCGGTCCATGTTGCGGGGAAAGAGGCACTTCGGAGGGACGTGCTCTCTTCCCGTGGCCGTGGCATCGCACTGGTAGCAGCTTGGGGCCAGGGCAGTACTCATGGGCATCAGCAGGGCATGACATGGCGGTGTGCCAGTTTGGCAGAACCACTGGCGGGGGCGGGGCGTCGCGTTCTGGCGGGCACGGGCGACATGTACTGGCCGTTGTCGGCTCAGCAGCCCACCAGTCGATCGGCGGGGATGATGTTGCGGTGCCGATTGCGGTACTCGGTGGGACTTGTGCCGACCATGCCACGGAAGTGACGGCGAAACGACTCCTGCGAGCCAAACCCGGCTTGGCCGGCCACCCACTGCAGCGGCCGGTCGGTGGTTTCCAGCAGTTCGCGCGCGTACGCCACGCGCTCGCGGATCAGCCAGTCGATCGGTGACAGGCCGGTCGCGTCCAGGAACGGGCTCTGCAGCATGCTGGCTGAGCGCTGCCTGCTTGGCCATGCTGCCCAGCGAATGGGTGCGCGCGCAGGTTGCGCCGCATCCATTCCATCAGCCTGGCGAGCCGGGTGGGTTCGCCCAGAGGAATGGAGCGCACCACGCGCTGGCTGCGTTCGGCATCGCGCCACGGGGCGAGCACCAGCCGTTCGGCCACCAGGTTGGCCACGCGCGCGCCGTAATCCTTGCGCACCAGGCGCAGCATCATGTCCATGCCGGTGGGAGGTGAGGAGGCTGCCTTCGTCGGCGTACAGCACGTCCTCGCGGACGCGGATGGCCGGAACGTACGGACCAGGGTATCTGTGAGGCCCAGCAGGTGGTGGTCTTGCGACCCCCGAGCAGACCGGCCCACGCCAACACGAATGCGCCCGAGCAGATCGGCGTGATGCGTTCGCCGCGCAGGTGCGTGCGGGTGAGGGCGTCGAGCAGTGCCTGCGGGGGCGCTCGGTGGGGCCGCGTCGGCCGGGGACGAAGATGGAGTCGGCGTGGTCGAGGGCGCGCTGGCCGTGCGGTCGCTGCACGTGAGTGCGGCCCAGCATGCGCGGGGGCCGTGGGATGCTGCGTCGGTGGTTCATCCACGCATGGCGTGGATCTACGTGGTGCCGCGGCGGTGGATCATCGATGCGCGGCGCAATCGCAGACCAATCCGCCGGGGTTGCCGAACCTGTGAGGCGGCAGGAGCAGCCGAGCATGGCTCGGCTCTACCCGAACGCGCCGGCTCGGTGCCGATACGGCGCTGGCCGCAACGTGCCCTGTAGAGCCGGGCCACGCCCGGCTGCCCTGCGGGGTTACCAGCGCGCCTCCAGCGTGCGGAACGGCCGCGCCAGCAGCACGCCGTCTGCATCGTAGTCGCTCACCGCGCGCCCATCCACGCGCACGCTGGCCGGCCGCGTGCGCGACGGCCACCACACGCGCACGGCGGCGTCCTTGCGCAGGCCCGGGCCCAACGTGAGCCGCAGCGCATCGTCGCGCTGTCGCGCCTGCAGTTGCAGGGTGCCGTAGGCGGTGGGCAGGCGCTCGATGGCCAGGCCTTCGCCAGCCACCCACGACGGCGGCGTGCCCGGCAGCAGCGACAGTGCGTTGTCGTCTTCGCGCATCAACATGCCAAACAGCGTGCGCCCGTATTCGGCACCGATCCAGGTGTGCGGCATGTCGCCGAGGTAGCGCGGGAAGCGCAGCCGCGAGTGCACCACTTCGGCCAGTACCTGCCATTCCAGCGGGCGGCGGTCGTGCAACAGGCCCTGCAACAGCTCCTCGGCCGCGGCTGGCTGGTCCAGGTGCACGTAGCTGAGTACGTTGCGGATCTCGTACGGGGTATAGGCATACAGCGCGCCGGGCTGCCTGCGCTTGCGCACGTCCTCCAGGTAGCGCGCGAAGGTGGTGCGCAGTGCCTCGGGCGGCAGCACGCTCTGTGCGCCGGTCGGGTCCAGCGCGATCGAGACGCCGGTCGGATCGCCGTCGCCGAGATCGGCCGAGGACGGGATGAAGTCGATGCCCTTCCAGGCCATCGTCGCCCGGATCGACGCACCGAGGGCGTCGTACAGCGCCTTGTACTGCGCGCGTGCCCACGCGGCGGTTTCGTGGTCACCCAGCGAGTCGGCCAGCCACGCGCCGTCGTGCCAGCCCTTCAGGCCCCAGTAGTCGTCCCAGTAGCTGTGGGTGGGCGAGGGATAGCCTTCGTGGCTGATCGACGGCGCAAGGATGCCGGCGAAGCGCTCGGGCGAGGGTTGGCTGGCCATGTAGCCGGGCACCAGCGTGCGCTCGCGCAGTTCCTGCAGGAAGCGCAGTGCGGCCTTCACCTTGGGCAGGTAGCCGCGGACCGACTCGGGACCGCCGTCCAGCCGTGCGACGTCGGCCACCAGCGTGACGTACTGGCCCTGGCTGTCGTACTCGATATCCGAGCCGAACCCGGTGTTGACGCTGCCGTCGTCGTTGAGGATGGGCGATACCAGACCGTTGGCGTGCACGCCGTGCTCGCTGTACCAGGCCAGGTAGTCGCGCGCGACCTTGGCCTCGCCCATGCGCAGCAGCACCGCCGAGGTGGCCATGCCGTCGCGGATGAAGGACCGGTTGTAGTTGCGCGGGCCGGGCTGCATGGCCGGCCCGGTCTGGTTGATCAGCATGTAGGCGGCCTGCGCGCGCAGCATGTCCACCAGTGACGGGTCGGGCAGGCGCAGGCCGACCTGGCCCAGGCGTGCCTGCCAGTCGTCGGCGGCGCGCCTGGCCAATGCGTCGAAGGCGGCATCGGCGTCGCGCGGGGCATCGGCCAGGTCCAGCGGGGGTGCCTCGGGCAACGCGCCATCGGAACCGGTCGCGGCGGTGCCGAGCGGGAAGGCCACCACCACGGCGCGGCTCTCACCGGGTGCCAGCTGCACGCGATAGCGCAGCGCGGCCGCCGCCAGGCCGTCGGCGTCGCGGGCGTGCTGCGCGGTGGGCAGCACGCCGCTGGCGATCGCCGCGGTGATCTCGGCGTTGCCATCGGGCCCGAACGGCGCGGCACCGGCGGCATCCACCGCGCTCAGCGACTGCAGCAGGCGACGCCCATTGACGCGCACGCTGCGGCCGTCGATCGCGATCTCGCGGATCGGCGAAAGGCCGCCGTTCTGCCACGGCGGGTTCATCTGCATCGGCCGCACCACCAGCGCCAACGTTCCGTCCACCGGCGTGCTGCCGGTGTTCGTGAGGCGGTGGCGCAGGTACGTCACCGGCTGCCCGTCGCGTTCGATGGCGAAGGTTTCGCTGCGCAGTTGCAGCCCCGGTTGGGGCGACCAGGTGGCCGACGGCATGGGCTTCCAGCCGTCGCGCAGGGCGTGCTGCACGGGATGGTCGGCGGCGCCGGCGGTGTTGCCATCGGCGTTGCGCCAGATCGGCTGCACCAGCGGCGCCCCCTTGAATGCCTCGATGTTGCCGTACTCGTCGAAAATCGACTTCTGCCGGCCGCCGTGGATGCCGACCGCGGTCCAGTAGGTCTGCTGCATGTGCAGCGAGGCGGGGAACAGGCTGCGTTGCGCGCCACTGGCGGCGATCTGGTATCGCTTCATCGGCGTCATCACCGCCTTCGGGCCAAGCAGGCGCAGGCGCGCAACCTGCGGGGCGTCGCCGGCCACGCTCAGGCGCAACGCCTTGGCCGTCACGGGCGCGCTGCCCGCCAGCCAGCTCTGCGGGCGGCTGCCGGCCTGCGCGTCGGTGGCAAGGTCACGCCATGCGCCGTGCGTGTCCTGCGCCTGCAGCCGCGCCGCGCCGTGCGCGCCGGCCCATTCCACGACCAGGCCGGTGGTGGCCTGTGGGCGGGGCAGGGTGATGTCGAGTGCGTGCGTGCCGCTCTTCAGTGGCGGCACCGGGACTGCTCCGCCGCCCTGCCACACGGCGGCGGCCTGCTGTGGGGTGAGCGCGGCCACGCGCGCGCTGCTGGCGGCGTCCAGCGGCTCCAGTTCGAAGATCGACACGCCCCAGTCGGAGGTGCGATCCGGACTGGCCAGGCGCAGGTAACGCGCCTGGCGTGGGGCGAAGTACAGGGTTTCGATGCTGCCCAGCGAGTCGGCCATGGTGTAGGCGGGCTGCCATTGCGTGCCGTCCAGCGAGGTCTGCAGCGTGTAGCCTTCCGGGTTGGAGACATCCCAGGTGATCTGCGCGCCGCTGAGCGACGCCGTGTTGCCCAGGTCCACTTGGAACCAGTGGCCGGGACTGAAGGCGCCGCCGGTGACGGTCTTCGGGTCGCCGTCGATGAGGTGGCTGACCGCCATCGCCGGGACCTGCTGCGAGGAACTGCTGGCGTGCCACTGGCTGCGTGGCGGCAGGTTCTGCGCGGCTGCGCCCAGGGCCAGCAGCAGGGCCGGGAGCAGCAGGCTGCGCGCGAGGCGCTCTGCAGGCGGGCGCGGGACGGTGCGGCGATCGGCAGGCAACCCCATCAAGCTCTCCTCGGCGACCCTCGACATGAGGTGGGGGCAACGCTAGCAGGGGATGTAACCGTTTACATGACGCGTCGCAATATCGTTTTCGACTGCGCCCTGCCGCCGGTACCGGTCAGCCCAGCCCCGCCACGATCCGTTCGCGCAGCCAGCGGTGCGCCGGGTCACGGTGCACGCGCTCGTGCCAGAGCATCACCATCTCGAAGCCCGGCACCTCGATCGGTGCGGGGACCGCCTTCAGCGCCGGATCCTGCGCGACCAGGCGCGAGGGCATCATCGCCACCAGGTCGGTGCGCAGCAGCACGCTGCGCAGGAACAGGAAGTGCGGCACCGACAGAACCACGTTGCGGCGTGCCCCGGCGTGCGCAAGCGCGCTGTCGGTATTGCCGTGGAAGCCGCCGCCATCGGGCGAGACGATCACATGGTCCAGCGCGCAGAACTGCTTGAGCGTGGGCCGGCGCTTGAGGCGCGGGTGGTCGCGGCGGCCGGCCAGTACGTAGCGCTCCTGGAACAGAGGGCGGTGGTGGAGGCTCGGCGGTGCTTCGGAGGTGATGTGGATCGCCAGGTCGATGGCGCCGCGCTCGCTCTGCGACACCATCTGGCCCGGTACCAGGCCGACCACGGCCAGCCGCGTCGAGGGTGCGGCCTGGCGCAGCGCGGGCAGGGCAGGCAGCACCACGGTGGTTTCCCCGAAGTCCGAGGCCATGATGCGCCAGGTGAGCGCGGCCTGGCCGGGATCGAACGGCTGCACCGGCGCAACCGCGCGCTGCAGCGCGGCCAGCGCGTCGGCGAGCGGCTCGCGCAGCGCATCGGCGCGGGCGGTACTGCGCATGCCGCGGGGGCCGGGCAACAGCAGCGGGTCGTCGAACACGTCGCGCAGCCGGCCCAGCTGCACGCTCACCGTCGGCTGGGCCAGGTGCAGTCGCTCGGCGGCGCGGGTGACGTTCTGCTCTTCCAGCAGGGCCTGCAGGGTCACCAGCAGGTTGAGGTCGATGCGGCGCAAGGTATCGTCCATGGCAATGCCTGGAATGCAAGGAATTCATTTCTACTATAGCCGGGCGCCGCCTAAGGTGGTTGGCAGTCCCGTATTGGAGTGCCCATGAACGTCCTGCTTGTCTACGCCCACCCCGAATCCACCTCGCTCAACGGCGCGCTCAAGGACTTCACCGTCCAGCGCCTGCAACGCGCCGGCCACTGCGTGCAGGTGTCCGACCTCTACGCCATGCGCTGGAAGGCCCAGGTGGATGCGGATGACCATGTGGGGCGCGATCCGTCTGCGCCCTTCCACGCGTCGCTGGACTCACGGCAGGCCTTCGCCACCGGCGCCCAGAGCGCGGACATCGCCGCCGAGCAGGACAAGCTGCGCTGGGCCGATGCGGTCATCCTCCAGTTCCCGCTGTGGTGGTTCTCGATGCCGGCCATCCTCAAGGGCTGGGTCGATCGCGTGTACGCCTATGGTTTCGCCTACGGTGTCGGCGAGCATTCGGATACGCACTGGGGCGACCGCTATGGCGAAGGCGCGATGAGCGGCAAGCGCGCGATGCTGGTGGTCACCACCGGCGGCTGGGCGTCGCACTACGGCCCGCGCGGCATCAATGGGCCGATCGAGGACGTGCTGTTCCCGATCCAGCACGGCATCCTGTTCTATCCCGGCTTCGAGGTGCTGCCGGCGCACGTGATCTACCGCACCGGCCGGGTGGATCAGGCCACGTATCCCGCGCTGCTGGAGCAGCTGGGCAAACGCCTGGACGGACTGGCCAGCGATCCGCCCATTGCCTACCGTCGGCAGAATGGCGGCGACTACGTGATTCCCACGCTCACCCTGCGCGACGGGCTGGCCGAGGGCGAGGGCGGGCTGGGCATTCACATCGCAGGCTGAGCGGCACCCACGCCGGGCCGGAAGAACACCTGCTCCGGGTCGCCAGGGTCGAGGTTGTCGATCTGTCCGCTGGCGATGAAGCCGTTGCGCGCCAGCAGCGCGTGCATCGGCTGGTTGGACCGGTTGGTGGAGGTGAACAGGCGCGGTCGCTCGCAGCGTGACACCAGGTGCTGCAGCAGGGCCTCGCCCAGGCCGCGGCGACGGACGTGTGCACCGACCATCAGCATCTCGATGAAACCACTGTCGAAGAAGTGATGATGGAGCACGCCGTAGGCCACCACATGCCCGTCGAGCAGCAGCAGGTGGCAACTGCGCGCCGCCACCCAGTGCTGCAACAGCTCGACGCGGCGCCGGTCGTGGGCGGCCACGCTGTCGATGTCGATCAGCGCAGGCAGGTCGCCGGCGTGGGCGAGGCGGAACTGGACGGTGTTTCCCACGGGGTATCCGGGTGTGGCAATGGGGCGAGCGTAGGCCAGGAGCGTGGCGGACGCCACCCGCCGGGCATCGCGCCCGACCCGCAGCGAAGGGCGTTGCATCGACTGCGGGACGAATGCGTCTGATCGTCGCTGCTTGACGCATCGTCAAGTGCGTGACGCGCCAACTTGACGGGCTGGCGGTTCACCCGCGGATCGCCCATCCGCACACTTTCCCGGTGCCAGTCCACATCCAGGGCTGGCCATGACGATCACTACCGGGGGACCACCATGATCAGCATTCCCGTTTCCGATACCTCGCACGCACGCCTGACGCGCGCCGCGCGCTGGCTCTGCATCCTTGGCTACGTCGGCCTGGCCATCGGCTTTGCCTGGACCGCGCTCAGTGGCCATCGACAGGCGCAGGCCATCCTCAAGGATCCCGTCAGCGTGCAGGTGCCCGTGCAGCTGGACCACATCGAGGAGAGCCGGCGCAAGGGCCGGGTCAGCCACACCTATCAGTTCCGCTATCAGTTCGTGGTCGACGGCGTGGCACGGCACGGGGAATTCAGCACCTCCGAAGACAATGCGACGCCGTACCTGGAGGACGGGGCGCAGGTCGAGGTGGCGTATGCGCGCGCCGACCCGGCACGGTTCGAACGCATGGACCGGCTGCAGGGCCAGAAGGACCTGGGCGCGGTGCTGGGCCGGTTGTCGGTCGGCGTGGTGCTGCTCGGCGTGCTGGCCTTCGTGGTGTTCCTGCTGCTGACCCGCAAGCTGTTCGTGGTGCGCCAGCCACACGCCGCATCGGCAGCCTGATCCGGTCCCGACACGGCAGGCCGCCCAGATGGTTGACAGCAGAAACGGCCACGGTAGGGTGGCCGATTCCCACCCGTTCTGGTCCCCCTCCATGCCCGTCCCGGCGTTCGCGGAACTGCTCTCGCGCCACATGCGCCGCATCCGGGCCAGCGCCGGCGGCGTCGCCGCCGAGATCGGGATCAGCCGCGAGGCGGTCAACAACTGGCGCGCGGGCGCGTCATTGCCCAGCCGTCGTCACCGCGACCGCGTGCTGGCCTGCGCCAACTACCTGCGCCTGACCGAAACGGAAAGCAATGCACTGCTGTGCTCGGCCGGTTTCGAGCCGGAGTTCCCGGTAGAGCCGGCGGAGCCAGCCACGCATGCGCCGGTCCCGGCCACGGTGGTGCGTCTGTTCGACCGTCTCCAGGCCCTGCGGCCGTACCCGGTGAGCTTGTTGTTGACCCAGGCGCACTGGGGGCAACCGCCGGAACGCGAGGCGATGCTCGCCGAAGCGGCGCGCCGCTACGGCCACGATCGGGTGTTGCACCTGCAGCCACCGTTCCGTGCCGGCGTGGATGACCAGGACTACTTCGCGTTGCTGGCCGCGCAGTGCGGGCTGGACGGCATCGACTCCGATGCCGGTTTCGAAGCGGCGCTCGCGCGTCGCCTGCAGCAACCCGGCGCACTGTTCTGCCTGGTCAGCCGCTTCGAACAGGGCGCGCCCGGCCCGCGCGATGTGCTCGCCGGCATCCTGCGCAGCCTCAGCGAAATGTATAGCGGCAAGCTGCACCTGCTGATCTGTGGCGGTGCCGCACTGGCCGATCTGAAATACCAGGGCGGCGACCTGTCGCTGCTCAACATCGCCGCCAGCGAGCAGTGGCCCGAGCTGGGCCTGGAGGACCTGCAGCGCAACGCAGCCAACGTGCCGGACGCCCTGCTGGCCCGCGCGCTGCACCTGTCCGGCGGCCACCCGCTGCTGGCCCAGGCCGCGCTGGCCCTGCTGACCACGCCCGCGCCGGCGCCTACGCTGGACGACGACGCGGTCATCGCCGCCCTGGCCACGCATCCGCGCCTGTGGGAAGCCCTGCTGCCGCTGCTGCGCGACCCGGCCGCGCGCGCCGCGGTGGATGCGTGGCTGGCGCGTCCGCGGCTTGCACCGGCACGTCCGTACCTGGTGGATCCGCTGCTGCGCCAGTTGTACTGGCACAACCTGCTGGCAGCGCGCGCGCACGCCGACGGTGCATGGCTGGAATGGCGCTGCGAGGCGATCCGCCGCGCGGTGCGGCAGGTGATCGACGGCCTCGCCGAGGTGCCCGCATGAGCCGCGGCACGGGCCTGTCGCGTGGGCGCGTCGTGCGCCTGCTGTTGATCGTGGCCGTGACCTGGTTCGTGGCCAGCCTGTTCGTGGCGCCCATGTTGAACCCGTGGGTGGCGTGGAAGATCTCGCACGACGGCGAAAGCATGATGCTGATGCAGCGTGCCCGCATCGACATGCTGCTGTTGCGCGAGGAAGCGCAGGGCTACTGGGAACGGGAGGGCGAGTGGCCCGCCGAGATCGCCGTGCCGGGTGTGCACGACCCCGCGGAGGCGCTGCTGGTGGCCGAGCTGCCGGCACCGTTCGTGCTGCGGCTGCGGTTTACCGACCGCTTCCCGGCCAGCGCCGGGCTGGCCGGCACCGTGCTGGAGCACACGCTCACCCCGGCCACCGGCAGTTGGCGTTGCCGGCCCGGCGAGCCGGCGCCACCGTCGCGCTGGCTGGCGCCGGACTGCCAGGCCAGTGCGCCCTGGACCATCATCGAATGGCTGGGCCTGCTGCTCGGGATCACCCTGGTGGTGCTGGTGGCGCTTGGCCTGGCCTGGTATCGCGTGCAGCCGGCCATTGCCGGCATCGTGCGCGCGCCGCGGCGCCTGTTCGAGCAGCCGCTGCAGGCGTTGCCGGCGTTGGACCGGCAGTTGGGCTGGGTACGCCTGCGCGTGCGCGTGCTGGCCGACGCCGGCGTGGCCACGGTGCGGTGGCGCGAGGCACTGCGCCATGCAGAGGCACCCGCGACGCAGCAGGCGGCGGCATTGGCGGCGCGGATCGGTGCCGTCGACGCCCCGGCGGCGGGATGGTCGCTGCCCGGTTGCGTGCGCGAGTGGACGCTGCCCGATGCCATGCCCCTGGCGCTGGAGCGCCTATGGGTCTACCTCCCCGACAACGGCCTGAGCGGCGAGTCGATCGTGCAGCACGTGCGCGGCATGCCCAACGGGCAGGACGTGGTCCTGGTGGTCAGCCCATCGCTGGCAGCCGAGCCCGCGCTGGTCGCCCATGCCGACGACCCCGCAAACCTGTGCGTCTGCCTGGACCAGGTCGCGCAGAGCCGCTGGCTGCTGCAGCCCAATGCCGCGGCCGCGCTGCTGGCGTTGCTGGCACGGCAACTGAAGGTGACCCGCATCTCCCCGTACCAGACGCATGGCGGCATCACCCGGCCGACGGCGTTTTTCGGACGCGAATCGCTGCTGGCCCGGGTGCTCAACCGCGAGCCCGGCAACTACCTGCTGGTGGGTGGCCGGCAGTTGGGCAAGACCAGCCTGATGAAGGCGATCGAGCGCCGTTTCGCCGGGCATCCGCGGGTGCACTGCCGCTACCTGTCGCTGCGCGACCACCGCCTCGGCGTACGCCTGGCGGTGGAGCTGGGCTTGCCTGAAACCGCCGACATCGATGCCGTGGTCGCCGCGCTGTCCGCGCAGGCCGGTGGGCGCCGGCTGCTGCTGTTGGTCGATGAGACCGACCTGTTCCTGCGCGCCGACGCCAGTGCCGGTTACCCGCAGCTGGCCGCCTTGCGCGCGATCAGCGAAGAGGGGCGCTGCCATTTCATGCTGGCCGGATTCTGGGACCTGTATGAAGCGGTCACCCTGGATTTCGCCTCGCCGCTGCGCAACTTCGGTGAGGTGATCCATGTCGGCGGGCTGGAGGAGGCGGCCTGCCAGGCCCTGGCAACCGAGCCGATGGCGCGCCTGGGCGTGCACTTCAGCGCGCCGGAGCTGCCCCGGCGGCTGGTGGCCGCGTGTGGCCGGCGCGCCAATCTGGTCGCGATCGTCTGTCAGCAGCTGCTGGCACAGCTGGGCCGCGGCGAACGCGTGATCGACGCGACGCACCTGCACGCCGCGCTGGTGGCCGAGCCGGTCTTCGATGCGTTGGCCGGCTGGGCCCGGCTGACCCCGGACGCGGAGGCCAACCGCATCGATCGGATCGTGGTGTACCGCGTCGCCTGCGCGCAGCTCGGTGGCACCGGTGAGCGCAGCGTGGGGCTGGACGAGCTGCTGGCCGACTTCGATGGGGCCGGCGTGCGCGTCGATCCCGAAGCGCTGCGCCGCGCGTTGGCGCGGCTGCAGCTGGCCTACGTGATCCGGCGCGAGGATGACGGTCCGCGGTTCGTGTTCGCGGTGCCGTTGTTTGCCACCCAGTTCCAGGGCGAGGAAGCGCGGACGCTGCACCAGCGTGAACTGCAGGCGATGGCGGGCAGGGTTGCAGAGCGCGATGCTGCCGGGCCGGCCGCGTAGCAAGCATGCCGGTCGCGCCGCAGCGTGACGCAATGCGCTGCTACTGCGCGGCGATTCTGCGATAGTGGGGCGATGCTCGTGCAACACGGCGGATGGATGCTGCACCCACAGGAACTCTCTTCTTCGCAGATTGGCGCGGTGCTGGCACAGGCCTGGGGCGTGCGCGCCACCTCGGTGGTGCAGCGCCCGGCCGGTGCCGACGCCGGCGCCACGGTCTACCAGGTGGGCGCGCACGACGGCGCCCGGTACTGGCTGAAATGTCGCCGCTACGCGGTGGAAGACACGGTGTGGCAGGTATTGCAGCACCTGCGCGGGCCGCTGGGCCTGGTGGAAGTCACCGCGCCGCAGCCCGCGCTGGATGGCGCCGCGGCGGTGCGTGCCGATGGCCTGCAATGGACCCTGTTCGCCTATATCGAAGGCCAGTCCGGCTTCGAGGCCGCGCTGTCGCAGGCGCAGTGGCGTCGTCTGGGCGAGGTGCTGCGCCAGGTGCACGAGGCGCGGCTGCCGCCCGCGCTGGCCGCCGGGTTGGCGCAACCGGGCTTTGATGACGACACCGCCGTGGAGCGGGTTGGCGCGTGGTTGCGCCGCGGCGATGCGCGCTGGCCGGTGCCCGATGCGCTGGCCGCCCAATACCTGGCCAGTTGGCGCCAGCACCGGCCGCGCATTGCCGAGGTCTGGCAGCGCTGCGAGGCGCTGCGCGAACGCCTGGTCCGGCAGCCGCTGCGGCGGGTGCTGTGCCATGGCGACCTGCA
The DNA here is from genome assembly GCF_056397365.1 of Stenotrophomonas sp. 05N37. Lineage (NCBI taxonomy): Bacteria > Pseudomonadati > Pseudomonadota > Gammaproteobacteria > Lysobacterales > Lysobacteraceae > Stenotrophomonas > Stenotrophomonas sp. 05N37. The sequence continues at coordinate 170,745 of NZ_JBFTNG010000006.1, read as the reverse complement.
CGCGGGCAACCTGCTGCTGCGCGCGGACGGGGGGTTGAGCCTGATCGATTGGGACGACATGTTGCTGGCCCCGCGCGAGCGCGACCTGATGCTGGTCGGCGCCGCCGTGGGAGGGCGCTGGGGGCGCGAGGATCCGCCGGGCTTCGGCGACGGTTACGGTCCGGTGGCGGTCGAGCCGGCGCGGCTGGCCTACTACCGGCATTGGCGGATCCTGCAGGACGTGCAGGAGTTCCATGACCTGCTGCTCGAACCCGGCGCGGCCTCACGCCCGCCCACCCAGCGCCGGCAGGCGCTGCGCTACATGGACGAGCAGTTCGCGCCGGGCAACGTGGTCGACAGCGCCGCACGCAGCTGGGCAGTTGCGATCGACTGAACGAGGGCGGCCACGCAGGGCGTGGCGCGCTGCCGCTTGCACCGGCCGGGCCGGCTTACTCGCCTGGCTTGGCCGCGGCGGAGGCGGCCTGCGAGGCCGCGCGGCGCGACAGTACCGCCTCGCGATGGGCGATGTAGGCGTTGGCGGCGAGGATGATGCCGGCGCCGATCACCGTCCAGCGATCCAGGCGTTCGCCGAACAGCAGCCAGCCCAGCGTCGCCACCAGCGGCAGCTGCATGAAGCTGATCGGGGTCAACGCGGACACATCGCCCAGGCGCAGTGCGCGGGTCCACAGCAGTTGGCCGACGGTGCCGAACAGGCCGGTCGCCGCCAGCCACAGCCAGGCCATGCCCGCCGGCCAGACCCAGACGAACAGGGCCGGCACCAGCGACAGCGGCACCCAGAACACATAGGTGTACAGCACCACCGCATCGGCGCTGTCCACGCGGGTCAGCTGCTTGATCTGGATCGCCACCAGTGAACTGAGCACCGCGGCCAGTACCGCCACCAGGATGCCGGGGGTGAAGCTGTCCGAGCCGGGGCGCACGATGATCAACACCCCGATGAACCCGACCACCACCGCCGCCCAGCGCCGGGCGCGCACGGTTTCCCCCAGCCACAGCACCGCGGCAATGGTCACGAACAAGGGCGTGGAATAGGACAGCGAGATCGCCTGCGACATCGGCAGGTGGCCGATCGCCCAGAACGCGCACAGCATCGAGGCCAGCCCGATCGCGCTGCGCAGCAGGTAGCGCGGCAACTGCTGCGTGCGCAGAGAGGCCCGGCCCGGGCGCAGCAGCATCGGCAGCAGCGCCAGCAGCCCGAAGGCGTTGCGGAAGAACGCCACCTCCTGGGTGGGGACCGAGCGGGTGGCGTAGCGGATCGCCACCGCCATCAACCCGAACGCCATCGTGCTGCCAAGCATCAGCAGTGCCGCACGCATCGGGGCTGGGGCGGGCAGGGCGAGTGGCGGGGTCACCACTGCGCGCCGATCAGGCGCGGCTCCGGCTCAATCGGCACGCCGAATTTTTCCAGCACCGAGGCCGATATCTGCCGCGCCAGCGCCAGCAGCTGCGCACCGGTGGCAGCGCCATGGTTGACCAGCACCAGGGCATGCTGCGGCGACACCCCGGCATCGCCGTCACGGTAGCCCTTCCAGCCGCAGGCCTCGATCATCCAGGCCGCCGACAGTTTGCGGCGGTCCTCCTGGTCGGCCGGGTACACCGGCAGGTCGGGGAAGTGCTGCAGCAGCACCTCCACCTGTTCCAGCGGCAGGATCGGGTTCTTGAAGAAGCTGCCGGCATTGCCCAGCACGTCAGGGTCGGGCAGCTTGCGCCGGCGGATGTTGATCACCGCGTTGGCCACGTCCGCGGCGACCGGCAGCTCCACGCCCATCGCCTGCATTTCTTCGTCGATCCCGGCATATCCCAGGCGCAGCGCGTGCAGCAGCGGCAGGCGCAGTTCGATGGCGCTGATCAGGTAGCGGTCCGGGAACTGCTTGAACACGCTGTCGCGGTAGCCGAACTGGCAGGCATCCGCGTCCATCCGCACCCAGGCCGCCGCCTCGCGGTCCCACGCTTCCACGGTCTGGATGAACTCGTCCACCTGCACGCCGTACGCGCCGATATTCTGGATCGGGGCGGCGCCGGCAGTGCCGGGGATCAACGCGAGGTTTTCCAGCCCGGACAGCCCGTTCTGCAGCGACCACATCACCAGTCCATGCCAGTTCACGCCGGCACCGGCGCGCACGATGGTGTGGTCGGCGCGGTGTTCCAGGATGTCGATGCCGCGGTTGGCGAACACCAGCACGGTGCCCTCCACGTCGCCGGCCAGCAGCACGTTGCTGCCGCTGCCGAGCACCAGCAGCGGCCGGTCCGCCACCTGGGGCAGGGCCAGCACGTCCGGCAGCAGGGTCACATCGTCCAGTTCCAGCAACTGCGCGGCGCTGGCCTCGACGTGGAAGGTGTTCAGCGCCTTCAGCGAGGCGTTTTCAGTCAGGGTCCAGGCAGGCATCGCATTACTCATAGGGGGGCGACCGCGCCACGGCTGGGTGCTTCGCGGCGACGGCGGATGGCCTCCACGCAGTCCTGCACCAGGGCCGGGCCACGGAAGATCAGGCCGCTGTAGCACTGCACCAGCGCGGCACCGGCGGACATCTTGGCCACGGCATCGGCACCGGACAGGATGCCGCCGACGCCGATCAGCGGCATCGATTCGGGCAGGCGTGCGCGCAGGCGGCGCAGCACCAGGGTGGATTGGCCCAGCAGCGGCGCGCCGGACAGGCCGCCGGCCTCCTGCGCGCGCGGGTCGCCCGCCACGGCGCTGCGGTCGATGGTGGTGTTGGTGGCGATCACCCCGTCCACCTTCAGCTCGCTGAGCACGCGGGCGGCGGCGTCGATGTCGCGGTCGCTCAGGTCCGGCGCCACCTTGACCAGCATCGGCACGCGCTTGCCATGCCGCGCGGCCAAGGTTTCCTGGCTGTCGCGCAGCTGCGAGATCAGCTGGCGCAGCGCGTTCTCTTCCTGCAGTTCGCGCAGGCCGGCGGTGTTGGGCGAGGAGATGTTGACGGTGATGTAGTCGGCCAGCGGGTAGACCTTCTGCAGGCAGTGCTGGTAGTCGTCGAACGCCTGCTCGTTGGGGGTGTCCTTGTTCTTGCCGATGTTGATGCCGAGCAGCCCGGTGCGGCGCTTGGCGCGTTCGACGTTGCGCACCAGCGCATCCACGCCGAGGTTGTTGAACCCCATGCGGTTGATGATGGCCTGGTGCGCCGGCAGCCGGAACAGGCGCGGTGTGGGGTTGCCCGCCTGCGGGCGCGGGGTGATGGTGCCGATCTCGACGAAGCCGAAGCCCAGCGCCAGCAGTGCGTCGATGTGCTCGCCATTCTTGTCCAGGCCGGCGGCCAGGCCGACCGGATTGGGGAACGCCAGGCCGAAGGCCTGGGTCGGCAGCGGTGCGATGCGGCCGGCGAGCAACGGCGTGGTGCCGGTGCGGTAGGCCAGCTCCAGGCCGCTCAGGCCAAGGCCGTGGGCACGCTCGGCATCGAAGGCGAACAGGAAGGGACGGGCAAGCGAGTACATGGCGTTCTATCAGTCCAGCGTGCCGACGAAGGCACGGGTGTGGTATTCGAAGGCGACCTGGCCGTCCACCGCATGGGCGTCGAACAGCTGCTGCAGCGCCTCCAGCATCGGCGCGTGGCGCGGGTGGCCGGCCTGGGGCGCGTAGGACGACGACAGCAGGCGGCCGCGCAGGCCATCCAGGTCCATCCGCTGCACGTTGGGGAAGCTGGCCATTCCGCGCAGGCCGGGGCCGAACCAGGCACGCATGGCGTCATCGTCCTGGTAGCGCTCGGCAACCTGGGTGTAATCGGTGCCGAACTCCAGCAGCAACTGTTCGTAGCCGACCAGGAACGGCGAGGCATCGAGCAGCCGCGAGTTCCAGAACACCAGCGCCAGGCCGCCCGGGTGCAGGATGCGCGCCCATTCGGTGCGTACCGCGGTGGTGTCGAACCAGTGGAAGGCCTGCGCGGCCGCCACCAGGCCGACGCTGTGGTCGGCCAGCGTGGTCGCTTCGGCGGTGCCGTCGACCAGTTTCAGGCGCAGGTAGTCCGGCGCCAGCCACTGCTCGGCGGCCGCGCGCATGGCTGCGTTGGGCTCCACCGCGATTACCGGGTGGCCGCTGGCCAGGAACCGGCGGGTGGAGATGCCGGTGCCGGCACCGATATCGGCGACCAGGGTCTCGGTCGGCACGCCGATATCACGGTGCAGCCAGTCCAGCAGCGCCGGCGGGTAATCGGGGCGGTAGCGGACGTAGTCGGCGACGCGACTGCTGAAGCGTTCCGTCGAATCCGATGCGCTCATGCCGACCTCACGATTGGGATGCGGCAAACAGGGCCAGTCCACCGAAGAACAACAGGAAGCCCATCACCACCAGGATGCTGCCGATCACCGCCACCCAGCCCAGGATCAGGCCGGCCAGGGCCAGTCCGTCGCCTTCCAGCGCCTGCGGCTGGCGACGGATGTCGGCGCGCGCCATGTGCCCGGTGATGATCGCCACCAGGCTGCCGATGAACGGCAGCACCGTCCAGCCGACGATGCCCATGACCAGGCTGACCACGGCCAGCGCGCTGGTTTGTCGAAGTGGCTGGTTCATCCGGTTCCTCCAAGGCAATGTGCCCATGATAGTGCCTGTGGCCGGTTTATCCCATCGACGGCAAGGCCCAGGCGTTGGCGGCGGCCGCTCAGTGCGAGCGGAGCAGCAGGGCGTCCAGCAGCACCTGGCCCGGCGCCTTCAGCGCTGGAATCACCCGGAACACCATCACCGCGGCCACCACCAGCAGGACGATCAAGCCGATCCAGCCCAGCGTCAGCCCGGCCAGGGCGAACGCATCGGTGTCCATCGGCGCGTGGCGCCGCCGGATCTGCGCCCGTGCCCAGTGGCCGGTGATGATCGCGACCCACTGCCCGACGACGGGCAGGACCACGCAGTCGAGCACGCCGAATATCAGGCTGACCCTGGCCAGGGTATTGCCGAGGGGTGGGGGCTGGGACATCGACATCCTCCGGGATGGCGATGCGCTGCATGGCGGAGCGGGAGGCTCAGCCCATGAGGACCTGGCCGCCATCCACGTTCAAGGTGTGGCCGGTGATCCAGCGTGCCAGCGGCGAGCACAGGAACAACGCGGCATCGGCGATCTCCTGCGGCTGCCCGAAGCGGCCGAACGGAATCTTGGCCAGGGTGCCGTGGTACAGCGTGGGGTCCTGCTCGCGGCGGCGTGCCCACAGGCCGTCCTCGAACTCGATCGAGCCTGGGGCGATGGCATTGACGCGGATGCGCCGCGGGGCCAGCGCCAGCGCCTGCGAGGCGGTGTAGTGCATCAGGGCGGCCTTGGCCGCCGCATAGGGCGCCGCGCCGGGGCGCGGTTGCTGGGCCGCGATCGAGGCCAGGTTGAGGATGCAGGCGTCGCTGGACTGCTGCAGCCAGGGCAGGGCCAGACGCGAGGCCCGCACGGCCGCCATCAGGTCGACGCCAAGGCTGGCCTCCCAGCCGGCCTCGTCATCGGCCATGCCGTAACCGGTGGCGTTGTTGACCAGCACGTCGATGCCACCGAGCGCGCCGGCGGCATCGGCCAGCCAGCGGCCGATGTCGTCCAGCACCGCCAGGTCCGCCGACGCGGTATGCACGTCCAGGCCCAGTGCCTGCGCATCGGTACGCAGCGCGGCGAGCCCTTGCTCACCGCGTGCGCAGACCGAGACGCGGGCGCCCGCCGCAGCGAACGCCAGCGCCATCGCGCGGCCGATGCCCTTGCTGCCACCGGCCACCAGTACCCGGCGGCCGCTGAAATCCAGGCAGGGGCCGCTCACAGGTCGAACTTGATGCCCTGGGCGAGCGGCAGCGAATCGGAGTAGTTGATGGTGTTGGTCTGGCGGCGCATGTAGACCTTCCATGCATCCGAGCCGGACTCACGACCACCGCCGGTGTCCTTTTCGCCGCCGAACGCACCGCCGATCTCCGCACCCGAGGTGCCGATGTTGACGTTGGCGATGCCGCAATCCGAGCCGGCCGCCGACAGGAAGCGCTCGGCGGTCTTCAGGTTGGTGGTGAAGATCGAGGACGACAGGCCCTGCGGCACGCCGTTCTGCATGTCGATGGCCTCATCCAGCGTGCTGTACTTCATCACGTACAGGATCGGCGCGAAGGTCTCGTGCTGCACCACTTCGTCGCTGTTCTTCAGCCCGGTGACGATCGCCGGCAGCACGAAATTGCCGGCGCGGTCGATGCGGGTGCCGCCGGTTTCCACGGTGCCGCCGCTGGCCTTGGCCTTCTCGATGGAGGCCAGGAACTGCTGCACGGCGCCGTCGCTGTTGAGCGGGCCCATCAGGTTGGCCGGGTCGGTCGGATCGCCGATCTTGCCTTCCACCTGCTTGTACGCCTTGATCAGCGTGGCCAGCACGTCGTCATGGATGGATTCGTGCACGATCAGGCGGCGCGTGGTGGTGCAGCGCTGGCCGGCGGTGCCGACCGCACCGAACACGATGCCCGGGATGGCCAGCTTCAGGTCGGCCGTTTCATCCAGGATGATCGCGTTGTTGCCGCCCAGTTCCAGCAGGCAGCGGCCCAGGCGATGGGCGACCTTCTCGGCGACCTGGCGGCCGACCTGGGTCGAGCCGGTGAAGCTGATCAGCGGCACGCGCTTGTCGGCCACCATCTTCTGCGACAGCTCGGTACCCGCATCGTTGATGAGGAAGAACAGGTCCGGGAAGCCGCCGTTGCGCAGCGCTTCGTTGCAGATGCGCATCGAGGCGATGGCAGTGAGCGGGGTCTTGTTGGACGGCTTCCACAGGCAGATGTCGCCGCAGATCGTGGCCAGGAACGCGTTCCACGCCCACACCGCGACCGGGAAGTTGAACGCACTGATGATGCCGACCAGGCCCAGCGGCTGGTACTGCTCGTACATGCGGTGGCCCGGACGCTCCGAATGCATGGTGTAGCCGTACAGCATGCGGCTCTGGCCCACGGCGAAGTCGGCGATGTCGATCATCTCCTGCACTTCACCGTCGCCCTCGGGCTTGCTCTTGCCCATTTCCAGCGCGACCAGCGAACCCAGCGCGTCCTTGTTGGCGCGCAGCGCTTCGCCACACAGGCGCACGGCTTCGCCACGGCGCGGGGCCGGGGTGGTGCGCCACACGTGGAAGGCTTCCTGGGCGCGCGCGATGATGGTTTCGTAATCGGCGTCGGTGGTGGCGTGCACTGTGGCGATCGCTTCACCGGTGGTCGGGTTGACCGGGGTGATCACACCGGCGCTGGTGGCGGTGGACCACTCGCCGTTGCCCAGATAGGTGCCAGCGTTGGTCGCGTCCAGGCCAAGGGCCTTGAGCAGCTCAGAGGACATGCAAACTCCTGTTGCGTATCAAAAAAGGGCGCAGCCGCTGGCAGGGTGGGGGGCGGCATGCAGATCGCCGATTCTACCCGGTCGACGCAGGCGATGCCTGGCTGCGCCCGGCGCGGACGCCCTCGCCCCAAACAGGTAGAGCCGGGCCATGCCCGGCTGCTCTTCCCCTGCAACCGGATAGAATGTCGCCCATTGTTCGCCCCAAGGAATCTGAATGAACGTTACCGTTGCGGAAGGCGTGGTTGTCGGCAATCGACTGCCGTTCGTGCTGTTTGGCGGCCTGAACGTGCTCGAAGACCTCGATTCGACCCTGCACGCGGCCGAACACTTCACCACGGTCACCGCCAAGCTCGGCATCCCGTACGTGTTCAAGGCGTCGTTCGACAAGGCCAACCGGTCCTCGATCAAGTCCTTCCGTGGCGTCGGCCTGGAGGAGGGGCTGCGCATCTTCGAGGAGGTCAAGCGTCGTTTCGGCGTGCCGGTGATCACCGACGTGCACGAAGTGGCCCAGGCCGCGCCGGTCGCCGAGGTGGTCGACGTACTGCAGATCCCGGCCTTCCTGGCGCGCCAGACCGACCTGGTCGAGGCGATCGCGCGCACGGGCCGCGCGGTCAACATCAAGAAGCCGCAGTTCCTCAGCCCCACCCAGATCAAGCACATCGTGTCCAAGATCCGCGAGGCGGGCAACGAGAACATCATCCTGTGCGAGCGCGGTGCGCAGTTCGGCTACGACAATCTCGTGGTGGACATGCTGGGCTTCCGCGAAATGATCGAATCCACCGGCGGCCTGCCGGCGATCTTCGACGTCACCCACAGCCTGCAGCGTCGTGACGCTGGCAGCGATGCCTCCGGTGGCCGCCGCCGCCAGGTGGCGGAACTGGCCCGTTCCGGCATGGCGCTTGGCCTGGCCGGCCTGTTCCTGGAAGCCCACCGCGATCCGGACCACGCCCGTTGCGACGGCCCCAGCGCGCTGCCGCTGGCCGCGCTGGAGCCGTTCCTGGTGCAGATCAAGGCGCTCGACGAGCTGGTCAAGGGCTTCCCGGAACTGGACATCCGCTGACCCGGCGGACCCGCGCGCTGCGGCGGTGGCCTTGGTCCCGCCGCTGAATGTGGGTATCCTTCACGGCTGCACCGCGCGTCGCGCCGGTGCAGCCAGCGCCAGGGCGGATCTCGCCCCGCACCGCACTTGGCCCCGTAGCTCAGCTGGATAGAGCGTCTCCCTCCTAAGGAGAAGGTCGCCCGTTCGAATCGGGCCGGGGTCACCATCATTCCTGCAGCGTCAATCCCGCCGCTCGGCTGCCAGCCCACACGGGCCAGGTCGGGGCGTCTGTCGCCGCGTTCAGGGCCGCCGATTCGCTGCTAGCCCTGCCGCTCCTGCCGCAGCAGTCCATCAAACCGCGCCCGGCTGATCGCCTGCCGTGTCTTGCAGCCCGGGCAGGTAATGGCCACCCCGCCGGGGATGAGTTGCAAACCGTTGTCGCCGCTGGCGGTGAAGTGGCGCTTGCACGCAACGCAGGCGGCGGCCACCGAGCTGAGCCACGATGCGCGCGCGTCGCGCGCTTCGGTGGGGACGTTGACTTCAATCAGTTCGAAAACGCCTGTACAGGTCATGGGTATCGATGTCCGTCAGTGTCGCCAGGGCGGGGCGGGTGGCGACGCAGTGCGCCAGGCCCCTTGGCTGGATATCGGCGGCGGTGGCCGGAACCTGAGCCCGGCAGGGGAGTAGCGCAGTCCCGGCTGGCCGCCGCGAGGGACGCGGCGGCCAGGTAGTCCAGAAGGCTCGCCGAGCCGGATGGGCTCATGCCGCCTTCGCAGGTTTCCCGTCGCCGCCCTTCGCGATGAGGGTCAGCTTGTCATCGGTGGCCTTCTCCTCCTGCAGCGTGGCCAGCAGATGCGGCAGCGCGTCCTTGTAGCCGAGCTGCTTGGCCAACGCCGCGATGGTGCCGTAGGACGCGATTTCGTAATGCTCCACTTTCTGCGCGCCGCCGATCAGGGCCGAATCCCGTACCGGACCCTCCTCGATGCTCTCGATGGCCTCCTTGCCTTCCTCGACCAGGCCTTCCATCGCTGCACACTTGATGCGCTTGAGCCGGATGCCGAGCAGCTCGACCACCGCGTCGATGCGCTCGACCTGGCCCTGGGTTTCCTCCAGGTGCAGCTCGAATGCGGCTTTCAGGGCCGGGTTGGTTGCGGCGCGGGCCAGTCGCGGCAGCGCCTTGGTCAACTGTTTTTCCGCACTGTAGATGTCGGAGAGCTCGTGGATGAAGAGATCTTCCATCGTCTTGATTGCCATGTGTCTGCACCGGGGTGTGTTGGAGAGTGCAGGCTAGGCGCATGGTTGTTACTTGAACGGGGGGTTCCTGTGAGGCTCGTCTAGACATGTCCTCGATGAATGCCGGTTGCTGCGCAATGGGACCTCGCGTGGTGTGGCGGCGGTGCATACAGGGTGAGGGTAGCGTCGCAGGCAAGCCCCTTCCACATGACGCGGCGCGAATACTCGCGTCGATACCCTCTGCCCGGCCGTGGTGGATCCTGCGGCCGCCGCGTTCGACGGCGATTGCGCCCACCCCAGGTCACCCGACCCGGTTCGAACGTCGCATGCGCTGGCCGGCGCTGGCCAGCGCTGGCCAGCTGCATGGCGATCGCCAGCCGGGTAGTCTTGAACATCGCCAGGACGCGATGCCAGGAGACGGGAATGGAGTTTCGACAGATGACCACGTGGCCGGCCAAGGCCAGGGACGCAACGAAGCTGAAATCGGGGTGGCGGTTTGATCTGAGCCAGGGTGTCTGGTGGCTCGATCTGTGCCAGATGGAAGAGTTCCTGAAGCAGCGTTTGTCGGGGCAGAGCTTCGGCGCCGCTGTCGACGTTTTCATATTCGGATTCGAGATGTACGACGCGGTCGATGGTACTGCCATCGGCTCGTCCGGCGCCGTGCCGGCCGATTTCTCGCGTTACACGCCCAAGCTGCGGCAACTCCTTTCGGTCGGCCAGTTGGACTGGCACGATGTGCGCTTCCTTGATGCAAGCGCTCAACTGGTCGCCTACAAAGCGGCCCTGCTGCGCGCGGTCGACAACTGGTACGCGCGCAAGCGTCGCCCGCGCGACTTCGACGTCGAGGCATTTCGCGCGTACCTGCTGGACAGCCTCGCCGCGCTTACGACCGCGCAGTGCGCGGTGGACCTGTCGCTGTTGGACCTGTCCTTGCCCGAATGGGATGAGGACGGTCGGTTCATCTACAAGAATCTCTCGGCCCACGACGTGCTGGAGTGAGCCGGTAAGCGCTGCCCATCGTGCCTCAGCGCGGCGGAGCAGGCAGCGTCGCCTCCAGGTGCCTGGCAAAGAACCGCGCCATCACCCGGTACGCCTGCTGGCTCTCCGGGAGCTTGGCATCCAGGTGGAAGGCATGGCCCAGGCCCTCCCACACATGCAGGTCCGATTCGCGCCCCAGGTCCACCAGCCGGCCGTGCATGTAGGCCACGTTGCTCAGCTCGGCGGCGCGGGTGGCGGTGATGAACAGGGTGGGCGGAAACTGCGCCAGCAGCGGCTCGGAGAATATCGGGGACACCAGCGGATCGCGGAAGTCGACATCGCCGTAATACAGGTCCTCCATGATCGGCAGGCTGCCGTCGGCATGTGGCAGCAGCGCGTCGTTGAGCGCGGCCATCACGTAGCGGGAATCACCGCCGTAACGGGCATCGCCGCCCGCGCAGAAGAGCCCGGCGGCGCCCGGCATCGGCAGTTTTTCCTTGGCGAACCAGGCCAGCGATTCACCGGTGAGCACGCCCCCGGCGGAGCAGCCGAACAGGCCAATGTGCCTGGCCGGCATCTGCTCGAGGGCGGCGCGGTACACGCTGGCCACGTCTTCGCTGACGGCGGGGAAGCGGTGCTCCGGGCCTTGCCGATACTCCACCGCCACGACGGTCATGCCAGTCATCGCCGCTACCGGGATCGCCTCAAGCAGGCCGAGGCTGTCGGCGCGGCCGAACACGAAGGCACCGCCATGCAGTTCGATCAGCAGGCGCCGCTGCGTCGGATCGGCCGGGGCACTGCGCGGTTGCACGCGCACCACGGGCACACCGTTCCAGGTTTCGTTGTGCAGCTCCACCGGGTAGCGCTTGCGCAGTTCGGCGATCTCGGCATACGCCCACTGGTCGGCGCCCGTGCGGATTGCCCCCAGCTGCGCGCGCACGGCGGTGTTGTCCAGCTTGGCGGTGGGATCGCCGTGGATCACGCCATTGCGAACGCTGGCCTGTGCTTCCGGGCTGAGGAAGGGCGAGATCGGCAGCGGGAAGGTGGGCACCTGGCGCGTGCCGTCGGCGTCGGGTGGGGTTGCCTGCGCGAGCGCGTCGCCGCCTGCAACCAGGCCAAGGACCAGCAGTGATATCCGTATCGACCTACCCATGGGCGGATCCAGCAGTAATGGAGGAGGTCGCACAGGATAGCCGCAAGCTGCGCGCGCCGCGTGCCGCACGGGGCGGCGGCGTGCGCAGCGCGTGGCGTCCTCGCGGGCTCGTGACGGCAGGCGGTGGATGCTGCAGGACGATACCCCGAAGGAGACCACTGAATGCACCACGATGCCATGCAGGAAACGGCCGCGCAGCGTCCGCTGTGCGCGCAGACACCCACGCCCGAGGTGCCGGTGCCACCGCCGGCACCGGTCGAAGAACCGGTGCGCGAAGACCCGCCCGCGCAGGAGCCGCCGACCGAGGTTCCGCCCGAGCGGGACCCGTCGCCGTCGACGCCGCCCATGGAAGATCCACCGCCGCCCGGCCATGCGCCGCATTGAGCGGCGAGCGCGCGCGAGGGGGGCATGTTTCATGCTGCCGGATGCGCCATGGCGGGCATATTCGTGACGGCGCCATGGCGCGGTCAACACGTCATGCAAACAACTGTTTTTCCGCGCGCACACCTCGCTGAACCGTCCGTTTTGGGTGTCACGCCGACTTCATTGCCGATGCGGAAAGGTGGACCCACCCAAGCACGGGCAAGCCCAAAGAAACACAGGAGCAGATCTCAGTGACTACCGAAACCAAGACCACGCACACCCTGAACGACCTGATCGAAATCGCCCGCGATGGCAAGGACTTCTACACCGAAGCCGCCGGCAAGGTGAAGGACGCGGAACTGTCCTCGCTGTTCACCCGCATCGCCGGGGTGAAGGACGAGATCGTGCGTTCGCTCAGCGCCAGCGTGCTGGCCGCCGGTGGCAAGCCGGCCGAGCACGGCACCGTGGTCGGCTCGATGCAGCAGTTCTACGGCAAGGTGCGCGCCACCCTGGGCGACACCCAGTACGGCTACGTGGCGGAACTGGAAGAATCCGAAGACCGTTTGCTGAAGGCGTTCAAGGACACCCTTACCGATGCGGACACCCCGCCGGCCGCGCGCCAGGAAGTGCAGCGCCTGCTGCCGCAGGTGCAGGAATGCCATGCGGTGATGCGCGATCGCAAGCACGCGATGAAGCAGTAATCCCACCCGCCCTGGTGCTTGCGCCAGGGCGTGGGTGAATGCGCGGGCCTCGCGCATGGACAGCCCCGGCACGCCCGGGGCTGTCGCTGTGTGGGGTCCGCACGGCCGCGTACGGGGCAGGAGGATTTGGTGCATACTCGATCGAAAGGGCTAGTTGGATCTGCTATGGAACACATGCGTTGGCTGACGCTTCGTCTTGGCAATAATCAATCCATCGGGCCCAAGGTTCTGTCGGACCTGTGGAGCAATGCCTGCGAAACAAACCAGTCGTCGGTGACCCGCGATACGATGCCGGGCAAGTCCACCTCGTATGCACTGCACGCGCCGCTGTCGCTGGCCTATCCCAAGCGTGCCGAGTTGCGCATGCGCAAGCTGCTCGAGGAAGCCGGCTACACCTTCACCCTGGGATCGTTGGCCGACCGGCCCGCGCCGCAGCCGATGCGGTCGCGCTGAATCAAGGCGGCGCCAGCCGCCGCAGCATGACGCGCTCCGGGAAGCCCCGTCGTGCGCCACAGGTTTTCCAGCGGCGACCCGCCCAGTCGGCGATACAGGCGCCCATCGTCGGCCGCAGTCCGCACGGACATATTCCGCACCCCCAGCACCGCCGCCTTGGCCATCAGGTCTTCGATCCGCGTGGCCGCCAGGCCTTGGCCGCGATGCGGGTCACTGACGTAGAGGCCGCCCAGGCGATGTTGGCGCCCGAGCCGCCCAGTGCATTCATGGGAGGTGAGCGGCGCGGCAGCCACCACTGGCTCGCCCCAGCGGCAGCGCCGTCGTGCAGAAAGACGTGCCGACGCTGGCATTCGTCGGCGGCACGCCGGCCAGGGACAGGGGGCCCCATTGCGCGACGTACCACGCCGGCACGATCGGGAATCGTTCGAGCACGGTAGCCGCCAGCCGCCAGCCGGCGCCCGGCACGGCGCGTGATTGCGTCGCGGGTTGGCCACCTGCAGACTCCTGCATACCGCCGCCTGCCGCCGTGCCTCCCGCTCCATGTCTGCCGCTGCCTTCAACCTGCGTCGTTACGACCGCTCATCGAGCGTGGACCGGCATGCGTTCGCGCAGTGGGTGGTGCCGGTGCGGGGCGAGTTGGCGTTCGAGCTGGAGGGGAGGGGCGCGCGCCTGGATGTGTGGCAGGGCGCATTCGTGGCGCCGGCGGCCGGACATGCGCAGGCTGCGCTCGATGACGACCGTTTCCTGATCGTCGACTGCCCGGCGGCGCTGTTCGACGATGACACGCTGCAGCGGCTGCACCGCCACCCGGTACTGGCGTTGCCGGTGCAGGTGCGCGCGATGGCGCAGCGGGTCTGCGCGCAACCGGAGCGGCTCGATGCCGACGTGGTGGCACGCGAGCTGCCGCTGCTGCTGCAGGCGTTTTCCCTGGCGGGCAGCGGCACGCGGCTGCAGGCGGTATGCGCGCAGATCGAGCGCCATCCCGGCCAGGCGTGGCCGGTGGAGCGGATCGCTGCGGAAGTGGGGGTCAGTGGCAGCCGGCTGCATGCGTTGTTCCGCCAGGCCTTCGGCATGAGTCCGCTGGCATGGCTCAGTGCCTGTCGGCTGCGCTGGGCACGTGGCCGCCTGGCCGAGGGCGACATGCCGATCGCCAGCATCGCCCAGCATGCCGGCTACTCCGAGCAGAGCGCGCTGACCCGGGCGTTGCGCCGCGAGTGGGGCATGACCCCGGCCGACTATCGCCGTCGTCACCGGCAGTAGCCTCGGTCAAGATTGGCCGCGCGCGCCTGCCTACACTGGCAGGCCTTTCCAGACCGGAGCCCGCGCACGCAGATGAATCGATCGATGGGAGTTGGCGTCGCCAACGGCATTGCCGCCGGCGCGCTGTGGGGTGTGGTGTTCCTGGCGCCGGCGATGCTGAGCCAGTTCAGTGCGGTGCAGCTGTCGGCCGGGCGTTACCTGGTGTACGGGCTGATCGCAGTGGCATTGCTGGCCCCGCGGTGGCGCGAGCTGCGCACGCGGATCGGCATGGCCGAATGGCGTGGGCTGCTGTGGCTCAGCCTGGCCGGCAACCTGGTCTATTTCGTGCTGCTGGCCAACGCGGTGCAGTGGGCCGGTGGTGCGGCGGCCTCGCTCATCGTCGGCCTGATCCCGGTGGTGGTCACGCTGGCCGGTGTGCGCGAGGCAGGCGCGGTGCCGCTGCGGCGATTGGCACCGGCGCTGCTGCTGTGCCTGCTCGGGGTGGGGCTGGTGGGCTACGAAGCGCTCCTGGCCGAGCACGCCGCCGGTTCCACCGGGCGCCGCCTGCTTGGGCTGCTGTGCGCGGTCGGTGCGCTGCTGTCCTGGGCGGTGTACTCCATCGGCAACAGCCGCTGGCTGGCGCGCCGGCCGGACCTGTCCGGGCACGACTGGTCGTTGCTGACCGGCGTGGCCACCGGCGGCCTGGCGCTGCTGCTGGTGCCCAGTGCATTCCTGGCGTCCGGCCCATCGCATCCCGCCACGGACTGGGGCGGGTTCTGGCTGATCAGCGCCGGCGTGGCGGTGGTTGCCTCGGTACTCGGCAACGCGTGCTGGAACCGCGCCAGCCGCAACCTGCCGCTGACCCTGACGGGCCAGATGATCGTGTTCGAGACCCTGTTCGCGTTGCTGTACGGGTTTGCCTGGCAGCGGCGCTGGCCGAGCACGATCGAGGTCGTGGCGATCGTCTGCCTGGTCTCCGGCGTGCTGATGTGCGCGCACGCGCACCGGCCGCCCCGCGCGGTGGCCGAGCACGTCGGCTGAGCAAACGACGGCGAGAGCCCCGCGATGCCTGGATGGTGTCATTCGCAACTTTTTTGCCGACGTTGCACGCCGATCGCGGCGCGGAATCTTTTGCGCTGCAACACTTGACAAGCCCCCCGGCGACGTAGTTTTCTTGGTCCATGGTCTCCATCGCCGCCACCGCCCCGCTGTCCAACGCCGCCCTTGCGGGCGGTCGGGCCGTGCCGCGCCAGACCACCGGTACCACCACCATTACCACCGTCACCACTCGCCCGGTGCGGCCCGTCGTCTTCGCGTAATTTCCGAACACAACGGCCCCGCACCCGGAACAGGTTGCGGGGGAGCACCTTCAGCCTGAGCCGACGCGGGGCCTCGAATCGAGGTCCACATGTCATCCGTCGCCGTCCCCGTTGCTGATTCCCCCGCCCCCGTCCTGCGGGCCGCCTCCACCGTCGTGCACAAGTTCGGTGGCACCTCGGTGGCCGATGCCGAGCGTTACCGCCACGTGGCCCAGTTGCTGCTGGCGCGCGACGACGCCGTGCAGGTCACGGTGGTCTCGGCGATGAAGGGCGTGACCGACGCGCTGATCGGCCTGGCCGGGCTGGCCGCGGATGACGCCCCGCAGTGGCGCGATGACTGGCACGCGCTGCGCGCTCGCCATCGCGGCGCGGCAGTGGCGCTGCTCGGCGAGCATGCCGGGCCCACCGTGGAATGGCTCGACGCGCGCTTTGCGCAGCTGGCCGACGTGCTGGGCGCGCTGGCGGTGATCGGCGAGCTGCCGGCCGAGGTGCTGGATCGCGTGCAGGGGCTGGGCGAGGTGTACTCGGCGCATCTGCTCGGGCACTACCTGCAGGGCCTGGGTGAAGACTGCGCGGTGCTGGATGCGCGTGACGTGCTGGTGGTGGACCGCGGCGAACTGGGCGTGGACGTGGACTGGGTGCAGAGTGCGCAACGCCTGGCCACCTGGCGGCAGGCGCATCCGCAGCGGCGGGTGGTGGCCACCGGCTTCGTCGCGCGGGACCGCCGTGACCGGATCACCACGCTGGGGCGCAACGGCAGCGACTACTCCGGCGCGATCTTCGCGGCGCTGTTCAATGCCGGCGAACTGCATATCTGGACCGACGTGGACGGGGTGCTCTCGGCCGATCCGCGGTTGGTGCCCGAAGCGGTGCAGCTGGAGGCGCTCAGCTACGACGAGGCCTGCGAGCTGGCCTATTTCGGGGCCAAGGTGGTGCACCCGCAGACGATGTCGCCGGCCATCGAGCGCGGCCTGCCGATCATCATCCGCAACACCTTCAACCCGGATCACC
This sequence comes from Stenotrophomonas sp. 05N37, assembly GCF_056397365.1. Lineage (NCBI taxonomy): Bacteria > Pseudomonadati > Pseudomonadota > Gammaproteobacteria > Lysobacterales > Lysobacteraceae > Stenotrophomonas > Stenotrophomonas sp. 05N37. The sequence continues at coordinate 153,994 of NZ_JBFTNG010000006.1, read as the reverse complement.
CGGGCACCCGGATCACCGCCGACCGCACCGTGGCCGGCCCGATCAAGGGCCTGACGCTGAGCCCGGACCTGGCCGTGCTGAACCTGGAAGGCACCGGGCTGATCGGCGTGCCCGGCACCGCCGAGCGCGTGTTCGCCGCGCTGCGCAACGCGCACGTATCGGTGGTGATGATCTCGCAGGGCTCCTCGGAGCATTCGATCTGCTGCGTGGTGCGGCAGGCCGAGGCCCTGCGCGCACGCGATGCGCTGCTGCAGGCCTTCGCCCACGAGCTGGGCCTGGGCCAGGTGCAGCGCGTGCAGCTCACCGACAACGTCAGCGTGCTGGCGGCGGTCGGCGATGGCATGGCCGGGCAGCCCGGCGTGGCCGCGCGCCTGTTCGAATCGCTGGGCCGCGCCCAGGTCAATATCCTGGCCATTGCGCAGGGCTCGTCCGAGCGCAACATCTCGGTGGCGGTGGACAGCCGCCACGCGACCAAGGCCCTGCGCGCGGCGCATGCCGGGTTCTGGCTGTCGCCGCAGACGTTCTCGGTGGGCGTGATCGGGCCGGGCAACGTGGGCGCGGCGCTGCTGGACCAGTTGCAGGCCGCGCAGGCGCACCTGCTTGGGCGTGCCAAGGTGGACCTGCGGTTGCGTGCGGTGGCCTCGCGCAGCCGCATGCTGCTCGACCAGCGCGGCGTGCACGGCGACTGGCGTGCCGCACTGGCCGGGCCGTCGCAGCCGACCGACCTGGAGGCCTTCACCGCGCACCTGCTGTCCGCGCACCTGCCGCACGCGCTGATCATCGACTGCAGCGGCAGCGCCGATGTGGCCGATCGCTATGCCGGCTGGCTGGCCGCTGGCATCCACGTGGTGACCCCGAACAAGCAGGCCGGTGCCGGGCCGCTGCCGCGCTACACCGCGATCCGCGAGGCGGCCGCCGCCAGCGGTGCGCGCTTCCGCTACGAGGCCACGGTGGGCGCCGGGTTGCCGGTGATCACCACGCTGCGCGACCTGGTCGACACCGGTGACGAAGTGCTGGCCATCGATGGCATCTTCTCCGGCACGCTGGCCTGGCTGTTCAACATGTACGACGGCCAGGTGCCGTTCTCGCAGCTGGTGGCGCAGGCACGTGGCATGGGCTACACCGAGCCGGACCCGCGCGACGACCTGTCCGGAGTGGACGTGGCGCGCAAGCTGGTGATCCTGGCGCGCGAAGCCGGACGCGAGCTGAGCCTGGAGCACGTGCAGGTGGAAAGCCTGGTGCCCGAGGTGCTGCGCCAGGCCAGCGTCGAGGACTTCATGGGCGGGCTGGATGCCGTCGATGCGGTGTTCGCCGAGCGCCTGGCCCAGGCCCGCGCGCGTGGCGCGGTGCTGCGCTACGTGGCGCGGTTGTCGGATGCGGGCGCGCAGGTGGGGCTGGTCGAGCTGCCGGCCACGCATGCCTTCGCCAACCTGCGCCTGACGGACAACGTGGTGCAGTTCACCACGCGTCGTTACTGCGAGAACCCGCTGGTGGTGCAGGGCCCGGGTGCCGGCCCGGAGGTCACCGCCGCCGGCGTGTTCGCCGATGTGCTGCGGGTGGCGGTGGGCGAGGGGGCGCGCCTGTGATGGCCGTGGCATCGGCGGTGGCGCGCGCGTTTTCGCCGGCGTCGGTAGGCAATGCGGCGGTGGGCTTCGACATCCTCGGGCATGCGATCGCCGGCGTCGGCGACACCGTCAGCGTGCGTCGCATCGACGCGCCTGAGGTGCGCATCGCCGCGATCCGTGGCACGCCGTTCGCGCTGCCGCTGCAGGCCCCGGACAACACCGCCGGGGCGGCACTGATCGCGCTGCGGGACGCACTGGCGCTGCCGTTCGGCTTCGAGATCGAGATCGACAAGGGCATCGCGCTGGGCTCGGGGATGGGCGGCTCGGCCGCCTCCTGCGTGGCCGCGCTGGTGGCCGCCAATGCACTGCTGGACACGCCATTGCCGCGCGCGGGGCTGTACCCGTTCGCGCTGGCCGGCGAGGCCGTGGCCAGCGGCGGCCGGCATGGCGACAACCTGGGGCCGATGCTGCTGGGCGGGTTGGTGCTGAGCACCGCCGAGCGACTGGTGCCGGTGCCGGTGCCCGACGCCTGGCACAGCCTGCTGGTGCATCCGGAGGCGGTGCTGGAAACGCGCCGGGCACGCGCCGCGTTGCAGGGCCACTACGCGCTGGGAGAGTTCGTGCAGCAGAGCGCCAATCTGGCGCTGGTGTTGTGTGGCTGCTTCAACGCCGACGCATCGCTGGTCCGTGCCGGCCTGCGTGACGTGCTGGTGGAGCCGCGCCGGGCGGGCCTGATTGCCGGCTTTGCCGCTGCACGCGATGCCGCGCTGGCGGGCGGCGCGATGGGCGCCAGCATCTCCGGTGCCGGCCCCAGTGTGTTCGCCTGGTTCGAACAGCGCACGCAGGCCGAGGCCGCGCAGGCGGCGGTGCAACGCGCGTTTGCCGAGGCTGGCTTCGACAGCCAGGGCTGGGTGTCGCCCTTGAACGCGCCCGGTGCGCAGTTGCTGTGATTCCCGATGTCCCTCTTCCCGCAGGATCTCCGATGAATTTTGTTTCCACCCGCCACGCCGCCCCGTCCGCAACGCTCAGCCAGGCCATCGCCGCGGGCCTGGCCCCCGATGGCGGGCTCTACGTACCCGCGCAACGCCCGCCGCCGCATGCCTGGCAGGCGCAGGGTTCGCTGGCCCAGGATGCCGCCGCGGTGCTGGCGCCGTTCTTTGACGGCGATGCGCTGGCACCGCAGCTGGCCGTGCTGTGCGAGCAGGCCTTCGACTTCCCTGCGCCACTGCGTGCGTTGAGCACGCCCGGTGACCACGTACTGGAACTGTTCCATGGCCCCACTGCGGCCTTCAAGGATTTCGGTGCACGCTTCCTGGCCGCCAGCCTTGCCCGGTTGCAGCAAGGCCAGGCGCGCGAGCTCACGATCGTGGTCGCCACCTCCGGCGATACCGGTGCGGCGGTGGCCGCCGCCTTCCATCGCCAGCCCGGCATCCGGGTGGTGGTGCTGTACCCGGACGGGCGCGTGTCGCCGCGCCAGGCGCACCAGTTGGGGTGCTTCGGCGACAACATCCAGGCCCTGCGCGTGGCCGGCTCGTTCGACGATTGCCAGGCGATGGTCAAGCAGGCGCTGGGCGACCGCGAGCTGCAGGCACGGGTGCCGCTGAGTTCCGCCAACAGCATCAGCCTGGGGCGCTGGCTGCCGCAGATGAGCTATTACGCGCACGCCGCGCTCAGCCACCAGGCCGCCTCGGGCAACGTCCTCAACCTGGTGGTGCCGACCGGCAACCTGGGCAACGCGATGGCCGCGGTGCTGGCGCGGGCGATGGGCCTGCCGCTGGGGCGCATCGCACTGGCCACCAACGCCAACGATGTCTTGCCGCGCTTCTTCCACGGCGGCGATTACCAACCGGTCGCCAGCGTGGCCACCCTGGCCAACGCCATGGACGTGGGCGCACCGAGCAACTTCGAACGCCTGCGCTGGCTGTACGCCGCCGACGACGCGGCGCTGCGCGCGGCCTTCCGGGTGGAGGCGGTGGACGATGCGGCGATCCGCGAGGTGATCACCCGGCGGCATGCGCAGGCAGGCGAGGTGTTCTGCCCGCATACCGCGACCGCCGTCGCGCTGCTGGAGACGATGCGGGCCGAAGGCGTGCAGGGCGACTGGGCGGTGGCGGCCACCGCGCATCCGGCCAAGTTCGATTCGGTGGTGGAGCCGTTGATCGGGCGTTCGCTGGCGGTGCCGGCTGCGCTGGCCGAGTTGCTGCAGCGGCCGGCGCATGCCGAGCCGTGCGCGCCGGCGTATGCGGCGTTGCGCGCGGTGCTGCTGCAGGGGCGGTAGGGCTGCACGATGCGCGGGCGAGCCGCCGGCCAGCCCGGCGCACCCGATGCGCCGCGGCTTATTCGTCGCCGGAGAGTGTGTGCAGGCCCGCTTCGTCCAGGATCTCGACGGTGTTCAGGTGGGGCAGGGCGATCAGGCCCTGCTGGCGCAGCTTGGTGAAGGTGCGGCTCACCGTTTCCATGGTCAGGCCGAGGTGGTCGGCGATGTCGCCACGGCCCATCGGCAGGGTCACGCGCAGGCCGTCGGCACCGAGCCGGGCTTCGCGCGCGGCCAGCCGCAGCAGGAAATCGGCCAGCTTTTCGGCCGGCTGCAGGCGCGCCAGTGACAAGGCCGCATCCTGCGCGTCATCCAGCGCCTGGCAGGCACGCTGCAGCAGCTTGCGCTCCAGGTGCGGGTAGCGTTGGCGCAGGTCTTTCATCTGCGGCAGGGTGACGCGGCAGACGCGGCTGTCGGCGATCGCTTCGATGTCGTAGCGGTGGTTGTCGCTGCCGGTCAGGCCAAGATAGTCGCCGGGCAGCACGAAGCCGCTGATCTGGCGGCGGCCATCGGCCAGGGTGCGGACCAGGCGCAGCGCACCGGCCGTCAAGGTATAGACATGTTGGCGCGGCTCGCCGCTGCGGGCCAGGGTGGCGCCCAGTGGCAGGGCCTGCGATACGGTTACCCGTTCCAGTGCCTGCACCTCGTCCGGGGACAGCGCCGAGCACACCGCGAGGTGGCGCACCGAGCAGTGCAGGCAGTCGCGCAGCGTCGAGCAGCCCGGGCTGGCAGGGTCTTCAACGGCGGAAAGGGCGTTACCGGAGTGGGGCCGGGTCATGTCGAACCAGGGAGCGGGGCCTGCTCATGATACTTCATGCGGCCGTTCACCCGGGCCGTGGCGCCGGCCTGCGGTCGCGCCGCCCGGCTGCGGCTAGAATATGCCGCTAGCTCATCCCCCCGATTCGCAGGAGTCCCGCAAGTGATCAAGCCCCGTACGCCGCCCGGCATCATGGAATTGCTGCCGCGCGAGCAGATCGCGTTCCAGCGCATGCTGGACGTCATCCGCCGCAATTACGAGCGGTTCGGGTTTCTGCCGGTGGAAACCCCGGTGTTCGAGTTGTCCGACGTGCTGCTGACCAAGTCCGGCGGCGAGACCGAGCGCCAGGTGTATTTCGTGCAGTCCACAGGCGCGCTGGCCAATGCCGCCGAAGCCGGCGACAAGACGCTGCCCGAGCTGGCCCTGCGCTTCGACCTGACCGTGCCGCTGGCCCGCTACGTGGCCGAGCACGAACATGACCTGACGTTCCCGTTCCGCCGTTACCAGATGCAGCGCGTGTACCGCGGCGAGCGTGCCCAGCGTGGCCGTTTCCGCGAGTTCTACCAGTGCGACATCGATGTGATCGGCAAGGACACGCTGAGCACGCGGTACGACGCCGAAGTGCTGGCGGTGATCCACGCGGTGTTCGCCGAACTGCGCATCGGTGATTTCTCGGTGCAGTTGAACAACCGCAAGCTGCTGCGCGGCTTCTTCGAAAGCCTGGGCGTGGCCGACGGCGAGCGCCAGCTGGCGGTGCTGCGTGAAGTGGACAAGCTGGACAAGCGCGGCGCCGATTACGTGCGCGAGACGCTGGTGGGCGAGGGCTTTGATATTCCGGCCGAGCAGGTCGAGCGCATCCTGGCCTTCGTCGCGGTGCGTTCCAGCAGCCACGCCGACGCGCTGGCGCAGCTGGACGCGCTGCTGGCCGACCCGGCCGCCAGCGACACGCTGAAGCTGGGCGTGGCCGAGCTGCGCGAAGTGCTGGAGCTGGTCAAGGCGCTGGGCGTGCCGGAGACCGCGTACTGCCTGAACTTCTCCATCGCCCGCGGCCTGGATTACTACACCGGCACGGTCTACGAGACCACGTTGACCGACCACCCGCAGATCGGCTCGATCTGCTCGGGCGGCCGTTACGAAGACCTGGCCAGCCATTACAGCAAGTCCAAGCTGCCGGGCGTGGGTATCTCCATCGGCCTGACCCGCCTGTTCTGGCAGCTGCGCGAGGCTGGCCTGATCGCCGGCATCGAGGACAGCAGCGTGCATGCGCTGGTGGCCCTGATGGACGACGCCAGCCTGCCGCAGTCGCTGGATATCGCCCGTCGCCTGCGCGTGGGTGGCATCAACGCCGAAGTGCAGATGGAGCCGAAGAAGATCGGCAAGCAGTTCCAGTACGCGGCGAAGGCGGGCATCCGCTTCGTGGTGTTGGCCGGTGAAGACGAGCTGGCGCGCGGCGTGGTGGCGGTGAAGGACCTGCTGCGCGAGCAGCAGTTCGAGGTCTCCCGCGAGGAGCTGGCCAGCACCCTGCAGGTGGAACTGGAGCAGGCCAAGGTCATGCCGTGAAGCCGGTAGCGGCAGGGGCACTGTTGCTGCTCCTGCTCTGCGCCTGCCGGAGCGATCCGTCGCTGCACAGCGATCGGATCGGCCCGGGGCAGTACCGGTTGGTGGTCGATCGCTGTCATGTGATCGACCCGGAGCAGCTTGAACAGGACCTGCGCACGTTGGCCGGCACGCTGTGTCCAGACGGGGCAGGGGCGCTGGACGCCCTGCAGCCGATCCCGAGCCGCCAGGGCGGCCTGTTGGGTGAGTGCCTGCGCGGCGGGGCAATGCGCGCCGAGGTGCGTTGCACGGTGCGATAGCGGCGTCTGTTGGTTGACTGGCGCCCGTCCGTTGCCTTCCATCTTCAGCTGTGCAGCCGACCATGGGTCGGCTCTACCCCCGACGCCCGCTACCGCGGGCGTTTTTCGTTTTCAGCGGCTGAACGGGTCCTTTGTGGACCCTGGGGCGGTTTGACCCAAGACCCTCGTTTGCGCTAATGTAATAGCACGCTATTACATTGATACGATGAAACTACGCCCCGCCCCCCGTGAAAAAGACGCCCAGGCCGATCTGGCCTCGCTGGCGCGCGCCTTTGCTGCCGTCACCGATCCCGAGGCGGTGACCGCGTTCCTGCGCGACCTGTGCACGCCGGCCGAGCTGGAGGCGCTGTCCGACCGCTGGAAGGTCGTGCCGCTGCTGCAGCAAGGGGTGCCGTATCGCGAGATCCATGAGTTGACCGGGGTCAGCGTGACCACCACCGGGCGCGTGGCGCGCTCGCTGGACCACGGCCACGGCGGCTATGCCGCTGCCATCGCCGCCACGCCGACCTCCCCCGAATCCGAGTAGAGACCTCCCCCATGAGTGCAACCCAGACCGCCCCGGCACGCGACCGGCTGCGTATCGCCATCCAGAAGAACGGGCGGCTGGCCGAGCCCGCGCGCAGCCTGCTGACCGCCTGCGGGCTCAGCTGGCGGCAGAGCCGCGACAAGCTGTTCTGCTACGGTGAATCGCTGCCGGTGGACCTGCTGCTGGTCCGCGATGACGACATCCCCGGCCTGATCGCCGATGGTGTGTGCGATTTCGGCATCGTCGGTCGCAATGAGCTGGACGAGCAGGGCGCTGCGCGCCGCCGGATCGGCCTGCCGGAGGCCTACCAGGCGCTGCGCGGCCTGAACTTCGGCCAGTGCCGCTTGATGCTGGCCGTGCCGGACGAATGGGAATGGACGGGCGTGGAGCAGTTGGCCGGCAAGCGCATTGCCACCAGTTATCCCGCGATCCTGGCCGACTGGCTGGCCGCACGGGGCGTGGACGCGCAGGTGGTGGAACTGTCCGGCTCGGTCGAAATCGCCCCGCGGCTGGGCACCGCCGATCTGATCTGCGACCTGGTCTCCAGCGGCGCGACGCTCGCGGCCAACCAGCTCAAGCCGGTGGAAACCCTGCTGGAAAGCGAAGCCGTGCTGGCCGGCCCGGTCCGCACGCCCGACGACGCCCGCGCCGGCCTGATGGCCATGCTGCTGCGTCGCCTCGATGGCGTGGTCAAGGTGCAGGACAGCAAGCTGCTGATGTTCCGCGCCGCCCTGGACCGGGTCTCCGAGCTGACCCGGCTGCTGCCGGACGCCGATCCGCTGGTGCAGTTGCCCGATGACGGCGGCCACCTGCGTTTGCAGACCATGTGCCACGGTGCGTTGACGTGGCAGCGGTTGGAGGACCTGGAGCGCGCGGGCGCGCAGGGCTTGATGGTGTTGAGCGTGGAGCGGTCGCTGGCATGAATCGTCTGACGTGGTCCCAATTGAATGCCGGCGCCCAGGCGCAGGCCCTGCAGCGCCCGGTCCAGGCCGTGGCGGCGCGTACCCGTGAATCGGTGGCGGGCTTGATCGCCGCGGTGCGCGCCGATGGCGATACGGCGCTGCGCGAGATCAGCCTGCGCTTCGATGGCGTGGCGCCGGCAAGCTTTGAAGTGGGCGAGGCCGAATTCGCCGCGGCCGAGCAGGCGGTGTCGGCCGAGCTGCGCCAGGCGATGACCGATGCCGCCGCGCGGATCCGCACGTTCCACCAAGCGGGCATGAGCCAGGGCTATGCGGTGGAGACCGCGCCGGGCGTGCGCTGCGAGCGCGTCGTGCGTCCGATCGGTCGCGTTGGCCTGTACGTACCGGCCGGCAGTGCGCCGCTGCCGTCGACCGCGCTGATGCTGGGCGTGCCGGCACAGCTGGCCGGCTGTCGCGAAGTGGTGCTGTGCACGCCGCCACGCAAGGACGGCAGCGCCGATCCGGCGGTGCTGGTGGCCGCCCGCCTGACCGGCGTGCACCGGGTGTTCAAGCTCGGCGGTGCGCAGGCGATCGCGGCGATGGCCTACGGCACCGACAGCGTGCCGGCCTGCGACAAACTGTTTGGCCCCGGCAACAGCTTCGTCACCGAAGCCAAGCAGCAGGTGGCGCAGGACGGTGCGGCGGCGATCGACATGCCGGCCGGTCCTTCGGAAGTGCTGGTGATCGCCGATGCGGGGGCCAATCCCGCGTTCGTCGCCGCCGACCTGCTGTCGCAGGCTGAACACGGTCCCGATTCGCAGGTCCTGCTGCTCACCGACGACGCGCAGATGCTGGCGCGGGTGGAAGCCGAGGTGCAGGCGCAGTTGGCCCGGCTCTCGCGTGCGGACATCGCCGCGCAGGCCCTGCAGGCGTCGCAGCTGATCCTGGTCGACACGCTGGAGCAGGCCTTCCAGATCAGCAATCGCTACGCGCCCGAGCACCTGATCCTGGCGCTGCGCGACCCGCGCGCCTGGCTGGCGCAGGTCGAGGCGGCCGGTTCGGTGTTCCTCGGCGACTACACGCCCGAAGCACTGGGCGACTACTGCAGCGGTACCAACCACGTCCTGCCGACCGCCGGCGCCGCACGCGCCTACAGCGGCGTGAGCGTGGCCAGCTTCCAGAACCTGATCAGCGTGCAGTCGGCCACCGCGCAGGGCATCGCCGCGATCGGCGGCTGCGCGCGCGTGCTGGCCCGTGCCGAAGGGCTGGATGCGCACGAAAATGCCGTCGCCCTGCGCATGGAGGCTGCGGCATGAGCGCCGCCTCGTCGGTGATGGCGCTGGTGCGCCCGGACCTGCAGGCGTTCGCGGGCTATTCGTCCGCGCGCAGCAGTGCGCTGGTGGGCGATGTGTGGCTCAACGCGAACGAGTCGGCCTGGGCCAACCCGGCGGACAGCGAAGGCCGCGCACGGCGTTACCCGGACCCGCAACCGGCCGCGCTGCGGGCACGCCTGGCCGACCTGTACAAGTGCACGCCCGAGCAGTTGCTGATCGGGCGTGGCAGCGATGAAGCGATCGACCTGCTGGTGCGCGCGCTGTGCGAGCCCGGTCGTGACGCGGTGCTGGTCACCCCGCCGGTGTTCGGCATGTACGCGGTCTGTGCACGGCTGCAGAACGCGCCGCTGCTGGAGGTGCCGCTGCGCGATGACGGTGAGGCGCTCAATGCCGATCTCGACGCGGTGATCGCCACGGCGCTGGCGGGCAATGCCAAGCTGGTGTTCCTGTGCTCGCCATCCAACCCCGCCGGCAGCACGATCGCGCTCGATCAGATTGAGCGCGTGGCGCGCGCGCTGCAGGGCAGGGCACTGGTGGTGGTCGACGAGGCCTATGCCGAGTACGCGGCGCTGCCATCGGCGGTGTCGCTGCTGGCCACGCATGACAACGTGGCCGTGCTGCGCACGCTGTCCAAGGCGCATGCGCTGGCCGCGGCGCGGATCGGCAGCCTGATCGCCGCGCCCGCACTGATCGCGCTGCTGCGCCGGTGCCAGGCACCGTATCCGATTCCCGGCCCGTGCGCCGATCTGGCCCTGGCCGGGCTGAGCGACAGCAACCTGCAGCTCACCGCCTCGCGCGTGGAGCGGATCAAGGCCGAGCGCAGCCGTCTGCAACTGGCCCTGGCGGTGCTGCCGGGCGTGCTCCGGGTGTATCCCTCGCAGGGCAACTACCTGCTGGTCCGCTTCGCCGACGCGCAGCAGGCCTTCGACGCGCTGCTCGATGCGGGCGTCGTGGTGCGCGACCAGCGCGCCGCGCCACAGCTGCACGACGCGCTGCGCATCACCGTGGGCAGCACCCTGGAGAACGACCGCGTGCTCAGTGCGCTGGCGGCACGGAGGGTTGCCGCATGACGCCCATCCTGTTCGTCGACCGTGACGGCACCCTGATCGAAGAGCCGGCCGATTTCCAGATCGATGCCTACGAAAAGATCCGCTTCGTCCGCGACGTGATCCCGGCCATGCGCAAACTGCGCGATGCCGGCTACCAGTTCGTGATCGTCAGCAACCAGGACGGGCTCGGCAGTGAAGGCTATCCGCAGGCCAGTTTCGATGGCCCCAACGACCTGATGCTGCAGATCTTCGCCAGCCAGGGCATCGAGTTCCGGGATGTGCTGATCGACGGTACCTGGCCGCACGACAACGCGCCCACGCGCAAGCCCGGCATCGGCATGATGCTGCCCTACCTGCAGGACCGCAGCATCGACTGGACGCGCTCGGCGATGGTCGGTGACCGCCCCACCGACATCCAGTTCGCCGAGAACATGAACATCCGCGGCTTCCAGCTGCGCACCGAGCAGTTCGGCGGCGAGTGGGACTGGAATGCGATCGCCCACGAGCTGGCCGATGCGCCGCGTCGCGCCACCGTGCAGCGCAATACCAAGGAAACCAGGATCCGGGTGGAGGTCGACCTGGACCGCACCGCCGAGCCGCAGACCCACACCGGGCTGCCGTTCTTCGACCACATGCTGGAGCAGATCGGCAAGCACGGCGGTTTCGCCTTGAGCGTGCAGGCCGAGGGCGACCTGCACATCGACGAGCACCACACCATCGAGGATACCGGCCTGGCGTTGGGGCAGGCATTGCGCGAGGCGCTGGGCGACAAGCGCGGCATCGGCCGCTACGGCTTCACCCTGCCCATGGACGAGACCCTGGCCAGTGCCGCGCTGGATTTCAGCGGGCGCCCGTATTTCGTGTTCAACGGCGAGTTCAAGCGCGAGCGCGTGGGCGACATGCCGACCGAGCTGGTGCCGCACTTCTTCCGCTCGCTGTGCGATGCGGCCGGCCTCAACCTGCACCTGAGCGTGCACGGCGACAACGACCACCATAAGGTCGAGGCGTGCTTCAAGGCGCTGGCGCGGGCATTGCGCCAGGCGCTGCCGCGGCAGGGCACCGCGTTGCCCAGCACCAAGGGGGCGCTGTGAGCGAGGTCGCGCTGATCGATGCCGGCGGCGCCAACCTGGGCTCGGTGCGCTACGCACTGGAGCGGCTGGGCGTGCAGGTACGGCTGGTACGCGATGCCAAGGGTCTGCAGGGCGTGTCGCGGGTGATCCTGCCCGGGGTGGGCGCCGCGCCGCATGGCATGGCACGGCTGCATGCGCAGGACCTGGTGCAGCCGCTGCGCGAGCTGCAGGTGCCGCTGCTGGGCATCTGCCTGGGCATGCAGTTGCTGTTCGAGGGCTCCGAGGAAGGTCACGTGGAGTGCCTGGGCCTGCTGCCCGGCGTGGTCCGCCACCTGCACCCGGCCACTGGGATCCGCGTGCCGCACATGGGCTGGAACCGGCTGCTGCCGCTGCGCGAGTCGACCCTGCTGGCGGGCGTGCCCGAGCGTGCCAGCGCGTATTTCGTGCACAGCTACGCCGCCCCGCTGGGCGAGCACACCGTGGCGGCCTGCGACCACGGTGGCCTGTTCGCGGCCGTGGTGCAGCGCGGCCGCCACAGCGGCGCGCAGTTCCATCCCGAGCGATCGGCCGCCACCGGCGCGCGGATCCTGCAGAACTTCATCGAGAACCCGCCGACATGAGTTTTACCGTCTATCCCGCCCTGGATATCCGCGAGGGCCGCGTGGTGCGGCTGCTGCAGGGCGACTATGCCCGGCAGATCACCTACGGCGACGACCCGTTGCCGCGTGCGCAGGCGTTCGCCGCCGCCGGGGCCACGTGGATGCACCTGGTCGACCTGGATGCGGCGCGGGCGGGCGGTTACACACTGTCACCGCTGCTGTCGGCCATTGCGCAGCAGACCCCGCTGCAGGTGCAGACCGGTGGCGGCGTGCGCTCGCGCGACGACGTCGCGCGCATCCTCGACGCCGGCGCCGCCCGCGTGGTGGTTGGCTCGGTGGCGGTGCGTGAGCCGGAGACGGTGATCGGCTGGCTGGCCGAGTTCGGCGCGGAGCGGCTCACCCTTGCGCTGGATGCGCGCCAGGCCGAGGACGGCCGCTGGCTGCTGCCCGTGCATGGCTGGACCGAGACCGCCGAGGCTACCCTCGACGCGCTGGCCACCCGGTTCGCCCAGGCCGGCATGCGTCACCTGCTGTGCACCGATATCGCCCGCGATGGGATGCTGTCCGGGCCCAACATCGGGCTGTACCAGCACCTGGCGGCATTGCTGCCGGGCGTGGCCGTGCAGGCCTCCGGTGGCGTGCGCAGTGCCGCCGACGTGGCCGACGCCAAGGCCGTGGGATGTGGCGGCGCGATCCTCGGCAAGGCGCTGCTGGAAGGCCGCATGACCCTGGAAGGAGCGCTGGCATGTTGAGCCGGCGGCTGATTCCCTGCCTGGACGTGCGCGATGGCCGCGTGGTCAAGGGCGTGCGCTTCCGCGACCACGTGGACATGGGCGACATCGCCGAGCTGGCACTGCGCTACCGCGACCAGGGCGCCGACGAGCTGGTGTTCTACGACATCGGCGCCAGCCCGGAAGGGCGCGCGGTGGACGTGGGCTGGATCGAGCGCATCGCCCGGCTGATCGACATTCCGTTCTGCGTGGCCGGCGGCATCTCCGATGTGGAAACCGCGCGCCGGGTGCTGTATGCCGGCGCCGACAAGATCTCCATCAATTCGCCGGCGCTCGGTCGCCCCGCGCTGATCGAGGAGCTGGCCGACGCGTTCGGCGTGCAATGCGTGGTGGTCGGCATCGACTCGGTGCGCGAGGCCGACGGCGAGTGGCGGGTGCGCCGCTTCAGCGGCGACCCCGACAAGACCCAGGCCGTGCCGCTGCGCACGCTGGACTGGCTGGTGGAGGCGCAGCGCCGCGGGGCCGGCGAGATCGTCTTGAATTGCATGGACAGCGACGGCGTGCGGCGTGGTTATGACGTAGCCCAGCTGCGCCAGGCGCGTGCGCTGTGCCATGTGCCGCTGATCGCCTCCGGCGGTGCTGGCGAGATGCAGCACTTCGTCGATGTGTTCGACCAGGCTGACGTCGACGGCGCCCTGGCCGCCAGTGTTTTCCACAGTGGCGCCATCGCCATTCCCGCGCTCAAGCAGTTCCTGCGCGCGCAGCAGATCGAGGTTCGAGATGTCTATTGAGGTATTGCCGTCGCGCGAGGCGCTGGCCGGGTTGGACTGGAACAAGGGCGATGGCCTGCTGCCGGTGGTGGTGCAGGACGCCGACAGCCTGGCGGTGCTGATGCTGGGCTACGCCAGTGCCGAGTCGCTGGAGCTGACGCTGGTCACCGGCCACATGACCTTCTACAGCCGCAGCAAGCAGCGCCTGTGGACCAAGGGCGAGTCGTCGGGCAACGTGCTGGCGGTGGTGGCGGTGCGCATCGATTGCGACAACGACACCCTCCTGGTGAGCGCGCGCCCGGCCGGCCCGACCTGCCACACCGGCAGTGAAAGCTGCTTCGAGCGGGCCCCGGGCAATTTCCTGGGCCGGCTCGATGCGCTGGTGCAGCAGCGTGACCAGCAACGTCCGGCGGGCAGCTACACCACGCGCCTGTTCGAGGACGGCATCCGCCGCATCGCGCAGAAGGTGGGCGAGGAGGGCGTGGAAACCGCGCTGGCTGGCGTGGTCCAGGACGATGCCGCCCTGCTGGGCGAATCGGCCGACCTGCTGTTCCACCTGATCGTGCTGCTGCGCGCACGCGGGCTGTCGCTGGATGACGCCGTGCAGGTGCTGGCGACGCGCCACGCGCGCTGAGCACGTCGAGGCGCGCCGTTTAACGTCGGTGAAACGCGGCACACGCGATGATGTGCCGCTTTACAATCACCCACCCCCGAACGGACCGTCCCGATGACCCGCACCGCTGCCTGGCTGGCCTGCCTGCTGTTGACCACCGCACCCGCCCTGGCCGCCGAGGTGACCGTCACCGGCAAGGTCTACCAGGAACGCGACGGCAAGCCCGGGCGCGGCCCCACGGATCCGGGCATGGGCGGAGTGCAGGTTTCCAATGGCGAGACGATCGTGCGTACCGCCGCCGATGGCAGCTACAGCCTGCCGGTGCGCGAAGGCCAGACCGTGTTCGTGATCAAGCCGGACGACTATCGCTTCCCGGCGGCGGCCAACGGCCTGCCGGCCTACTGGCGGCATTACGCGCCCCAGGGGTCGCCGCGCCTGAAGTACGACGGCATCCACGCCACCGGCAGCGCCACCCGCAACTGGGATTTCGCGCTGGAGCCGGCCAAGGGCAGCGATGCGGCGCGGTCCGGTTTCGAGATGCTGGTGTTCACCGATTCGCAGACCGCCAGCCGCCAGGACATCGACTACTACCAGCGCGCCATCGTCGAACCGATCATCGGCAAGCATCCGGCCCGGCTGGGCACCACGCTGGGCGACATCGTCAATGACGATCTGGGCCTGTACCCGGCCATCAACAAGGTCACCGCGCAGCTGCAGGTGCCCTGGTTCCATGTGCCGGGCAACCACGACCTGGATATGGACGCCGGCGATGACCGCCACTCGCTGGACAGCTGGCGCGCGGTGTACGGCCCGGATACCTATGCGGTCGAGGAAGGCGGCGCCAGCTTCGTGTTCCTCGACGACGTGGTGTACGACCCTGCCGCCAAGCCGAGCTACGTCGGTGGCCTGCGCCCGGACCAGTTGACCTTCCTCGGCAACTACCTCAAGGGCCTGCCACGCGATCGGCTGGTGGTGTTGGGCATGCATATCCCGCTGTTCGATGCCGCGCCGGGCCGCGAAACCTTCCGCCATGCCGACCGGACGCGCCTGTTCGCGCTGCTGAAGGACTTCCCCAACGTGCTGGTGCTCAGCGGCCACAGCCACACCCAGCAGCACTATTACCACGGCGCCGCCGAGGGCTGGCAGGGCAGCAAGCCGCTGCACGAGTACAACGTCGGCGCGGCGTGCGGTGCATTCTGGTCCGGGGTGAAGGACAGCAACGGGATTCCGGACGCCACCATGAGCGACGGCACTCCCAACGGCTATGCGCTGCTCTCGGTCAAGCCGGGTGGCGCGTACAGCCTGCGCTACTACGTCGCGCGGGCGCCGGATGACTACCAGATCGCCCTGCACGCGCCGAAGGTGCTGCGCAAGGATGCCTATCCGGCCTGGGGCGTGTACGCGAACGTGTTCATGGGCCAGGCCGACACCCAGGTGGAGTTCCGGGTGGACAATGGCGCCTGGCAGCCGATGAAGCGCGTGGAGCAGCCGGATCCGCGCCTGCTGGTGGAAAACGTCGCAGACGACGAGGCAGAGCGACTGCGCGGCTTCGACCGCTCGCCGGAGGCCACGCCGTCGCCGCACCTGTGGCGGGGGGCGCTGCCCACGAACCTGGCCGCCGGGGCGCACAAGGTGGATGTGCGTGCGATCCATGCCGACGGCCCCACCGCCACGGCCAGCACCAGCTACCGGCTGCAGGTCGCCAAGCCCTGATGGCGCATACGCCCCTGTACGGCACCGCGCGCTTTGCAAAGCCCGAAGGATCGCCGAAAATCGCGCCGAGTTATTCGATCCCAGCCAAGGCCTGCGAGTGAGCGTTGCGGTACCGTTCCCGGAACACATTCCGGCCCCTTCCGGCGCGCCCTCGGTGGTGACGCCCGGCCTGCCGCCGCAGTCCGGGCCGATCATCGTCGCCGACGTCGGCGGCACCTTCGCCCGTGTCGCGCTGGCGCAGTTGCCTCCCGGCCAGCCGCCGCAGCTGACCGGGCTGCGCCGTTACGAGTGCGCCAGCTACCCCAGCCTGGCCGCGATCCTGGCCGATTTCATCGCCGTCAGCGGGCACGCGCTGGATACCGCGGTGGTGGCCATTGCCGGCTTGTTGGAAGGCGACCACCTGGTCAACACCAACCTGCCCTGGGCAGTGTCGGTGCAGGCGACGCAGGCGCAGGCGCGGTTGCGCTCACTGGCGTTGATCAACGATTTCGAGGCGGTGGCCTACGCCATCCCGCACGTGCAGGCCGACACCCTTGCCGCACTCAACGGCGACCCCGATGCGCTGCCGTCGTGGCCGGCGCTGGTGCTTGGTCCGGGCACCGGGCTCGGCGCGGCACTGCGTTTCCAGGGCGGCGAACAGCCGGTGCTGGCCAGCGAAGCCGGGCATGCCGCGCTCACTGCGGTGACCGCGCTGGAGATGGACATCCTGGCCCGCATGCAACAGCGTTGGGAGCATGTGGACCAGGAGCGGATCCTGTCCGGCAGCGGCCTGATGAACCTGTATCCGTGCCTGTGCGACATCCGCGGGGCCAGCCCGCGCTGGCAGTCCACCGAAGCGCTGATCGCCGCGGCGCACGCGGGCGAGGACCCGCTCGCGGTGGAAACGCTGGAGGTGTTCAGCGCCTGGCTGGGCAGCCTGGCCGGCGACCTGGCGATCACCTTCGGCGCGCGCTCGGTCTACCTGGTCGGCGGGATCCCGCCGCGGATCGCGCATTTCCTCCATGCCGGCGGTTTCCGCGCACGGTTCCTGGCAAAAGGCGTGATGGGACGGGTGCTGGCGCAGGTGCCGGTGTGGCGGGTGGAACACGGCGAACTGGGCATGCTCGGCGCCGCGGTATGGCAGGCGGCACGGCGCGACCGCGCGGCGGCCTGAGGCGAGCCCGGCCGACGCCGGGCGCTGTAACCCCATAGGGCAGGGAGAGGTTTCAGATGACCGATCGCAGGCAGTTTCTCCAGGCCGGCGCGCTCGCCGCCGGCGCCTTGGCGTTGCCACGCGCACGCGCACAGGGCAGCAACGGCGCGCGGGTAGTGTCCACCTGGGACTTCGGGGTGGGCGCCAACCAGGCGGCGTGGGCGGTGTTGTCCGGCGGCGGCAGCGCGCTGGACGCCGTGGAGGCCGGCGCGCGCTGGGCCGAAAGCGAGCTGTGCAACCCGACGGTGGGGCGCTGCGGCAACCCCGACCGCGACGGCGTGCTCAGCCTGGATGCCA
Source organism: Stenotrophomonas sp. 05N37 (assembly GCF_056397365.1). Taxonomy (NCBI): domain Bacteria; kingdom Pseudomonadati; phylum Pseudomonadota; class Gammaproteobacteria; order Lysobacterales; family Lysobacteraceae; genus Stenotrophomonas; species Stenotrophomonas sp. 05N37. Next base: position 136,709 of record NZ_JBFTNG010000006.1, on the reverse strand, counting down.
GCATCATGGATGGCGATGGCCGCTGTGGTTCGGTGGCCGCGCTCACCGACATCCTGCATCCGGTCTCGGTGGCCCGCAAAGTGATGGAGAACACCCCGCACGTGATGCTGGTCGGGGAGGGCGCGCAGCAGTTCGCGGTGGCGCAGGGGTTCGAGCGGCAGAGACTGCTCACTCCGGCCGCCGAGAAGGCCTGGCGCGACTGGCTGAAAACCGCGCAGTACACGCCGGAGATCAACGTCGAGCGACGCGGTCGCCCCGGCGACAGCAGCAACCATGACACGCTGGGCATGTTGGCCATCGACGCCACCGGCCGCCTCGCCGGTGCCTGCACCACCAGCGGCATGGCGTGGAAGCTGCATGGCCGGGTCGGCGACAGCCCGATCATCGGTGCCGGCCTGTACGTGGACAACGAGGTGGGCGGCGCCACCGCGTCGGGCGTCGGCGAGGAGATGATGCGCAACGCCGCCTCGTTCCTGGTGGTGGAACTGATGCGCCAGGGCCGCTCGCCGGCCGAGGCCTGCCGCGAGGCGATCGCCCGCCTGGTGCGCAAGCGCCCGGAGGCCAGCAAGACCCTGCAGGTGTGTTTCCTGGCGCTGGACAAGCACGGGCAGGTCGGCGCGTATGCGCTGCACCGGGGTTTCGTGTTCGCGGTGTGCGACAAGGACCGCCAGGACGACCTGCGTGATTCGGCCTCGGTCTACCGCAGCGAGCAGACCTGAGCATGACGCGCCGGCTGCTGGAAATCGCCTCCAATTCGGTCGCCTCCGCGTTGGCCGCGCAGGCCGGTGGCGCCGACCGCATCGAACTGTTCGACAACCTCGCCGAGGGCGGCACCACGCCGTCGCACGGCAGCATCGCGTTGGCGCGCGAGCGCTTGCGGATCCCGCTGTTCGTGTTGATCCGGCCGCGCCCGGGCGATTTTCATTACGGGCCACTGGAGGTGGACATCATGCTGCGTGATGTCGCGCAGTGCCGCGCGCTGGGCTGCGATGGCGTGGTGATCGGCGCGCTGGATGCCGACGGCGGCATCGATATCGCTGTCTGCCACGAACTGGTGCAGGCGGCCGGACCGATGCAGGTCACCTTCCACCGTGCGTTCGATGCGGCACGCGACCTGCCCAGCGCGCTGGAGCAGGTGATCGCGCTCGGCTGCCAGCGCGTCCTGAGCTCCGGTGGCCAGGCCAGTGCGGAAGCCGGCGCGGATCGGTTGGCGTCGCTGGTCGCCCAGGCCACCGGCCGCGTGCGGGTGATGGCCGGGGCAGGGCTCAACGCCGACAACATCGCCACCGTGGCCGCCCGCAGCGGATGCCAGGAGCTGCATGCGTCGGCCAAGGCCGTGCAACGCTCGGCCATTCGCCACCAGAACCCGGCGCTGATCGGATTGTCCGCGGATTGGACCGCCACCGACACCGCGAACGTCGCGGCCCTCCGTGCCGCCCTCGACACGTAGCGCCACGCCATGCGTGGGTGCGCTTTGAACTGGCAGGGCGCGCAGCCACCCATGGGGTGGCTCTACGGGGATACGTTGGGTCACGGTGTGCGTGGGTGCGCTTCGATTTGGCACCGCGCGCAGCCACCCATGGGGTGGCTCTACGGGGCTACGTTGGGTCACGGTGTGTGTGGGTGCGCTTGGATTTTGCACTGCGTGTAGCCACCCATGGGGTGGCTCTACGGGGCTACGGTGGGTCACGGTGTGTGTGGGTGCGCCTCGATTTGGCACCGCGTGTAGCCACCCATGGGGTGGCTCTACGGGGCTACGTTGGGCCACGGTTTGCGTGGGTGCGCTTCGATTTGGCACCGCTTGCAGCCACCCATGGGGTGGCTCTACGGGGCTGCGTTGGGCCGCGGTGTGCGTGGGTGCGCTTCGATTTGACACCGCGTGTAGCCACCCATGGGGTGGCTCTACGGGGACATCGTAGAGCCACGCCATGCGTGGCTGCGCTTCGACCCGACCACGCGGGCGCCACAAAAAACGGCAGCCACCTGTACCAGCGTGGCTGCCGTGGAGGACCGTTATCCCTGCCTCGGGGCAGGGCGGGCGATGCTTAGAACTTCCAGTTCACGCCGAAATACAGCTGGCGGCCGGTGTAGGTGTTGGAGATCAGGCGGGCCTTGCTGTCGCTGCCCAGGTAGATGCGCTGCTCGGACTTGGTGGCGTTGAGCACCGAGGCGGTCAGGGTGAGCGCGTCGGTGAGGTTGTAGGCCACGTTGAGGTCCAGCTGGTCGTACGGCTCGGAATACTGGGTGAGGCCGTTGACCAGCCCGCCCACCACTTCACCGCGACGGTTGTACGAGGCGCGTGCCAGGAACTTCTCGTTCTCGTAGAACAGGGTCACGTTGGCCTGGTTCTTGGCGCTGCCCACCAGCGGCGAGGAGCCGATGTTCTGGCCGTCCAGCACGATCGACGCCAGGTTGGTGTCGTTGTAGGTGTAGTTGGCCTGCACGCCAAAGCCCATCTGGAAGGTGTACTGGCCGTACAGCTCCACGCCCTGCGAGACGCCATCACGGCCGTTGGCTTCGGTTTCGTACTTCTGCACGGTCACCGTCTGGCCGCCGACCGTCATCTGCTGGTCGCGCACCACCGGCACGGTGAAGTTGTCCACGTTCTTGCGGAACAGCGCCGCACCGGCCACCGCGCCGGGCTGGAAATACCACTCCAGGCCGATGTCGAACTGGGTCGCTTCGAACGGCTCCAGGTTCTTGTTGCTGCCGTGCCCGTACCAGCCGGGGGTGTCGGTACCGCCGGCCACGCGACGGTCGTTGCTGTATTCCTCGCTCACATAGCTCAGGCTGCCCGGCGCGGCGATGCTGGTGTAGCCGGGGCGTGCGATGACCTTGGAGGCCGCGCCGCGCAGCACCAGGGTGTCGGTGATGTCCCAGGCGATGTTGAAGCTCGGCAGGAAGTCGGTGTAGGTGCGCTCCAGCGAGGCGAACTCGTAGGTCTTCTCGCGCGCCAGCGCGTCGGGCAGGCGCACGAAACCGCTCTGGCAGACGTAGCCGGTGTTGGAGGCGATCAGCGGGGCGGCGGCCGGGTCGTTGCAGCCCATCGGCGCGCCGGCGGCGTTGTCCTGGAAGTAGTCATTGAACCGTTCGACCGAATCGCTGGACTCGGCGAACTGCTGGGTACGCACCACGCGCACGCCCACGTTGCCGCGCACGCGCTCGGTGCGGAAGTTGGCCTGGAAGTAGCCGGAGTAGATCTTCTCGTTGACGTTGTAGACGAAGTCCTCTTCCTTGCGGCTGTACGAGCCGCCGTACTTCTGGTTGAGGAAGTCGATGTAGGCCGGGTAGTTGATGCCCGGGAACACGTTGGCATTGAAGCCGCCGGCGATGTTGCTGATCGGGCTGGACAGGAAGAAGCCGGGCTGGGCCTCACCGGCGGTGGAATCGCACCCGGCCTGGTAGCGGTTGTTGTCGTAGTCGGCCGGGTCCTTGCCCTGGCACACCCAGTAGGTGTTGCCGGTATTGCGGTGGACCTCGCCGTCGCGGTACTTGGCGCCGAACTGGATCGAGTCCAGCCAGCCGCTTTCGAACAGCTTGGTGACGTCGGCCTGGAAGTAGTTCTGCTTGACGCTGGTCTGCATCCACGATGACCCGGTCGAGCCGGTGTCGATCTCGGCGATGCCGGCCATCAGCTGGTCCTGCAGGTTTGGCGAGAAGGTCACGCTGGGCGTGCCGGTCAGGTCCCAAGCCGTGTAGGTGTTGCCGGACTGCCACACGCCGTCCACCTGGCGGCGCGGCTTTGCCGACATGCCGAAGTTCATCGACGGACCGCCCTCGGACCAGGTCCGGCCACCGGTGAAGGAGGCCTTCCACAGCGGACTGATGTCCCAGTCGATGGTCAGGTCGGCGGTCTGCGAGAGCGCCTTTTCCTTGCTGTAGGTACCGGTCAACTGCGGGGTGGGGATGGTGCAGTCATCCGGGCCCCAGCCGCCGGGCGGCATGCCCGCGGCAGCTGCCTGCTCTTCGCTGCAGTAGTAGGTCTTGCCGGCCAGCTTTTCGTACTGGGCGCCGGTGACGATGCTGCCGCTCGGGTCGAAGTCCAGCCCGTTGAGCAGGCGCCCGCCGGCCCAGTTGCCGTCGCCGTTGAAGCGCGCCAGGTTCCATTCGGGAACCTTCAGCATGTTCTGGGTGTAGTTGCCTTCCAGCTCGAAGCGGAAGTAGTTCGCGGTCAGGGTCAGGTTGTCGATCGGCTTGAACTGGAACGTCAACTGCCCGCCGGTGCGCTCGCGCTTTTCTTCCTTCACGGCGAAGTTCGCCGAGGTGGGCATGAAGAACTCGCTGTAGTTGCGCCCGCTCTGGTCGTTGAAGCCGGACTGGCCCCACCAGTAATGGATGCCGTCCTGGCCCAGCACGTTGCCGTTGGCATCCACGGCATCGGTGCCGTTGCCGTACCACTGGTAGTCCTCGGTGCTCACCTGCATGGTGCGACTGGTGCGCTTCTGCTTGGTCGCGCCGACCAGCACGCCGAAGCGCTCGTCCTGGCTGTGCCAGGAATACAGCGCCGACGCCTGCGGGTCCACGTCGTGGCTGGTATCGGAGGAGGTGCCTTCCAGGTTGACGTAGCCCGAGTTGGCTTCCATCTCCAGCGGGCGCCGGGTATGCAGGATCACCGTGCCGCCGATGCCGCCTTCGTCGATGCGCGCTTCCGGCGACTTGAACAGTTCCGCGCTGGACAGCATGTTCGACGGCAGCAGCGTGTAGTTGAACGACCGCGTGGCCTCGTTGTTGGTTTCCGAGGTCGCCACGTAGTTGCCGTTCAACTGGGTGAGCGTCAGGTCCGGCGCGAGGCCGCGCACGCTGACGGTCTTGCCTTCGCCGCCGCTGCGCTCGATGACCACGCCGGGCACGCGCTGCAGCGCATCGGCCACGTTCTTGTCGGGGAACTTGCCCACGTCCTCGGCGGTGATCACTTCGACCACGGCGTTGGCGTCGCGCTTCTGCTGAAGGCTCTTTTCGATGGCGTAGCGATAACCGGTGACGGTCACGCTGTCGAGCGTGGTGGCCTCTGGCGACGACGCGGGGCTGGCCTGCTGTGCGAAGGCACCGGCCGGCACCATCGCGGCGGCGAACAGCGCGGCGGTAATGGCGGCCGACAGCGTGTCGCGGTTGCGCATGCGGGACATCTTGTTCATTCCACTCTCTCCCTCTCCTGGATTGAAACGGTGGCGATACGTTGTTGAATCGATCTAATGTTTTGGGAGGGCTGTTGCCAGCGCTCAACTCCCGTGCGTCCCGCGTGCTGCCTGGTGGGCCCCCACCCACCGCTCCGGCAATCGTGACCGTTTGAAGTTGGATCGATCTAAACGATTGACGGGGGAATTTTTAGCACGGGCGGGGCAGGGAAGCATGCTGCTCCGCAATATGGCCAAGGACGACCGGGGACCGGGCCGATGACGTCCGAGGGGTGAAAACGTTTTCTTGCGCTGGACGCCGGCAGGGCGTCAGCCGGCGCTCCGCAGGCGACCCTGGGATACGGCGTCGTGGCGTGCACCTTGCCGCAACCACTCGGCGCCGCTTAACCCATACCGGGGTACTCCTGCGGCGACCGGCGTGGCAGCCCCTTCAGGGAGTGACCTCGACCCGGCCATGTTGCGCCGCAGAATGCATCCGTCGAAATCTCCGTGCTTTACTTGAATCGATCTAAATCCACGGCAACGTGGATCTGGACCGGTGCCAGCGGGGGAATGGCTGGCGCGCCACGGCGGGCATCCGCCGTGCCTTTTTCCGTCTGCCGTACCAACATCGACCCACAGGATCCACGCATGCGCCGACTGCCGTCCGTCATCGCCGTTACCCCGTTGCACCGCCCACTGCCGCGCCTGGCCTGCCTGCTCGCGCTGGCCTTCGCGCCGGTCCTGCAGGCCGCCGCGCCGGTCGCGCTGGAGCGCGAGGTCAACACCTTCATCGGCAGCAAGGATGACGGCAACACCTTCCCGGGCGCATCGGCCCCGTTCGGCCTGATCCAGGTGAGCCCGATCGGCGAGCATTACGCCGGCTGGCGCTACGACGACCCGAAGATCCGCGGCTTCGGCCATTCGTTCCTGTCCGGTGCCGGCTGCTGGGAGCAGGGCGGTCAGGTCTCGGTACTGCCGGTCACCGGCAGCATCGGCAAGGGCGGCGACTTCAACACCGACGATGCCAAGAGCTTCGACCACAAGCGCTATGCCGCCAGCTACACCCACGACGGCGAGATCGGCCAGGCCGGCTACTACAAGGTTCGCCTGACCAGCTACGGCGGCATCGATGCCGAGGCCACCGCCCGCACCCGTGCCGCCGCCGAGCGCTACACCTTCCCCGCCGATGCCGGGACCGGCCATGTACTGGTCAACGTCGGCCAGGCCAACGAGCGCCATTCGGTGATCGGCAGCGTCATCGACGTGGTCGGCGACCGCGCGGTGGAAGGCAAGCTGGTCACCAAAAGCTTCTGCGGCGGCCACCAGTACACCACCTGGTTCCGCATCGAATTCGACCGCCCGTTCAAGGCGTTCGGTACCTGGGGCGAAGAGGGCGGCCTGGCCGGCGCGCGCCACCGCATGGAAGGCGAGCAGAAGCCCAGCGGCGCCTGGTTGAGCTTCGACGTCGGCAAGGACGGGAAGCGCGCGGTCACTGCGATCAGCGCCATCTCGCACGTGGATGCAGAAGGCGCGCGCAACAACCTGCGCAGCGAGGGCATGCAGGGCGGCAAGCTGCTCGGCTTCGAGCAGATGCGCACCCGGTCGCAGCAACAGTGGCGCCGCGAGCTGGCCACCACGCGCGTGCAGGGCGGCACCACCGACGACCGCACCGTGTTCTATTCCGCGCTTTACCACGCCCTGTTGCAGCCGCTGACCGGCAGCGATGCCGACGGTCGTTACCGCGGGTACGACGATGCCATCCATCGCGCCGACGGCTGGACCTATTACGAGTATTTCTCGCTGTGGGATACCTACCGCGCGCAGAACCAGTGGCTGGCCTTGACCCGCCCCAGCGTGGCGCGCGACATCGGCCGCAGCCTGCTGGCCATCAACGAACAGGGCGGTTGGCTGCCGCGCTGGGGCTATGCCAACTTCGAGACCAACATCATGACCGGCGACCCGGTCACCCCGTTCCTGGTCGACCTGTGGCGCTTCGGTGCCCTCGCCGGGCGCGAGGGCGAGGCCTACACGGCGCTGCGCCGCAATGCCTTCGAACAGCCGCCGCTCAACTCTCGCCACGCCGGCCGTTCCGGCAACCCCGGTTACGTGGAAAACGGCTATGTGGCCTATGACCGCGCCTTCCCCTCCAAGGGCATGGACGTGGACCCGCACCACGGCGGTTCGGCCACGCTGGAATACGCGCTGGCCGACTGCGCGCTGGCACAGATGGCCGATGGCCTCGGCCACGCCGACGATGCGGCCACGCTGCGTACGCGTGGCGGCAACTGGCACAAGGTGTGGGACCCGCAGGTGCGCGATGAGGAGACCGGCATGAGCGGCTTCCCGCGCCCGCGCATGGACGATGGCAAGTGGTACGTGCCCTCCGACGGCCACTACAGCCCGCGTTCGCACCATGGGTTCCACGAAGGCACCGCGTGGCAGTACCAGTGGCTGGCGCAGCAGGACATGCCGGGCCTGGTCCAGGCCATGCACGGCCGCGAACAGGCCGGCAAGCGCCTGGATGCGTTCTTCGCCTACGACGCGCTGGTGCAGTCGCCGCTGACCGCCGCGCGCAAGGAATGGGTGGTGGGCCCGTACAGCTACTACAACCAGTACCGCTACAACCCCAACAACGAACCGGACCTGCACGCGCCGTGGATGTACACGCTGATCGGCCAGCCGTGGAAGACCGCCACGGTGGTGCGCGCCGCCCAGCAGTTGTTCACCAATGCGCCCAACGGCGTGACCGGCAATGACGACCTGGGCACGATGTCGGCCTGGTACCTGTTCAGTGCGATCGGCCTGTACCCGGCGGTGCCGGGCAGTGGGCAGTTCCTGCTGCATACCCCGCGCTTTGCCAAGGTCGAGGTGGACCTGGGCACCGGCCGCACCCTGACCGTCGCCGCCGCTGGTGCCGACGGGCGCCGCCTGCAGTATGTGCAGGGCGTGCAGGTGGACGGCCAGGACCACGCCCCGGTGTGGTTGGACTGGGCCCGGCTGCAGCAGGGCGGGCGCATCGCGTTCGCCCTGGGGACGGACGCGCCGACCACCGGCTGGGGCACCCGTGCCGAGGCGCTGCCGCGTTCGTTCTGCGCCACCCCGGGTGCGGTGCTGGAATGATCCGTCGCAGCGGCCGCAGCCCCTACCTGACCGACGGCACGGGCACGGTCCGCTTGCCGATGCGATCGTTTAGGCTTGCGGCATGACAAGGAACGGGCAGACAGCATGAACGACAAGGCCACCCCCGCAGGCAAGGGATCGCGCGCGGTCACCGTGACCGACATCGCCGAGGCGATCGGCGTGTCGCGGGCGACCGTGTCGCTGGTGCTGCGGGGCAGTCCGCTGGTCAACGTGGACACCCGTGCGCGGGTCGAGGCCGAACTGCGCCGGCAGCGCTACGTCTACAACCGTGGCGCGGCCAACCTGCGCCGGCGCACGTCCTCGAGCGTGGCCCTGGTGATCAACGACCTGTCCAACCCGTTCTTCGCCGAATTCGCCTCCGGGGTGGATGAGGCGCTGGGTGCCAAGGGCTTCGTGACCCTGCTCGGCAGTACCGGCGAATCGCCGCAACGCCAGCAGGCGGTGTTGAGCACGCTGATGGAGCACACCCCGGCCGGGTTGATCCTGTCACCGGCCGAAGGCAGCGATGCCAGCGAACTGCGCCAGGTGCTGGGGTTCAACGCCAACGTGCTGCTGTTCAACCGCGAGCCGCCCGGTGCCGACTGGGACTTCCTTACCCTGGACAACCAGCAGGGCGCCTACCTGGCCACCCGCCACCTGATCGAGCGCGGCCACGAGCGCATCGCGTTCTTCGGTGGCCACGCCGACTCCAGCTCCTGCCACCAGCGTCGCCTCGGCTACGCGCAGGCGCTGGCCGAAGCGGGCAGCGCGGTGCACCCGGACTGGCTGATCGAATCGGCGCCGAATCGTCTTGAAGCCGCCGCGCGCACCAACGAACTGTTCGCGCGCGATCCGGTGCCCACCGCCGCGGTCTGCTACAACGACAGCGTGGCGCTGGGGCTGATGCTGGGCCTGGCCTCGCGCGGGGTGCGGCCCGGCGTCGATTTCGCGGTGACCGGGTTCGATGACATTTCCGAAGCAGCCGTCGCCCTGCCGCCGCTGACCACGCTCACGGTCAATCCGCGCGAGCGCGGCCGCCAGGCGGCCGAGCTGCTGCTGCAGCGGCTGGACCATCCCGACGCGGCGCCCCAACGCACCGTGGCGCCGGTACAACTGCGCATCCGCGCCAGCAGCGGCCCCGTGGCCGCGTGATGGCGCTTCCTTCCACCTGCTCGCGCAATGAGGCGCGTACCTGATGCCCATCTCTCCAACGCCCCGACTGCCGTCTTCGCCTGCGTCCGCGCCCGTGGTCAACACGCGCATGGCCCTCGCCGTGGCGACCACGATCTTCTTCATGTGGGGCTTCCTGACGTGCCTCAACGACATCCTCATCCCGCACCTGAAGGCGGTGTTCGAACTGAACTACGCCAAGGCGATGCTGGTGCAGTTCACGTTCTTCGGCACCTATTTCCTGATGTCGCTGCCGGCCGGCCGGCTGGTCGCGCACCTGGGCTACAAGAAGGGCATCGTGGCCGGCCTGGCGATCGCCGCGGTGGGCGCGCTCGGCTTCTGGCCGGCGGCCGAACTGCGGGTGTATGAAGCCTTCCTCGGCGCGTTGTTCGTGCTCGCCACCGGCATCACCGTGCTGCAGGTGGCGGCCAATCCGTACGTGGCGCTGCTTGGCCCGGAGCAGACCGCCTCGAGCCGGCTGACCCTGGCCCAGGCGCTGAACTCGCTGGGCACCGCGATCGCGCCGATTTTCGGCGGCCTGCTGATCCTCGGCAACACGGTCAAGAGTGCCGACGAACTGGCTGCGCTGCCGTCGGCCGAGCAGATCGCCTATCGCGTGCAGGAAGCGCAGTCGGTGCAGGGCCCCTACGTGGGCCTGGCCATCGCGCTGGCGTTGCTGGCGGTGTTCGTCTACCTGTTCCGTCTGCCGGCGCTGACCGAAACCACCGAGCAGGCCGACAGCGGCACGCACACCCTGCTCGACGCGCTGCGCCACAAGCACGTGCTGTTCGGCGTGCTGGCGATCTTCTTCTACGTGGGCGCCGAGGTGTCGATCGGCAGCTTCCTGGTCAACTACCTGTCGATGCCGTCCATCGGCGGCTTCACCGAACAGCAGGCCACCCACTATGTGTCGGCGTACTGGACGCTGGCGATGATCGGCCGGTTCGCCGGTTCGGCGATCATGACCCGTTTCTCGCCGCGCCTGCTGCTGACCCTGTTCGCGGCGGTCAACGTGCTGCTGCTGGCGCTGACCATGCTCGCCACCGGCCACGTGGCGCTGTACGCGGTGGTGGCGGTGGGCCTGTTCAACTCGATCATGTTCCCGACCATCTTCGCGCTGAGCATCGAGCGCCTGGGCCCGTTGACCAACAAGGCGTCCAGCCTGCTGATCATGGCGATCGTCGGGGGCGCGGTGGTGCCGTACCTGCAGGGCGTGCTGGCCGACCACATCGGCTTGCAGCCGTCCTTCATCCTGCCGCTGGTCTGCTACGGCTACATCATTTTCTATGGCCTGTCGGGTTCGCGCCCGAGCGCCGCATTCCGCCAGGGAGCCTGAGGCCCGAATGAGCAAGATTGTCTGTTTCGGCGAGATTTTGATCGATCTACTCGCCCAACCACCGGCCAACGCGGACACCCCGCGCGCGTTCCTGCAGTACGCCGGTGGCGCGCCGGCCAACGTTGCGGTGGCCGCCGCGCGGCTGGGTGCCGATACCCATTTCGCCGGCATGCTCGGCCAGGACATGTTCGGCGACTTCCTCGCCGACAGCCTGGCCCAGGCCGGCGTGGCCACCGACTGCATCGTGCGCACCGATGCCGCCAAGACCGCGCTGGCTTTCGTGGCGCTGGACGCACATGGCGAGCGCAGTTTCAGTTTCTACCGGCCGCCGGCGGCGGACCTGCTGTTCCGCAGCGAGCACTTCCAGCCCACCTGTTTCGAGGGCACGCGCAGCTTCCATGTGTGCTCCAACAGCCTGACCGAGGCGGAGATCGCCGCGACCACGCTGGACGGCATGCGCCGCGCCCGCGCGGCCGGGGCGATGGTCAGCATCGACCTCAACCTGCGCCCCGCGCTGTGGCCGACCGGGGTCGACCCGCTGCCGCGGCTGTGGGAAGCGCTGGTGCTGGCCGAGCTGGTCAAGCTGTCGCGCGAGGAGCTGGATTACCTGGCCGCCGCGCAGGCCGGCGGCGCCGACGCAGTCATCGCGCGGCTGCTGGCCGCGCAGGCGCAGGCGGTGGTGGTCACCGACGGCGCCGCACCGATCCGTTGGCACACCCGCCACGCGCAGGGCGTGCTCACCGGCTTCCGCGTGCAGACCGTGGACTCCACCGCCGCAGGCGATGCCTTCGTCGGCGGCCTGCTGTTCGGCATCGGCGAGCGCGGCGGGGATGGCAGCGGCTTCGCCGACTTCTGCCAGGACCCGGCCGCACTCACCGGCGCGATCCGTTTCGGCGCTGCGGTCGGCGCGCTCGCGGTCACCCGCAAGGGTGCGTTCGCCGCCATGCCCAGCCTTGATGAAGTCCACCAACTGCTGCAGCAGCAACAGGAAGACGCCGCATGACCACCGCCTCCAACGGCACGCCCGTTCCGCCGACCCCCGATTTCCGTTCGCCCGCGTTCCTGCGCGCGCACATCGCGCAGACCATGGCGTTCTACCAGCCGCACGAGATCGACCCGAACGGCGGCTTCTTCCACTACTACCGTGACGATGGCAGCGTGTACGACACCGCGCATCGGCACCTGGTCAGCAGCACCCGCTTCGTGTTCAACCATGCCATGGCCTACCGCGAGTTCGGCAAGGCAGAGGACCTGGCGGCCGTCGAACACGGCCTGCGCTACCTGCGCGATGTCCACCGCAACCCGGCTACCGGCGGCTACGCCTGGACGCTGCGCGATGGCGTGGTCGAAGACGCCACCAACCACTGTTACGGCGTGGCCTTCGTGCTGCTGGCCTACAGCTGTGCGCTCAAGGCCGGCATCAGCGAGGCCCGTGCGTGGATGGACGAGACCTGGCAGCTGCTGGAACGTCGGTTCTGGGAGCCGGAATTCGGCCTGTACAAGGACGAAGCCGACGCAGAGTGGAACTTCAGCGACTACCGCGGCCAGAACGCCAACATGCACATGTGCGAGGCGATGCTGGCCGCGTTCGAGGCCAGCGGCGAGCAGCGCTACTTGGCGCGCGCGCTGTTGCTGGCCGACCACATGACCCGCCGCCAGGCCGCGCAGGGCGATGGCCTGGTGTGGGAACACTACGACCGGCAATGGCAGATCGACTGGGACTACAACCGCGACAATCCCAAGCACCTGTTCCGTCCATGGGGCTTCCAGCCCGGCCACCAGACCGAGTGGGCCAAGCTGCTGTTGATCCTGGACCGGCACGTGCAGGCCGACTGGCTGCTGCCGACGGCCCGGCATCTGTTCGACGTCGCGGTCGAGCGCAGCTGGGATGCCGCGCGCGGTGGGCTGTACTACGGCTTCGCCCCCGATGGCAGCGTCTGCGATGACGACAAGTATTTCTGGGTGCAGGCCGAGTCGCTGGCCACCGCCGCGCTGCTGGCCAGGCGCACGGGCGATGCGCAGTACTGGGACTGGTACGACCGGCTGTGGGGTTACGCCTGGCAGCACATGATCGACCACCGCTACGGTGCGTGGTATCGCATCCTGGACGCGGACAACGGCAAGTACAGCGACGAGAAGAGCCCGGCAGGCAAGACCGATTACCACACCATGGGCGCGAGCTACGAAGTGCTCAACGTGGTGCGTTGAACAGGTAGAGCCGACCGTTGGTCGGCTGCCCAAACCCCGGTAGAGCCGACCGTTGGTCGGCTACCCAGACCCCGTAGAGCCGACCGTTGGTCGGCTGCTCAAATCCCCATAGAGCCGACCGTTGGTCGGCTACCCAAATCCCCGTAGAGCCGACCGTTGGTCGGCTGCCCAAACCCCGTAGAGCCGACCGTTGGTCGGCTGCTCCCGCAACCAGGCACATCACCATGCGCGCGCACCGCCGTCTCCATGTCGTTGCACCGGCCTGCTGGCTGTTGCTGGTCCTGCTGGCAGCCTGGGCACTGCCCGTCGCTGCCGCCCCGCTGGCGGCGGACTGGTCATTCCGCCTGCTGCCCGGTGACGCGCGCGGTGCCGCACACCCCGGCCTGCAGCAGTGGCGCCCGGCACAGGTGCCCGGCGCGGTGCACACCGACCTGCTCGCGCACGGCTTGATTCCCGATCCCTACGTGGGCGCGCCCGAGGCGGGCCTGCAATGGATCGGGCTGGCCAGCTGGGAGTATCGCGCCCGCTTCGACGTGGACGCCGCCACGCTGGCGCGCGCGCACGCCGAGCTGGCGTTCCATGGCCTGGATACCTTCGCCACGGTCAGTTTGAACGGCGCGCCCCTGCTGCAGGCCGACAACAGCCATCGCACTTGGCGTGCGCGCGTGGATGGCCGGTTGCGCGCCACCGGCAACGAACTGCGCATCGTGCTGCGCTCGCCGATCAGCACCCTGCTGCCAGGCGTGCAGGCGATGCCGCACAAGATCGCCGGCAATTACCCGTCGCCGTACGGCGATGAGCCCAAGGACGCGATGGTCGGCAACTTCGTGCGCAAGCCGGGCTACCACTTCGGCTGGGATTGGGGCCCGCGTTACGTGACCGCCGGCCTCTGGCGCCCGGTGCAGCTGGAAAGCTGGGATGCGCAGCGCCTGACCGCGCTGGCCGTGCAGACCCGCGCGCTGGATGCGGACCATGCCGATCTGGCGGTCACGCTGCAGGTGGAAAGCGCCGCGCCCGGCAATGCCGCGGTGCGCGTGGAGATCCTGGATCCGGACGGTGTGTCGGTGGCCCGCATGGATCGTGACGCCGCACTGCAGGCCGGGGACAACGCCATTGCCGTGCCGGTCTCGCTCAAACAGCCGCGCCGCTGGTGGCCGGCCGGCCAGGGGGAGCAGGCGCGCTATACCGTGCGCGCCACGCTCGCCCCGGGTGCTGCCGACGCGACCGGTATCGAACAACGCATCGGGCTGCGCACGGTGGAGCTGCGCCGCGAGGTGGACCGCCAGGGCGGGCAGGGCTTTGCCTTCGTCATCAATGGCGTGCCGATCTTCGCCAAGGGCGCCAACGTGATCCCGTTCGACATGTTTCCCGCGCGCGTGGACGCCGCGCGCATCCGTCGCGAGCTCACCGCCGCGCGCGATGCCAACATGAACATGCTGCGCAACTGGGGCGGCGGCTATTACGAGGACGACGTCTTCTTCGACATCGCCGACGAGCTGGGCCTGCTGGTCTGGCAGGACTTCATGTTCGGCGGCGGCATGCAGCCCGGCTACGATCCCGCATTCCGCGCCAACGTGGTGGCCGAGGCCCGCGACAACGTGCGCCGGTTGCGGCACCACCCCAGCGTGGTGCTGTGGTGTGGCAACAACGAAGAAGAGACGGCCTGGAAGGACTGGGGGCATGGCCGCGACCTGGCCGCCGCCGATCCGGCCTTCGCCGCCAGGGTGTGGCAGGGCTACGTGGACCTGTTCGGCAATGACCTGCGCCAGGTCGTGGCCGAGGAGGGGCTGGGCGTGCCGTACTGGTCCAGTTCGCCCGGCAACGACCTGGACGAGAAGGCCAACGATTCCACCCGCGGCGACAAGCACTACTGGCAGGTGTGGGGCAACCCCGCGCTGCCGGTGAGCGCCTACCTGCGCGAGACCCCGCGCTTCATGTCCGAGTACGGCCTGCAGGCGTGGCCGGTGCTGCGCACGCTGGACGGGATCATTCCCGCTGCCGAGCAGCAGGTGGACAGTGCCACGGTGCGCGCGCACCAGAAGTTCATGGCGGGCGAGGGCAACCAGCGCCTGCTCAAGTACATCGAAGAGGAATACGGTACGCCGCGCGATTTCCCGGCGTTCGTCTACCTCAGCCAGGTGATGCAGGCCGATGGCATCCAGCTGGCCGCGCTGCACCACCGCGCCTCGCGCCCGTACACGATGGGTTCGCTGTACTGGCAGCTCAACGACGTGTGGCCGGGTGCGTCGTGGTCCAGCATCGATTACGCCGGGCGCTGGAAGGCGCTGCACTTCCACGCCAGGCGCTTCTTTGCCGACCAGGCGGTGGCCGCACTGCGCGACGACGGCGTGACCCGCATCAGCCTGCTCAACGACCGCCAGCAGGGCCTGCGGGCGACCTGGCGTCTGCGGGTGATGGATCTCGACGGCACGCTCCGCCACACCCGGCGAAAGACGGTGGACGTGCCACCGCTGGCCGCGCTGGAGGTGGGCCGATTCGACGACACCACGCTGCTGAAGGGCGCCGACCCGACGCGCACGGTGGCCGTCGTCGAGCTGCTGGATGGCGCGCGGGTGCTGTCGCGGCAGGCGGTGTACTTCGTGGCGGCCAAGGATCTCGCGCTGGCACCGGTGACGATCGACACCGACCTGCGCGCCGATGGCCAGGGTTACGTGCTGCGGCTGCGCGCCCCGCAGTGGGTACGCGCGTTGTGGATCGCGTTCGAGGGGCACGATGCCACGCTGGACGACAACGCCCTGGACCTGCTCCCGGGCGAAACCGTGACCCTCCATCTACGCAGCGACGCCGACCTCACCACCCTGCGCCGCAGCCTGCGCCTCACCTCGTTGACCGACACCCGGTAGCGCCCGGCCAAGCCCACACGTAGAGCCACGCCATGCGTGGCGGACGCGCCCATGATGCCCGTAGAGCCACGCCATGCGTGGCTGACGCGCGGTGTGGTCCGCGCGAAGAGCATCCACGCATGGCGTGGATCTACGGGTTGGGCCCCCGCGGCGGCGCACACAGCGGCTGACGCGATGCAGGATTCCCGTAGAGCCACGCCATGCGTGGCTGACGCGCGGTGTGGTCCGCGCGAACAGCATCCACGCATGGCGTGGATCTACGCGGTGGGCCTCGGGGCGGCGCACACAGCGGCTGACGCGATGCAGGATTTCCGTAGAGCCACGCCATGCGTGGCTGACGCGAGGCGTGGTCCGGGCGAACAGCATCCAAGCATGGCGTGGATCTACGGGTTGGGTCCCCGCGGCGGCTCACACAGCGGCTGACGCGATGCAGGATTCCCGTATAGCCACGCCATGCGTGGCTGACGCGGGGTGTGGTCCGCGCGAAGAGCATCCACGCATGGCGTGGATCTACGGGTCCGGTTCCCGCGGCGGCGTACACAGAGGCTGACGCGATGCGGGATTCCCGTAGAGCCACGCCATGCGTGGCTGACGCGAGGTGTGGGCCGCGCGAACAGCATCCACGCATGGCGTGGATCTACGGGTTGGGTCGCCCCTTGGCGGGACACACAGCGGCTGACGCGACGCAGGATGCCCCCACGCCATGCGTGGCTGACGCGAGGCGTGGTGCGCGCGAAGAGCATCCACGCATGGCGTGGATCTACGCGGTGGGCCTCGGGGCGGCGCACACAGCGGCTGACGCGATGCAGGATTTCCGTAGAGCCACGCCATGCGTGGCTGACGCGAGGCGTGGTCCGCGCGAAGAGCATCCACGCATGGCGTGGATCTACGGGTTGGGTCCCCGCGGCTGGGCACACAGAGGCTGACGCGATGCAGGATTCCCGTAGAGCCACGCCATGCGTGGCTGACGCACGGCGTGGTCCGCGCGAAGAGCATCCACGCATGGCGTGGATCTACGGGTTGGGTCCCCGCGGCTGGGCACACAGAGGCTGACGCGATGCAGGATTCCCGTAGAGCCACGCCATGCGTGGCTGACGCACGGCGTGGTTCGCGCGAACAGCATCCACGCATGGCGTGGATCCCCGCGTCGGGTCGCCCCGGGGTGGCGCAATTACAGCGTGATCTGCTGGAAATTCTCGACGCGGTCGTGGCCATGGGTGGCTTCGCCCGTGCGCGGCAGCGGGTAATCGTCCAGGCGGTCGAGCAGGCGGGTCTGCAAGCCTGCGTCGCGCGCGGCGTCCAGCTCTTCCACCACGTCGGAAAGGAACACGATCTGGTTCGCCGGCACGCCGATCGTCTGCACGATGCGGTGGTAGCTGTCGGCCTCACGCTTGCCACCGACTTCGGTGTCGAACCAGCCGGAGACCAGCCCGGTCAGGTCGCCGGCCTCGCTGAAACCGAAGAACTGCTTCTGCGCCGGCACCGATCCGGAGGAATACACGTACAGCCGCTTGCCTTCGGCGTGCCAGCCCTTGAGCGCCGCGCCCACCTCCGGGTAGAAGTGCGCCTTGTAGTCGCCGTTGCGGTAGCCGCTTTCCCAGATCATGCCCTGCAGCGCCTTGAGCGCGGTGTGCTTGCGGTCCTGGTCGATCCAGCCCTGCAGGGTCTCCACGACCAGGCTGTCCTGGCAGGCACCGCCGATCTCCACGGCCACCGCGTCCAGCCAGCGGCGCACCTCCGGCTGCTGGCCATGTGCGGCGACGAATGCCGTCAGGGCCTTGCGCGCATACGGGAACAGCACGTTCTTGACGAACGAAATGCTGCTGGTGGTGCCTTCGATATCGGTGAGGATGACAGTGGGATGCGGCATGGATCAGTCGGCCTGGTGCTGTGCGGGGTGGTAACGCGGGAACTGCTGGGCGATGTCGCTGCCGGTGAAATGACCCACCCAGCCATCGGCCTCGGTGAAGAAACGGATCGCGACGAAATTGGGCTCTTCGCCCATGTCGAACCAGTGGGTGATGCCATCGGGCACGGCGATCAGGTCGTCCTTGACGCACTCGATCTCGTACACCTTGCCGTCCACGTGCAGGGTGAACAGGCCGGAGCCGGCGACAAAGAAGCGCACCTCGTCTTCCTTGTGGAAGTGTTCGTCGAGGAATTTCCTGCGCAGTTCGGCACGGTTGGGGTTGTCCGGGGCGATCGACGCCACGTCCACGCTCTTGAAGCCGTGCTGGGCGACCAGGCGGTCGATGTCGGCCTTGTAGGCGGCGAACACCTCGTCCTGGCTGGCGCCGGGGGCGACCTCCTGGGTGGCCTGCCAGCGTTCGAAGGTGACCCCGATCCGGGTCAGTTCGGCCGCGATCGCCGCGCCATCGCGGCTGTCGAACAACGCGGTGTCCGGGGCAGTGTCGTCAAATATGCGGAGTCGGCTCATGGCGGCGGCAGCGAGGCGAAAGGGGGAAGGAAAGGGTACCAGCGCAGCGCCGGGGCAGGGGCGCTGCGCTGATGGTGAACGGCGGAATACAGATTCCCTTCAGGAATCTGCACGGGGCACGCCCGGTCCGTGCAGCGTGGCCCGGCGCCCGCCCAACCCGTTCAGCCGCGCAGTTTGCGCAGTTCCAGCTCGCAATGGAACAGGAACTCGAAGGCTTCCAGGTGCCGGCGCGCTTCGGCCATGTCGCGGCCCCAGGCATACAGGCCGTGGCCGTCGATCAGGTAGCCCCACAGGCATTGCTGGTCGAGCAGCGCATCCACCTGCGCCGAGAGCACGTCCATGTCCTGGGTGTTGGCGAACACCGGCACGTCGATGGCCATCTCGTGGGTGCTGTTGCCGTGGAAGGCCTTGAGCAGCTCGTAGCCTTCCAGGCGGATGTGGCCTTGCGGCGCATACAGGCGCGAGGCCACCGTCTGCACCGGCGAGTGCGTGTGCAGCACGCAGCCGATCTCCGGGAAACGGCGATACAGCTGGGTGTGCAGCAGGGTCTCGGCGGACGGGCGCAGGGGGCGGCCAACGGCCTTGCCGTCGAAGTCCACCACCATGATGTCGTCCTCGACCAGCCGGCCCTTGTCCTTGCCGGACACGGTGATCGCCGCGTGGCGGTCATCCAGGCGGTGGGAGAAGTTGCTGCTGGTCGCCGGGGTCCAGCCGGCCTGGGCCAGCTCGCGGACGTTGTCGATCAGCACCTGGGCCAGGTCGCTCAGGCGGGCGGTGTCGTAGGGGAAGGTCGGGGTGGTCATGCGGCCATTTTACGGCGCTTCGCTGATTCGCGCGCGCCCGGCGCCGGCCAATGGCCGGCGGCAAGCCCCTATTTCCCGCGCAGGCGGCTGTGGCGGTAGCCGTAGCCGAAGTAGATGGCAAAGCCCACTGCGGTCCAGACCCCCATCAGCATCCAGTTGTGCGCGGTCATCGCGGTCAGCAGGGCGATGCAGCTGAGCACGCCGAGGCTGCAGATCAGCCACGCCATCGGCATCCGGAACGGGCGCGGCAGGTCCGGCTGGGTGCGGCGCAGGATCAGCACGCCGGCGCAGACCGCGGCGAAGGCGATCAGCGTACCCATCGAGGTAAGTTCGCCGAGGATGTCCAGCGGGAACAGCGCGGCCAGCAGGGCGATGCCGATACCGGTGATGACGGTATTGATGTGCGGCGTGCGGTAGGTCGGGTGGATCTTGGTGAACACCGGCGGCAGCAGGCCGTCGCGGCCCATGATCATGAAGATGCGCGGCTGCCCGATGATCATCACCAGCACCACCGACGACAGGCCGATCAGCGCGCCGATCTCCACGATGATGCGCAGCCAGCCCAGCTGCGGGTGCGCGGCCACCGCGGTGACCACCGGCTCGTCGGTGCCCAGCAGCGTGTACGGCACCAGCCCGGTCATCACCGCCGCCATGGCGATGTACAGCACCGTGCAGATCACCAGCGAGAGCAGCATGCCGATCGGCATGTCGCGCTGCGGCTTGTGCGATTCCTGCGCGGCCACCGACACCGCCTCGAAGCCGATGTAGGCGAAGAACACCATCGCCGCGCCGCGCAGCACGCCTTCCATGCCGTACTTGCCCGGGCCCTCGTTGGCGGGGATGAACGGGGTCCAGTTGGCCGGGTCCACGTACCGCCAGCCGGCGATGATGACCAGGACGATCAGCCCGGTCTTGAGCACCACCATGGCCATGTTCATGGCCGAGGACTTGCTGATGCCGACGTAGCACAGCCAGGTCAGCAGCAGCACCAGGATGGCGGCGGGGATGTTGGCGATCGCCCCGGTCGGGCGCAGCTGCGCGTCCAGAGGGGCACTGACCAGCGCCGCGGGGAGGTGGATGTCGAAATGACTGAGCAGGCTGAGGAAGTAACCGGTCCAGCTGACCGCCACCGCCGAGGCCGAGACGCCGTACTCGAGCACCAGCATCCAGCCGATGAACCAGGCCGACAGCTCGCCGAAGGTGGCGTAGGTATAGGTGTAGGCGCTGCCGGAGACCGGCACCATCGCCGCGAATTCGGCATAGGCCATGGCGCAGAACGCGCAGCAGATCGCGGCCAGCACGAAGGACAGCATGATCGCCGGGCCGGCGTGGTTGGCTGCGGCCTGGCCGGTGATCACGAAGATGCCGCCGCCGATCACCGCGCCGATGCCCAGCGCGGTCAGGCCCCAGGGGCCGAGGGTGCGGCGCAGGCTCAGGCCGTTGGCGTCTTCATGGGCGGCGTGCGGATGCTTGGTGGCCCACAGTTGCTTGAACATGGTGTTGACTTCTTCTCAGGCGCGACGGATCAAACGACCGGGCCGGCACTTGGCCGGCCCGGCAGCACTCAGGCGGACTTCTTGTTGAGCTTGCTGTGGCGCATGCCGTAGCCGAAGTAGATGCACAGGCCCAGCAGGGTCCAGCCGACGAACAGGTGCCAATGCACCACGAACGCCTGCCAGAACAGGAACAGGCACGACAGCGCGCCCAGCGGGCAGATCACCCACACCAGCGGCACGCGGAAGGGGCGCGGCAGTTCCGGGCGGGTATAGCGCAGGATCAGCACGCCGATGCAGACCGTGGCGAAGGCCAGCAGGGTGCCCATCGAGACCAGCTCGCCGAGCACGTTCAGCGGGACCATGCCGGCCAGCGCGGCGGCGATCACGCCGACCACGATCGTGGCCCAGTACGGGGTGCGGAAGCGCGCGTGGACCTTGCCGAACACCTTGGGCAGCAGGCCATCGCGGGAGATCGTGTAGGCGATGCGGGTCTGGCCCATCATCATCACCAGCACCACCGAGGAGAGGCCGGCGATCGCGCCGATTTCCACGGCGGTCTTCAGCCAGGACAGGCTCGGGTAGGCTTCCAGCGCGGTGGCCACCGGCTTGTCGGTGCCCAGCAGGTGGTAGGGCAGCATGCCGGTCAGCACCGCGCAGACGATGATGTAGACGATGGTGCAGACCGCCAGCGAGCCGAGCAGGCCGATCGGCATGTTTCGCTGCGGATCCTTGGTTTCACCGGCCGCGGTAGAGACCGCATCGAAGCCGATGTAGGCGAAGAACACGATGGTGGCTGCACGGAACACGCCGCTCCAGCCGAACTCGCCGGACACGCCGGTGTTTTCGGGGATGAAGGGGTGCCAGTTGGCCGGGTCCACGTGTGCCGCGCCGATGCCGATGAACAGGCAGATCACGAACACCTTGATCGCCACGATGATCGCGTTGACGAAGGCGGACTGGGTCACGCCCACGTACAGCAGGCCGGTCACGGCCGCCACGATCAGCACCGCTGGCATGTTGAACAGCTTGCCGGAGGCGATGAACTCCTGGCCGGTCCAGGCGATCGGCGCGGCACTGAGCGCATCCGGGAACGGCATGTGCAGCGTGGTGGTGATGAAGCTGATCAGGTACGCCGACCAGCCCACCGCGACCGATGCCGAGGCAAACAGGTACTCCAGCACCAGGCACCAGCCGATGAACCACGCCATGCCTTCGCCGAGGGTGGCGTAGGAATAGGAGTAGGCGCTGCCGGAGACCGGCATCATCGCCGCGAACTCGGCGTAGCAGAGGCCGGCCAGCGCGCAGGCAATGCCAGCGAACACGAACGACAGCATCACGGCCGGGCCGGCGTGATTGGCCGCGGCCTGGCCGGTGAGCACGAAGATGCCGGCGCCGATCACCGCGCCGATGCCGAGCATGATGAGGTGCTTGGCTGTGAGGGTCCGTTTCAGCGTGGCTTCGCCGTCCAGGCTGCCTTCGATGGGCTCGCCGGCATCGACGTGCCCGGCCGGTTCGACCGGTTTGACCCTCAACAGAGACTTCAGCATGCAGTGCTTCCCTAAAATGGACAAAGGTGAGGCGCGCGGTACTTTGCCGCGCGCCCTGATGGCAACTGGGCGCCCCAACGGAGCGGGGCCCGCTGTACCTTAGCCAAAGCTGAAGCCTGCACACAAGCACAAATGCAGCATGACCCCGGTGATAATCGACAAATTCCGCCCGAACCCGCCGCTGCCATGCCGATGAACCCTGAATCCGTTGTCGTTGCTGATGCCGAACTGCGCGCCGAACTGGCCGCCTATGCGCAACGCCAGCCCGGACACGCCGCGCTATCTGCCGAATTCAGCACACTATTGGATGATCCGGAAAATCCGTTCCTGCGCGAGCGCCTGGCCGGCCACTTCACAGGCAGTGCGTGGCTGGTCAGCGCCGACGGGCAGCGCGTGCTGCTCACCCACCACCGCAAGCTGGACCGCTGGCTGCAGTTGGGCGGCCACGCCGATGGCGACCGTGACCTGGCCCGGGTGGCGCTGAAGGAGGCCGAGGAAGAGTCGGGCCTGAGCGGGTTGGTGCTGGAGGATGGCGAGCTGTTCGACATCGACAAGCACTGGATCCCCGAGCGAAAGGACGTGCCCGGCCACTGGCATTACGACGCGCGCTACGTGGTGCGTGCGCTGGGCAGCGAGCAGTTCGCGCTCAGCGAAGAGTCGCTGGCCCTGGCCTGGCGGGATATCCGTGACGTGGCCAATGCGGCGATCGAGACGCCGGACGGTGACGATTCGCTGCCGCGGATGGCGAAGCGCTGGCTGGCGCGCTAACCCGAGGCCGAATGCTTCTCGCGGCCAAGACCCGGCGCGCACCGGTAGTGCCGAGCCGTGCTCGGCAACCGCGAGCCAGCGCGGCAACCGGTCGCCGCCGGCCGGGCGACGCGTCGGTGGCGCGGGTGATCTCCGTCCGACGTGTGGCTCAGGCCATCGCGATCCCGCGACGAAAAGCAGCCGAGCATGGCTCGGCTCTACCGGGATCCGGGTGCACCGGACCATTGGCGGGCAATCCGGGGCGCACCGGTGATGCCCGACCACGGCCGCCAAGCGCGATCCGGCGCGCACCGGTAATGCCGAACCATGGCCACCAACCGCGATCCGGCGCGCACCGGACCATGGCCGCCAATCCAGGGCGCA
Source organism: Stenotrophomonas sp. 05N37 (assembly GCF_056397365.1). Lineage (NCBI taxonomy): Bacteria > Pseudomonadati > Pseudomonadota > Gammaproteobacteria > Lysobacterales > Lysobacteraceae > Stenotrophomonas > Stenotrophomonas sp. 05N37. Next base: position 113,480 of record NZ_JBFTNG010000006.1, on the reverse strand, counting down.
CCGGTAATGCCGAACCATGCCCACCAACCGCGGTCCGGCGCGCACCGCACCATGGCCGCCAATCCGGGGCGCACCGGTAATGCCGAACCATGGCCGCCAACCGCGATCCGGCGCGCACCGGTAGTGCCGAGCCATGCTCGGCAACCGCGCACCAGCGCGGTAATCGGTCGCCGCCGGATGCCTCCCGACGGGCGACGCGTCGGTGGCGCGGGTGATCTCCGTCCGACGTGTGGGTCGGGCTATCGCGAGCCCGTAACGAAAAGCAGCCGAGCATGGCTCGGCTCTACCGGGATCCGGGTGCACCGGATCATGGCCGGCAATCCGGGGCGCACCGGTGATGTCCGACCGCGGCCGCCAACAGCGATCCGGCGCGCACCGCACCATGGCCGCCAATCCGGGGCGCACCGGTAATGCCGAACCATGGCCGCCAACCGCGATCTGGCGCGAACGGGTAGTGCCGAGCCATGCTCGGCAACCGCGCACCAGCGCGGCAACCGTCCGCAACCGGATGCCGCCCGACAGGCAACGCGTCGGTCGGGCGCCTGATCTCCGTCCGACGTGTGGGTCAGGTCATCGCGAGCCCGTAACGAAAAGCAGCCGAGCATGGCTCGGCTCTACCGGGATCCGGGTGCACCGCACCATGGCCGCCAATCCAGGGCGCACCGGTAATGCCGAACCATGGGCGCCAACCGCGATCCGGCGCGTACAGGTTAATGCCGCACCATGGCCGCCAACCGCAATCCGACGCGAACCGGTAGTGCCGAGCCATGCTCGGCAACCGCGCACAGCGCGGCACGACATCCCGCCGCCGGGGAGCCCGGCGGGCGATCAATACAGTACGCGCGTCCGCAGCGTGCCCGGGATCGCGGCCAGCTCTTCGCGAACGGCCGTCGCCTGGGCCTCGCTGGCGGTGATGTCGATGACCACGTAGCCCACCTTGGGGTCGGTGCGCAGGAACTGGCCGTCGATGTTGACGTTGTGGCGCGAGAAGATCTCGTTGACCTTGGACAGCACGCCCGGCACGTTCTGGTGGATGTGCAGCAGGCGCAGGCTGTCTTCGTGCTCGGGCAGGGTCACTTCCGGGAAATTGACCGCCGACAGGGTGCTGCCGTTGTCGCTGTAGCGGACCAGCTTGGCCGCCACTTCCACACCGATGTTGTCCTGCGCTTCCAGCGTGCTGCCGCCCACGTGCGGGGTCAGGATCACGTTGTCGTGCGCGGTCAGCGGCGACACGAACGCATCGCCGTTGCCCTTGGGCTCGATCGGGAACACGTCCACCGCCGCGCCGCCGATATGGCCGCTGTGCAGCGCCGCGTCCAGCGCGTCGATGTCGACCACGGTGCCGCGCGCGGCATTGATCAGGTGCGCGCCGGGACGCATGCGCGCCAGTTCGGCGGCGCCGATCATCCACTGCGTGGCCGGGGTTTCCGGCACGTGCACGGTGACGATGTCCGCGCGCGCGAGCAGGTCGTCCAGGCTGATCGCCGCGCGCGCATTGCCCAGCGACAGCTTGGTTTCCACGTCGTGGAAGATCACCTGCATGCCCATCGCCTCGGCCATCACCCCGACCTGGGTACCGATGTGGCCGTAGCCGATGATGCCCAGCGTCTTGCCGCGCACTTCATGGCTGCCGGCGGCCGATTTGGACCATCCGCCGCGATGGCATTCGGCATTCTTCTGCGGGATGCCGCGGGTGAGCATGATCGCTTCGGCGATGACCAGCTCGGCCACGCTGCGGGTGTTGGAGTAGGGCGCGTTGAACACCGGGATGCCGGCCAGCTCGGCAGCGTCCAGGTCGACCTGGTTGGTGCCGATGCAGAAGCAGCCCACCGCCATCAGGCGCTTGGCATGGGCCAGCACCTCGGCGCTCAGCTGCGTGCGCGAGCGGATGCCGAAAATGTGCGCCTCGGCGATGCGTGCCTTCAGTTCGTCTTCGGGCAGCGCCTTGCTGTGCAGTTCGATCTGCGAATAGCCGGCGGCGGTGAACACGTCGATCGCGGTCTGGCTCACCCCCTCCAGCAACAGCACGCGGATATCCTGCTTCGGGAACGAGGTCTTCTTCGGCGACATGGGCGGGTGCGGCATGGTGGGCGGGAGCACCCAACTATGCCAGAACGGGCCGCCGATTGTGCAGTGCGCCAATGGGCGCGGAGATGGTTTCAGATGCATCCGTTGACACGCCCCAGGTCGATGCCAGCCGTCGGGCCAGCGGCGGGGGTCTGCTACGCTTGGGAATTCCCTCGCCCAGTCCTGCTGCCATGACCGATCCGCGCCTTTCTTCGCTGTTGCAGGACTGCCCCGGGCTGCGGCTCAAGACCGATCCGGCCGACCTGGAGCACTACGGCCGCGACTGGACCCGGCGCTGGACCCCGGCGCCGCTGGCCATCGCGCTGCCGGGCAGCGTGGAGGAGGTGCAGGCGATCCTGCGCTGGGCGAGCGCCCAGCAGGTGGCGGTGGTGCCCTCCGGCGGCCGCACCGGCCTGTCCGGTGGCGCGGTCGCCGCGCAGGGCGAGCTGGTGCTCAGCCTGGAACGCATGAACAAGCCGCTGGCCTTCGATGCCGTGGACCGCACCTTGACCGTGCAGGCCGGCATGGCGCTGGAAGCGGTGCACAACGCCGCGCTGGAACACGGCCTGATCTACCCGGTGGATTTCGCCGCGCGCGGGTCGTGCTCGATCGGCGGCAACATCGCCACCAACGCCGGCGGCATCCGCGTGATCCGCTACGGCAACACCCGCGAGTGGATCGCCGGGCTCAAGGTGGTCACCGCCAGCGGCGAGCTGCTGGAACTCAACAAGGGCCTGATCAAGAATTCCAGCGGCTACGATTTCCGCCAGCTGCTGATCGCCTCGGAGGGCACCCTGGGGGTGATCGTGGAGGCCACGCTGCGGCTGACCGATCCGCCGCCGGCCAGCAACGTGATGCTGCTGGCGCTGCCCAGTTTCGAGGTGCTCATGCAGGTGTTCGCCGCGTTCCGCGAGCGGTTGCAGCTGCAGGCCTTCGAATTCTTCACCGACCGCGCGCTCGAACACGTGCTCGCGCATGGTGCGCAGGCACCGTTCGCCGAGGTGCACCCGTTCTACGTGGTCACCGAGTTCGCCGCCGGCGACGAGGCCCAGGAGGCCGCCGCGATGGCCGCCTTCGAGGCCTGCATGGAGCAGGGCTGGGTCAGCGATGGCGTGGTCAGCGCGAGCGATGCGCAGGCCGCGCAGTTGTGGCGCCTGCGCGAGGGCATCACCGAAGCGGTGGCGCGTTACACGCCCTACAAGAACGACGTGTCGGTGCGGATCTCGGCGATGCCCGCGTTCATGGCCGAAACCCAGGCCTTGATCGGCCAGGCATATCCGCAGTTCGACGTGGTCTGGTTCGGCCACATCGGCGACGGCAACCTGCACATCAACGTGCTCAAGCCCGACGCCACCGCCAGCGCGGAATTCCTTGCCCAGTGCGAGCACGTCACCACGCTGCTGGCGCAGGTGCTGGCCCGTTTCGATGGCAGCATCTCGGCCGAGCACGGCATCGGGCTGGTCAAGAAGGGCTACCTGGACAGCACCCGCAGCGCGCCGGAAATCGCCTTGATGAAGGCGGTCAAACGTGCGTTTGATCCCCAAGGCCTGCTGAATCCCGGCAAGCTGTTCGACCTGTAGGCCGCGACAGGATTTCACCCAGCCTATACGCTCTGCGTTTTCCACCGCGAACGACACCCTGATGATGCGTCCGATCCTGCTTCTTGCCGTCCTCGCCCTGCCGCTGTCCGCGCTGGCCTCCAGCTTCGCCGGCTCCTCGGCCGGTTCCGCCTCCGGCGCGTCGTCGGCCGGTTCGTCCAGCTCGGACGATGACAAGATCGTGCTCGACGCGCGCGACGATGCGGCCGCGTTCGTTGCCAGCGATGGCGCCATCCGTGGCGCGCGTCTGGAAGCGGCGTTGCTGCACCTGCGCGAGCGCGATGCCGCCCAGCGCGACGCCAGCGACCTGGCCCTGGCCAAGGCGCTGCTGGCCCGTTGATGCACGTGCGTGGCCAGGCCCGCCGCTGGCGATGGGCGGCCCTGGCGGCGCTGCTGGCCGCGCCGCTGGCGCAGGCCGGTCTGCGCCTGGAACTGCAGGCCGACGGCCTGGATGCGGCCCAGCGGGTGGCCGCGCAGCGGGTACTGGACGAGGTGCCGCTGCCCGCCAGCTGGCAGGCGCGCTTCGATGCCCCGGTGCGCGTGCGCTGGAGCGATGCGCTTCCCGTGCAGGTGCATGGGCGCGCGCGCAACGGCGCCATCACCCTGCGCCGGCAGCTGCTCGACGAGCTGCAGGACGGGCAGCCGCTGCCGCGAGCGGTGCAGGCCGCGCTCATCCATGAACTGACCCACGTGCTCGACCGCAGCCGCGCTGGCGGCTGGTCGCGCAGCGCACGCTGGCGCGAGCTCAGTGGCTGGCAGCAGCGCCCGTGGCGGATGGGGCGCAGCGGCAATCATTTCAGCCAGCGCAGCCCGGACCCGTACGAGCGCGCCAGCCCGGCCGAGTTCCTCGCCGTCAACGCCGAACACTTCCTGCTCGACCCTGGCTATGCCTGCCGCCGTCCCGCGCTCGCGGCGTGGTTCGACAGCACCATCGGCACGCGCGGCGACGATGCAGCGCGTTGCGATGCGCGGATGCCCCTGGTCCAGAGCGACGATGCCACCGGCGCGGCGTCGCTGCTGGAGCTGGATCCGGCCCGTGTGTACGCGGTGGATTACCTGCTGGCCGAGGGCAACGACCAGATGATGAGCCGATGGGGCCACAGCATGCTGCGGCTGGTGATCTGCGCGCCGGGGCGGCCGCCGGGCCCGGCCTGCCGCATGGACCTGGCCCATCACCGCGTGCTGTCCTTCCGCGCATTCGTCGGCGACGTGCAGATCTCCAGCTGGCGCGGCCTGACCGGTTCCTATCCCTCGCGCCTGTTCGTGCTGCCGCTCAACCAGGTGATCAACGAATACACCCAGGTGGAGCTGCGCGGGCTGGCCTCGGTGCCACTGCGGCTGCAGCCGACCGAGATTGCCAGCCTGCTCGAACGCGTGGCGCAGGTGCATTGGAGCTACGACGGCCGCTACCTGTTCGTCAGCAACAACTGCGCGGTGGAAACCGGCAAGCTGCTGCAGGCGGGCGTGCCGGGGTGGGCCACGCCGGGACTGAACCGGATCACGCCGCGCGGCCTGCTGGACAGGCTGCAACGGCAGGGGCATGCGGATGGTTCGGTGTTGCGCGATCGCGATGCCGCGTTGCGCCAGGGCTACTACTTCGCCTCTGCCCAGGACCACTACCAGCAGCTGTTCGACGTCGCGCGGGCCGAGCTTCCGCTCGGCGCGGACCGGGTCGACGACTGGCTGCGCCAACCGGCGGCCCGGCGCGCAGCCTCGCTGGAGCAGGGCGGGTTGCGTGCCACCGCCGCGCTGCTGCTGCTGGAACAGGCGGTGCGTCAGCGCGAGGAACTGCGCGCGCGCGACCTGCTCAAGCGTACCCTGGCGGCCCCGGCCGATGCCGGCGACGACGCGCGCCAGGCCTTGATGGCCCTGCTGCGCGATACCGGCCAGCTGGTCAGCCCTGCCGCACTCGTGCCGGCCGGTGGCTATGGCCTGCCGCTGGGCAGCGAGCGCGCCGCCGCGGCGGCGTCCACTGCGGCGATCAGCCAGCGTGCGGTGCCGGGCTGGCAGGCGCTTGCCCAGCGACTGCGCGCGCGGCTGCCGGCGGCGCACCAGGAGGAACTGCGGATCACCGACGACAACCTGGAACGGCTGGGTGCGCGGATGCGTTTGCTGGCCCGCGCCGACACCGCCGCCGGCGCTGACCTGCACTGAGGTCGCTGCCGCGCATGCGCGCGCCGAGCGCCGGCGACGCGATGGCGCGGACGGGGCCGGAGTCAGTGCCGCTTCACCTGCGGCTGCAGGGTGCGGGCTAGGATGGTGCGTTGAATGCAACAACCGCAAGGAGTTCCACATGCGTGCTTCCCCCTGGCTTTTGAGCCTCGCCATCGCGGCCGGGCTGGCCGCCTGCCAGCCGGCGCCACAGGGTGGCGACACCGCCAGTGCAGGTGCGACCGACCAGGCCCCACCGCCGGCGGTCGCGGCTACGTCCGACGAGCGCAGCTATGTCTTCCAGTGCGGCGAGCTGACGGTGCATGCGACGTATCGGGGGCAGGATTCGGCCACCGTGGTGGTGGGCGACCGCACCTTCGCGATGTCATCGCAGCCGGCCGCCTCCGGCGCCAGATACAGCGACGGTCAAGGCACCACGTTCTGGACCCGGGGCACCACCGACGGCACCCTGGCGTTGAAGGGGGAGCCCGACCGCACCTGCACCGGGTCGGGTGCGGAAGGGGTGGCAGCGCCGGGGCCGGCCGCGGCGGGCACCGCGGCGGCGGGCTTCCGCGCGACCGGCAACGAGCCGGGCTGGCTGGCGGAAGTAGCCGCCGGTGCGACGCCCAGCCTGCGGGTGGAAACGGATTACGGGCAGCGTACCTTCGAGATTCCGCTGCCGACCCAGGGCAAGGATGGCTGGTCGGGCAAGGCCGCCGACGGCACCGACATCAAGCTCACCTTCCAGCGCACGGTCTGCCAGGACGACATGAGTGGGCAGGCGTTCGGGACCACGGCGATGCTGACCGTGGGCGCGCGGCAGTACCACGGCTGCGGTGATTTCGGCGGGGCGCCGACGCTGGCCGCCAAACCGTGAACCGAGGGTGGATCAGCGCACGTCCTGCGGGCGGCAGTGGTCCGCCGCGACGTCGGTGAACAGGTCGTAGCGGTTGCCCACGCCGATCAGTGCTTCGCGCAGCGCGCAGTCGTCATGATGGCGGTCGTAGAGGTCGGCGAAGATGCGCTCGCGGCCATCGCAATAGCGCTCGCTGGCGGTCTCGAGTTCCAGTCGCCGCGCTTCATCGTAGGCTTCTTCGCCCGCGAAGTGCTGGCAGGTGTTTTCGCGTTCGAGGAACGCGCGCACGTCGGCCGGCATCTGGCAGTAGATGCGGATGTCGTCCAGGTCGCCGATGTCGTTGGAGACCGCGCAGCCGGCGGCAGCCCGCGCCTGCTCGAGCTCATCCAGGTCGGGCATGCCGCCACTGGGGTCGCTGTCGGCGTCCGAGGGGGCGTCCACGGCCGGTGCAGCGGCAGCCGGGGCGTCGGTAACGCGGTCCGCTGCGGCGACGTCGCCCTGGCTTGACGCCGGCGGGGCGGCATCCACTGCATCAATGCTGCTGTCCGCTGCCCGCGGCGCGCACGCCGCGAGCAGGGCCAGGCAACCGAGCAGCGCGACGCGCTTAGTCGGCACGGCCGGCAAATTCACCGGTGGTGGTGTTGACCAGCACGCGCTCGCCGTTGGCGATGTACTCGGGCACCATGATCTCGATACCGGTGCTGAGCTTGGCCGGCTTCGGGCGTTTGGTGGCGGTGCCGCCCTTCATTTCCGGCGGGGTTTCGACCACTTCCAGCACCACGCTGGTCGGCAGCTGCACGCCCACCGGGGTTTCGTCGATCACCTGCACGTAGATGCCGGTCAAGCCGTCGGTGATGTAGCCGGCGTCGTCGCCGAGCACGTCCGCGTCGACCATGTACGGGGTGTAGTCCTCATCATCCAGGAACACGAACGCATCGCCGTCCTTGTAGGAATAGGTGGACTGGCGGCGCAGCAGTTCGACTTCCGGCAGGTTGTCGTCGGCATCGAAGCTGGCATCGAGCTTGTTGCCGCCCGGCACGCTGTACATGATGAAGCGGAAGCGGACGTTGCCGCCGCGGCCCTGCGGCGAGCTGCGCTCGATGTCGCGGATCTGGTAAACGCCGTTGTTGTATTCGACGACGTTGCCTTTCTTGATGTCGTTGGCTTTCATGGACTGAAGGTCGGTTCGTGGGAGGTCAGGGCGCCAGACCGGGCGCCCGGCGGGATGGGAATGCGGGTTACTTCGGCGCCAGCCGCACCGCGCCGTCCAGGCGGATGGTCTCGCCGTTGAGGTAGGTGTTGCCGAGGATGTGGCCGACCAGGCCGGCGAAATCCTCCGGCTTGCCCAGGCGCGGCGGGAACGGGATCGAGGCGGCCAGCGACTCCTGCACGGCCGGCGGCATGCCATCCACCATCGGCGTCCAGAAGATGCCCGGGGCGATGGTCATGACGCGGATGCCGAAGCGCGACAGCTCGCGCGCCATCGGCAGGGTCATGCTGACCACGCCGCCCTTGGAGGCGGCATACGCGGCCTGGCCGATCTGGCCCTCGTAGGCGGCCACGCTGGCGGTGTTGATGATGACCCCGCGCTCGCCGTCCTCGCCCGGGGTGTTGTGCTGCATGCGGTTGGCCGCGGCCTTGGCCACGTTGAAGCTGCCGACCAGGTTGACCATCACCGTGGCCTGGAAACTGGCCAGCGGCATCGGCGCTTCCTTGCCGAGCACGCGGCCGGCACCGAGGATGCCCGCGCAGCTGATCGCGGCATTGAGGCCGCCAAGAAAGTCGTGCGCGGCATCGATCTGCGCGGCAACGGCGGCTTCATCGCTGACGTTGGTGGTGAAGTAGCGGGCATTGGCCTCGCCAAGCCCGGCCACCGCGGCCGCGCCCTTGTCGTCATTGAGGTCGAACAGGGCCACCTTGGCGCCCTGGGCGACCAGGTACTGGGCCACGGACAGGCCGAGGCCGGAGACGCCACCGGTGATGACGGCACGGACTGAAGACAGCTGCATTGCGTGGTTCCGCTGGTTCGGGAACCGCCGATTCTAGCGGAAGCCGGCGCCGCCGCCGTTGTGCAGTGCGCGCGCGCTCAGTGGCGGTGGACCAGCCGCCGTGCGAATTCGTCGGCCGGCAGCCCCGGGGCGAACAGGAAGCCCTGGCCGACCGACACCCCGAGGGCCTGCAGGAAACGCCGCTGCGGCTCCGACTCGATGCCCTCGGCCACCAGCCCCAGGCCCAGGCTGCGCGCGATGCCGCAGACCGCCTCGCAGACCGCTTCATCGGAGCGGTTGCCCGGCACGCCTTCGACGAACAGCTGGCTGAGCTTGAGCCCGTGGATCGGCAGACGACGCAGGTAGTTCAGCGCGCTGTAGCCCTCGCCGAAGTCGTCGATGGTGAGCAGCACGCCCATCTCGCGCAGGCGGGCAAAGGTCTGCAGGGTGTCCGGGGCGTCCTCGATCAGCACCCGCTCGGTGAACTCCAGTTCCAGCGCGCTGCCGGGCAGGCCGAACTCGTCCAGCACCTGGCGCACGTTGCGGGCCAGGTCCTCGCCGACGAACTGGCGGTAGGACACGTTCACCGCCACCCGCACGATGCCCAGCCCGGCGTCCTGCCAGGCGCGGATCTGGCGGCAGGCCTCGCGCAGCACCCACAGCCCGATCCGGACGATGTCGCCGGTGCTCTCGGCATGGCCGATGAAGATGTCCGGCCGCAGCTCGCCCAGCTGCGAATTGCGCCAGCGGATCAGGGCCTCGGCCGCCACCATGCGGCCGTCATGCAGGTTCACCTGCGGCTGGTAGACCAGGTGGAACTCGTCGTCGTCCAGGGCCCGGTGCAGGCGGCTTTCGATCTGCAGGCGGTCGTGCTGGCGCTGCGCCAGCTCCGGGGAGAATACCTGCCAGCCGTTGCGGGTGCGCCGCTTGCAGTCGTACATGGCGATGTCCGCGTTCTGGATCAGCTGCTGCGGGCGCAGCCCATCCTGCGGGGCACGCGCGATGCCGATGCTGGTGGTGACCGCGAACTCGTCGCTGCCGAAGCGGAACGGGGTGCTGAAGCCGCGGGTGATCGCCTCGGCCAGGCGCTCGGGCTGGTCGGCCTGGTCGCGGGTGTCGCAGACCACCAGGAACTCGTCGCCGCCGAACCGCGCCAGCAGCCCTTCGGTACCGATCGCGGTGGCGATGCGGCGGGTGGCGTCGATCAGCAGTTCGTCGCCGGCGTTGTGGCCGAGCAGGTCATTGACCGTCTTGAACCGGTCCAGGTCGATGTACAGCACGGCCACCCGGCAATGGGTGGGGTTGGCCATGCGCGTGGACAGGTCGTTGAGTACCGCGTCGCGGTTCATGATGCCGGTGAGCGGGTCGGTACGGGCCTGGATGCGCAGGGTTTCCTCGGCCTGCTTGCGCGCGGTGATGTCCTGCACGGTGCCGGCGATGCGCGCGGCGTCCACGTCGCCGGCCTCGGCCTCACCGATCATCCGCACCCAGAACGAATGGCCGTCACTGCGCTGGCCCTGCAGTTCCAGTTCGAACGGGGCCTGCTTGTCGATCACGTCCAACAGCGCCTGCTGCAGCTGCGAGCGGTCGTCCACGCGCAGGCATTCCAGCAGGTGGGCCATGTCGTGCAGCGGCAGCGCCTGGCCGAGGATGCGGTTGGCCTCGTCGGTGAGATACAGCCGCTGCAGGCCGCGGTCCCATTCCCAGCCGCCGATGTGCGCCAGCGACTGGGCGCGGTCGAACAGCGCGTTGGTGCGCTTGAGTTCGGTGATGTCGCTGAACATGCCGAACACATGGTCCGGACAATCGCGGCCGGTGCCAAACACCGGCACGTTGGTGGTGGAGATCCAGATCATGCGGCCGCGCGGGCGGTGGTACAGCCCGACGATGGTGCTGCGGATGATCCGCCCGGTGCGCAGCGATACCGCCGCCGGCCATTGCTCGCGGGTGAGCGGGTGGCCGTGTTCGTCCACGCAGATCCAGTCATCCGGGGCCAGCATCGCCTGCAGGCTGCCGCCGTTGCCGGCGGTGCCGAGGATGCGATGCGCGGCCGGGTTGGCCGAGACCACGCGCAGGTGGGCGTCGAACAGGACCACGCCCTTGTCGATCGACTCCATCAGCAACCGGTAGCGCGATTCGGCCTGCCAGCGGCTGCTGAGGTCGCGCGCCACCGCCACGATGCAGTGCTCGCCCTGGTGCTCGAAACCCGCCGAGTGCACCTCCACCGGGAAGCGGCTGCCGTCGCCGCGCATGTTGGTGACTTCGATGACGTAGGTCTCATCGCGCCGCAGCGCCTCCCACACCGGGTCGAGGTGGTCGCTGGGCAGGTCCGGGTTGAGCAGTTCGATCGGCTGCCCGACGATGTCCTCGCGCGGGCGGCCGTAGGCGCGCACGCCGGCCTTGTTGAGGTCCAGCACCACGCCGGTTTCGCTGAGGATGCTGACCGGGTCGGGCACCGCATCGAACAGCGCGGCGTAGCGGCGCAGTGCCAGCTGGCGCTCGTCCATCGCTTCCTGCAGCGCCTGCTGCACATCGCGCAGCAGGGTCCGCAGGTCGGCCTCGCCGGGGATGCGTGCGAGCGCCTGGTCCATGGCGGCCAGCGCGTGGACGTGGGCGGTGAGGTGGTCACCGGCCGCAACGTTCCGGCGCGGGCCGCGGCGACTCATGTGGCCGCCAGCGCCTTGCCGGCCTTGCTGCCGGTCTCGCGGCCGAGCCGCGCGGCCAGCCAGCGGCCGGTCGTGGCCAGCGCCGGCAGGTCGATGCCGGTGCGCATGCCGATGCCGTGCAGCAGGTACACCACGTCCTCGCTGGCGACGTTGCCGCTGGCCCCCTTGGCGTAGGGGCAGCCGCCCGCGCCGGACACCGCCGAATCCACCACGCGCACGCCTTCCTCCAGGCACGCGTCGATGTTGGCCAGCGCCTGCCCGTAGGTATCGTGGAAGTGCACCGCCAGCGCGGCCATCGGCACTTCGGCGGCCACGGCGTGCAGCATCGCGCGCGCCTTGCGCGGCGTGCCCACGCCGATGGTGTCGCCCAGCGAAATTTCGTAACAGCCCATCGCGTGCAGCGCGCGCGCCACCCGCACCACCTCGCTGACCGGCACCTCGCCCTGGTAGGGGCAGCCGAGCACAGTGGAGACATAGCCGCGCACCTTCACCCCATCGGCCCTGGCGCGTTCGAGGATCGGAGCAAAGCGCGCCAGCGATTCGTCGATGCCGGCGTTGGTGTTGGTGCGGTTGAAGGTTTCCGAGGCGGCGGTGAACACCGCCACTTCCTGCACGCCCACGGCGCGCGCCCGGTCATAGCCCTGCTCGTTGGGCACCAGCACCGGGTAGGCGATGCCGGGCCGGCGCTCGATCCCGGCGTAGACCTCGGCGGCGTCGGCCAGTTGCGGCACCCAGCGCGGGCTGACGAAGCTGGTGGCCTCGATGGTGCGCAGGCCGGTCAGCGACAGCTGCCGGATCAGCTCGATCTTGTCGGCGGTGGCCACCGGCTGGGCTTCGTTCTGCAGGCCATCGCGCGGGCCCACCTCGACGATGCGGACGAAGGTGTCATCCATGGCAGGCCTCCCGGCGAACGGGATGGCGCACAGCAGGCTGCGTAGGGGGCGGGGTTGGGGTCACAGGGATACCAGGGAAAGGAGGGTGGCCCACGGTCCCCGGCGGGCCACGAAAGGGGGATACGCGGGATGGGCGACAAAGCGGCCATCCTGCGCCAGGCGCACGCGGTCGTCGGGGGCGACCGCCGGGCGTCAGCCCGGACGGTGGCAGACCGCTTCGATGTTGTTGCCGTCCGGATCGAGGACGAAGGCCCCGTAATAGTCGGGGTGGTAATACTCGCGGATGCCCGGGGGGCCGTTGTCGCGGCCGCCGGCAGCCAGCGCCGCGGCATGGAAGGCATCCACCTCGGCGCGGCTGCCGGCACTGAAGGCGACGTGGACGCCGCCGTGGGCGCCGGGCGCATTGCCGATCCAGAAGTCCGGCTTGCCGGTGCGGCCGAAGCCGGCGTGGTCGTGCGCGCCGGTCTGTTCGGCGCCGACCTGCATCACCACCGTGATGCCGAGTGGCGCCAGGGCCTGCTGGAAGAAGGCCAGGCTGCGCGTGAAGTCGGCGCAGCGGATACCGATATGGTCAAGCATGTCCGAGTCCTCAGTCCTGGGTAACCCAATGCGGGGCGCGCTTGTCCAGGAAGGCGCCGAGGCCCTCCTGGCCCTCGGCCGAGACCCGCAGCCGCGCGATCAGCGCGGCATTGTCGCGGTCCAGCGCATCGCGGTCGCGGCCCGCGCTGACCCGACGCACCAGGTCCTTGGCCAGGGCCGAGGCGATCGGGCCGGCCTTGTCCAGCAGGCCGAGCTGGCGCTGCACGGCCTCGTCGATGCGTTCAGGTTCGATCAGCTGGTGGACCAGCCCGATCCGCAAGGCGGTGTCGGCGTCGAAGTGCTCCCCGGTGGCGAACCAGCGCCGTGCCTGGCGGGGGCCGATGGCGTCGATCACGTACGGGGAGATCACCGCCGGCAGCAGCCCCAGCCGGCTTTCGGTCAGGCCGAACCGGGCCGTGGTGCTGGCGATGGCGATGTCGCAGCAGGCCACCAGGCCGACCCCGCCACCGAAGGCGGCGCCGTGCACCCGCGCGATGGTCGGCTTGGGCAGCTCGTCCAGCGTGCGCATCAACTGCGCCAGGGCCAGCGAATCCTGGCGGTTGGCCTCTTCGCTGGCGGCGGCCATGCCGCGCATCCACTGCATGTCCGCGCCCGCCGAGAACGAAGCCCCCTGGCCGGCCAGCACCACCGCACGCACCTGCTCGTCGCGGCCGGCGGCGTCCAGCGCCGCGGTGAGCTGGGCGATCAGGGCCGCATCGAAGGCGTTGTGCAGGGTGGGGCGGTTCAGCCAAAGGGTCAGCACCGAGGCGCTGCGTTCTATCCTTAATGCATCACTCATGGGGGTCTGCGGTCGGTCCATACATGTACGGATCATAGCGGGCCATTGGTCACGGGCAATGACGCGGCGCGGCGATGGTAGAATTGATAACCATTCCTATCATCGAGAAGGCGCTCCGTGACGTTGTCCGATCTGGCGCTGTACGACTCCGCCCTGGTGGCGTCCGTGCAGGAACTACACGCAAACGATGCGATCGCCCGCCGTCTGAAGGAGCTTGGCTTCGTCGAAGGGGAAGAAGTGCGTCTGGTAGCCCGTGGTCCGGTCGGCGCCGAGCCGCTGCTGGTGCAGGTCGGGTTCACGCGCTTCGCCCTGCGCCGCAGTGAGGCGTCGCGCATCGTGGTGACCGCGCTGCCGGGCGGGGAGGCGCGCGCATGAGCGCTGCGACCGCCGCCCTGCGCGTGGCGCTGGTGGGTAACCCCAACAGCGGCAAGACCGCGCTGTTCAACCAGCTGACCGGCAGCCGCCAGAAGGTGGCCAATTACACCGGCGTGACCGTGGAGCGCAAGGAAGGCCGCCTGCGCGCGCCGTCCGGGCGCGAGTTTGCCGTGCTCGACCTGCCGGGTGCCTACAGCCTGCAGCCCGCCAGCCTGGACGAGGCGATCACCCGCGACCTGTGCCGGGGCTTCTACCCGGGCGAGGCCGCGCCGGACGTGCTGCTGTGCGTGATCGATGCGACCAACCTGCGCCTGCACCTGCGCTTCGCGCTGGAGCTGCGCGAGCTGGGCAAGCCGATGATCGTGGCGCTCAACATGGTCGACGCCGCCCAGCGCCGTGGCATCAAGATCGACGTACAGGCCCTGGAACAGGCGCTGGGCGTGCCGGTGGTGGAAACCGTGGCCGTGCGCCGCAATGGCGCCCAGGCGCTGGTCGAACGGCTGGACGGCATGGTGCCGCACCTGCAGGCGCCGGTGGCGGCACCGGCCGAAGACCGGGACTACCACGCCCAGGTGCGCGCCATCCTGGCCGCCGCGGTGAGCATGCCCACGCGCACCGCGAAGGTGGACGATGCGCTGGACCGCTGGCTGCTGCACCCGGTGTTCGGGTTGTTGACCCTCGCAGTGGTGATGTTCCTGATCTTCCAGGCGGTCTATGCCTGGGCCACGCCGGTGATGGACCTGATCGAGGCCGGTACCGGGGCGCTGGGCGAGTGGGTCGGTGGCGCGCTGCCGGAAGGGCCGCTCAACAGCCTGCTGACCGACGGCATCATTGCCGGCGTGGGCGGGGTGATCATCTTCCTGCCGCAGATCCTGATCCTGTTCGCCTTCATCCTGGCGCTGGAGGAATCGGGATACCTGCCGCGGGCCGCGTTCCTGCTGGATCGGATGATGGCGGCGGCCGGCCTGTCCGGGCGCTCGTTCATCCCGCTGCTGTCCAGCTTCGCCTGTGCCGTGCCGGGCATCATGTCCACCCGCAGCATCCAGGACCCGCGGGATCGCCTGGCCACGATCCTGGTGGCCCCCTTGATGACCTGTTCGGCGCGGCTGCCGGTGTATGCGCTGCTGATCGGTGCGTTCATTCCGCAGAAGCAGGTCTGGGGCGTGTTCAACCAACAGGGCTTGGTGCTGTTCGGGCTGTACGCGGCCGGCATCGTCAGCGCGCTGCTGATGTCCTGGTCCATGAAGAAGTGGCGTCGCGACAAGAGCGAGCACCCGTTGATGCTGGAGCTGCCGTCCTACCGCATTCCGCACCCGCGCGACCTGGCGGTGGGGCTGTACGAGCGCGGCATGATCTTCCTCAAGCGCGTGGGTGGCATCATCCTGGCGCTGACCATCCTGTTGTGGGTGCTGCTGTCGTTCCCGGGGGCACCGGAGAACGCGACGATGCCGGCGATCGACTACAGCTTCGCCGGCCAGATCGGGCACGCGATGGCGGTATTCTTCGCACCGCTGGGCTTCAACTGGCAGATCTGCATCGCCCTGATCCCGGGCCTGGCCGCGCGTGAAGTGGCCGTGGCGTCGCTGGCCACGGTGTATGCGCTGTCGGCTGCCGATGATGACGCCGCCAGCCAGGCGCTGACCCCGCTGATCAGCGATGGCTGGTCGCTGGCCACCGCGCTGTCGCTGCTGGTCTGGTACATCTACGCGCCGATGTGCATTTCCACGCTGGCCACGATCAAGCGCGAAACCAACTCGTGGAAGCAGATGGGCTTTGCCACCTTCTACCTGTTCGCGGCCGCCTACATCGCCTCGCTGGTCACCTACCAGGTGACCGTGGCACTGGGCGGCGGCTGATGGACGCCGGCCTGCTGCTGCAGTACGCCGTGATCGCGCTGGCCGTGCTGGTCAGCGCGTGGGTGGTGATGAAGAAGCAGTTCCCCGGCGTGGTGCGCAGGATCCGCGGTGCGATCGCGCTGGTGCTGGTCAAGCCGCAGCGCGCTGCCTGGCAGCAGGCGTTGGGGCGCAGGATCGCACCGCCGGCCAACGCCGGTGGCGGGGCCTGCGGCGGCTGCGACAGCTGCGGCCCGACCCCGCCCAAACAGCATTGAGCCGGCGCACCCGTCGCACCATCACCGTAGCGCCACGCCATGCGTGGCTGGCACAAGCCGACGCACCATCACCGTAGCGCCACGCCATGCGTGGCTGGCAGCCATCCGCACGCCGGAACCAAGGGCAGCCCCGCATGGCGTGGCTCTACCCCCTCCATTTCACCTGGCCTGGCGGCCCAGTTGCTCGGCCTGTAGCAGCCACGCATCCCGCTGCGCGGGGGTGCTGCTGCGCACCGGGCCGAGCCCGGTGATCCGCACCGGCTTGATCCCGCAGAACTCCAGGATGGTGCGCCGAATCTGCTGGTGCCCCGGCATCCGGTACACCCAGCGGTAGTACCAGGGCGGGGTGTCCAGCGTGGTGATCACCCGCGCGCTGCGTCCGGCCAGCAGCCGGTCCCACCACACCGAATCCTTGCGGTAGCGGAACGCCACGCCCGGCAGGAAGGCGCGGTCGAAGAAGCCCTTCAGCAGGGCCGGCATGCCGCCCCACCAGGTCGGGTAGACCAGCACCAGGTGCTGGCACTCCGCGATGGCGGCGTTGACCTGCTGCAGGGCCGGCTCCAGCGGCTGGATCTGGCGGTAGCCATGGCGCAGGATCGGGTCGAAGGCGAGTTCGCCGAGCGCGAACAGCTGCACGGGGTGGCCGGCGGCCTGCGCGGCCTGCCGGTAGCGCTCGGCCAGGGCCCCGCACAGGCTGTCGCGGTCGGGGTGGCCAAGCAGGATAACGATCGAACGGGACATGGGGGCGCTCGTGAGGGGAGCGCGCAGCCTACGGTCTGCCCCATGGGGCAGAGTCAAGCGGCCAGGCAGTCACCGCTGGCCATGCACGCATCCAGCGGCCCGGTGTCGCCGTGGCCGATCAGCACGACCACCTCGGCGCGAAGCTGTGTCAGCGCGGCATCCAGTTGCTGCAGGCGCTGCATGTCCGCGCGCACCGCCTGCTGCCGCTGCGCCAACAGCGCCTGCACGCGCAACCAGTCGATGCCGCCATCGGCGCGCCGCAGCGCGGCCACGTCGGCCAGCCGGAAGCCCAGCGCAAGGGCCTGCCGGATCAGCAGCACCAGGTTGAGATCCTGCTCGCTGTAGTCGCGGTAGCGGTTGATCCGCGCCACCGTGGCCAGCAGCCCGCGCGCCTCGTACAGGCGGATGGCCTTCTGGCTGGCGCCACTGCGCCGCGCCACCTCGGAGATGCGCATCAGTCGCGCACCAGGCCGCCGTCCACCACCAGGTTCTGCCCGGTGACCGCGCGCGACCAGGGCGAGGCGAAGAACAGGGCGGCATCGGCGAACTCGGCCGGGGTGGTCACGCTGCGCAGCGGTGTGTTGGCCGCGATGTAGTCGAATACCGCCTCCGGCGTGGCCGCACTGGCATCGGTGCTGCGCAGCAGGCCGCCGGACAGCATGTTCACGGTGATCCCGTCCGGGCCGAGGTCGCCAGCCAGGGTGCGGGTGAGCGACAGCAGCGCGGCCTTGGCCGCGGTGTAGTCGTGGTAGGGCACCACCGGGTTCTGGAACAGGTTGGTGCCAATGTTGATCACGCGCCCGAAGCGCTGCGCGCGCATGCCGGGCAGGGCGGCCTGCACGGTGTTCAACGCGCCGCGCACGCTGCCTTCGAACTGCGCGTTGAATGCCTGCCAGCCGATCGCATCGGCCTGGGCGCGGGCGTCGCCGTTGAACGAGAAGGCGGCCAGCGCGTTGTTGACCACGCTGGTGACCTCGCGACCGAAGTGCGCGCGGGCCTGCGCGAACATCGCCTGCACCTGCGCGGGGTCGGTGACATCGGCGCGCACCGCGAGCGCGGCCGGGCCCAGGTCGGCGGCCAGTGCGCTGGCGGCGTCGGCGCTGTGCAGGTAGTTGACCAGCACCTGCGCGCCTTCGCGCGCAAAGGCGCGTACCAGGTGCTGGCCGAGGCCGCGGGCGCCGCCGGTGACGAGGACGAGTTGCTGGGAAAGCTGCATGGCGGACCGGCGGCAAGGAGGGGGCGCACAGGGTAGCAAGCGACATCGCGCCCTGGCCGGGCGCCTGCCTGCATGGCGGTGGCGTTTTTCCCCTTGTGCAGGCTTGCCGCCACCCGCTAGCCTGCGCGCATGACCAACACACCTCTTCGCCTGCTCATCCACGGTGCCTCCGGACGCATGGGCCAGGCCCTGCTGCGCCTGGCCGCCGACCATCCCGACCTGCAGGTCGTCGCCGCGGTGACCCGGCGCTCGCCGGTACAGCGCGTGATCGACGGCGTGCCGCACTTCGCCGCCAGCGAGCTGGCCGGCGCGCCGCCGTTCGACGTGGCGATCGATTTCAGCCTGCCCGAGGGTTTCGACCCGGTGCTGGCGCTGTGCGTGGAGCGCCAGGCCGGGCTGGTGTCGGGCACCACCGGCATCAGCGAACAGCAGCGTCAGGCCCTGATCCAGGCGGCCACCGGCATCCCGCTGGTGTGGGCCTCCAATTTCAGCCTGGGGGTGGCGGTGCTGGACGAGCTGGTCGAGCGCGCCGCGTCGGCGCTGGCGGGCTGGGACTGCGACATCGTTGAATCGCACCACGTGCACAAGCAGGACGCGCCGTCGGGCACCGCGCTCACCCTGGGCGCGGCCGCGCAGAAGGGCGGGGCCGAGCCGCACTACGCCAGCCTGCGTGCCGGTGACATCGTCGGCGAGCACCTGGTCCAGTTCACCGGGCTGGGCGAGCGCATCGAGCTGACCCACCGGGCCACCAACCGGGACATCTTCGCCCGTGGCGCGCTGTTCGCCGCGCGCCAGCTGAATGGGCGGGCGCCCGGCAGCTACCGGGTGCGTGACCTGTTGGCCGGCCCGGCGCCCGCCAGCGCCGGCTGAGCCGCTCCCGGCACAGGCCACCGTCGATCGCCGCCAGTGCGCGGGATCGGCGGGTCGGGCCAGGCTGAACAGGCCCGGGCCAGCCTGAACCGAGGGCGGGCCCGGCATCGCCGTACGTCAGCGCATGCATGTAAACGCTGGCATCGCAGGCCCCTTGCCTTTACAATTCCCGCTCGCCGAATCACGACAGCCGGACCGGTCCCGCACCGCCGTCCGCGCTTTTTTGCAGCCGCTTTTTCGTGAAGCGCAGGCGTGACTTCGGTGACCCCATCGGTAGCCAAAGTGAGAATTCCGTGACCCAAGCCGCAATCCTCGTCCTCGAAGACGGCACCGTATTCGAGGGCGAATCCGTAGGCGCGCCCGGCCTGTCCGTCGGTGAGGTGGTGTTCAACACCGCGCTGACCGGTTACCAGGAAGTGCTGACTGACCCTTCCTACGCCCGGCAGATGGTCACGCTGACCTACCCGCATATCGGCAACACCGGCATGACCGACCAGGACGACGAGGCCCACAAGGTCTGGTCGGCCGGTCTGATCGTGCGCGACGTGCCGCGCCGTCCCAGCAACTGGCGCAGCCAGGTGTCGCTGCAGGACTGGCTGCTGCAGCGTGGCGTGGTGGCCATTTCCGGCATCGATACCCGCAAGCTGACCCGCATCCTGCGCGAGCGCGGCGCGCAGAACGGTGCGCTGATGGCCGGCGACGGCCTCAACGTGGAGACGGCGCTGGAAGCGGCACGCAAGTTCCCGGGCCTGAAGGGCATGGACCTGGCCAAGGTGGTAAGCACCGACAAGGCCTACCCCTGGACCGAAGGCCAGCTGGACCTGGACAGCAACGAGTTCGTCAGCGCTGCGCCGAGGTTCAAGGTGGTGGCCTACGATTTCGGCGCCAAGCTCAACATCCTGCGCATGCTGGCCGAGCGCGGCTGCGAGATCACCGTGGTGCCGGCGCAGACCCCGGCCGCCGAGGTGCTGGCAATGAACCCGGACGGCGTGTTCCTGTCCAACGGACCGGGCGATCCGGAACCGTGCGACTACGCGATCGAGGCGATCAAGGTGTTCCTGGACAAGAAGCTGCCGGTGTTCGGCATCTGCCTGGGCCACCAGTTGCTGGCGCTGGCCTCCGGCGCCAAGACGGTCAAGATGGGCCACGGCCACCACGGTGCCAACCACCCGGTGCAGGACCTGGACGATGGCCGGGTGATGATCACCTCGCAGAACCACGGGTTCGCGGTGGATGAAGCCACGCTGCCGGCGACCCTGCGGGTCACCCACCGCTCGCTGTTCGATGGCACCAACCAGGGCATCGCGCGCACCGACGTGCCGGCGTTCTCCTTCCAGGGCCACCCGGAAGCCTCGCCGGGCCCGCACGACGTCAGCCCGCTGTTCGACCGTTTCGTGGACCTGATGGCGCAGGCCAAGGCCTGACGCGTCGCCGCCGGCGAGCCCGGCGGCATCGCGACGGATCGCGACGTCCTGCACTGCCGCTGCCTTCGGCGCGGCGCTGCACCCCGGAAGTTTCCTGATCGACAGCGTGCGATCACCCCGACACGCTGTACTGACTTAGAGAAGACAATGCCCAAGCGCACTGACCTTAAAACCATCCTCATCATCGGTGCTGGCCCGATCGTCATCGGCCAGGCCTGTGAGTTCGATTACTCCGGCGCGCAGGCCTGCAAGGCGCTGCGTGACGAGGGCTACCGCGTGGTGCTGGTCAACAGCAATCCGGCCACGATCATGACCGACCCGGAGATGGCCGACGCGGTCTACATCGAGCCGATCAACTGGCAGACGGTCGAGAAGATCATCGCCAAGGAAAAGCCCGACGCCCTGCTGCCGACCATGGGCGGCCAGACCGCGCTGAACTGCGCGCTGGACCTGGCCGACAACGGCGTGCTGGAGAAGTACAACGTCGAACTGATCGGCGCCAAGCGCGACGCGATCCGCATGGCCGAAGACCGCGAGCTGTTCCGCGTGGCGATGGGCGAGATCGGCCTGGAATGCCCGTCGGCGGCGGTGGCGCACACGCTTGAAGAAGCGATCGAGATCCAGACCCGCGTCGGCTACCCGACCATCATCCGCCCCAGCTTCACCCTGGGCGGCAGCGGTGGCGGCATCGCCTACAACCGCGAAGAGCTGGTCGATATCGTGACCCGCGGCCTGGAACTGTCGCCGACCACCGAAGTGCTGGTGGAAGAGTCGGTGCTGGGCTGGAAGGAGTTCGAGATGGAGGTGGTGCGCGACACCGCCGACAACTGCATCATCGTCTGCTCGATCGAGAACCTGGACCCGATGGGCGTGCACACCGGTGACTCGATCACCGTGGCCCCGGCGCAGACCCTGACCGACAAGGAATACCAGCGCCTGCGCGATGCCTCCATCGCCGTGCTGCGCAAGATCGGCGTGGATACCGGCGGCTCCAACGTGCAGTTCGGCATCAGCCCGACCACCGGCCGCGTGGTGGTGATCGAGATGAACCCGCGCGTGTCGCGCTCCTCGGCGCTGGCCTCCAAGGCCACCGGCTTCCCGATCGCCAAGGTCGCCGCCAAGCTGGCGGTGGGTTACACCCTGGACGAATTGAAGAACGAAATCACCGGCGGCCTGACCCCGGCCTCGTTCGAGCCGTCGATCGATTACGTCGTCACCAAGATCCCGCGCTTCGCCTTCGAGAAGTTCCCGGCCGCCGATGCGCGCCTGACCACCCAGATGAAGTCGGTGGGCGAGGTGATGGCGATGGGCCGCACCTTCCAGGAATCGCTGCAGAAGGCCCTGCGTGGCCTGGAAACCGGCAAGATCGGCCTGGACCCGACCGGTCTGGACCTGTCCAACGAGGACGACATCACCACCCTCAAGCGCGAGCTCAAGGCGCCGGGCCCGGAGCGCCTGTTCTTCGTCGGCGATGCGTTCCGCGCCGGTTTCAGCGTGGAAGACGTGTTCGCGCTGTCGCACATCGACCCGTGGTTCCTGGACCAGATCGAAGAAATCATCCAGGCCGAAGCGCAGGTCGCGGCCGAGGGCATCGATGCGCTCGACGCCGCGCGCCTGCGCAAGCTCAAGCGCGCCGGCTTCTCCGACGCCCGCCTGGCCGAACTGACCGGGACCAACGAAGCGGCCGTGCGCGCGCTGCGTCGTGCCCACAAGGTGCGCCCGGTGTACAAGCGCGTGGATTCCTGCGCGGCCGAGTTCGCCACCAGCACCGCCTACCTGTACTCGACCTACGAGGACGAGTGCGAAGCGGCGCCGAGCAACCGCGACAAGATCATGATCCTGGGCGGCGGTCCGAACCGCATCGGCCAGGGCATCGAGTTCGACTACTGCTGCGTGCACGCGGCACTCGCGCTGCGCGAGGATGGCTTTGAAACCATCATGGTCAACTGCAACCCGGAAACCGTCTCCACCGATTACGACACCTCCGACCGCCTGTACTTCGAGCCGCTGACGCTGGAAGACGTGCTGGAGATCGTCGAGCTGGAACAGCCGAAGGGCGTGATCGTGCAGTACGGCGGCCAGACCCCGCTGAAGCTGGCGCGCGCGCTGGAAGCCAATGGCGTGCCGGTGATCGGCACCTCGCCGGACTCGATCGACCTGGCTGAAGACCGCGAGCGTTTCCAGCAGCTGGTGGACAAGCTGGGCCTGAAGCAGCCGCCGAACCGCATCGCCCGCAACGACCAGGAAGCCCTGCTGCTGGCCCGCGAGATCGGCTACCCGCTGGTGGTGCGCCCGAGCTACGTGCTGGGCGGCCGTGCGATGGAAATCGTCTACGGTGAATCCGATCTGGCCCGCTACGTGCGCGACGCGGTCAAGGTCTCCAACGACTCGCCGGTGCTGCTGGACCGCTTCCTGGACAACGCCGTGGAAGTGGACGTGGACATCATTGCCGACAAGGACGGCAACGTGCTGATCGGCGGGGTGATGGAGCACATCGAAGAGGCCGGCGTGCATTCGGGCGACTCGTCCTGCTCGCTGCCGCCGTACTCGCTGTCGGCCGAAACGCAGGCCGAGCTGCGCCGCCAGGTGGTCGAGCTGGCCAAGGCCCTGAACGTGGTCGGCCTGATGAACACCCAGTTCGCCATCCAGGCCGGCGAGAACGGCGAAGACATCGTCTACCTGCTGGAAGTGAACCCGCGTGCGTCGCGCACCGTGCCGTTCGTGTCCAAGGCCACCGGCATGGCGCTGGCCAAGATCGCCGCGCGCTGCATGGCCGGCAAGACCCTGGCCGAACAGGGCGCCACCAAGGAAATCGTGCCGGATTACTACTCGGTCAAGGAAGCGATCTTCCCGTTCGCCAAGTTCCAGGGCGTCGATCCGATCCTCGGGCCGGAGATGCGTTCCACCGGCGAGGTGATGGGCGTGGGCCGCAGCTTCAGCGCCGCCTTCGCGCGCGCGCAGGAAGCCGGCGGTATCAAGGCCCCGCCGCTGGGCAAGGCCTTCGTCTCGGTGCGTGACCCGGACAAGCAGCGCGTGCTGCCGGTCGCCCAGGCCCTGCTGGAGCGTGGCTACACCCTGGTCGCCACCCGTGGCACCGGTGCGTGGCTGCAGCAGCACGGCATGGACTGCGAGATCGTCAACAAGGTCGTCGAAGGCCGCCCGCACATCGTCGATTCGATCAAGAACGGCGAGATCGTGTATATCGTCAACACGACCGAAGGTCGCGCGGCGATCAACGACTCGTTCTCGATCCGTCGCGAGGCGCTGCAGCACCGCGTCACCTATTCGACCACCATTGCCGGCGCCAAGGCGCTGGTGCAATCACTGGAATTCCGCGGTACCGGCCCGGTCTGGTCGCTGCAGGAACTGCACAAGGAGTTGAACGCATGAGAGCACCGATCACCCTGAAGGGCGCGCAGCGTCTGCGCGAAGAGCTTGACCACCTGAAGTCGGTCAAGCGCCCCAAGGTCATCGCGGCGATCGCCGAGGCGCGCGAGCACGGCGATCTCAAGGAGAACGCCGAGTACCACGCCGCGCGCGAAGAGCAGGGCTTCATCGAAGGCCGCATCAAGCAGCTGGAAGGTGAGCTTTCGCACGCCGAGATCATCGACATCACCAAGCTCAACGCCGGCAGCAAAGTGGTGTTCGGCGCGACGGTGGAGCTGTCGGACGTGGAAAGCGATGAAGAGAAGCGCTACCAGATCGTGGGCGACCTGGAGGCCGACATCAAGCTGGGCCTGATCGCGATCTCGTCGCCGCTGGCGCGCGCCCTGATCGGCAAGCTGGAAGGCGACGCGGTCACCATCGACGCACCGGCCGGCCAGCGCGAGTACGAAATCGTCAGCGTCCAGTACCTGGACTGACATGGCCACCGCCACGCTGCTGCTGCCGGCGCGCAGCCGGTTTCCGGCGGCGCCTTTGCCCGATGACGTGGCCAAGGCGCTCGGTCGTGCCGAACGCAGCAGCGTGGATGGGGGTGAACGCGCCCAGTTGCAGCGGCATTTCCAGCTGCAGCCGGCGCAGTGGCCGGTTGCCGCGCTGACCCGCCAACTGGATGTCGGCGACGCCGGGGACGCGATCTGGTTGCGTGCAGACCCGGCCAATGTCGTGCCGGACATGCAGGGCGCACGGATGATGGGCCACGGCGACACGCTGCGGCCCGATGCCGAGGACGTGGCCCAGCTGCTGCCGGCCTTGCAACCGTTGTTCGCCGGGTTCGGGTTCATCCTGGATGCGCCGGTGCCCTCACGCTGGTACCTGCGCCTGCCGCCGGGCACCACGCTGCCGGACTTCCACAGCCCCGATGACGTGCTGGGCGACGACCTCTTCGCGCATCTTCCGGACGGCGATGCGGGGCGCCGATGGCGCGCCCTGCTGACCGAAGCGCAGGTGGTGCTGCATACCCACGACTGGAACCAGCAGCGCGTGGCCGACGGCAAGCGTGCGATCAATTCGCTGTGGTTCTGGGGCGGCGGCGCGTTGCCGCAGTCGGTGCATACCGCCCATGCCCAGGTCCGCAGCCGCGAGGCGCTGCTGCAGGCCTTGGCCAAGGCAGCCGGGCTGCAGGCCAACAACGAACAGCAGGTGGACGCCCTGGTCGACCTGCGCCAGCTGCGCTCGTTGGACCAGTTGGGCAACGATGCGATCCGTCCGTTGTTGTCGGCGCTGCAGCGTGGCGAACTGCGCCGGCTGGTGCTGGATTTCGAGGACGGGGTACGCTTCGAGATCGACAAGGGCCAGCGCTGGCGCTTCTGGAAAAAGCCGCTACAGCTGCACGACGCGTGAGGCGCGGCCGCCCATAGGGGGGCGCAACCGGATCGGCATCACCTCGTAGAGCCACGCCATGCGTGGCTGCATTTCGTTCCGGCACCGCGCGCAGCCACCCATGGGGTGGCTCTGCCCGACCCGTGTGTGCGGCAGGTCGCCGCCAGCAGCCGGTATCATGGTGCGCGTCGATACGTGTTCGGCGTTCCGCCCGCCATCCGAGCCTGCCTTGCCTTCTTCCGATACGCCCCAGATCCAGCGCCGCCCGCTTGCGCCTGCCGCCACGGCGTGGCCCGCCGATATGCTTCCGTTGCTGCAACGCCTGTACGCTGCGCGCGGTGTCACCGATGCCGCGCAGGCGCACCCCAAGCTGGCCCAGCTGCATGCGCCGGAGCTGATGGGCAGCATGCAGGCGGCGGTGGAGCTGCTGGCGACGGCCATCGCCAACGACGAACGGATCCTGGTGGTGGGCGATTTCGACTGCGATGGCGCCACCGCCTGCGCCGTCGGCGTGCGCGGGTTGCGCATGCTCGGCGCGCGCGACGTGGTCCATGCCGTGCCCAACCGCATGCTGCACGGCTACGGCCTCTCTCCCTCGCTGGTGGCCGACCTGGCCCCGCTGCAGCCCGGCCTGCTGGTCACCGTCGACCACGGCATCGCCTGCCATGCGGGCGTCCGCGCCGCCAAGGCGCTGGGCTGGAAGGTGCTGGTCACCGACCATCATCTGCCCGGCGAGCAGTTGCCGCCGGCCGATGCGCTGGTGGACCCGAACATCGATGGCGATGCGTTCCCGAGCAAGTCGCTGGCCGGCGTCGGCGTGATCTTCTACGTGTTGATGGCCCTGCGCCGGCACCTGCGCGGGCAGGGTGCGTTCGGCGCCGGCCCCGAGCCGGACCTGCTGACCCTGCTGGACCTGGTCGCCGTCGGTACCGTCGCCGACCTGGTGGCGCTGGATGCCAACAACCGTGCGCTGGTCGCCGCCGGCCTGCGCCGCCTGCGTGCGGGGCAGGGCTGCGTGGGCCTGCAGGCGTTGATCGAGGCCAGCGGCCGCGACCCGGCCCGGCTGAGCGCGACCGATATCGGCTTCGCGCTGGGGCCACGGCTCAACGCCGCGGGCCGCCTGGAAGACATGGCGCTGGGCATCGAACTGCTGCTCACCGAAGACCGCAGCCAGGCCCGCGACATCGCGCAGACGCTGGAGCAGATCAACGCCGAGCGCCGCGCCGTGCAGCAGTTGATGACCGACGATGCCGAACTGGCGGTGTCGCGGGCGGTGCTCAGTGCCGAAGGCGAACGCCCGATCGCCGCGTGCCTGTTCGATGCCGAGTGGCACCCGGGCGTGGTCGGGTTGGTCGCCTCCAAAATGAAGGACCGCCTGCATCGCCCGGTGATCGCCTTCGCGCCCGCCGAACCAGGCAGCGACGCATTGCGTGGCTCGGCCCGTTCCATTCCCGGCTTCCACATCCGCGACGCACTGGCGCTGGTCAACGCGGCGCACCCGGGCCTGATCGACAAGTTCGGTGGGCACGCGATGGCGGCCGGCCTGAGCCTGCCGCACGCGCGCCTGGACGACTTCCAACGCGCTTTCGTGGCGGTGGTCGCGGCGAGCATGGACCCGGCCGCGTTGCAGCAGCAGTTGATGAGCGATGGCGAGCTGGCGCCCGCCGAACTCGACTTCCGGCATGCCGAGGCGCTGCGCCTGGCGGGCCCGTGGGGGCAGGGCTTCCCCGAGCCGCTGTTCGATGGCCACTTCCAGGTGGCGCGCTGGCAGGTGCTGAAGGAAAAGCACCTCAAGCTCAGCCTGCGGGTGCCCGGCCGTGCCGAGCCGCTCAACGCCATCCATTTCAGTGGCTGGAAGGGCACCGCCCCGGCCAACCACGTGCATATCGCCTACCGGCTGGTCAGCGATGACTACCGGGGCGGCGGGGCGATCCAGCTGATCATCGAGCATTGCGCCGATGCCTGACGCCGCCCGGCGCTGCACCGGGGCACGGCGCGGCGAACGCGCAGCGCCCGGTGCGGGGGGTTACTTCTGGACCTTGGTCACCAGCGTCGGCAGGTCCCACGGACCGCCGGCCGAGACCAGCCGGCACAGGCCCGAGCTGGATACCGCGGTGCGCACGAACGCAGTGCCGTTCCAGGCCCAGCTGGCGGTGTACCAGCAGTCGCCCAGGCCACGGCCCTTGTGGCCTTCCTCGATGGTCACCGTGTCATCGGCCACGGCGGAGGTGGTGACCAGCGTCGGCTGGTACGGCGCGCGGTCGTTGACCACCCAGTAGCCGTCGCCGGTGTTGTAGGCCGCACGCCAGCAGGCCTGGGACACCAGCAGCTTGCTCGCGCTCAGCCGCTGCACGCTGATCTCCTGCGGGCCTTCATTGGCGATCATGCTGTCGCCCGGGTGCAGCGCTTCGCAATCGTCGGCCGAGGTTGCCGCGGCCAGCGCCGCACGCAGGGCGGCCGAGGTGGCCAGCGCCTCGTCGGCAGGGCGGGTGGCCACCGCCTTGACCAGCCTCACCACCGGCACCGGCAAGGGCGGCAGCACCGTGCTTTCGGGGTTCTTGCCCTTGCGCACCAGCGCGCCGGGCGTGCCCAGCCGGCCCTGGTACTCGTCCATCTTCAACAGCACCGCCGAAGCACCGCGATCGGATACGGTCCAGCGCTTGCCGTCGTTGCCGACCAGCACGATGCGGCTGCTGCGGGTCAGCGAGGCAAGCAGGGCCGTCACCTGCGCGGGTGACAGCTCCGCAGTGCCCTCGGCGGCGGCGTACTTCAACGCGCCGAGCTTGGCGTCGTTGATCTGCAGCGACAGCTGCTTCGGCAGCGTGACCTCGTCGTACTGGCCCAGCATCAGCTCGGCGGAGACCGGCTGGTCGGGGCCGGCGCGGCGGGTGAGCAGGATCGAGACCGGCGGGTTGTCGCCGTCGTCATCGTTCTGGTAGCCGGCCGCGCGGCAGGTGCGGGTGTTGTCGCAGGCCAGCGTCCAGTCATTGTGGGTGAAGCTCAGCCCGCTGGTGGCGGGGGCGGCGTGGGCAGCCAGGGCCGGGGCCAACAGCAGCAGCGGCAGCAGGGCAGTCGGGCGCATCGGGACATCCTTGTAGACGTGGTTCGGGGGAGCGGCATCTTGGCCCACGGCGATGCCCGCGCCAAGCCTTGCATTGCCTCAACCCCGTTTGCCCGCATGATCCGTTCAACCTGCTGTCATCGGATCGGGAGCGTCACATGCAATGCGCACTTCGTGGGATCGGCATGCTCGGCATGCTGTGGCTGGGAAGCCAGGTGGGCATGGCGCAGACGCGCCCGGCGCTGACGCCGCGCCCGCCGGCAACGGCGCCGCTGCTGCAGGTGGCAGGGGCGGAGCGGCCGGTGCAGCTGCGCACGGTGCGCCTGGACAGCCACGTGGTGGCGGGCCTGGGCGAGACCCGCATCGAGATGGAGTTCCACAATCCCAATGCGCGGGTGCTGGAGGGCCAGCTGGAATTCCCGCTGGCCGATGGCCAGCAGGTGGCGGGCTTCGCGCTGGATATCGACGGCACGCTGCGCGACGCGGTGCCGGTGCCCAAGGCGCAGGGACGGCAGGTATTCGAGGCGATCGAGCGGCGCCGGGTCGATCCGGGCCTGCTCGAGCAGACCGCGGGCAACCAGTTCCGGCTGCGCGTGTACCCGATCCCCGCCAAGGGCAGTCGTCGCGTGGCGCTGACCCTGCGGCAGACGCTGCCGGTGGATGCGCAGGGCCTGCGCTGGAACCTGCCGCTGCAGTTTGCCCGCGGGGCGGGGCAGGTCAGCGTCCGGATGGACGCCAGCGGGACCGGGGCGCCGGTGCCCAGCACGCCTGTGCTGTGGCAGTTCCGTGCCCGCGAGGGTGCCTACGTGGCGCAGTGGCAGGGCGCCGGCGACGCCCTGCCGGCGCAGGCCCAGTGGCGGTTGCCGCAGGTGCGCCAGGCGGACGTGGTGACCGGGCTGCATGACGGGCAGCGCTACCTACTGGCGCAGGTGCCGTTGCCGGTGCAGGCCACGCCGCGGGCGCTGCCGCGTCGCATCGGACTGCTGTGGGACGCCTCCGGCTCGGCACGCCAGCGCGACCGCGATGCGGAACTGGCGGTGCTGGAGGGCTACTTCCGTGCGATCGGCGAGGGCGAGGTGGCCCTCACGGTGCTGCGCGATCGTGCCGAACCCAGCCGCAGCTTCCGCATCCATGGCGGCGACTGGAGCGCGCTGCGTGCGCACCTGGCCAGCCTGCCGCTGGATGGCGCCAGCGCGTTGACCGCATGGACCCCGCGTGCGGACATCCCCGAGTACCTGCTGGTCAGCGACGGCCTGTCCAACTACGGGGCGCCGGCCTTGCCGCCCCTGGGCGCCGACCAGCGCCTGTATGCACTCAGCAGCGCCGGCGCACGCACCGACGTCGCGCGGCTGCGCGCCTGGACCCAGGCCCACCACGGCCAGGCGCTGGTGCTGTCCACGCCGGCTGATGTGGCGGCGGCGCTGCCCCTGCTGTTGCAGCAGCCGGCCGAGGTCGCGGCGCTGCACGGCACCGGCGTGGATCAACTGACCGCCGATGCCGGCAGTGCCAACCAGGGCTGGTTGCGGATTACCGGGCGCGTACAGCGCGACGATGGCCAGATCGACGTCGCGCTGCGCCTGGCTGACGGTCGCCTGCATCGCGAGCGCATTGCGGTGCGCTCGGCGCGTGCGCTGGACGGCGGGCTGGTCGCGCAGGCCTGGGCCAACGCGATGCTGGCCACGTATGCCGCCGATCCGGTTGCCCACGCCGCCGACATCCGCACGCTGTCGCAGCAGTTCGGCATCGTCGGCGCGGATACCTCACTGCTGGTCCTCGAGTCGCTGGACGACTACCTGCGTTACGGCATCCGCGCGCCGGCCCCATGGCGTGCCGAGTACGACCGCCTGCACGCGCTGCGGCTGGACGATGAAACGCAGGCGCGCCGCCAGCGCCTGGACCAGATCGCACGCCAGTTCGCCGACCGCGAGCGCTGGTGGAACACGCGCTGGCCGAAGGACCGCCCGGCACGCAGCGAGGGCCTGGAAAAGTCCGCGCCGATGACGATGCCGGTGGCGGTCGCGGCGCCTGCACCCCAGGCGCAGATGGAGGCCCTGGCCAACGACGGGGTCACCCCACCGTCGCCGCCCGCACCGCCAGCGCCGATGGCGCTGGTAGCCCCTGCCAGGAGCCAGCTCGAGGGGGTGGAACTGACCGCCGCCCGCGCCGTCGCCCCGGCCAACCGCGGTGCCATCGCCATCAGCCTGGCGCCGTGGGCACCGGATTCGGCCTATGCCCGCCGCCTGCGCGATGCCACGCCGGCCCAGCTCTATGCCACCTACCTCGACGAACGCGCGCAGCACAGTGACAGCAGCGCCTTCTACCTGGACGTGGCCGACCTGCTGCTGGCCAAGGGCCAGCGCGACCTCGCGCTGCGGGTGCTGTCCAACCTGGCCGAGATGCAGCTGGAGAACCGCCACGTCCTGCGCGTACTTGGCTACCGGCTGATGCAGG
Source organism: Stenotrophomonas sp. 05N37 (assembly GCF_056397365.1). Classification (NCBI taxonomy): domain Bacteria; kingdom Pseudomonadati; phylum Pseudomonadota; class Gammaproteobacteria; order Lysobacterales; family Lysobacteraceae; genus Stenotrophomonas; species Stenotrophomonas sp. 05N37. Next base: position 82,871 of record NZ_JBFTNG010000006.1, on the reverse strand, counting down.
CCGGCGCGCCGGAGCTGGCCGTGCCCGTGTTCCGCGAGGTGCTGCGGCTGGGCGAGGAAGAACCGCAGAGCTTCCGCGACCTCGGCCTCGCACTGGAGGCCAGCGGGCAGTACGCGCCGGCCGTGGCGATGCTCAACGAAGTGGTGGAGCGCCCGTGGGACCGGCGCTTCGACGGCATCGCGCTGATCGCCCTGGACGAGTTGAACACGCTGGCCGCGCGCGAGCGCGTGGACCTGGGCGCGGTCGATCCACGCCTGCGCCGGGCGATGCCGCTGGACCTGCGGGTGGTCCTCAGCTGGGACAGCGACAACAGCGACATGGACCTGTGGGTGACCGATCCCAATGGCGAGCGCGCGTACTACGGCAACCGCCTCACCTATCAGGGCGGGCAGATGTCGCAGGACTTCACCGGCGGCTACGGTCCCGAGCAGTTCTCGCTGCGCGATGCCAAGCCGGGCAAGTACAAGGTGGAAGCGAACTTCTTCGGCAGCCGCGAGCAGCTGGTCACCGGTGCCACCACGCTGAGCCTGCGCCTGAGCACGCATTGGGGCACCCGCCGGCAGCGCGACCAGCAGGTCACGATGCGATTGAAGGACCGCGCCGACACGGTGCTGGTGGGCGAGTTCGAGGTGAAGTAGCGCCTGCATGCAGGGGCTTGCCTTCACCGCGGCAGCACCGGCGGTGAAGGCGGCCCCGAACCGGCAGGCAGTGACCAATGACGGGTTCAGGGGACGCATGGCGGCAGCTAGAATCGGACTCCTGCCGCATCCTGTCGGGCCTTTCGCGTGAATACCCCCATGATCACTTCCAAGCCGGTGCGCTGGCGCCCGGCCAGCCGCCTGCTGGTCTGGACGGCGATCCTGCTCGGCAGTGCCGTGGCCAATGCGGTGGTCGAGGTGATGGACGCGCAGCGCCGCGGCGAGATGCTCGCCTTCTGGCAGCCGCTGGTCTGGGAAGCGAGCAGCGCGACGCTGATCCTGCTCACGCTGCCCCTGCTGTGGTGGGGCTGCCAGCGCTGGCCGCTGCACGCCGATACCTGGCGGCGCCGACTGCCGCTGTACCTGCTGGCCAGCGTGGCGTGGTCGCTGGTCCACGTAGTGGGGATGATGCTCCTGCGCCACCTGGCCTACGCCAGCGTGGGCGAGCACTACGTGGACGGTTCCAGCTGGCCCACCCGGCTGCTGTACGAATACCTCAAGGACGTGCGCGCGTTCTTCACGTTCGTGGCGCTCGAGCACTTTTTCAGCTGGTTCGGGCGCCGCCGCCAGGGCGAGGCGCATCTGCTGGTCGCGCCCGAGGACGTGCCGCCGGAGGAGCCGGTCGATCGCCCGGAGCGGTTCCTGGTGCGCAAGCTGGGGCGCGACTTCCTGGTGGCGACCGCCGACATCGAATACGCCCAGGCCGCGGGCAATTACATGAACCTGCACGTACGCGGCCACGACTACCCGCTGCGCAGCACCATGGCCGCGCTGGAGGCCCGGCTGGACCCGGCCCGGTTCGTCCGGATCCACCGCAGCTACGTCCTCAACCTGGGCTTTCTGGTGTCCATCGAGCCGCTGGACAACGGCGAGGCGCGCGCCCACCTGGCCGATGGCAGCGCGCTGCCGTGCAGTCGCCGCCAGCTGCCGGGGCTGCGGGCGGCGCTGGGGCAGGGCGGCACGCCGCCGGTCAGCGCGGCCACGCCAGCATGAACGGGCGGCCTGGGCTACAATTCCGGTCTTGTCCCAAGCCTTCAACACCGCCGATATGATCGAGCTCAATCCCGTGCGCCAGCGAATCACCGATCTGACCGATCGCGTGCTCTCGCTCAGGGGGTATCTTTGACTACGACGCCAAGAAAGAGCGTCTGGAAGAAGTAACCCGGGAACTGGAAAACCCAGACATCTGGAACAACGCCGAGTACGCCCAGAACCTTGGCCGCGAACGCGCCACCCTGGAAAAGACGGTCGGCGGCATCGCCACCATCCTCGACGGGCTGTCCGAGTCGGGCGAACTGCTGGAACTGGCTGAGAGCGAACAGGACGAAGATACCGCCCTGGCCGTGGTCGCCGACCTGGACAAGTACCAGAAGCACGTGGAGCAGCTGGAATTCCAGCGCATGTTCTCCGGCCAGATGGATACCGCCCCGGCGTTCGTGGACATCCAGGCCGGTGCCGGCGGCACCGAAGCCCAGGACTGGGCCGAAATCCTGCTGCGCATGTACCTGCGCTGGTGCGAATCGCGCGGTTGGAAGACCGAGCTGATGGAAGTGTCCGGTGGCGACGTCGCCGGCATCAAGTCGGCCACGCTGCGCGTGGAAGGCGATTACGCGTATGGCTGGCTGAAGACCGAGACCGGCGTGCACCGCCTGGTGCGCAAGTCGCCGTTCGACTCGGACAACCGCCGCCACACCAGCTTCACCTCGGTGTTCGTGTCCCCGGAAGTGGACAACAACATCGAGATCGACATCAACCCGGCCGACCTGCGTACCGACGTGTACCGGTCCTCCGGCGCGGGTGGCCAGCACGTCAACAAGACCGAGTCGGCGGTGCGTATTACCCACATCCCGACCAATACGGTCGTGGCCTGCCAGACCGGCCGCAGCCAGCACCAGAACCGCGACAACGCGATGAAGATGCTGGCCGCCAAGCTGTACGAGCTGGAAATCCAGAAACGCAACGCCGAGCGCGATGCGGTGGAAGCCACCAAGTCCGACATCGGCTGGGGCAGCCAGATCCGCAATTACGTGCTCGACCAGAGCCGGATCAAGGACCTGCGCACCGGCATCGAGCGCTCGGACACCCAGAAAGTGCTGGACGGCGACCTCGACGAATTCGTCGAAGCCAGCCTGAAGTCCGGCCTGGCCGTGGGCTCCAAACGCATCGACGCCTGACCGTCGGGCCGCCGCGCGCGGCCCGATGCGCCCGCCCCGGGCCCGCCCGGGGATTTCGCACTCTGCCCCGTCCATCGGCATGATGGCGGGGTTCGCACCTCCCCCCATACATAGACCCACGCCATGAACGATCAGACCCCCGCGCCGCAGCCCCCCGTCGACGAGAACAGCCTCATCGCCGAGCGCCGCGCGAAACTGACCGCGCTGCGCGGGCAGGGCATCGCCTACCCGAACGACTTCCGTCGCGAGCAGTTCGCCGGCAACCTGCAGGCCGAATTCGCCGATGCCGACCAGTGGACCGCCGAGGCGCTGGAAGCGGCCGACCGCCACGTGAAGATGGCCGGCCGGCTGATGGCCAAGCGGGTCATGGGCAAGGCCAGCTTCGCCCAGATCCAGGACGAGTCCGGCCGCATCCAGCTGTTCCTGCAGGGCAGCACCCTGGGCGATGCGTACACCGCCTTCAAGGGCTGGGACGTGGGCGACATCATCGCGGTGGAAGGCGGCCTGACCCGCACCAAGACCGGCGAGCTGTCGGTCAAGGCCACCAGCATCCGCCTGCTGACCAAGTCGCTGCGCCCGCTGCCGGACAAGTGGCACGGCCTGGCCGACGTGGAGCAGCGCTACCGCCAGCGCTACGTCGACCTGATCGTGACCCCGGAGTCGCGCGAGGTCTTCATCAAGCGCTCGCGGATCATCCGCGCCATGCGCGCCTGGCTGGACAACCGCGACTTCCTGGAAGTCGAAACGCCGATGATGCATTACATCCCCGGCGGCGCCACGGCCAAGCCGTTCACCACCCACCACAACGCGCTGGACCTGGACCTGTACCTGCGCGTGGCCCCGGAGCTGTACCTCAAGCGCCTGGTCGTGGGTGGCCTGGAGCGCGTGTACGAGATCAACCGCAACTTCCGCAATGAAGGCGTCAGCACCCGGCACAACCCGGAATTCACCATGATGGAGCTGTACGAGGCCTACGCCACGTACACCGAGGTGATGGACCTGACCGAAGGCGTGATCCGCGACGTGGCCAGCAAGGTGCTGGGCACCACGACGGTGGAGTGGGACGGCGCCACGATCGACCTGGCCCCGGCGTTCCGCCGCTGGCGCATGGACGAGGCGGTGCGCCACCACAACCCGGAGATCAGCGCCGCCGACTGCACCGACCGCGACGCGCTGGCCGCCCATTGCGAGCGCCTGAAGATCCGCATCAAGCCGTCCTACGGCTGGGGCAAGCTGCTGCTGGAGATCTTTGAAGCCACCGTCGAGCACACCCTGGTGCAGCCGACCTTCATCACCGACCACCCGGTCGAGGTCTCCCCGCTGGCCCGGGCCAACGACGACCAGCCGGGCTATACCGATCGCTTCGAGCTGTTCATCAACGGCAAGGAACTGGCCAACGGCTTCTCCGAGTTGAACGACCCGGAAGACCAGGCGGCCCGCTTCCAGGCACAGGTGACGGCCAAGGAAGGCGGCGACGACGAGGCCATGCACTACGACGCCGACTACATCCGTGCGCTGGAGTACGGCATGGCCCCGACCGGCGGCCTGGGTATCGGCATCGACCGGCTGGTGATGCTGCTGACCGGCAGCAGTTCGATTCGTGATGTCCTGCTGTTCCCGTATATGCGTCCCGAAAACTGAGACGTAGGTCCGGCTGCCCGGGGAGGGCAGCCGCGACGGGGTTCCGCTCCCGCGGCTGCGCGCGTATGGTTTCGTGCGTGGCCATCCCGGTATCCGGGCGCGATGGCCAGGCGAGGATCGTTCAGGTGATGCATGACATCCGCATCACGCCATGAGCACGATCATGAACCGGCAGATCACGACGGGAGGCGGATCCATGCAAGGTGCCAGTGTGCAAAGTGGCGGAGTATCCTTTCCGCAGCATGTTCCAGTGTGGTCCAGGAAGACGGCGGAAGCATCCTTGAATATTGTCATCGTTGACGACCAGACGTCCGCGCGCACCATGCTCCGTCATGTCATCGAGGACATCGCGCCGGAACTGAGCGTGCACGACTTCGGTGATCCGCTCACCGCGCTGGCCTGGTGCGAGTCGCACCCGGTGGACCTGCTGCTGCTCGACTACCGCATGCCGGAGATGGACGGGCTGGAGTTCGCCCGCCGCTTCCGCCGGTTGCCCAAGCACCGCGACATCCCGGTCATCCTGATCACCGTGGTCGGCGACGAGCCGATCCGCCAGGCCGCGCTGGAAGCGGGCGTGATCGATTTCCTGGTCAAGCCGATCCGGCCGCGCGAGCTGCGCGCCCGCTGCTACAACCTGTTGCAGTTGCGCCAGCAGTCGGAGAACGTCAAGCAACGCGCGCTGTCGCTGGAGCAGCGGCTGCTGGCCAGCATGCACGAGGTGGAAGAGCGCGAACGCGAGACCCTGTCGCGGCTGGCGCGCGCGATCGAGTTCCGTGATGCCGGCACCAGCGCCTACCTGGAACGCATGGCGCACGTGGCCGGGCTGATCGCCGAGCAGCTCGGGCTGCCGGAAGAAGAATGCAAGCTGATCGAGATGGCCGCCCCGTTGCACGACATGGGCAAGATCGCCATTCCCGATGCGGTGCTGCTCAAGCCGGGCAAGCTCAACGAAGAGGAGCTGGCGATCATGCGCCGGCACCCGCGGATTGGCTATGAGCTGCTGAGCGGCAGCCAGAACCGGTTCATCCAGGTCGGCGCGCTGATCGCGCTGCGCCACCACGAACGCTACGATGGCAGTGGCTACCCCGATGGCCTGATCGGCGATGCGATCCCGCTGGAAGCGCGGATCGTGGCGGTGGCCGACGTGCTGGACGCCCTGATTTCGCCGCGCCCGTACAAGGAAGCATGGACGATGGAAGCGACCCTGGCCTACCTGTATGCACAGCGTGGCCGCCTGTTCGACCCGCGTTGCGTGGACGCGCTGCTGCGCGGCCGCGAGCAGCTCGATGAGATCTGCGCGCAGCATTCCACTGCGTCGTCCCGACCGGGGATGTGAGATGCAACCCCTGTACCCGTGGCTGAAGCGTCGGTTGGCGCAACGTCCGGATACGGAGCACAACCAGGCGATCGTCAGGATCGCGATGATCTCGTTGATCCTGGTGTACGTGCTGCTGGCCGGAGCACGCAACCACCTGCTGCACCAGTACCAGGCGGTGCTGGCCACGGCGCTGACCGGGCTCGGCGCATCGCTGCTGCTGTTCGGCTGGCTGCTGTGGCGGCCGCAGCGTTCGCACCCGCGCCGCGTGCTGGGCATGCTGGCCGACTATGGCCTGATCGCGGTCGGCATGGTGCAGATGGGCGAGCCGCTGGCCTGGGTGTACGTGGTGGTGATGTGGGTGACGGTCGGCAACGGCCTGCGCTACGGCAACCACTACCTGACTGCCGCGATGGTGTTGGCCCTGCTCAGTTTCGGCGCTACGACGCTGCTGACACCGTACTGGATGGACAACGCCAGGCTGGCCTTCTTCCTGTGGCTGGGCCTGGCGGTCGTGCCGATGTTCTGTTCGACCCTGCTGCGCCGACGCACGCGAGTAACCCCCATGAACGTACCCGTCTCCGGCGCCGCGCCCAAACGCCATCTTCTGGCCCGCTTCAAGCAGCGCCTGTCCGGGCGCCCGGACAGCGAGCACGCGCAGAACCTGATCCGCATCGCCATCACGGCGTTGTTCATCATCTACCTCGGCTGGCGCTACCTGGAGACCGACGGCGACACGCTGCTGGCCACCTGGCTGATCCTGGCCTTCGAGCTGACCATCTCCGCCGGTTTGCTGATCGGCATCCTGGTCCGGCCCGGGGTGTCGCACGTGCGCCGGGTGATCGGCATGCTCACCGACTATTCCTGCATGGGCGTGATCATGTCCATCCAGGGCGAGCCGGCCGCGCCGCTGTATGCGGTATGCCTGTGGGTGACCATCGGCAACGGCATGCGCTACGGCAGCACCTACCTGCGCGTGGCGACGGCGATGGGTTGCCTGGCATTCCTGTGCACGGTCACGCTCAGCCCGTATTGGCAGCAGCACAGCTACCTCGGCTGGGGCCTGCTGCTGGGCCTGGGCGCCATCCCGTTGTACTTCGATTCGCTGCTGCATGCGCTGACCCGGGCAGTGGCCGAGGCGCGCCAGGCCAACGAGGCCAAGAGCCGCTTCCTGGCCAACATGAGCCACGAGTTCCGCACCCCGCTCAACGGCCTGGCCGGCATGACCGAGGTGCTGGCCACCACCCGCCTGGATGAAGAGCAGCGCGAGTGCCTCAACACCATCCAGGCCTCGGCGCGCAGCCTGCTGGCGCTGGTGGAGGAGGTGCTGGACATCTCCGCGATCGAGGCCGGCAAGGTGCGCGTGGAGCGGCATGAGTTCGCGCTCGCCGACGTCCTCCAGGCGATCAACCTGATCCTGACCCCGCAGGCCCGGACCAAGGCGCTGGACTACCGGGTGGTCGTGGACGACGTGGTGCCGCCGCGGTTGTTCGGCGACGCCGGCCACCTGCAGCAGATCCTGCTCAACCTGATGGGCAATGCGGTCAAGTTCACCGACGAAGGTTTCGTGCAGTTGCGGGTCTCGGTGCTGGACGGGCAGGGCGCCGGGCGGGTGACGCTGCGCTTCGAGATCGGCGACAGCGGCATCGGCGTGCCGGCGGTGCTGCGCGACCGCTTGTTCGATGCCTTCGAGCAGGCCGACGTGGGCCTGGCCCGTCGCCACGAGGGCACCGGCCTGGGCACGTCCATCGCCAAGGGCCTGGTCGAATCGATGGGCGGCCGGATCGGCTACAGCCCCAACGCACCGCGCGGCAGCGTGTTCTGGGTGGAGATCGCGCTGGACGTGGCCTCCACGCCGGTACTGGTGGGGGAGACCACCGAGGGCGGCAACGTTATCGCCTTCTCCAACCCGTTCCTGCGCCATCGTGCGCGGGTGCGCAGCATGCGCGTGCTGGTGGCCGATGACCACGAGGCCAACCGCATGGTGTTGCAGCGGCTGCTGGAGAAAGCCGGGCACAAGGTGTTCTGCGTGAACGGTGGCGAGCAGGTGCTGGACATGCTCGAACAGGCCGACTTCGATACCGCGATCGTGGACCTGCACATGCCCGGCATGAGCGGGCTGGATCTGCTCAAGCAACTGCGCGTGATGCAGGCCAGCGGCATGCCCTACCTCCCGGTGATGGTGCTCAGCGCCGATGTCACCCCCGACTCGATCCTGCGCTGCGAGCAGGCCGGCGCACGGGCCTTCCTGGCCAAGCCGGTGGTGGCTACGCGGCTACTGGATATCCTGGCCGACATCGCGGCCAATACCCGGCCCGAACCTGGCCTGCAGGCGGTGCCGGCCGCACCGCTGACCGCGGGCGCGCTGGACCCGGCCGTGCTCGACGAGCTGGCCGCGCTGGGCATGGGGGATGGGTTCGAAAAACAGTTCATCGCCCAATGCCTGAGCGATGTGGACGGCTGCGTGGCGCGCATCCAGGCCAGCGGCGAAGCGCAGGCCTGGGACCCGCTGCGCGAACACGCCCACGCCCTGCGCGGGGTGGCCAGCAACCTCGGCCTGGTCCAGGTGGCCACCGCCGGGGGTGAATTGATGCGGATGCCCGACTGGCAGCTCAAGGCCGAGTGGAACCTCCGTGTTCCGAATCTGGTCAACGCGTTGCGGCAGGGAAGGAAGGCACTCGACGCCCGCGCGGCTGCGTCGCGGCAGCGCGATGGCGACGAGTGCGCGCCTTCCTGAGCTCACCCTCCTGAGCATGGCCGGACGTCAGCGAGCGTCGCCGGTGCGACGCCCCTGCGCGCGCACCAGCCGGTCCATGGTGCGCAGCGACTTCTCACCCAGCTGCATGGCCGTATCCACCCAGATCTCGGTGATCCGCATCATTTCGTGCAGCGGCACCATGCTGGACACCTCCGACACCTCGCGCATCGCCGCCCACGCATGCGGGATGCGGCGGCTGTCCTTGATCACCTGTTCGACCGCGGCCACGCCTTCGCCGACCGGCACCACCACGTCGACCAGGCCCATCTCGTGCAGTTGGCGTGCGGTGTAGAGGTTGCCCTCCAGCATGATCTTCTCGGCCAGCCGCGGGCTGATCCGCTGGCACATGAAGGAGTAGGCGCCCATGCCCGGGAACAGGTCGAACAGCACCTCCGGCAGGCCCATCAGCACGCCTTCCTCGGCCACGATGGTGTGGCAGCTCAGCGCGGCTTCGAAGCCGCCGCCCAGTGCATTGCCCTGGACCAGCGCGATGCTGTGCGCGCGCACACCCAGCCCGGCGTGGAAGGCATGCACCCCGCGCACGCAGCGCTGGGCGTAGTCGAGCAGGCGCGCGCGGTCGCCCTCGCGGATCAGGCGGCAGAACAGTTCCAGGTCGCCGCCAAGGTTGAACACGTCGCTGTCCGAGGCCAGCACGACGTGCGGGGACAGTGCATGGGAAATGCTCAGGCGTTCGCCCAGCTCGCGCTGGTAGCCCACGATGTCGTCCACCAGCCGCGAGGCGAAGCAGGGGCGGCCGGGCTCGTCGACCAGGTTGGCATGCATGTGGATCCAGTACACATCGCGCTGGGTTTCTTCGGTGATGCGCAGGGTCGGGTGCAGCTGCGGGCGCGGGGCAAAGGGATGGACTGCAGACATGGGAGTTCTCCGTAAGACCGTCCGGCCGACCGCGATGCGGACGGAGAATGAAGGGGGCGAGCTGGAACCTGCGGCGGCGAATGATTCTATGCGCGCGATGTGAACCGCCCGCAAGCGCCGCCCGGCCGGGCCCGGCCCCGGGCGCCCCAACGCAAAGGCCCCCGCCGTCGCCGGCAGGGGCCCATTACGTCCCGGATACCCGCAAAGCCTTACGGGGCGGGGCTGTCGCGCAACTCGCGGCGCAGGATCTTGCCGACGTTGGTCTTCGGCAGCTCCTTTCGGAATTCCACGATTTTGGGGTGCTTGTAGCCGGTCAGGTTGGCCCGGGCGTGTTCCTTGACCATCTCGGCGGTCAGGTTCGGGTCCTTCTTGACGATGACCACCTTGACCACTTCGCCCGAGCGCTCGTCCGGCACGCCTACCGCGGCCACTTCGAGCACGCCGGGCATCATCGCGATGACGTCTTCGACCTCGTTGGGGTACACGTTGAAGCCGGACACCAGGATCATGTCCTTCTTGCGGTCGACGATGTAGAAGAAGCCGTGCTCGTCCATCCGCGCCATGTCGCCGGTGTGCAACCAGCCGTCGGCATCGATGGCCTTGGCGGTTTCTTCCGGGCGCTGCCAGTAGCCCTTCATCACCTGCGGGCCCTTGATGCACAGCTCGCCCACTTCACCGGGGGTGAGGGTCTTGCCGTCATCGTCCTTGACGCAGGCATCGGTGGACGGGATCGGCAGGCCGATGGCGCCGTTGTACTCGGCCAGGTTGAGCGGGTTGATGCAGGCGGCCGGCGAGGTTTCGGTCAGGCCGTAGGCTTCCACCAGGGTCACGCCGGTGGCCTTCTTCCAGCGCTCGGCCACGGCGCGCTGCACTGCCATGCCGCCCCCCAGGGTGAACTTCACCGTGGAAAAGTCGATCTCCTCGAAGCCGGGGGTGTTGAGCAGGCCATTGAACAGCGTGTTGACGCCGGTGATGGCGGTGAAGCGGGTCGCCTTGAGTTCCTTGACGAAGCCCTTCATGTCGCGCGGGTTGGTGATCAGGTGGTTGCAGCCACCGAACTTCATGAAGACCAGGCCGTTCGCCGTCAATGCGAAGATGTGGTACAGCGGCAGGGCGGTGATGATCACTTCCTTGCCCGGCTCGATGCCCGAGGTGGACAGCCACGCCGAGGCCTGCTGCATGTTGGCGATCAGGTTGCGGTTGGTCAGCATCGCGCCCTTGGCCACGCCGGTGGTGCCGCCGGTGTACTGCAGGAAGGCGACATCTTCGTGGTCGATCTCGACCTTGGGCAGGGTGTGCCGGCTGCCGAGCTTCAGCGCCTGGTTGAAGCGCACCGCGCCGCGGATGCTGTAGTTGGGCACCATCTTCTTGATGTACTTCAGCACGAAGTTCACCAGTACGCCCTTGGCACCGAGCATGTCGCCCAGGCCGGTGGTGATCACCTGCTTGATCGGGGTGTCGGCCAGCACCTGCTGCACGGTGTCGCCGAAGTTGTCGACCACCACGAGCACCGCAGCGCCGGAATCGACCAGCTGGTGCCTGAGTTCGCGCGCGGTGTACAGCGGGTTGACGTTCACCACGGTGAGGCCGGCACGCAGCACGCCGAAGGTGGCCACCGGGTACTGCAGGCAGTTGGGCATCATCAGGGCGACGCGATCGCCCTTCTTGAGCTGCAGTTCGCCCAGCAGGTAGGCGGCGAACTGCTCGACCAGGGCGTCGGTTTCGCCGTAGGTGATGGTCTTGCCGAAGCTGGAGTAGGCGGGACGGTCGCGGTACTTGGCCACCGAGGTGTCGAATACGGCCGAGACCGAATGGAACTCGTTGACGTCGATCTCGGCAGGCACGCCGTTGGGATAGCTCTGCAGCCAGGGACGTTCCAGACTCATATTCCCCCTCCAGGAATCGTTGATGAAAGTGTGTTCTGGCCCTGAGTATCCGCCAGTTCACGTCCGGGCAGCATACCGGGCCGAATGGAAAAGGCGAAGGGGGCGTGAAGGGTGGGCGCTCGTGGAGGCGCTGCGGGCGCATCGGACGGCGTCGGCCTGCCCATGGCGGTAGTGCCGAGCCATGCTCGGCAGATGCCCGGTGCGGGCATTGCTGTCGGTGCGGGTGGCGTGCGTGGGGCGGATGGGTGGACGGTGCCGCGCGTGGGTCTGGATTGCCGGTGCCGAACACGGCTCGGCACTACCGGGGGCGAGCGTGGGTCTGGATTGCCGGTGCCGAGCATGGCTCGGCACTACCGGGCGTCGGACGGAAGCGGGCGAAGCGTCGGAACGCTGCGCCCGCTTCCATGCGCCGCCTGCGGTGCAGGCGGGGCATGGTGGCTGCTGTCAGCCCTTCGCCGCGAGCTGGCGCAGCACGTACTGCAGCAGGCCGCCGTGCTTGAAGTACTCCACTTCCTTCGGGGTGAGCAGCATGACGTGCGCCTCGAAGCGCTTCGTCGTGCCATCGGCCTTGGTCGCGGTGACCGTGGCGGTCTTGCTGGCGCCATCGCGCAGGCCGCTGATGTCGATGGTCTCCGACCCGTCCAGGCCCAGGCTCTGCGCGTTCTCGCCGGCCTTGAACTGCAGCGGCAGCACGCCCATGCCGACCAGGTTGGAGCGGTGGATGCGCTCGAAGCTCTCGGCCATCACCGCCTTGACGCCCAGCAGGTTGGTGCCCTTGGCCGCCCAGTCGCGCGAGGAACCGGTGCCGTATTCCTTGCCGGCAAACACCACCAGCGGCACGCCTTCGGCCTTGTACTTCATGGCCGCGTCGTAAATGGCCAGCTTCTGCGGTTCACCGCCGTCCTTGGGGAAGTACAGCGTGTTGCCGCCTTCTTCGCCGCCAAACATCAGGTTCTTGATGCGGATGTTGGCGAAGGTGCCGCGGACCATGACGTCATCGTTGCCGCGGCGGCTGCCGTAGCTGTTGAAGTCGGCCGGCTGCACGCCGCGTTCCTGCAGGAAGCGGCCGGCGGGCGAATCCTTCTTGATGTTGCCGGCCGGGGAGATGTGGTCGGTGGTGATCGAGTCGCCGAACAGGCCCATCACCCGCGCGCCGTGCACGTCTTCGATGTGCCCGACCTGCATGGTCATGCCCTCGAAGTACGGCGGGTTCTTGATGTAGGTCGAGCCACCGTCCCACTCGTACAGGTCGCCATCGGGCGACTTGATGGTGTTCCAGCGGGTGTCGCCCTTGAAGACGTCGGCGTAGTTCTGCTTGAACATCTCCGGGCCGATGGTGGCGGCGATGACATCGCCGATTTCCTTGTTGCTCGGCCAGATGTCGCGCAGGTAGACCGGCTGGCCATCGCTGCCGGTGCCGAGCGGCTCGGTGGTCAGGTCGATGTCGGTGGTGCCGGCGATCGCATAGGCCACCACCAGCGGCGGGCTGGCCAGGTAGTTCATTTTGACTTCCGGGTGCACGCGGCCTTCGAAGTTGCGGTTGCCCGACAACACCGAGGTCACCACCAGGTCGCCGGCGGCGATGCCGGCACTGACTTCGGCCGGCAGCGGGCCGGAGTTGCCGATGCAGGTGGTGCAGCCGTAGCCGACCACGTAGAAGCCGATCTTCTCCAGCTCGGTGAGCACACCGGCCTTTTCAAGGTAATCGGTGACCACCCGCGAACCCGGGCCGAGCGAGGTCTTCACCCACGGCTTGCGGTCCAGGCCCCGGGCGGCCGCGTTGCGGGCGAGCAGGCCGGCACCGATCATCACCGCCGGGTTGGAGGTGTTGGTGCACGAGGTGATGGCGGCGATGACCACTGCGCCGTCCTTCAGGCGGACTTTCTGGCCGTCCAGTTCGACATCGCTGTAGCCCTTGGCCAGCTGCTCGTTGCCGACCGCCGCGCCACCGCCTTCGTTGACGAAGTTGGACACATCCTCGGTGCGCTTGTCGCGGTTGGTGGTGAGGCCGACCAGGCTGTCGCGGTAGTTCTGCTTGACGTCTTCCAGCAGCACGCGGTCCTGCGGGCGCTTGGGCCCGGCGAGCGAGGGCTTGACCGTGCCCATGTCCAGTTCAAGCGTGGCGCTGTAGCTGGCGTGCGCGGTCTGCGCGTCGTGCCACAGGCCTTGGGCCTTGGCATAGGCCTCCACCAGCGCGATCTGTTCTTCGCTGCGGCCGGACAGGCGCAGGTAGTTCAGCGATTCGTTGTCGATCGGGAAAATACCGCAGGTGGCGCCGTATTCGGGGGCCATGTTGCCGATCGTCGCGCGGTCGGCCAGCGGCAGGTGCTGCAGGCCTTCGCCGAAGAACTCCACGAACTTGCCGACCACGCCGTGCGAACGCAGCATCTGGGTGACGGTGAGCACCAGGTCGGTGGCGGTGGCGCCTTCGGGCAGCCTGCCGACCAGCTTGAAGCCGACCACCTGCGGGATCAGCATCGAAGACGGCTGGCCAAGCATGGCCGCCTCCGCTTCGATGCCGCCCACGCCCCAGCCGAGCACGCCGATGCCGTTGATCATGGTGGTGTGGCTGTCGGTGCCGAACACGGTGTCCGGGTAGGCGACCGCCTTGCCGTCCTTGTCGGCCGTCATCACCACGCGGGCCAGGTTCTCCAGGTTCACCTGGTGGACGATGCCGGTATTGGGCGGCACCACCTTGAAGTTGTCGAACGCCTTCTGGCCCCAGCGCAGGAAGCCGTAGCGTTCCATGTTGCGCTGGAACTCGATCTTGCCGTTGAGGTCGAGTGCGTCGGGCGTGCCGAACACATCCACCTGCACCGAGTGGTCGATCACCAGTTCGGAGGGAATCTGCGGGTTGATCTGCTCCGGTCGGCCGCCGAGCTTGACCACCGCATCGCGCATGGCGGCCAGGTCGACCACGCAGGGCACGCCGGTGAAGTCCTGCAGCACCACGCGGGCGGGCATGAAGGCGATCTCGATGTCCGGCTCGGCCTTGGGGTTCCAGCGGGCGACCGCCTCGATGTGATCGCGGCCGACGGTGGCACCGCCGTCCTCGTGCCGGAGCAGGTTCTCCAGCAGGATCTTCATCGAGTAGGGCAGGTGGGAGATGTCGAACTGCTGTCCGAGCTTGGGCAGGCTGAAGTAGTCGTAGGTCTTGCCGCCGACGTCCAGCTGGCTGCGGGTGGAGAACGAATCGCTCATGCGGGGTGACTCCTCTTGCGGATGGCTTGCAGTGGTCCGCACGGGGCGGGCCTGCTTGCGTTCGCCGGTGGCTTATAGGCCCGGTGATCGTCCCCAGTATGAACGATTCAGTCGGCCTACCGCCTGCGGCATCGGGTCTCAGACTACATAGAGATATGTATCGCGGATGTCATCGGGGCTGCGTAACCTTTGCCTGGCAAGGGCGGGAAGGGCCCTGAACACTGCGGTGGTGGAAGTATGCCCCCGGAAGTATGTATAATTTGTGCATACTTTGGAGGGCCTACCGATGGAAGCCACCGTTGCAGAGCGCGGCCAGATCACCCTGCCCAAGGCGGTGCGTGATGCCCTGGGGCTGACCAAGGGCACCCAGTTGACCGTCGAGCTGGAAGGCGGCCGGATCATCCTGCGCAAGAGCGTGGACGACGCGATCTCGCGCGCCCGCGGCAAGTTCGCGCTGGATGGCTTCGAGTCGTCCGACGCCGCCGTGAAGGCCGTCCGTGACGAAGGCTGAGCCCGCGATGATCGCCGTCGATTCGCCGGTGCTGATCGAGCTGCTGAGCAATGGCCCGCAGGCCGACGCCGTGGAGGCGTGCCTGCGCCAGAACCTGGTGGGCGGGCGCGTGGTGGTGTGTGGCGCGACCCTGGCCGAACTCTGCGCCGCGTTGCGTGGCGGGGCCGAAGTGCTCGAAGCACTGGAAGAGATGGGCGTCCATTTCAATGCGCTGGAAGCCAAGTCGGCCCTGCGCGCCGGCGAGATGCAGCGCCGCCACCGGCAGCGTGGCGAAGGCCGCCGCAGCCTCGACGATTTCATGATCGGCTCGCACGCACTGCTGCAATGCGACGGCCTGATCACCTGGAACGACAAATTTTACCGCGACTACTTCAAGGGCCTGAAGCTGATCGTGCCGCACGCCTGAGCCCATACTTTTAAACCGCATTCTTTCAAAGAATCACCCGGGAGTTGTCATGTTGGAAGCCTACCGCCACCACGTAGCCGAGCGCGCCGCGCTTGGCATCCCGCCGCTGCCGCTGAGCGCCCAGCAGACGGCCGACGTCATCGAACTGCTGAAGAACCCGCCCGCCGGCGAGGCCGAGTTCCTGCTGGAACTGCTGACCCACCGCGTGCCGGCCGGCGTCGATGACGCCGCCAAGGTCAAGGCCTCCTACCTGGCCGCGATCGCCTTCGGCAGCGAAACCAATGCGCTGATCAGCCGCGAGCGCGCCACCGAACTGCTGGGCACCATGCTCGGTGGTTACAACGTCGCCCCGCTGGTCCAGTTGCTGGACGACAGCGCCGTCGGCGCGATCGCCGCCGACGCGCTGAAGAACACCCTGCTGGTGTTCGATGCGTTCCATGACGTGCAGGAAAAGGCCAAGGCCGGCAATGCCAACGCCCAGGGCGTGCTGCAGAGCTGGGCCGATGCGGAGTGGTTCACCAGCCGCCCGCAGGTGCCCGAGAGCCTGACCATCACCGTGCTCAAGGTGACCGGCGAAACCAACACCGACGACCTGTCGCCGGCCCCGGATGCCACCACCCGCCCGGACATCCCGCTGCACGCGCTGGCGATGCTGAAGAACAAGCGCGATGGCATCGAACCGGAAGAAGACGGCAAGCGTGGCCCGGTCAAGTTCATCGAATCGCTGAAGGACAAGGGCCACCTGGTGGCCTACGTGGGCGACGTGGTCGGCACCGGCTCCAGCCGCAAGTCGGCCACCAACTCGGTGCTGTGGTTCACCGGCGAAGATATTCCGTTCATCCCGAACAAGCGCTTCGGCGGCGTGTGCCTGGGCTCGAAGATCGCGCCGATCTTCTACAACACCATGGAAGACGCCGGCGCGCTGCCGATCGAACTCGACGTGTCGCAGATGAACATGGGCGATGTGATCGAGCTGCGCCCGTACGACGGCAAGGCCCTGAAGGACGGCGCGGTCATCGCCGAGTTCAAGGTCAAGTCCGACGTGCTGTTCGACGAAGTGCGCGCCGGTGGCCGCATTCCGCTGATCATCGGCCGCGGCCTCACCGCCAAGGCGCGTGATGCGCTGGGCCTGGCCCCGACCGATCTGTTCCGCCTGCCGATGGACCCGCCGGACACCGGCAAGGGCTTCTCGCTGGCGCAGAAGATGGTTGGCCGCGCCTGTGGCCTGCCGGAAGGCCAGGGCATGCGCCCGGGCACCTACTGCGAACCGAAGATGACCTCGGTGGGCTCGCAGGACACCACCGGCCCGATGACCCGTGACGAGCTGAAGGACCTGGCCTGCCTGGGCTTCTCGGCCGACCTGGTGATGCAGTCGTTCTGCCACACCGCCGCCTACCCGAAGCCGGTGGACGTCAAGACCCACCACACGCTGCCGGAGTTCATCTCCACCCGTGGCGGCATCTCGCTGCGCCCGGGCGACGGCGTGATCCACAGCTGGCTCAACCGCATGCTGCTGCCCGACACCGTCGGCACCGGCGGCGACTCGCACACCCGTTTCCCGGTGGGCATTTCGTTCCCGGCCGGCTCGGGCCTGGTCGCCTTCGCCGCGGCCACCGGCGTGATGCCGCTGGACATGCCCGAATCGGTGCTGGTCCGCTTCAAGGGCAAGATGCAGCCGGGCGTGACCCTGCGTGACCTGGTCAACGCGATCCCGCTGTACGCGATCAAGTCCGGCCTGCTGACCGTGGCCAAGGCCGGCAAGAAGAACATCTTCTCCGGTCGCATCCTGGAAATCGAAGGCCTGCCGGACCTGAAGGTCGAGCAGGCGTTCGAACTGTCCGATGCCTCGGCCGAACGTTCGGCCGCCGGTTGCTCGGTGCACCTGAACAAGGAGCCGATCATCGAGTACCTCACCAGCAACATCACGCTGCTGAAGTGGATGATCGCCGAGGGTTACCAGGACGCCCGTTCGCTGGCGCGCCGCATCGAGAAGATGGAAGCCTGGCTGGCCAACCCGGAGCTGCTGGAAGGCGATGCCGATGCCGAGTACGCGGCCGTCATCGAGATCGACCTGGCCGACATCCACGAGCCGATCGTGGCCTGCCCGAACGATCCGGACGACGTCAAGACGCTGTCGGACGTGGCCGGCGCGGCGATCGACGAAGTGTTCATCGGTTCGTGCATGACCAACATCGGTCACTTCCGTGCGGCCGCCAAGCTGCTGGAAGGCAAGCGCGACATCCCGACCAAGCTGTGGGTGGCGCCGCCGACCAAGATGGACGCGTCGGAGCTGACCAAGGAAGGCCATTACGGCACCTTCGGCACCGCCGGTGCGCGCATGGAAATGCCGGGCTGCTCGCTGTGCATGGGCAACCAGGCGCAGGTGCGCGAGGGCGCGACGGTGTTCTCGACCTCGACCCGCAACTTCCCGAACCGTCTGGGCCGCAACTCCAACGTGTACCTGGGCTCGGCCGAACTGGCCGCGATCTGCTCGCGTCTGGGCCGCATCCCGACCAAGGAAGAGTACATGGCCGACATCGGCGTGCTCGATGCCAGCAGCAAGGACATCTACCGCTACATGAACTTCGACCAGATCGAGGATTACCAGGACGTGGCCAAGACGGTTGCTGCCTGATCTGCTGATCGGTTGATGTGTTAACGAAAAACCCCCGGCGCAGGCCGGGGGTTTTTGTGTCGCCTACCGGATATCCCAGTCTGCCTCGCCGTGCAGGCGCCGGCCCAAGAAGCGCACATCCCCCTGGCTGCCGACGACGTCCAGCTCGAACCACGGAAGGCCGTCACGTTTGCGCGGGCGGACATAGAGGCGCTGTCTGGCGCGGTCGAACTCGACGTAGTACTGCCGGTAAGGAAGATTGCGGTCCGCCGCTGGCGCACCCGTCCAGACCACGTGGATCGCACCGATATCCTCACGCCCGTGCATCATCAGCGTGAAGCTGACATCCCCTTGGGTGGCGTTGAACTGAAATAGATCGCCGCTGGCGACGGTGGGGGCGATCGGGGCTGCCAGCAGCGCGATCGCCAACAATCGCATCCAGGGGTGTTTCATGCTCACGCTCCGTTGTGAGGGACAGGGTGATTCGCGTCGGCTGCGATACCCTGAGCGGGTAAGGACGACAGCCAGAGATTGCATTACATTCCGCAGACCGACCTACTTGAACACGCCGAACGGGCACGCGCAACGGCGAGTGTCTGCATTTGGAAGACGAATCGATTGCAGGGGGCAGAAAAGTCTGATTCCCTGCCTGATGTGATCTAAATGGCTTCTGCCATATTGATTGTCATACCGATTGATTGGCTCAATGCGGGAACGGGAATCTTGATTGGCCTGCCAAGGTCTTGCGTCAGTCGCGGCGTGGCAGCCAGGGAAGGGAAAATAATGAAATATCGTGATCTTCACATCGGCACTCTGCTGGGCGCGGCGGTAGCAGGGCCGTCGATGGTCTCGGGCGCTGCAGGTGCTCAGGATTTTTCGGCCTTAACGACGTGCTGCTGGCATAGTGCGGCGCGTCCTGCGAGGACCTGTGAGCGTAAAAAACACAATTGACGTGCCAGCACAGGGAATGAGGCTGTTAGGCATGGGTGTTCCTCGACGTTTGCGCCGACCTGCACCCGTCTGCGAGCCTGTCTAGTAAAAAGTCCTGGGCCAGATGTTGACGTGGTTACATGGCGACTGGGGCTTCCATCATCGACGTGATGATTGCGGACACCCTGGATTTCGCGAGAGATTCGCCAGCAGGGGATGCTTGCCAGAGACAAGCTTGAGAAGTTGGGTGAGATGCGCTCAGAGGGGCGGGATCTACTGCTGTTGGCCAAGAACAGGGGAGGTCCGAGGGAGCCGTTCTCTTTTCGGTTGGCTGCGCCTGATTTGAGGCCGGTTGAACGTTGGATGGGCGAACAGATGCCTATTATGTATTGCGAGCAGGTGGTCATCCGCGGAGAGTTGCCGGACGCCGCGCGTGGTCGTCGACCCAATGCGGGATGTGGCGAAGCTCAAGCTCAGAACTGGGAGGATGCAGATATCAATCAGGATAAAGATCAACTCTCTTCGGATCTATCGGAGGCTGCGCTTTACAGCGTGCCCAGTCGTACGCAATGTGGATGTGGCCAATGAAACGAATTCACACTCTCCGCCTGCCATTCTTGGGGATCTGTTGCCTCCTGGCATCCTGCCAGCCGCCAGGCGAGGGCCGTAAAGGGGTGCATGGCATGGAAAAAGGCGCGGAAATCATCAGTGCTCTGGAAGCTTTCCGTTCAACAGCTGGACGATATCCACGGAGCCTTCAAGAGCTTGGCGGCGGTTATGAGGGTGCTGATCTCGATTACGACTCGGTTGGTGTGATGTACCACTACTCATCCAGCGCAGAGGAGAGATTCAGCCTCTCCTTCAATTATCACGGTCCGGGTACCAATACGTGCTCCCTCGTGCCTGACGTCAGTCCGCCTGATTGGAATTGCACCGGGGCGTATTGAACGAACTTACGCTGCAGGTACAGGCTCGTCCCCGCACAAGCCGGACGTGCATCTTTTATCAGGCTGGATTCGGCAACTGCGGTTATCTACGAGAGAAGGACGTGGTGGCGATCGCGGTCGGCTTCGGCCCATGAGCGCTCGTAGGGATCGCCGAGTTCGACCATCAATGTGCTGCAGCGACATTCCCGGCGTCGGTCACGGGTAGCGGAACGGCCACGCAGCATCGGTGCCGTCATCAGTGCGCTCGGCACATACCCGCCGGAAGGTTTCCACGAACGCCTGCTGTAGCCGGGTGGGGTGCCAGTCGGCGCGGGTGGTAAGTCCGATGCGGCGGCGCAGGTGGTCGCCGGCGCTGCCAATCTCGCGGAGCAGCCCGGCACGGCGTTCGAGCACGAACTGGTCGCGCGACATCAGGGTGAGCCAGTCGTCTTCCAGCAGCAGGCCACGGGTGATCAGGACCGAGCCGCATTCGATGCGCAGGCGCGGCGGTTCATGGCCCTGCTGGCGGAACATGCGCTCCCAGCGGGCGCGGACCGGGGCGCCGGTGGCAGCGATCACCCAGGGGTAGGCGAGCAGGCGGGTGAACGCGAAGCGCGGGTGGCTGGCCAGCGGGTGGCCGCTGCGCGCCACGATCACCGGATCATCGTCGAACAGGCCTTCCTGGGCGACGTCGCGCGCCGGAAGGCTGTCGCGCATCGCGCCAATCAGCAGGTCCAGGCTGCCTTCGCGCAGGTCACCCAGCAGTTCCGCGTAGGGGCCTTCGATCACGTTGACCGAGGCGCCGGGGTGGGCGCGGGCGAAGCGGGCCAGCACCTGCGGCAGCAGGATGGCGCGGGCCAGTGGCATGACACCGAGGGTTACCCGGCCGGCAAGTTCCGATCGCAGCGTGGCGAGGTCGTCCACGCCGGCCGCCAACTCTGACAGCGCCAGCCGCACCGGTCTCAGCATGCGCGTGGCCGCCGGGGTGGCCTGCACGGTTTTGCCACGGCGCAGCGTAAGGGGAATTTCAATGACCTCGGCCAAGTCATGAACCGCGCGATACATGGCCGGCTGCGAGACGCCGCTTCGAGCGGCGGCCAGGGTGAAGCTGCCGGCACTATCCACGGCGGCCAGTGCGCGTAGCTGGCCAAGGGTGACGCGGCGCTCGATGGCCGGTAACGCAGGCAGGCGCTGGGTGCGTCGGGCGGCACGCACGCCGTGGGCGATGTAGGCCAGCGCCCGTTCGATGCGCGGTACCAGCAGGCGCGCGGCTTCGGTGGGGGCCATGCCTCCGGGCTGGCGGTCGAACAGCACGCTGTCCAGCTGCTTCTCCAGCCGGGTGATGGCTTGGGTCAACGCGGGCTGGGACAGGTTGACCTGTGGCGCGGCGGCGCTGATGCCGCCGTGGTGGTACACGGCCGCCAGTGCATGCAGGTGCTTGAGGTTCAGGTCCAGGGTCGCATCCATGGATCAACTATAACCAAACCCAATGGCTGTAACGAAAAACGATCTTGAGGGGGTGCGGGCAGCCAGACAAGACTGGGCCATCACCAACGAAGGATGGATGGATGTCCCGCGTAGTCACCCAGATCGAACGCGCTGATCCGGCGCTTATCGCGGTACTGGCCCAGGCTGGTGTCGCCACCGCACACGAAGCGCAGGGCCGCTCTGGCCTGCTGCATCCCCGGTTGCGCCCGATCTACAGCGGGGCGCGCATTGGCGGCAGCGCAATCACGGTGTCGGTGCCGCCAGGCGACAACTGGATGATGCACGTGGCCATCGAGCAGCTGCGCGAGGGCGACATCCTGGTGGTGGCGCCGACCAGCGACTGCACGGATGGTTATTTCGGCGACCTGCTGGCGACGTCCGCGCAGGTGCGCGGTTGCCGGGGGCTGGTGATCGATGCCGGGGTGCGCGATGTGCGCGACCTCACCGCGATGGGCTTCCCGGTGTGGAGCCGGGCCATTCACGCCCAGGGCACGGTCAAGGGAACGTTGGGGTCGGTGAACGTACCGGTGGTCTGCGGCGGCGCTTTGGTGAACCCCGGCGACGTGGTGATCGCAGACGACGATGGCGTGTGCATCGTGCCGCGCACCGACGCGGCGCGCGTGGCCGGCGAGGCGCAGGCGCGCGCGGCCCGCGAAGCGGACAAGCGCGCGCGGCTGGCCAACGGCGAACTGGGCCTGGACATCTACGCCATGCGCGAACGCCTGGCGGCCAAGGGCCTGCGCTATGAGTAAGGGCGTGCGCGCGATGTGGATGCGCGGTGGCACCTCCAAAGGCGGGTTCTTCCTCGCCTCGGAGTTGCCCGTCGACGTGGCTGCGCGCGACGCCTACCTGCTGCGTGCCTACGGCTCGCCGGATGCACGCCAGATCGACGGCATGGGCGGGGCTGATCCATTGACCTCCAAGGTGGCCGTGGTGTCACCGTCCGCAAGTGACGATGCCGACGTGGACTACCTCTTCCTGCAGGTGTTCGTGGGCCAGGCGCTGGTCAGCGATGCACAGAACTGCGGCAACATGCTGGCCGGTGTCGGCCCGTTCGCGATCGAGCGTGGGCTTGTCGCCGCGTCCTCCGGGCAGACTGATGTGCGGATCTTCATGGCCAACACCGGCAAGATCGCGCGTGCGACGGTGCAGACGCCCGATGGGCGCGTGCGCTATGAAGGCCGGGCGCGCATCGACGGCGTTCCGGGCACGGCCGCACCGATTCCGCTGACCTTCGAGGATACGGCCGGGTCCAGCTGTGGTGCGTTGCTACCGTCCGGGCGTGCGCTGGACCTGATCGACGGCATCGAGACGACCCTGATCGACAACGGGATGCCGTGCGTGGTGCTTCGCGCGGCCGACCTGGGCATCAGCGGGTACGAGGATCGGCAGACGCTGGACGCCGATGAGGCACTGAAAGCACGACTGGAAGCGATCCGCCTGCAGGCCGGCCCGATGATGAACCTGGGCGATGTCAGTGCGCAGTCGGTACCGAAAATGATGCTGATAGCCGCGCCGCGCGACGGCGGGGCGATCTGCGTGCGCTCGTTCATTCCGCATCGCTGCCATGCCTCGATCGGGGTGCTGGGCGCGGTGAGCGTGGCCACTGCCTGCCTGCTGCCGGGCTCGCCCGCGCATGCGTTGGCCGTGCTCCCCGCTGGCACCAGACAGACGTTGGCGGTGGAACACCCCAGCGGCAGTACAGGCTGCGTGCTGGACCTGGACGAGGCGGGGCAGGTGACCCGCGCAGCGGTGCTGCGAACCGCCAGAAAACTGTTCGATGGCGTGCTGTTCGACTGAATACGCGCGACGTCCCTATTCTTGCAACCTGGGAGGGTTGATATGACCGTTGTAGAGAAGCGGCCGGGCCGCTTCGGCATTCTTGGCCAACTGTGGTTCCAGGTACTGGCCGGTACCGTGATCGGGGTGGTGCTGGGGTGGCTGCAGCCGGATATCGGCTCTGCGATGAAACCCTTTGGTGACGCCTTCATCAAGCTGATCCGGATGATGATCGGGCCGATCATCTTCGTGACGGTGGTGCACGGCATCGCCGGCATGCGCGACATGCGCAGTGTCGGGCGGCTGGCGCTGAAGTCGCTGGTCTATTTCGAGGTGATCACCATCCTGGCGCTGATCATCGGCCTGGTGGCGGTGGACCTGTGGCAGCCAGGCGCGGGCATGAACATCGACCCGGCGACCATCGACATGGCCAGCATCCAGGGCTATGTGCACACCGCGCATGACCAGTCGATCGTGTCCTACATCATGGCGATCATCCCCAACACGCTGGTCAGCGCGTTCACCGAGGCGCATGTGCTGCAGGTCCTGTTCGTGGCAGTGCTGTTCGGCGTGGCGCTTGCGGCGGTGGGCGAGCGCGGCGAGCCGGTGATGAAGGTGATCGAGGCGACGTCCTCGGCGTTGTTCAAGATCATCGGCTACATCATGTACTTCGCCCCGATCGGCGCGTTTGGTGCGATTGCCTTTACGGTGGGTCAGTTCGGTGCCGGCTCCCTGTTGTCGCTGGGCGAGCTGATCATCGAGTTCTTCGTGGTCTGCGGCGTGTTCACCGTACTGGTGCTGGGCAGCGTGTGCTGGTGGACCGGCGCCAGCCTGTGGCGGCTGCTGGGCTACCTGCGCGATGAGATCGTGATCGTGGCGGCGACCACCTCCACCGAGACCGTGCTGCCGCGCCTCATCGAGAAGATGAAGAAGCTCGGCTGCGAGGAGGGCGTGGTGGGGTTCGTGATCCCGGCCGGCTACTCGTTCAACCTCGACGGCACGTGCCTGTACCTGACCACCGTGGCGCTGTTCCTGGCGCAGGCCACCAATACCGAGCTGACCGTGTGGCACCAACTGGGCCTCATCGCGGTGCTGCTGCTGACCTCCAAGGGTGCCGCTGGCGTGGCCGGTGCGGCGTTCGTGGTCCTGGCCGCGACGCTGGGCACCACCGGCACCATTCCGGTGGCGAGCATCGCGCTGATCCTGGGCATCCACCGCATCCTCGCCGAAGGGCTGACCTTCGTGAACCTGATCGGCAATGCGGTCGCCGTGCTGGTGATCGCCAAGTGGGAAGGCAAGCTGGACGAGACGGTGCTGGCCGAACAGATCGGCACGCGCCGACTGCGACGCCGCGTGCTGGGCGTGCAACCGGTCTGATCCTGCGGCTGCAGCACCGCTGCGGCCCTTCCGAATTCCACTTCGTTCCGGGGCCCTGGCCCCGGACAGGAGGCGCTTGTGTCGTTGATTTCCCGCCGCACGCTGTGCGTGCTTGTTGCCGCCAGTCTGGCCGCTCCCGCGTTCGCTGGGGCACCCGCCTCCAAGGGCAGCCTGCCCGACGGGGTCGATCTCACCCTGGATCTGGTCGGCAACGTGGCCTCCAATCCGGTGGGCGGTGTCGAGCAGGGCACCAAGGGCTCTTACTGGGTGATGGCCCAGTCGAAGTTCGACCTCGATACTCTGTGGGGCGTGCACAACACCGACGTCGATGCGCAGTGGGCGTGGTTTGCCGGTCGCAACCTGGCGCGCGAGAAGATCGGCAATTCGATCAGTGCCCAGCAGACCTGGCGGCCGGTGGCCGGTGGGCGTCTGACCCGGCTCACCGTGCGTCATCGCTTCGATAACGGGCTGAGCATCACCGCCGGTCGCGCGCCGGTGAACAGCTACTTCAACAACTCCGCGCTCAACTGCGTATTTATGAGCAACGCGATGTGCCTGACCCCGTATGGGGCGATCACCGACCTGGGCATCACCGCGTATCCGAATTCGTCCTGGGCCGGCATCGTGCGCTACGACGTGGGCGACCGCTGGTACGCACAGGCCGGCGCGTTCGACTACAACAACGCGTTGAACCAGGCCGGCGAGAACGGGCTGGACTTCTCGGTGGGCGAGGGCACCGGCACCATCACCGCCTACGAGGTGGGCTACCAGACCACCTTTGCCAACGACCGCCTGCCGCGGACCTACCGCCTGGGCATGTACCGCAACAGCGATGGGGGCAAGAGCTCCTACTACGACGCCAACGGCAACTCGGCGGCGCTGACCGGCAGACCGACGGCGGTGCAGGAGGGGGCACGGGCGGGCGGGTATGCGATGGCCGACCAGACCGTCTGGCGGGGTGCAGGCAAGCGCAATCTCGCGTTGTTTGCACGCGCGTACGTAAACACGGGCAACGAAGCGCCGATCGACACCTTCTTCTCGGCCGGCTTCGTCAAGACCGGCACCTTCGCCGGCCGCGACCAGGACACGATGGCGATGTTCGTCTCCAACACGCATTTCAGTGACGAGCAGATCGACTACCTGCGTGATCGCCGCACCCGCAACGGCGGCAGCGGCGCACCACACGCCGACGAGATTATCGCCGAGCTCAGTTACGGCTGGGCGGTCTACAAGGGCGTGCGGCTGATGCCCAACGTGCAGTACGTCATCAACCCCGACCCCATTTACGCACCCACCCGCATCACCGACATCCCCGATGCACTCATCGTCGGGCTGCGCGTGGACGTGCATTTCGCCCAGCTGTTCGGCTGGTGATTCCTCCCCCACGAGGCCATTCCATGATCATCGACTGCCACGGTCACTACACGACCGCCCCCGCCAGCCACGACGCGTTCCGCAAGCAGCAGGTGGCGCATTTCAACGATGCGTCCCTGCCCGCGCCGGTCTACCCCCTGATCAGCGATGACGAGCTGCGCGAGAGCGTGGAGGGCAACCAGTTGCGACTGCTGCGCGAGCGCGGCGCGGACATGACCATTTTCTCGCCGCGTGCCAGCACCATGGCCCATCACATCGGCGACGAACAGGTCAGCGCGGAGTGGACGCGCCGCTGCAACGACCTTATCGCGCGCGTGGTCGGTTTGTACCCGGACACCTTCATCGGTGTCTGCCAGCTGCCACAGTCACCGGGTGTGCCGATCGCCCATTCGATTGCCGAACTGGAGCGTTGCGTCAACGAGCTCGGCTTCGTCGGCTGCAACCTCAACCCGGATCCTTCCGGCGGGCATTGGACCGGCCTGCCGCTCACCGATCGCGCCTGGTACCCGTTCTTCGAGAAGATGGTGGAGCTGGACGTACCGGCGATGGTGCACGTGTCGGGCAGCTGCAATTCCAACTTCCACGCCACCGGCGCGCACTATCTCAACGCCGATACCACCGCGTTCATGCAGTTCTTGCAGGGCGACCTGTTCCGTGATTTCCCGGACCTGCGCTTCATCATCCCGCATGGCGGCGGCGCGGTGCCGTACCACTGGGGCCGCTTCCGCGGGCTGGCGGACATGCTGGGCAAGCCATCGCTGAACGAGCATGTCATGAAGAACGTGTTCTTCGACACCTGCGTCTATCATCAGCCGGGCATCGACCTGCTGTTCAAGGTGATCGATATCGACAACATCCTGTTCGGGTCGGAGATGGTAGGGGCGGTGCGCGGCATCGACCCGGAGACCGGGCAGTACTTCGACGACACGCTGCGTTATGTGGAGGCGCTGGGGCTGTCCGACGCCGACCGGCGCAAGGTGTTCGAAGGCAACGCGCGCAGGGTATATCCGCGTCTGGACGCGCAATTGAAGGCGAGGGGGCTGTGATGAGTGCATTCGTGAAAGACGCTGACTGGCTGGATTTCTGCCCGGCCCCAAGCGTGCCGAGGTTCGTGCCGCCGCCTGGCGCGGTGGACGCGCATTGCCATGTGTTCGGCCCGGGGGAACAGTTTCCGTATGCGCCCGAGCGCAAGTACACCCCATGCGATGCGGGCAAGGACCAGCTGTTTGCGTTGCGTGACCGGCTGGGCTTCAGCCGCAACGTGATCGTGCAGGCCACCTGCCATGGCGCCGACAACCGCGCGCTGGTCGACGCGCTGCTGGCCTCCGAAGGCAGGGCACGCGGCGTGGCGACCGTGCGCGACAGCGTGACCGACGCCGAACTGCAGGCGCTGCACGCCGCCGGTGTGCGCGGGGTGCGCTTCAACTTCGTGCGCCGCCTGGTGGACCCCAAGCCTGACGCGTACTACCGGGCAATCATCGAGCGGATCGCGCCCCTGGGCTGGCATGTGGTGGTGTATTTCGAGGCGGCCGACCTGGCCGAGCGCTGGGCGTTCTTCACCTCGTTGCCCACCACTGTGGTGGTGGACCACATGGGGCGGCCGGATGTGAGCCAGCCCGTGGAGGGCCCGGCCTTCCAGCAGTTCGTGCGGCTGATGGACGAGCACCCGAATGTGTGGAGCAAGGTCAGCTGCCCGGAACGTCTGTCGCAGAGCGGTCCGCCGACCTATGACGATGTGGTGCCGTTCGCACGCCACCTGGTG
The DNA here is from genome assembly GCF_056397365.1 of Stenotrophomonas sp. 05N37. NCBI lineage: Bacteria > Pseudomonadati > Pseudomonadota > Gammaproteobacteria > Lysobacterales > Lysobacteraceae > Stenotrophomonas > Stenotrophomonas sp. 05N37. The sequence continues at coordinate 55,155 of NZ_JBFTNG010000006.1, read as the reverse complement.
GAGCGCTTCCCGGACCGCGTGCTGTGGGGCACCGATTGGCCGCACCCGAACCTGACCTCGCACATGCCCGATGACGGCGCGCTGGTCGATGTCATTCCGCGCATTGCGGTGAGCGCCGAAGAGCAGCGAAGGCTGCTTGTAGACAACCCCATGCGGTTGTACTGGGGCCAGTGACGTTGCCGCGCCCCTGCCGACCGGCGGGGGCGCGGTTGCCATTCAAGGCGGTCTGGCGATCAGCGCGGATCGAACGCAGCCCGGGGCAGGCTCTGGCAATGCCGGGTGGCCGCAGCGAGGTCGATGGCGCTACCGGCGGCGGCGCCGCGCTTGAGGTTGACCGTGGCGGCGGTTTCCCACAGGCCGGGCAGGGCCGGGCCCTTGTCCAGCACCATCGCCTCCAGCGGGCCATGCAGCGTGCTGGTGTAGTCCAGGTCGGGCACGACCACGCAGACGCGCGTGCCGGGCAGGGCAGCGGTCTGCTGCAGCACCTCCTGGAAGCGGGCGGCGTTGTCGGCGCTGTCGGGCAGGGTGTTCAGGGCGTCGTCGTTGCCCAGGCCCAGGCTGCGGTAGTGCACCGTGCCGGGCTCGAACAGGAACACCGCCATCTCCACGCGTGCGCGCAGCGCGGGCTGGGCCGGGGCCTGGCAGGAGGTGCGGGGCTGCACGACCGGGTTGTTCTGCAGCGTGCCGTCCTTTGCCACCTTGGTGCTGTAGAGCAGGCACATGCCGCCACCGATCTTCATGAAGACCTCGTAGTCGGCGCCCGGTTCGGGGATGAACTGCAGCGAGAGGTCGGCCGCGCAGCGGTAGTCGTTGGTGTTCTCGATGCGGGCATCGAAGATCAGCGGACGGCCGCCGGCCACCTCGAACTCCTGGTAGTTGGGCTTGGAGAAGGCGAAGCTCTTCATGTTGTGCACGGTGTCGGTCTCGGGCATGCCCAGCGAGACATTGTCCGGCGCACCGCCGAACACGCTGCCGATGGCCCGGCCCGCCGAACGCACTACCTCGATCTTGCCACTGTACTGCTCGCGGCACGGCGCATCGGTGAGCATGGTGATGCCCTGGCCATTGGCGCCGAAGATGCGGATGCGCGATTTGGCCGCGGCAGCGTCGCCTTCCTTCGGCGTGTTGTTGGCGGCGGCGAGCTTGAGCGCGACGGCCTCTTCGTTGGCCACGTCCTGCAACAGGTTGGGCAACTGCGCGGCGAACACTTCAGCGCACGCTTCGGCGACCTGGCGAGAGGCCTGCCGGACCTTGGCATAGTCGTCGGCCTGCCATTCCTGCAGGGTGGCCACCTGCGGCGGGGTGTTGCACTGCACGTTGCGACCGGCCGGCCCGCGCAGCACGCTGGCGATCGGGAACCCGATGTTCAGCTCGTGACGCAGCTCGTAGGCGGTGGCCCCGGGGGCCAGGTCCTGATACACCAGCGTCCATTGCGTGGTACGCGCTTCCAGGATGTGGCTCTCGCCGGGAATGGCGCCGGGATGGGCGCTGAAATAGCGGTCCAGCCGCTCGGCGAGCAGGCCCGGCAGGGCGTCGTGGGCGGGGCTGGGCAGATCGGGGATGAGCTCACCCTTGAGGTCGTCCTTGGAGAAGGTGCGGGTGGTGCCGTAGCCGCCGAGCGCGCGCAGCGCGAACTCGCCGACCTTCAGCGCGGTCACCTTGGCGGTGTCGCTGCGGACCACCAGGCGCAGGGTGCCTTTGTCGTTCTCAGTGTCGCGGGTGCCGGTGCCGGGCCGGCTGCGCACGATGATCTGCTTGCGCCAGTCGACGGCGGTGGCCGGGGCGGCCAGCGCGGTGGCGAGTGTGGCATCGGTGCTGGCGTCGGTGACGGCGGCCGGTGTGGCGTTCGCGCCAGGGGCCGGGGTGGGCGTGGCGGCATCCGCAGTGGCGCTGACCGGGTCGGCGGCGAAGGCCGGCGTGGACAGCAGCAGGCTGCACAGCAGCATGCAACGGAGGGTGTGATGTGAGGCTCTCACGGTGGTGCTCCTTGGAAAAATCCGGGTGTACGGTGTGGCGTGCGTGCGTGCGTGCATGCGGCGGGGGTTGCCACGCATGGCGTGGCAGTACCGGGACGTGCGGTGCGGATGCGCGCGGTAAGGGGGTGCCACGCATGGCGTGGCACTACCGGCAGGCAGGGGCTAGGCGCGCGCCAGGGCCATCAGGCGGTCGGCGATGCGCTCCAGGGGCACCATTTCTTCGGCGGCGCCCAGCTTGTAGGCGGCGCCCGGCATGCCCCAGACCACGCTGGTGGCTTCGTCCTGCACCAGCGTGGGGGCGCCGGCGTTGCGCAGTTCGAGCAGGCCGCGGGCGCCGTCGTCGCCCATGCCGGTGAGGATGGCGCCAATGGCGTTGCCGCCGGCACTTTCGGCGACCGAGCGGAACAGCACGTCCACCGCCGGTTTGTGGCGGTTGACGGCCGGGCCGTCATCGACGCGGCAGCGCCAGCGCGCACCGTCGCGGATGATGCGTAGATGCTTGCCGCCGGGCGGCAGGTAGGCGTGGCCGGCCAGCACGGCTTCGCCGTCGGTGGCTTCGCGCACGGACATCGCCGAATGACGGTCGAGGCGTTCGGCGAAGGGGGTGCTGAAGGCGGCGGGCAGGTGCTGGGTCATCACCACGGCCGGGGCGTCGGCGGGCATGCCTTCGAGCACCACGCGCAGGGCTTCGGTGCCGCCGGCCGAGGCACCGATGGCGATCAGGCGGTCGGTGGTGCGGAACTGGATGCTGCGTGCCGGCGCGGCGGCTGCCACGGTATCGAGGGTGATGCGCGGGGTGATCGGGCGGGCGAGGGTGCGTACCCGCGAGCGCGCGGCCATCTTGACCTTGCCGATGATTTCCTCGGCATAGCCCTGCAGGCCGCGGGCGACGTCGAATTTGGGCTTGGAGACGAAGTCCACCGCGCCCAGCGCCAAGGCCTGCAGGGTGGTGTCGGCGCCGCGCTCGGTGAGCGAGGAGATCATCACCACCGGCAGCGGGTGCAGGCGCATCAGGTTTTCCAGGAACGCCAGGCCATCCATGCGCGGCATTTCCACGTCCAGGGTGATCACGTCCGGGGCCAGGCGTTTGATCTTCTCGCGTGCGAGCAGCGGGTCGGCGGCGGTGCCGACCACCTCGATGCCGGGATCGCTGGCGAGGATTTCGCTGAGCATCTGCCGGACGACGGCGGAGTCGTCGACGATCAGCACGCGGCAGGGGCCGTTCTGGGTCATTCGAACAACTCCACGCCGCCGGTGACCGGGGCCTTGGACAGGCGCGCACGCACCGCCGATTCGGTCGCGGCCACTTCGGCCTCGTGGGCATGCGGCAGGCGCTGGACGACTACCCGGCCGGTGGTGGCGAAGAACCACACCTTGCGCGGATGGATGCCGCACAGGTCTTCGGCCAGCACCGGAATGTGCTCGGCCTGCAGGTACTGGCGCACGAACTCGGCGTTGCGGGTGCCGACCGGGTTGCTGGTGAAGCCCTTGAGCACGTTGGCCCCACCGAACACCTTGGCTTCCAGGCGCTTGCGATGGGCGCCGCGCTTGAGCAGGTCGTTGATCAGCAGTTCCATGGCGTAGCTGCCGTAGCGCGCGGGCGCGCCGTCGCCGACGTTGCCCTCCGGCAGCAGGAAATGGTTCATGCCGCCGATCTTGAGCACCGGGTCGCGCAGGCAGGCGGCCACGCACGAGCCCAGCGTGGTGGTCAGTGCGGTGTCGTCATCCACCACCAGGTACTGGGTGGGCAGCAGCTTGGCCGCGGTCACCTTGAAGCGGCTGTCGAAGTACCGCATCACATCGTCGTTGCGCACCGCTACATTCATGCCGGTGCTCCGGGCGCGCGCTTGTACAGGGTGCGACCGCACGGCTGGATCAGGTCGGCGGCGTGCAGGTAGTTCTCCGAGTGGCCGGTGTAGAGCAGGCCATCGTCGCCCATGTGCTGGATCAGGCGCGACAGGATGCCGCGCTGGGTGGGCTTGTCGAAATAGATCATCACGTTGCGGCAGAACAGCGCGTCGAACGGACCGCCGACGTCATAGCGCGGGGCCAGCAGGTTGAGCGGGCGGAAGTCGATCAGGTCGCGCAGCGCCGGATTGACCCGGCAGTGGCCCTCGTTGGGGCCGCTGCCGCGCTGGAAGTAACGCTTCTTCAGCGCCGGATCGAGCCCGGACACGCGGTCGATGGCGTAGACGCCGCGGCTGGCGGTGGCCAGCACCTGGGTGTCCACGTCGGTGGCCAGGATGCGCACCGGCGGCTTGAGCGTGCCGAACGCTTCGCAGGCGGTGATCGCCATGGAGTAGGGCTCTTCGCCGGTGGAGGCCGCGCACGACCACAGCTGCAGCGTGCCGTGGCCGGCGCGCGCACGCAGTTCGGTGTCGAGCTTCTCGAAGTGGTGCGGTTCGCGGAAGAACGCGGTGAGGTTGGTGGTGAGCGCGTTGGTGAACGCCTGCCACTCCTCGCCGCCGTCCTTTTCGAGCTGGTCCAGGTACTCGGTGAAGCTGCGCAGGCCGAGCGCGCGCAGGCGGCGCGAGAGACGGCCATAGACCATATCGCGCTTGGCCGGCGCCAGCGAGATGCCGACGCGTTGGTAGATCAGGTCGCAGACCCGGCGGAAATCGCGGTCGGCGAACTCGAATTCGCGGCCGTTCTGGGCGGTGGCGGCAGGAGCGGAAGGCGTGGACACGGGCGCACTCGATGGGGGTGGGGAGGCGGCGGCCGGGTGGCCGCCGCAAGGGCTCAGAACTCTTGCCAGTTGCCGTCGTCAGGGGTGGGGCTGCGCTGCGCACGGGGCGCCGGCTGCAGCCGCGCGACCGGTGCGGCGCCGCCCCTGGCCGTGGGGCGCAGCGCGGCGGGCACGACCACGCGCGCGGTCACCGCGCTGACTGCGGCCGCGACCTGGTTGTCCAGGCGGAAGATGGCCACGGCATCGGCGAGCTGGGTGGCCTGTTCTTCCATGGCACGCGCGGCGGCGGTGGCTTCTTCCACCAGCGCGGCGTTCTGCTGGGTGGTTTCGTCCATCTGGGTGACGGTCTGGTTGACCTGTTCGATGCCGGCCGACTGCTCCTGCGAGGCCGCCGAAATCTCGGCCATGATGTCGGTCACGCGCTGCACCGAGGCGACGATCTCGCCCATGGTGCTGCCGGCCTTGCGTACCAGGGCCGAACCATCGGCGACGCTGGCCACCGAGTCGTCGATCAGGCCCTTGATCTCCTTGGCGGCCCCGGCCGAACGCTGGGCCAGGGTGCGCACCTCGGAGGCGACCACCGCGAAGCCGCGGCCCTGCTCACCCGCACGCGCCGCTTCCACCGCGGCGTTGAGCGCCAGGATGTTGGTCTGGAAGGCGATGCCGTCGATGACCGAGATGATCTCGGCGATGCGGCGCGAGCTGGCTTCGATCGCGCTCATGGTGGTGACCACCTGGCCGACCACCTCGCCGCCCTGGCTGGCCACGCCATGCGCGCCGATGGCCAGCTGGTTGGCCTGGCGGGCGTGCTCGGCGTTCTGGCGCACGGTGGAGGTGAGCTCCTCCATCGAGGCGGCGGTTTCTTCCAGGTTGGCCGCCTGCTGCTCGGTGCGACGCGACAGATCGGTGTTGCCCGAAGCGATCTCGCCCGCGGCCTGGTTGATGCTGCCGGCCGAGGCCTGGATCTGGCCGACGATCTGGGTGAGCTGGCTGACGGTGGCGTTGGCGTCGTCGCGCATCCGCGCGAACACGCCCTGGAAGTCGCCGTGCATGCGCACGGTCAGGTCGCCCTCGGCGATGCCGGACAGCAGCAGCGAGAGCTTGCCCAGGTTGTCGTCGCTGACCTGCATCATCGCGTTGAGGTTGGCGATCATCAGGCGGAAGTCGTGGTCGAAGCGGGCGGTGTCGCCGCGCTGGCTGAAATCACCGGCTGCCGCGGCGCCGGCCAGGCGCTTGATTTCGTCGTTGATGCTGCCCAGGTTGCGCTTGACCGTGTCCACCGTGGTGGTGATCCCGGCCTTCTCGCCCGGGTAGCGGGCGATGTCGGCGTGCAGGTCGCCCACCGCATAGCGCTGCACCACCTGCAGCACGTCGTCCATGGTCTGTACGTGGGCGCCGACCAGGGCATTGGTCTCGTGCACCATCAGGCCGTACTCGCCGGGGAAGGCGCTCTCGTCCATGCGGAAGCGGGTCTGGCCGGCCTCGTGCTGGCTGGCCATCTCGCGCTGGCCGCTGATCACCGCGTGCAGCTGTTTCTGCATGCGGCCCATGCTTTCGAGCAGGCGGCCCGGTTCGTCGTGGGCCTGGGCGCCGATGCGGCTGTCCAGCTTGCCCGCGGCGATGCTCTCGGCCACGTGGGTGGCCTGGCGCAGGGGCAGGGTGATGCGGTTGCCGATCAGCCAGCTCAGCGCCAGCACGATCAGCACGACCACGCCGCCGGCCACGGTCATCACGGCGGTGAAGGCCAGAGCGTCGGACTGCACATCGTCCATGTAGACGCCGCTGGTCACGACCCACTGCCAGGGCGCGTACATGTCGGCGTAGGTGACTTTTTCGATCAGGTCATCCTTGCCGGGCTTGGTGGTCTTGTAGTACGTGAAGCCGCCGCCGGACCGGGCCATGTCCACCTGCTGCAGGTAGATCGGCACGCCGTCCTTGGAGGTGTAGTCCTTCTGCACCTTGCCGACGCGGTCGCGGGCGAAGGGATGCATCAGCAGCGTGTATTTCGTGTCGAGCACGTTGTAGTACGCGCTGTCGTTGTCGGCGCGCATGACCTCCAGTGCCTGCAGCGCGGCCGCCTTGGCGGCGTCCTCGGTGAGCTCGCCGGTGGTGGCCAGGCGCTTGTAGTGGTCCAGGATGCCGTAGCTGAGTTCGACCTGGGTCTTCAGCGCGTCCTTGCGGGTTTCCGCCAGATCCAGGTACTGCATGCGCGCGGCAATGATGGCCAGGGCGATGACGCCCACGGCGATGAGGGCGGTGAGCAGGTTGAGCTTGCGCCTGACCGACAGGTTGGCGAAGGACTGGTTCCAGCGGCTGAGCAGATTCATGGGCAGGGGTCTTTGATCGACGAACGTGTCGCGGCAATGCTGTTATCGGCCGCAGGGCGCGCGTATTGAGGCGGTGTGGCTGAGCGTATTCAGGTTGGAGCGGGGGCGGTGTGCGGCGCGACGTCCCGCGTAGCGGCATCGCATGGGTGGATGCATGTGGGGCTGGACGGAACAGCAGCCACGCATGGCGTGGCTCTACGCGGTATGGGTGCGTTTGTAGAGCCACCCCGTGGGTGGCTGCGCGCGGTGCCGGACGGAAGAGCAGCCACGCATGGCGTGGCTCTACGTGGTGTGGGGTCGCGTTTGTAGAGCCACCCCATGGGTGGCTGCACGCGCTGCCGGACGGAAGAGCAGCCACGCATGGCGTGGCTCTACGTGGTGTGGGGTCGTGTTTGTAGAGCCACCCCATGGGTGGCTGCGCGCGGGGCCGGACGGAAGAGCAGCCACGCATGGCGTGGCTCTACGTTGTGTGGGTGCGTTTGTAGAGCCACCCCATGGGTGGCTGCGCGCGGTGCCGGACGGAAGAGCAGCCACGCATGGCGTGGCTCTACGTGGTGTGGGGTTGCGTTCGTAGAGCCACCCCATGGGTGACTGCACGCGGTGCCGGACGGAAGGGCAGCCACGCATGGCGTGGCTCTACGTGGTATGCGTGCGTTTGTAGAGCCACCCCATGGGTGGCTGCGCGCGGTGCCGGTCGGAAGAGCAGCCACGCATGGCGTGGCTCTACGCGGATTGCAGCTTGACCAACAAAAAGGCCCCGACGGGTGTCGGGGCCTTTTGCAGTACCGGTTTACGGGCCGCAGGCGGGCTTAGAACTCCTGCCAGTCACCGTCGGCCAGTTCGGTGGCGACGGGGCGGGCAGCCGCGCGGCGGGCAGGTGCTGCCGGTGCGGCGGCGGCCTGGCGCACGGGTGCGCGCGGGGCCGGAGCGCTGAAGGCGACCGGTGCCGCCACGTCCTGCTCGTCGAGCGTGAAGATCGACACGGCGTCGCTGAGGTGGCCGGCCTGTTCTTCCATCGAGCGGGCGGCGGCGGTGGCTTCTTCCACCAGCGCGGCATTCTGCTGGGTGGTTTCGTCCATCTGCACGACGGTCTGGTTGACCTGTTCGATGCCGGCCGACTGTTCCTGCGAAGCCGCCGAGATCTCGGCCATGATGTCGGTCACGCGCTGCACCGAGGCGACGATTTCGCCCATGGTGGCGCCGGCCTTGTGCACCAGCGCCGAGCCGTCGTTGACCTTGCCGACCGAGTCGTCGATCAGGCCCTTGATCTCCTTGGCGGCACCGGCCGAACGCTGGGCCAGGGTGCGCACTTCAGAGGCGACCACGGCGAAGCCGCGGCCCTGCTCACCCGCACGCGCCGCTTCCACGGCGGCGTTGAGCGCCAGGATGTTGGTCTGGAAGGCGATGCCGTCGATGACCGAGATGATCTCGGCGATCTTCTTGGACGAGGTCTGGATCGCGCTCATGGTGGTGACCACCTGGCCGACCACTTCACCGCCCTGGCTGGCCACGGTGTGGGCACCGATGGCGAGCTGGTTGGCCTGGCGGGCGTGCTCGGCGTTCTGGCGCACCGTGGAGGTGAGCTCCTCCATCGAGGCGGCGGTTTCTTCCAGGTTGGCGGCCTGCTGCTCGGTGCGGCGGGAGAGGTCGCTGTTGCCGGTGGCGATCTCGCTGGCAGCCGAACTGATCGCCTGGCTGGAGTGCTTGATGCGGGTGACGATGCCGCTGAGCTGCTCGGCGGTGGCGTTGGCGTCGTCGCGCATGGTGGCGAACACGCCCTGGAAATCGCCGTGCATGCGCACGGTGAGGTCACCCTGCGACAGCGCGGTGAGCAGGCCGGAGATCTGTTCGATGCTGGCCGCGTTGGCGTCCAGCAGGCCGTTGATCTGCTGGGCCAGCTGCAGGAAGAAGCCGTCCTTGCCTTCGGCGACGATGCGACCGGACAGGTCGCCGGCGGCGGCCTTGGCGATCACGCGCGCCACTTCGGCTTCGACCAGCGCTTCGGGGGTGCGGTCACGCCACTCCACGACGTGGCCGACGCTCTCGCCTTCCTCGTTGCGGATGGTGGAGACCACCTGGGCAAACTGGGCATCGCCGAACTGCATGGCGCGACGGGCCACGCCATGCTGCTTCAGGTTGGCCAGCAGGCTGGCGTCCATCTCGCCGCGGTGCTCGAGCACGGTGAGCGGACGGCCGACCAGCGAGGCGCCCGCGTCGAAATCGGGCAGGTGCTTGCGCAGCTCGTCCTGGTACTGGGACAGGCTCTGCTCCAGGGCGCGGTTGGCGTAGACGATGTTGAGCTGGTTGTCGGTGAGGTAGACGCCGGTGGAGCTGTAGTCCAGCGCGGTGCGGATGCGCAGGTTCTCGCGGGCGATGGCCTGGTCGGTCTCGGTGCGCTCGCGCAGGTCGCGCTGCATGCGCTGCATGGCCTGCATCAGGTCGCCCACTTCGTCCTTGCGGCTCACGTCGATGTGGCCATCGAGCTTGCCGCTGGCGACATCGTTGGCCACCGACACGGCGCCGCGCATGCTGCCCACCAGCGAACGGGCGAACAGGTACACCAGGACCAGGCCCAGCGCGGCACCGCCGAGCAGGGCGATGACGGTCAGGGTGGCCGAGGCGGCATAGGTGGATTCGGCTTCCTCGCGCGAGGCGCGGGCCAGCCGGTTGTCTTCGGCGATCAGCGCTTCGAGCGCCGACGAGGCCTTCAGGTGCTTGCTGCGGGTTTCGCCGACGAAGGTGTCGATGGCGTCGTCCGGCAGGTCCAGCTCGAGCATCTCGGTGACCGCGTCGTAGGAGGCCAGCGAGTCTTTCCAATCCTTGGCGAAGGTGTCGAACAGCTTCTTCTGCTGGGGATTGTCGATGAGTTCGGGGTACTTCTTGATGGCCAGGTCGATCTGGCCACGCAGGTCCTTGGCACGCTTCTTCGCGTCGGCCTTGACGTCTTCGCTGGCGCGGATCAGGCCCTGGTAGGCCGAGTTGCGGTACTCGCCGACCATGCCGCGGATCTCACCGGCGGTACGGATGCTTTCCATCCGGTGGCCGGCCAGCTCGGTGGTGACGTTGTTGAGCGAGTAGAGGCCGCGATAGGCCACGATGCCCTGCAGCAGCATCACCAGCAGGAGGACGCCGAAAGTCAGCATCAACTTCGGCATCAGTTTGAGGTTGTTGATCCAGGGCATGAGCAGTGCGATCTCCAATGGCAGACGCGTCCGGGCGTCGTGCCCGGTTGCAACGTCCACGCCGGCCAGTGCCGGCGTGGCATGGCGTACGGCGGATTACTTGATGTTGGCGAGCTTCAGGCCGGCCGGCGAGCTGACTTCGATTTCAGCGCGCGATGCATCGCGGGCGATCTTGCCGATCACGCAGACGGTCTTGCCTTCCAGGGTTTCCAGCGGGAAGCTGAACTTGCCGCGGTTCGCACCGGCGATGCGGGCCGAGAAGGTGTGGCGCGGGAAGGCGCCGCCCATGTACAGGAAGGTCGGCTGGCCTTCGGAGCCTTCGGCGTAGCGGGCCTTTTCGACCTTGCCGCAGACCATGCCGTCCTTGCCGACCGAGCGCGGTGCCATTTCCGGCGGGATCATTTCGGCCGACTGGGCGAAAGCGGACGAGGCGGAGGTGGCGAGAACGGCAACCGAGAACAGCGCAAGCAGGGACTTCATCGGGAAAAATCTCCGGGGAAAATGGACGAATTGGCCCGGCCTTGGGCAGCCCCACACAGCCGGGTCCTGAAGCAGCTATCGGCCGTGCCGGGGGGAACTGAAGAACTTTTTTCGACCACGGCCGCAGGACGCTTTGGCCGGGGTACTGCGGATCAGGCGGCGACGTCTTCGACCGGGGTGGGGTTGCCCATGTCGGCGCTGTCGAGGAGGGTCTCGATGTCCAGCAGGATGAGCATGCGATCGTCCTGGGTACCGATGCCGGAGATGAAGCGGGTATCGACGGCGGCGCCGAACTCGGGCGTCGGGCGGATCTGGTCGGCGCTGAGCGGGATGACGTCGGAGACGCTGTCGACGACGATGCCGACGACGCGGTCCTCCACGTTGAGCACGATCATGACGGTGAAGGCATCGTAGGTGGCCTTGTCCAGGCGCAGCTTGAGGCGCAGGTCGATGACCGGGACGATGGTGCCGCGCAGGTTGATGACGCCCTTGATGTAGTCCGGCGCATCGGGGACGCGGGTGACCGAGTCGTAGCCGCGGATTTCCTGCACCTTGAGGATGTCCACGCCGTAGTGCTCGGCGCCGAGGGTGAAGCTGAGGTACTCGCCACCGCTGCTGGCGGCGTTGGGGTTGCTGTCGTTCATCGAGGGAATCCTGGGTCGGGCGTGGCGGTAAGGAAAAACCGGGCGTCACGCTCAATATCGGCCTGGATGGGGGCGACTTTAGCGGGCGTGGAGAGGGCGGTCGGCTGTGCACTGCCGAGGCGTGGCGGGCGGTGCCAGGCCCACAGATTCCGCGATCGGTTGGATGGAGCCGCCGCTGGCGGGGAGGGGGAGTGTCGAGCGCTGCTCGGCACCTGGACCCCCGGACGCTGCGAGCGCTTGCTCTCTACGCGGCCAAAGCCACCTGTCCCGGGGCGGTACGGGTGGGTTGGCGGGACCCGTTTTGCGCCATGGATGGCGCAAAAGGAGCCTGCACGGACGTACTTGCGGCGTGTCCCGCCAGCCCACCCGTACCGACCCTGCGCGCCACAGACGACCCGCCGCAGTTGACGTTGCTCCCAGGAAAAGCAGCCCGCCTTAACTCTCCCCGTTCTTGCGCGCACTGCGCTGGCGGTCGATGCGGAAGATGTAGCGCTGGATGGCGCTGTCGCCGCCGCGCGGCAGCGTGTCGAAGCGCATCCCGATCCGCTTCATCTCCACCCCGTTGGGCAGCTTCACCGCCAACTGGTTGCAGACGATGAGCGACACCTGCAGCGGCCCGCTGTCGGGCATGTCCAGGCGTGCGTCGTAGCGCTTCTGCAGGGAGAACACGTTGCAGTCCGGTGGCACCGTCACCGCCAGGCCGCCGCCGCTGATGTCCACCACCCGCAGGCTCAGTGCCTCGCTGCGATCCTCGTTGATCGGGAACAGCAGGTGTGGCGAGTCGGTGATCGGCGTCTCCAGCCGATACAGCTCGCGACGCTGGAGGTGCACCAGTTCGCTCGGGAACGCCACGCGGAAGGCCACGTGGCCCGAGCCGCCGGTGCGCTCCAGGTGATCCAGCCGGAACCGCACCATTACCCGGTCCAGCTGCGCGAAGCAGAGCAGGTGCCCGGCCTCCTCGGCGGCGCGGTTGGCCGGTTCGGACGGACTGCCGTCCAGCAGCAGCGTGTCCTCGTCCTCGTCCAGTTCCAGGATCGCGGTCGGGAACGACTGGTCGCGGCCGCCCAGGTGGGCGTTGATCAGCGAACGCTGGTCGATCAGGGCCTGCAGCAACTGGCGGATCTGCCTCGGGTTGCGGACCAGGTAACGGTCGTCCGTGCCGTCGTCGTGGGCGGCATGGGTTCCGTCGTGTACGTCAAGGCTACCTTCGGACATGGACTCTTGCTGGCTTGGGCGGGCGCCGATGGCGGACTTTGCCAGGGCTCTGTCCGTTTATCGGCAGCAGTTCACGTTTATGTAGGGGGAATTGTGTGTCGGGGGCGGGCTCATGCCGCGGCCGATGCCACGCCACCCGGTAGCCAAAACAGCGACACCCCGCCGGAGCGGGGTGTCGTGTCTTTATCGAAACCCGCGGCGGCGGATCAGAACTCCTGCCAGTCGCCGTCGTTGGCCAGCACCGGCTCGCGTACCGCGGCGCGGCGCGCCGGTGCCGGGGCGGGGCGGCCGCGGCCGGGGGTGGCCGCCGGCGCGCGGCTGCTGCCGGCCGGCGCAGTGGCCAGCGCGGCCGACTGGCCATCCAGCTTGAACAGCGCCACCGCATCGGTCAGGTGACCGGCCTGCTCTTCCATCGAGCGGGCCGCCGCGGTGGCTTCCTCCACCAGCGCGGCGTTCTGCTGGGTGGTCTCGTCCATCTGGGTGATGGTCTGGTTGACCTGCTCGATGCCGGCCGACTGCTCCTGCGAGGCCGCCGAAATCTCGGCCATGATGTCGGTCACCCGCTGCACCGAGGCGACGATCTCGCCCATGGTGCTGCCGGCCTGGTTGACCAGCGCCGAGCCCTCGGCCACCTTGCCGACCGACTCGTCGATCAGGCCCTTGATCTCCTTGGCCGCGCTGGCCGAACGCTGGGCCAGGGTGCGCACTTCCGAGGCGACCACGGCAAAGCCGCGGCCCTGTTCACCGGCACGCGCCGCTTCCACGGCGGCGTTGAGCGCCAGGATGTTGGTCTGGAAGGCGATGCCGTCGATGACGGTGATGATGTCGGCGATGCGGCGCGAGGAGGCGTCGATTTCATGCATCGTGCTGACCACCCGGCCGACCACTTCGCCGCCCTGGCTGGCCACGCTGTGGGCACCGATGGCGAGCTGGTTGGCCTGGCGGGCATGTTCGGCGTTCTGACGCACGGTGGAGGTGAGTTCCTCCATCGAGGCCGCGGTTTCTTCCAGGTTGGCGGCCTGCTGCTCGGTACGGCGCGACAGGTCGTTGTTGCCCGAGGCGATCTCGCCGGCGGCGGTGCTGATGCTGGAAGAGGCGTGCTGGATGCGCCCCACGATCTGGGTCAGCTGGGCGACCGTGGTGTTGGCATCGTCGCGCATGCTGGCGAACACGCCGTGGAACTGGCCCTGCATGCGTGCGGTGAGGTCGCCGTTGGCGATCGCCTGCAGCAGGTGCGAGAGCTGGGACAGGTTGCCGTCGGCCACTTCCATCATGGTGTTCAGGTGCTCGATCATCACCCGGAAATCGTGATCGAAGCGCAGTGCGTCGCCGCGCTGGCTGAAGTCGCCCGCGGCCGCGGCCTGGGCCAGCGACTGGATCTGGGTGTTGATCGCCAGCAGGCTGGCCTTGGCCGCATCCATCGATTCGTGCAGGATCGCGCGGCTGCCCGGCAGGCGGCGCGCGTTCTGCGACAGGTCGCCGGCCGCGTACTGGTTGAGCACGGCGATGGCGTCCTTGATCGCATCCAGGTGGTCGAACACCACCGTGTTGGTGCCCACGGCCAGTTCACCGTAGACGCCGGGGAAGTCCACCGGCATGCGGTGGGAGATATCCGGGCCGGCGTGCATGGCCGACATCTGACGGGTTTCGTCCGAGTAGCGGCGCAGCATGCTGGTCATCTCGCCGGTGGCGGCCAGCATCTGCCCGACTTCGTCGGCGCTGGTGGCACGGGTGGTGACGCTGAGATCGCCCCGGGCGACCGATTTGATGGCGTGCACGGCCTGCGACAGCGGCCGGGTGATCACCCGCGAGATGACGAACGCCAGGGCGGCGGCCACCACCGACAGCAGCACCATGCAGACCACGATGGCGATCACGCTGGCGCGGTGGGTGGCGTTGGCGCCAGCGATACGCTCGGCCATGAGGCTGTTGCTGTACGCGCCCAGCGCCTTGAGGTCTTCGAACAACTGGCGGCGCGCCGGACGCGACTTGTTGTCGGAGATGTCGCGGGCACCGGCCGCATCGCCGGCGGCCACGGCGGCGCGCAGGTCGGTGTTGGCCAGGAAGTAGGCGTCGGTGTCCGCGGCGACCTTGGCGTACAGCGCACGCTCGCGGTCATTGGCCGGCAGCGCGGCGTAGGCCGCCAGTTCGTCGCGGACAACCTTGGCCGAGTCGTCCATGCGCTTGTTGTAGTCGGCGACCTTGTCGGGCTGGTCGAGCATGCTGACCTGGGCCAGTTCGTAAGTGCGGAACTCACCCAGCACTGCGCGCGCCTCACCCAGGTGCTGGAGGGTGGGAATGTTGTTGCCGGCCATCGCGGCCAGTTCGGCATTGGCGCCGTTGAGGCGGACCAGGGCGAACACGCCCAGGACGACGGTCATCAGCGTGGTGAGGGTGAACCCCACCGCCAGCTTGCGGGCGATGGGCAGATCATGGAACCACTTCATGGTGTGAACTCCGGGCAGGGCGGGGGCGCACAGCCGTGGGGTGCTGGGCGAGAGGTCGTAACGAAGGCGAGGTGGGGCGCGGGACACGTGACGATGGCGTCATAGCTCTCCCGGGATAACGGCGCTGCCCCGTCGCAACTTGAGTGCTCGATGTCACATTTTTTTTGAAAACGACGCAGCGCAGGGCATACCGCATTGGTTGCAAGAGCAAGCAATGGCAAGGCTTCCGCGTGCGTCGCCCGAAAGACGGGTCAGTCCGCCCGCGTATCGGCCAAGTTCGACGTCACAGCTTCAAAAAAGGCGCGTAACCCGCACGCGTAGCGCCGCGCCGTTGATCGCAGGCCCGGGTGTGCCGAACGCGAGGCGGCAGCACCCAACGCCGCAACCACCCGGCGTGTCGGCGCAGGAGTCGTGCGGGGCGCGGGCCAAAGGTAAGGTCTGGAGCCCACGCAAGCAGCCCGCGCCACTGATCGGGGGTACGGTAGTGCCGGCCGTTGGCCGACAGCACGTGACGCTGCAACCACCGCGAGTATCGATGCAGGAAAGACTGCGAAGAGCCGGCCAACGGAAGGCGCGGAACCCAAAGACGAGGAGCCCCCGCTAGTAGCGGGGGCGCGCCGACGGCGGGGGGTGTTGGGTGCTGGTGAGGCCGGGGCCCAGGGTTTGCGTAGCAAACCCTGGGGAAATCTTCGCGAATGCGCAGATTTAAGCGGCCTGCGGCACCCGCAGCGACCGCACCAGCCCGCCGATGTCCACGATCAGCGAGACCCGGCCATCTCCGAGGATGGTGGCGCCGGACACACCGCTGATGCGGCGGTAGTTGTTCTCGATGTTCTTGACCACGACCTGCTGCTGGCCAACCAGCTCGTCCACTTCCAGTGCGATCTTCTGGCCATCGCCTTCGACCACCACCACCAGCGAATCGTCCTTGGTGCGCCCGCCAAACCCGTAGTACTCGCTCAGCGAGAGGATCGGCAGGTACTCGCCACGCACGCGCAGGACGCGGCCTTCGCCGGCCATGGTGCGCACGTCTTCCGGCTGCGGCTGCAGTGCTTCGAGCACGTAGGCCAGCGGCAGGATCACCGTTTCGCCGGCCACGGCCACGGTCATGCCGTCGAGGATGGCCAGGGTGAGCGGCAGGCGGATCAGCACGCGGGTGCCGTTGCCGGCCTTGCTCTCCAGCTGCACTTCGCCGCCCAGCGCCTGGATGTTGCGGCGGACCACGTCCATGCCCACGCCACGCCCGGACAGGTCGGTGACCGCATCGGCGGTGGAGAAGCCGGGCTGGAAGATCAGGTCCCAGACCTGCGCGTCGGTGGGGTTGTCGGGCACGCTCAAGCCACGTTCGAGCGCCTTGGACAGAATCTTGTCGCGGTTCAGGCCGCGGCCGTCGTCGCTGACTTCGATCACGATGTGGCCGCCCTGGTGCGAGGCCGCCAGGGTGATGGTGCCGGTCTCGTCCTTGCCGGCATCGCGACGGATGTCGGGCATTTCCAGGCCGTGGTCGATCGAGTTGCGGACCAGGTGGACCAGCGGGTCGGCGATCTTTTCGATCAGGCCCTTGTCCAGCTCGGTGCCTTCGCCGATGGTGCGCAGGCGGACCTGCTTGCCGAGCCGCGAGGAGAGATCGCGGACCAGGCGCGGGAAGCGGCGGAACACCGCATCCACCGGCAGCATGCGCACGCCGATCACCGCTTCCTGCAGGTCGCGGGTGTTGCGTTCGAGCAGGTCCAGGCCGGCGAACAGCTGCTCGGCATGGACCGGGTCCAGGGCATGCGAGACCTGCTTGAGCATGGCCTGGGTGATGACCAGTTCGCCGACCAGGTTGATCAGCGCATCGACCTTTTCCACGGCGACGCGGATGGAGGTTTCCGCTTCGTGCGCGGCGGCAGCCGGCGCGCCGGCCGCCGGTGCGGCAGCAGAAGCGGCAGGCGCCACCGCTGCCGGGGCAGCCGGGGCGCTGGTGGCCAGGCTGGGCGGGGCGGCCGGACGGATGTCCAGCTCGCAGTCGTCCACGACCCAGGCGAAGGTGTCTTCGATCTTGCTGCGCGGCACCTTGCCGACCAGGCCGAGGTCCCACGCCAGGTGCGCTTCGAGCGGGTCGAGCTGGTCGAAGCCGGGCAGGCGCTCCATGCGCGCGGCGACCTGCAGCGAACCGAGGTGTTCCAGCTCGCGGATGATGCGCAGGGGGTCGTTGCCGCTCATGAACAGCGACGGCGACGGCACGAAGCCGATCTGCCACGCTTCCGGGGTGTCATCGACCTTGGCGGCGGCGACCGGGGCGCTGGCAGCGGCCTGGCCGGACAGCACCGCTTCCAGCCGTGCCTTGATCGCGGCCACCGCCTGCGGGTCGGCGGGCTGGCCGTGTTCGGCCTCGCGCAGCAGGGCGCGCAGCACGTCCACCGAGGACAGCATGGCATCCACCGCGTTGGCTTCCAGGGCACGCTTGCCGGCGCGCAGTTCGTCCAGCAGCGTCTCCAGCACGTGGGTGAGCGCGGCGATCGCATCGAAGCCGAAGGTGCCGGCGCCGCCCTTGATGGAGTGCGCGGCGCGGAACACCGAATTGATGATTTCCGGGTCCTGCTGGCCCGATTCGAGCGCCAGCAGGCCAGCCTCCATGGCATCCAGCCCTTCGCGGCTTTCTTCGAAGAACGTGGCGTGGAAACGTTGCAGATCCATGCTCATGGTGCGTGGGGTCCGGTTGCGAAGGGAGGGAGGGGCGAAGCGGCGCTGGGCTCAGCCCAGGACTTTCTGCACGGTGGCCACGAGCTGTTCGGGATTGAACGGCTTGACCAGCCAGCCGGTGGCACCGGCGGCCTTGCCTTCGGACTTCTTGTCGGCCGCCGATTCGGTGGTGAGCATCAGCATCGGGGTGAACTTGTAGTCCGGCAGCTGGCGCAGCTCGCGGATCAGCGAGATGCCGTCCATGTTGGGCATGTTGACGTCGGTCACCACCGCGTTGAAGCGCTGGCCCTTGGCCCGGCCCAGCGCGACGGCGCCGTCCTCGGCTTCTTCGACGGAAAAGCCGGCCGAGGTGAGGGCGAAAGAGACCATCTGGCGCATCGACGCCGAATCGTCCACCACCAAGATACGTGCGCTCATGCAGCGTTCTCCACAGATTTCAGGTTGTCATGGGTTGCGTCCAGGCCGAGGGCCTGGGTGACGCCGAGCAATCGCGCGGCATCACGGAAGGTTGCAGTGCAACCGTCGAATCCGGTCGGGTAGCCTGCCTGGCGGCGGGCGTCGACGAATGCGCACAGGACCTGCATTGCTGCGGTATGGATACGGCTCACTTCGCTGGCATCCAGCGTCAGTTCGCCGGCCTGGTCCACCAAAGGGGCCAGGCGGGTTTTCAGCTCGGTGCTGGTCTCGATACCGAGATCACCACCCAGGGCCACAGTGCTCATCGTTGCTCCGGACAAACGGTTCCGAGGTTTATAACGGCCCAAAGCGGGGAAGCTTTAGGGGGACGGGCCAAGGGATCTTCACCGTTAGGGGAAACCGCCCGGTAGCGCGAGCCCTTGGAAGGCGGCGCGGCAGCGCAACGGAGCCGTCCGGGCGCCATCGGGCGGTGCTGGCGCCGGGTCGGAGAGCAGCCACGCATGGCGTGGCGCTACCGGGGACCGGGTGCCGAGGTGGAGCAAGGCCCTGGGGGGCTGCCCTGCAGATGGCGGTCAATTCAACAGCTGGGTCGCATCGAGCAGGATCATCGGCTGTGCGGTGACCCGCGCCACGCCGCGGAACAGGTCGTTGGAAATCTGGCAGATGCGCGCGGTATCGGGCGGTTCGATCTGCGAGTCGGTGAGGTTGGCGACATCCTCCACCGCCGACACGCGCAGGCCCATGGTTTCGCCATCTTCCTCCAGCACCACGATGCGGGTGTTGGCGTCGTCCTGGGCCGGGCCGGCGCCGAGGTGGATGCCCAGGTCCATGACCGGCACCACCTGGCCGCGCAGGTTCATGATGCCCAGCATCGCCGAGGCGGTGCCGCGCAGCGGCAGCAGGGGTACCGGCAGCACTACTTCCTGCACCTTCAGCAGTTCCAGCGCATAGGCCTGGGCGCCGCAGCGCAGGCGCAACCAGCGCGAGGTGCGTTCGCTGGCGCGGCGGCTCTCGCGCGGGCTGGAGGCCGGGTTCTGCGCCTGCGCCTGCAGTTCCTGCCAGCTGCCCGGGCGGGTGTGGGCCGGGGCGGGGGCGGCGGCACGGGCGCTGGGCGCGGACAGGGGCATCGTCGTCGGCATGGGGCGGGCGGCAGGCAGCGGGGCGGGAGCGGGGGCAACGGGAGCCGGGGCGATCGGTGCCGGCGCCGGTGCGGCGGCCTTGGGCGGTGCGCTGTCGTGCAGCACCTCGTCAGGCAGATCGTCCCAGCTGGGGCGGCCGGCCTCGGCAGCGGCAGGAGCAGCCGAGCGTGGCTCGGCTCTACCGGGCGAGGTGGGAGTTTCGTGAGCGGACGCGCGGTTATCGACCGGCGGGCCGAGCGCGGGGTCGTTCATCAGTTCGTCGAGCAGCGCGAGGTTGGCCGGGCTGCCGGGTGACGTCGGCGTGTCGTGCGCGGTCGCGATGCTCTCGACCGGCGGGCCTAGCGCGGGGTCGTTCATCAGTTCGTCGAGCAGCGCGAGGTTGGCCGGGGAGCCAGGTGACGTCGGCGTGTCGTGCGCGGTCGCGATGCTCTCGACCGGCGGGCCCAGCGCGGGGTCGTTCATCAGTTCGTCGAGCAGCGCGAGGTTGGCCGGGGAGCCGGGCGAGGTCGGCGTGTCGTGCGCGGTCGCGACGCTCTCGACCGGCGGGCCCAGCGCGGGGTCGTTCATCAGTTCGTCGAGCAGCGCGAGGTTGGCGGGGCTGCCGGGCGAGGTCGGCGTGTCGTGCGAGGCCGCGAGGCTGTCGACCGGAGGACCCAGGGCCGGATCGTTCATCAGCTCGTCGAGCAGCGCCAGATGGGCCGGCGCGCCCGGTGAGGTCGGGGTGTCGTGGCCGACCGCAACGGCCGCGTCCGGCGCAGGCGCAGCCTCGACGTCGCCGGCAGCCGACCCGGCAAATTCGGCACTGATCGCCAGGGCGACACCGGCTGCTTCAGCGCCGTCCTGGGCGGCCACCGCCGCCGCCGGGGCGACGGACAGTTCCTCCCGAGCGGGCGCGGCGGGCACGGCATCGCCGAGCAGCTGCTCCAGGTAGTCGTCGAGCACGCCGGCGGTGTTCATGCCGCGCGCTCCATCTGCAGCGCGTCGTCGGCCAGGATCCATTCCAGCGCACGCCGGTACGCGGCCAGGCCGCGACCGGGGTAGTCCTCCGACTGCGGCGGCACGGTCAGGCTGGCCGCGTTGCAGATGCGGGTGTCCACCGGGATCGCGTCTTCCCACACGCGCTGGCCGTGCTTGTCCTGCATCAGCTTGACCGTCTCGTTGCCGGCGCGGGTGCGGCGATCGAACAGGGTCGGCAGGATCGACATCGGCAGGGGACGGCGGCGCGAGCGCTCGACCATTTCACCGGTGCGGACCATGCCATCGAGGCCGTGCAATGCCAGCGGCTCGGCCTGGGTGGGGATGATCAGGCGGTCGGCCGCGGCCAGCGCGTTGATCATCAGCAGCCCCAGGGTGGGCGCGCAATCGAGCAGGATGTAATCGTGTTGCCCATGGTGGCGGGCCAGGGCGTTCTGCAGGGCCAGGCCGAGGCCGGGCTGGTTGGCGCTGCGTCGCTCCAGGGTGGCCAGCGCGGCTTGCGCGCAGACGTAGTCCAGGCCCGGGATGTCGCTGCGATGGCCGAGGGTGCCCAGCTCGGCCGGCGGTGCGCCGAACAGTTCCAGCACGCCCTGCGGCGGCGGGTCCAGCGGCACGCCGAAGGCGCGGGTCAACGAAGAGTGCGGATCGAGGTCGATCAACAGCACGCGGTGGCCGAGCGTGGCCAGGCCACGGCCCAGGGCCAGGGTGGTGGTGGTCTTGCCCACGCCGCCCTTCTGATTGGCGATTGCCCAGATGCGCATTCGGTTCACTCCTTCATTGCAGGGGGAACGGCGGCGCCAACGCGGCTGCCGGCCGGCACCGGTGGCAACTGCACCGGGGCGAGGGGGGGTACGGAGGGGGTGGTCGGCCTGGCGGTTGGCGGCGCGTCGGTCTGCGCGCTGAGCTGCGGCCCGATCGGGTCTGCGCCGCGCGTGGTGTCGGCCAGGACGATGACCATGACGCGGCGGTTGCGGTTGCGCCCTTCGGCGGTCGCGTTGTCCTCGCGCGGGCGGAACTGGCCGTAACCCACCATGGCCAGCCGCGCCGGCTGCAGGCCCTGGTCGGCGAACAGGTGCACTACGCTGGCCGCGCGCCCGGCCGAGAGTTCCCAGTTGGAGGGGAACAGCGAGGTGGCGATCGGGACGTTGTCGGTGTGGCCTTCCACGCGCACGCCGTTGGGCGCATCGCGCAGGACCTGGGCCAGCGTGGAGAGCGTGTCGCGCGCGTGCACGTCCAGCGTGGCCGAGCCGGTCGGGAACAGGATGTCGCTGTTGATCTCCACCTCGATCCACAGCTCGGTGCGGCGCACGGTGATCATGCCGCGCTCGATCAGCGGGGCCAGCGTGGCGGTGAGCTTGTCGGCGATGGTGTTGAGCTGGCGCTCGGCACGCTGCAGCTGTTCCTGGTTGCGCACCGAGACCGGCATGCGCATCTGCGAGGCCATCGCCGGCAGCAGGGTGGGGTCGTTGGAGGGCGAGGGCGCGGAGGGGCCGACGCGGTTGCCGGCCTTGATCACCGACGGGCTGTCCCAGCCGCCGCCCTGCACCTGCTGGTTGCCCACCTGCACCGGGTTGATGGTGCGCGGCGCGCCGCCGAAGGCGGTGGTCAGCGCATCGGCCATGACCCGGTACTTGCCCTCGTTGAGCGAGGAGATGGCGTACATCACCACGAAGAAGGCGAGCAGCAGCGTCATGAGGTCGGCATAGGGGATCGCCCAGGCCTCATGGTTGGCATGCTCTTCGTGGTGCTTGCGGCGGGCCATGTCAGTGCAGGAATCCGGACAGGTTGGTTTCGATGTTGCGCGGGTTCTCGCCCTGGGCGATGGAGATCAACCCTTCGATGATCATTTCGCGGTCGCGGCTGTTGTGGTGGATCACGCTCTTGAGCTTGGCCGACACCGGCAGGAACAGCAGGTTGGCCGAGGCGATGCCGTAGATGGTGGCAGTGAAGGCGGCGGCGATGCCGTGGCCGAGCTTGCTCGGGTCGGCCAGGTTCTTCATCACCGCGATCAGGCCGAGCACGGCGCCGATGATGCCCAGCGTCGGCGCATAGATGCCCATGCCCTCGAACACCTTGGACGCGGCCAGGTCCTGGTGCTCCTGGCTGCTCAGCTCGATTTCCATCATGTGCCGGATGGTCTCCGGCTCGACGCCGTCCACCAGCAACTGCAGGCCCTTGCGAAGGAACGGGTCGCTCTGCGCGTCCACCTGCGCTTCCAGGCCCAGCAGGCCCTGGCGACGGGCGATGTTGCTCCAGTCGACGATCTGCCGGATCAGCTCATGGCGGTCGCTGCTCGGCGGCAGGATCACCCAGCGCACGATCTTGAAGGCGTGCTTGAACACCGCCGGCGAGGTGTGCAGCAGGATCGAGGCGATGGTGCCCACGATCACGATCACGAATGCCGCCGGCGACCACAGCGACGCCAGGCCGGCCCCCTTGAGGATGCTGCCGCCGACCAGCGAGGCCAGGGCGAGGAAAAGTCCAATGAGGCTGAGTCTGTCCATGGGTCCGTTATCGGCTTGTGTGAATGGGACTTGAGACACCGACGGCGGCAGGTGTTGCAGCGGTCACACTTTTGCAGGGGGCAGGGCGGTCAATCGTGCGGGGTGCGCAGCCCGTCCACGTCCAGGATCAGCGACATCCGTCCGTCGCCGATCAGGGTCGCGCCGGCATAGCCGCGCAGCCCGCGCAGAGCCTTGGGCAGTGGCTTGATCACCACTTCCTCGCGGCCGCGGACCTGGTCCACCACCAGACCGAAGCGTGCTTCGCCGGCCTGCAGCACCACGATGGTGAGCAGCGGCGAGGCGGCCGGCTCCACCGCCAGCCAATGGCGCAGGTCCACCAGCGGCAGGGTGTGCGACTTGCGGTCCAGCACGGCGCGGCCGTCGAACCAGCCCAGCGAGGTATTGGGCGCGTGCAGCACTTCCATCACGCGCGCCAGTGGCAGGGCGTAGACGTCCTCGCCGGCCTGCACCAGCAGGGTGGGCAGGATGGCCAGGGTGAGCGGGACGCGGATCATGAAGCGGCTGCCGCGGCCCAGTTCGGACTGGATCTGGATCTGGCCGCTGAGTTCGCGGATGCGCGACTGCACCACGTCCATGCCGACGCCACGGCCGGAAATATCGGTCACTTCCTGCTTGGTCGAGAAGCCGGGCAGGAACACCAGGTGCAGGCATTCCTCGCTGCTCAGGCGGGCAGCGGCTTCGGGATCGATCAGGCCCTTCTCGCGCGCCTTCTGGCGCAGCCGTTCCGGATCGATGCCGGCGCCGTCATCCTGCACTTCGATGCTGACGTAGTCGCCTTCCTGCTGCGCCGACAGGCGCACGTGGCCGCTGCGCAGCTTGCCCTGGGCTTCGCGCAGCTCCGGGGTTTCGATGCCATGGTCGATGGCGTTGCGGACCAGGTGCACCAGCGGGTCGGCGAGCGCTTCGACCAGGTTGCGGTCCAGTTCGGTTTCCGCGCCGACCAGCTCCAGCTCGACTTCCTTCTTCAGGTTGCGGGCGACGTCGCGGGCGACCTTGGGGAAGCGCGAGAACACCTTGCCCACCGGTTGCATGCGGGTGCGCATCACCGCCGACTGCAGGCGCGCGGTGGCGATGTCCAGGGTGGACACGGCGCGGTCGAGTTCTTCGTCGTGCAGGCGCGCGCGCAGGGTCTTGAGGCGGTTGCGCGAGAGCACCAGTTCGCCGATCAGGTTGACGATGGCGTCCAGGCGCTTGGTGTCCACGCGCACGGTGTGCTCGGCTTCGGTCACCGGCTTGTTGGCCGCCGGCTTGGCCGGCAGGGCCGGGGCGGCGGCGGGCGCGCGCGGCGCCGGTGCGGCGGCCACGGCCTTGGCGCCCGGGGCGGCGCCGCCGTGCAGCTGGTCCAGCAGGGCCTCGAATTCGTCTTCGCCGATCAGGCCGTCATTGGCCTTGTTCGCCGGCACCACGGCGGTGGGCGCGGCGCCGCCGTGCAACGTGTCGAGCAGGGCCTCGAACTCGTCGTCGGTGATCAACTCGCCGCTGGTCGGTGCCGCCGCAGCGGCGGCCACCGGTGCCGGCGTGGCCGGCCCGTTGACGTCGAACTGCGCGATCAGCTCCGGCGGCGCATAGCCGGGCTCGGTGCCGGCCGAGACCGAATCGAGCATCGACTGCAGGTAGTCCAGCGATTGCTGGGCCGCATCGAAGTGATGGGCCTGCAGCACCGCCTTGCCCGACCGCGCCATGCCCAGGGTTTCCTCGGCGGCGTGGCACAGTTCGACCATCGCCTGGATGCCGAGGAACCCGGCACCGCCCTTGAGGGTGTGGAAGCCGCGGAACACCGCGTTGAGCTGGTCGCTGTCCTGGGGCGACTGCTCCAGCGACACCAGCTGTTCGCCGAGGCGATCCAGGATTTCCTGGGCCTCGAGGATGAAATCGGCGGCAATATCGTCTGGAACAGCGCTCATGGTGTTACAGCCCCAAATCGGAAAGCAGGTCGTCAGCGTCGACCTGTGACACCTGGTGGCGATCCAGACCGTTCACGGCCGGGCCGGCCAGGCCGTTGTCGCGCTTGTGCGCGCTGTCGTCCTGCGGCGGCAGGCCGAGCGCGCCGAAGCCCTCGTGCACGCGGCGCACGATGCCCACCACGCGGCGGATGATCTGCCCGGTCAGGTCCTGGTAGCTCTGGGTGAGCGCGATCTCGGTGAGGTTGTGGCGGATCCGGTCCAGCTGCTGGTCCTGGTCGGCCGTCAAGCCATTGGCGCGCAGCTGCTCGGTGAGCGTGCGGCATTCCTCGGCCAGGTCCAGGGTGCGGTGGGTGGCCTGCTCGGTCATCGCCACCACGTGGTCCAGGCGTGCGCAGGCATCGTCCAGTTCGCCGGCCTCGCTGGGCAGGCTGGGCAGTTCGCCCAACGCCTGGCCCAACTCGCGGGCGAGCCGGTTCAGCCCGGCCATCATCGGCTGGGTACGCAACGCGGCCAGCGCGTCGATTTCCCGCCGCCAGCCGGCTTCGTCGCCGCTTTCCAGCGCGGCCAGGGCATCCTGCAGGCGCTGCACCAGCGCCGATTTGTCGCGGAGGGTTTCCATCAGGCGCTCGCCGCCAGGCGTTCGAAGATCTTGCCGAGCTTTTCTTCCAGGGTCTGGGCGGTGAAAGGCTTGATGATGTAGCCGTTGACGCCGGACTGGGCCGCTTCGATGATCTGCTCGCGCTTGGCTTCGGCGGTCACCATCAGCACCGGCAACGTCTTCAGCTTGGCGTCGGCGCGGATCGCCTTGAGCAGGTCGATCCCGGTCATCACCGGCATGTTCCAGTCGGTGACCACGAAATCGAACGACTGGCTCTGCAACAGAGACAGCGCGGCATGCCCGTCCTCGGCTTCGGCCGTATTGGTGAAGCCCAGATCGCCCAGCAGGTTCTTGACGATACGACGCATGGTCGAGAAATCGTCGACGATCAGGATACGCATGTTCTTGTTCAAAGCACTTTCCTCGGTATCAATGGTTCTCGAGGCCGGCGTCGGCCGCCTCGAAGATCTTCAGTCGGCCACGCAGGCGCAGGACCGCCTGGCCGTGGATCTGGCAGACGCGCGACTCGCTGACACCGAGTACCGCGCCGATCTCCTTCAGATTCAGTTCCTGCTCGTAGTACAGCGACAGCACCAGCTGCTCGCGCTCGGGCAGCAGCCCGATCGCATTGCCCAGCTCGCGGCCGAATTCGCCGCGCTCAAGCACCTGCTGCGGGGTCGGGCCACCCTGGGCGACGGTATCCAGCTCGCCCTGGTCTTCGATCCGAGACTCCAGGCTCAGCACCTGGCCGCGCGCGGCGTCTTCCATCAGCCGCAGGTAGTCCGGCAGGGGCATGTCCATCGCCGCGGCCACTTCGGTGGCGCTGGCGGCACGGCCGGTGCTCTGCTCCAGGCGGCGGATGGTGGAGGCGGCGTCGCGGGCGCGGCGGTGCACCGAACGCGGCACCCAGTCGCCGCGGCGGATCTCGTCGATCATCGAGCCGCGGATGCGGATCGAGGCATAGGTTTCGAACGAGGCGCCCTGGTCGGCGTCGTAGCTGCGCGAGGCCTCGATCAGGCCCATCATGCCGGCCTGGATGAGGTCATCCACTTCCACGCTCGCCGGCAACCGGGCGGCCAGGTGATGGGCGATCCGCCGGACCAGGTCGGAGTGCTGTGCGATGCACTCGTTGGCGGCCGTGCGTTGCACCTCTTTGTATTGTGCGGCGCCTTTCATGCGGTCACCCCGCGTTGCTTGAGGATGCGTTCCAGGAAGAATTCGACCCCGCCTCGCGGCTCGGTCGGTGCCTGCCAGCGGGCGGTGCGGCGGGCGATCTCGGTGATCGCCTGCGCGGCCGGGCTGGACGGGTAGGCCTTGACCACCGGCTGCTGGCGCTGCACCGACAGGCGCAGCCAGTCGTCCTGCGGCACGCAGCCCAGGTAGTTGAGCGAGACATCAGCGAGGAATTTCTCGCAGACCCGGGTCAGCTTTTCGTAGAGCACGCGGCCTTCGTTGGGGTCGCGGACCATGTTGGCCACCACCTGGATACGGTCCACGCCGCGCTCGCGCGAGAGCACCTTGATCAGCGCATAGGCGTCGGTGATCGAGGCCGGCTCGTCGCAGACCACCACCACGGTGTCCTGCGCGGCCTGGCAGAAGGTCAGCACGCCGTCGGTGATGCCGGCGGCGGTGTCCACCACCATGAAGTCCAGCTCACGCTCCAGTTCGGAGAACACGTTGACCAGGCCCACGTGCTCGGCCGGCTGCAGCTCGGCCATGTGGCGGCGGCCGGACGCGGCCGGCACCACCAGCACGCCGCCCGGGCCTTCCAGGATCACTTCTTCCAGGGTGCAGCGCCCGGCGACCAGGTCGGCCAGGGTCACCTTGGGCTGCAGGCCCAGGATCACGTCGATGTTGGCCAGCCCGAGATCGGCGTCCAGCAGCAGCGTGCGCTTGCCCATGTCGGCGAGCGCCACGGCCAGGTTGGCCGACACGTTGGTCTTGCCCACGCCGCCCTTGCCGCCGGTGACGGCGATGGTGCGCACGGGGCCCAGCGGCTGGCTGCGGGTGGCCGACAGCGGGAAGGTCTTGGTCAGCTTGGCATACTCACGCGACGGCATGGTTCAACTCCGGGTTGCAGGGCATATCGGCCGCGCGGCGCAAATCTTCAAGGCGAAGTACAAGATTGGCCGCACTGGCCCGGTGCAGGTCTTCGGGAACGTCCTGGCCATCGGTGACCCAGGTGATCGGCAGGCGGTGGTCCACGGCCACCGACAGGGCGGTGCCGAAGCGGCCGGTTTCGTCCAGCTTGCTCAGCACCACGCCCTGCGGGTTGGCGGCGCTGAAGCGGCGGACCACTTCGTCCATGTCGCCAAAGCTGGTGTTGGCCGGCAGCACCAGCAGGGTGCGGATCTGCTGGGCGGCGCGCAGCCAGTGCAGCTGGGCAGCCAGGGCGCGGTCGCGCGGGCCCAGCCCGGCGGTGTCGATCAGCACCAGCTTGTAGTCCTGCAGGCGCTCCAGCAGCTGGTTGAGGTCGCTGCCGCTGTTGGCCTCGTGCACCGCGATGCCGAGCTGGCGGCCGAAGCCGTAGAGCTGCTCGCGGGCGCCGATGCGGCCGGTGTCGGTGGTGACCAGGGCCACGTCGCGGGCGGCGTGCTTCTCGGCGAAGCGGGAGGCCAGCTTGGCGATGGTGGTGGTCTTGCCGGCGCCGGTTGGGCCGACCAGGGCGATGACGCCGCCCGATTCCAGCGGGTCGACCGGGGCGATCGGCAGCTTCTTGGACAGCAGGCCGAGCATCAGCCCGCGGCCGCGGTGGGCTTCGGTGTCCAGCGGGATCTGCATGGCCACGTCGCGGCTGATGCCGGCGTCGAAGCCGTATTCGTCCATCAGGTCCAGGGCGGCGGCACGCACCGGCGAGCCGCGCAGGCGTTCGTCGGTGAAGCGGTGCATCTCGCGTTCGATCACCTGGCGCATGCCGGCCACTTCATGGCGCAGTTGGCGCAGTTCTTCGTCATCGCGCGGCACCACCACCAGCTCGGCGGCGGGCAGCGGCTGGGCCTGGGCCGGTTCGGCGAGAACCGGCAGGGCCACCGGCGCGGTTGCGACCGGTGCGCTGCCAACCTGTTCCTGGACCATGGCCGGCGCGTCCAGACGCGGCTCGAATGCCATCGGGGCCGGCACGGCGGCCTGCACCGGTGCCGGTGCGGCGACCATGGCCGGGGCCGCAACCGGAGCCGGGATCGCGACCGCGGCCGGGATCGCCGGCACGGTGACGCTCACCGGCAGCGGCGGCATCGCCACCTGTGCCGCAGGCACGTGCATCTGGAAGTGCGGTTCGTCGTCCAGCGGCGGGTCGATGATGAAGCGCGCGCGGTTGATCGGTGCCGGTGCGGCGACCGGTGCAGCCTCGACGATCGCGGCCAGCGTCTCCACCGGCGCCGGGGAGGCGGCCGCGGCCTGTTCGACGTTGAACGGGGCGAAGATCTGCTCCGGCAGTGCGGCGGCGCGCAGCGACGGGGCGACGGCCTGCGCCAGGGTGGCGGCAAAGCCGGTGCTGCCGCGCGGCGGCACGATTTCGTTGGCCGAATCCAGGGTGCGACCGGTCGCGCCGACCGCGGCGCGGGCCAGCGCGGCCACGGCGGAGGTGGTGGCGGCCACCGGCTCTGCGACGGCGACCGGCTTGCGGCGGGTCACCGCGGCGATCACCGCATCGGCGGCATTGCGCGGTCGCGGTGCCGGCGCCGGCGCCACATCCTTGCGGGCCGCTTCCAGGGCACGCTGCACGGCGCCTTCGTCATAGTTCGCCGCGGCCACGATCTCCACGCCTTCCTCGATCCGCCGGTTGGACAGGATCACCGCATCAGGACCGTGTTCCTTGCGTACCAGGTTCATGGCCGAGCGCATATCGGAGGCGACGAAGCGTTTGATTTTCATGCTGTGGTACCGGGACTGGGGCGGCGGGGTGGTGGAAGGGAAGCGCTGGTTGTCGGTGGTCTGCACGGTCCGGGTTTCCCTTTATGTCCTGCTGCGTTGATATCGAATGGGGGTGTGTCTGTTTTCTGGCGCATCACCGTCGGGGTTCCGGCGTCAGCTGATCGTGCCGACCAGCTTCAACCGTTTGTCCTCGGGGACCTCGCTGTAGGCCAGCACCGACAGCGAGGGGACGCTGTGGCGCACCAGCCGTGCCAGCGCGGCACGCACCGGGCCCGGTACCAGCACGACCGCCGGCTCGTTCTTCGCTTCCTGCTTGCCGACGCATTCGGCCAGGCTTTGATGCAGTCGCTCGGCGAGTCCGGGTTCCAGCGCGGCGCCGTTGCCCTGCGTGGACTCCTGCAAGACGCGTTCCAGTTGTGGGTTGAGGGTGAACACCGGCAGCTCCGCCGACATCCCGGCGATCTCCTGCACGATGAAACGGCCCAGCGCGTTGCGCACCGCCGCGGTCAGCACCGAGGGGTCCTGGCTGTTGGGCGCGTTCTCGACCAGCGACTCGACGATCTTGCGCAGCTGGCGGATCGGAATGCGCTCGATCAGCAGGTTCTGCAGCACCCGCACCACCGCCGACAGCGGCAGCGACTTGGGCGTGAGGTCTTCGACCAGCTTGGGCGCGCTCTTGGCCAGGTTGGCCAGCAGCTGCTGCACTTCTTCGTGGCCGAGCAGCTCGGGGGCGTGTTCGCGGATCAGGTGCGACAGGTGGGTGGCCACCACCGTGGCCGGGTCGACCACGGTGTAGCCCATCGATTCGGCGTGCGCGCGCTGGTGCGGCTGGATCCAGGTGGCGTCCAGGCCGAAGGCCGGGTCCTTGCCGGCGATGCCGTCCAGTGTGCCCAGGGCGCTGCCCGGGTCGAGCGCGAGTTCGCGGTCGGGGTGGATGTCGGCGGTGGCCACCGGCACGCCGTGGATCAGCAGGCGGTAGCCGCTGGCCGGCAGTTCCAGGTTGTCGCGGATGTGCACCGAGGGAATCAGGAAGCCGATGTCGTGGGTGAGCTTGCGGCGCACGCCCTTGATCCGCGCCATCAATTCGCCGCCCTGGTTCTTGTCCACCAGCGGGATCAGCCGGTAGCCCACTTCCAGGCCCAGCGGGTCGACCGGGCGCAGTTCGTCCCAGGTCAGCTCGGCGGTGGGCGAGGGCGCCGCGCCGGGCAGGCCCAGGGTTTCGCCGCGGCCGGCGGCCGGGGTCTCGGCGACGCGCTCTGCGGCGGTGCTCTTCTTCCAGGCCTTCCAGGCCACGAAGCCGAGGATGGCGGCCAGCGTCAAGAAGGCGACGTTGGGCATGCCCGGGACCAGGCCGACCACGCCCATGATCGCCGCGGCGATGGTCAGCGCACGGTACTGGCCGAACACCTGGCCCATCATGGCCTGTGCCATGTCCTGCGAGCGCGAGGCGCGGGTGACCAGCATGGCCACCGCCGAGGACACCAGCAGGGCGGGCAGCTGCGCCACCAGGCCGTCACCGATGGACAGCAGGGTGTAGGTCGCGGCGGCTTCGCCGAACGGCATGCCGTGCTGGAGCACGCCCACGGCCAGGCCGCCGAGCAGGTTGATGAACAGGATCAGGATGCCGGCGATGGCGTCGCCGCGGATGAACTTGCTGGCACCGTCCATCGCACCGTAGAAGTCCGCTTCCTCGCGCACTTCCTCGCGCCGGGCCTTGGCCTCCTCACGCGTCAGCAAACCGGCGTTGAGGTCGGCATCGATGGCCATCTGCTTGCCGGGCATGGCATCGAGGATGAAGCGGGCGGTCACTTCCGACACGCGCCCGGCACCCTTGGTGATGACCACGAAGTTGATGATGGTCAGGATCGCGAACACCACGATACCGACGGCGTAGTTGCCGCCGATCACGAACTCGCCGAACGCGGCGATCACCTTGCCGGCCGCCTCGTGGCCGTTCTGGCCGTTGAGCAGGATCACGCGGGTGGAGGCCACGTTCAGCGCCAGCCGCAGCATGGTGGTGATCAGCAGCACGATCGGGAAGATGGTGAAGTCCAGCGGGCGCTTCACGTACACCACCGCCAGCAGCACCATCAGCGAGATGGCGATGTTGAAGGTGAACAGCGCATCCAGCACCGGGGCGGCCAGCGGCACCACCACCATGGCCAGCAGCGCCAGCACGATCAGCGGGGCGCCCAGGCCGTTGCGGATCATGTCCAGGGCCTTGCGTGCGTTCATGCCGGCACCGGCGGGCTGGGCGCTCACGGGCGGCCTCCCGTGCCGAACTCATCCACATCGATGCTGGGCGCAGCCGGCATCGGCCCGCCGCGCCAGGTGCGCAGCTGGTACACGTAGGACAGAACCTGGGCCACGGCCGAATACAGTCTCACGGGAATTTCCTTTCCAAGTTGACCTTCCCGATACAAGGCGCGTGCCAAAGGCGGGGCGGAGACGATGGCGACCTTGTTGCCGTCGGCCACTTCACGGATGCGCAGGGCGGTTTCGTCCACGCCCAGGGCCACCACGGTGGGCGCGCCCATCTTGCCGCCCTCGTACTTGAGGGCCACCGCGTAGTGGGTGGGGTTGACCACCACCACGTCGGCGGTGGGCACCGCTTCCATCATCCGGCGGTTGGACAGCTGCTGCTGCAGCTGGCGGATGCGGCCCTTCACCTCGGGGCTGCCCTCGCTTTCCTTCATTTCCCGGCGCAGCTCTTCACGGGTCATCTTCAGCTTGCGCATCCAGTTCCAGCGCTGGTACGGCGCATCGATGGCGGCCAGCAGCATCATTGCCCCGCCGGTGGCCAGCATCAGCTTCAGGGTGAAGCCCAGGCCATGCACCATGGCCGCTTCCAGCGGCTGGTTGAGCAGGTCGCGCAGCGGCCGGATGCCGTGCCAGACCACCAGCCCGGCGGCGGTGCCGACGAAGGCGATGCGCAGCAGCGACTTGGTGAATTCGGCGATCGCCTCCGGGCCGTACAGGCGCTTCATGCCGGCCATCGGGCTGAGCCGGGTGAAATCGGGCACCAGCGACTTGTTGGACCAGCGCAACCCGCCCATCACCACCGGCGCCAGGAAACTGGCCAGGAGGCAGATGAGCACCAGCGGCCACATCGCCAGCAGCAGCTGCAGCAGCAGCTGGCCGAAGTGCCCGAACAGCGCCTGCGGATGCATGCGCAGGCCCGGTTCGGGGCTGAGCGCCAGCGTCATCCAGGCCTTGGCGCCGCTGCTGATGCTGCCCGAGTAGGCCATCAACGCCAGCACGCCGGCGCCGAACACCGCCGCCGTGGCCAACTCCCGCGAGCGCGGGATGTTGCCCTGCTCGCGGGCATCGCGCAGGCGTTTTTCGGTCGGTTGTTCGGTTTTTTCGCCGGCTTGTTCGTTCTCGGACATGGGCTGCACGACACGGGGGGGTACCCGGGGTGGTGCAAGAACCGTTCCGAGACGGGGCGTCGGACGTTCGCCGACGGTGGGCGGTCGGCCGGGGGCGCGACCCTACCGGCGGCTGGCGCTGCCGGTATAGCCGGCCGCCACCTCCACCCGCGGCCGGGGGTGGTCGTGCAGTTGCATGAAGCGCTGTGCGTCCACCGGGCGGCCCAGCAGGTAGCCCTGCAGGTAGTCGCAGCCCAGCCGCTCCAGGTAGGCGCGCTGCCCGGCGGTTTCCACGCCTTCGGCCACGATGTCCATGTCCAGCGCGTGGCCCAGGGCGACGATCGCCGAGACGATCACCACGTCTTCGGAGCTGTTTTCCAGGTCGCGCACGAACGCGTGGTCGATCTTGATCTCGGTGGCGGGCAGGCGCTTGAGGTACAGCAGGCTGGAATAGCCGGTGCCGAAATCATCGATGGAGATGCCCACGCCCAGGCTGGCCATCGCCTGCAACAGCCTGAGGCTGGCATCGGTGTCGCGCATCACCGTGCTTTCGGTGATCTCCAGCACCAGCCGCCGTGGCTCCAGGCGATGGGTCTGCAGGACCTGGCGCACCTCCTGCAGCAGGTGGGGGGAGCTGAACTGGATCGGCGAGAGGTTCACCGACACCGTCCAGCTGTCATGCCCGGCGTCCTGCCACTGGCGCAGCTGGCGGCAGGCCTCGTCCAGCGCCCAGCGGCCGATCTCGTTGATCACGCCGCTGCGCTCGGCCAGGCGGATGAAGCGGTCCGGCGGAATCAGGCCCTGCTGCGGATGGTGCCAGCGGATCAGCGCTTCGGCACCGCTGACGCCCTGGCCGGCCACGCGGATCTTTGGCTGGTAATGCAGGAACAACTGCTCGGTGCCGATGGCGCGGCGCAGGTCGGCCAGGAGCTGGAACTGCTGTTCGGCGCTGTCGTTCATCCAGTCGGCGAAC
This sequence comes from Stenotrophomonas sp. 05N37, assembly GCF_056397365.1. Classification (NCBI taxonomy): domain Bacteria; kingdom Pseudomonadati; phylum Pseudomonadota; class Gammaproteobacteria; order Lysobacterales; family Lysobacteraceae; genus Stenotrophomonas; species Stenotrophomonas sp. 05N37. The sequence continues at coordinate 21,741 of NZ_JBFTNG010000006.1, read as the reverse complement.
ACCGCGTAGGCGTTGCGGCCGGCCTCCTTGGCCTGGTACATCGCCGCGTCGGCGAAGGCCATCAACTGGCGCTCGCTGGCGGCGTGGTCGGGGCAGATCGCGATGCCGACGCTGGCGGTGACCTGCAGGTCGTGGTCGGGCAGCAACGGGCCGCCGCCGATCGCCTGCAGGATGCGGCTGGCCAGGGTGGCGATGTCCTCGTCGTTGTCGATGCGCACCACCAGCACGAACTCGTCGCCCCCCAACCGGGCCAGCACGTCGGACGGGCGCAGCAGGTGCCGGGTGCGCTCGGCGACCGCCACCAGCAGCGCATCGCCGGTCTGGTGGCCGTAGGCGTCGTTGACCTGCTTGAAGCCGTCCAGGTCCATGAACATCACCGCGAACCGGCTGCCGCGCTGCTCCGCTTCGGCCAGCGCGTTCTCGATGCGCTGTTGCAGCAGCAGGCGATTGGGCAGGCGGGTCAGCGGGTCGTGCAGGGCGGCCTGGGTCAGTTCCTGCTGCGCATCGTCCAGCGAACTGCGCAGGATGTCGTTGCGGATGCGCAGCAGCTGCGCCTGCATGCGCTGGTCCAGCCAGGACACGATCAACACCACGGCCAGGATCGCGGTGGTCAGCACCAGCACGATCGCCGCCAGCCACTGGGTCTGCAGCCCGTCGCCCGCCGCCGCCCCGCAGATGCTGCCGGCCTGGAAGCGGGCGGCGGCCATGCCGGTGTAGTGCATGCCCACGATGGCCGAGCCCAGCAGCACCGCCGGCAGCAGCCGGTGGCGCAGGCGGCGTTGGCTGAGGCGCAGGCGGAAGGCCACGAACAGCGCGCTCCAGGATGCGGCGAAGGCGATCAGCAGCGAAACCGCCAGCCACGCCGGGTCGTACTCGATACCCGGCTGCATGCGCATCGCCGCCATGCCCAGGTAGTGCATCGAGGCGATGCCGCTGCCCATCAGCAGCGCGCCCAGCGCCAGGCGGGTGTGCGGCAGGGTGGGGCGCGACACCAGCCATAACGCGAAGATGGAGGAGGCCAGGGCGGCCAGCAGCGAGATCGCGGTCCAGGCCAGGTCGTAGCCCAGGGGGATCGGCAGGCGGAAGGCGAGCATGCCGATGAAGTGCATCGACCAGATGCCCAGCCCCATCGCGCAGCCACCGCCAAGCAGCCACACCAGGCTCAGCCGCGTGCTGGGCGCGGTGGTGATGCGATTGGCCATGTCCAGCGCCGTGAACGAGGCGAGCATGGCGACCAGCAGCGAAACCACGACCAACCACGGTGTGTAGCTGCCGTCGAGCATCGATGACTCTCCTTGGTCAGCACATCTGCAATGGCGTTATGGCATGCAGGCCGCGCGTGCCTTTCCCCGGCGTGCGCGGCTCCCGGCCCGGCAACTGCGGGCGGTAGCGACAGCCTACCGCCAACGATGGGGGGGATCGCAAGTGTCGCGACGCATTATTTCGTGAGGGCTGCGTGAATCAATGGGTCACGCCGTCGGCGGCCTGGAAGGCGGCATCGAACAGGCGCTGCACCGGCGGTCCCATTTCCCCGGCCAGCACGGTGAGCAGGAACAGACCCAGCAGCAACGCCACCGGCAGGCCGAGCTGGATCGGGTTCAACGCCGGCGCCGCGCGTGCCAGCACGCCGAAGGCCAGGTTGATCGCCAGCATCGCCACGGTGAGCGGCAGCGCCAGCCCCAGCGCGCCACGGAATACCTGCAGGGCAAACGTCGGCGCGGCGCTCAGGAACGCGTTGATGTCGGGCAGGGAGGTGCCGATCGGCACGGCCTTGTAACTGTCCATCAGCAGCGAAATCAGCGCGAGGTGGCCATTGCTGGTGAAGAACAGCAGGCCGAACAGCAGGTAGAACCACTGCCCGATCACGCCGGAACTGCCGCCGCGCAGCGGGTCGCTCATCTGCGCGAAGGCCAGGCCGGTGCCTTGGGCGACCAGCTCGCCGGCCATCGCGCCGGCTTCGAATACCAGCCGCAGCAGGAAGCCGATCGACACGCCGATGGCCAGTTCGCGGGCAATGCTCAACACGGTGGCCGCATCGAAGCCGGACCAGGCCGGCACCGGCGGCAGCATCGGCGACAGCGCCACGGCCAGCGCGCCGGCCAGGACCACGCGTACCCGCGAGGGCACCGCGCGGGTCCCGATCAGTGGCATGGCCATGATCATCGCGCCGATGCGCAGCATGGTCCACAGGATGGTGCCGATCATGCCGAAGGCCTGCAGGCCGTCGGCCGCCATCTGGGTGGCCGAATCCATCGTGGCTACCCGATCAGGTGGGGAATGCGCTGGAACAGCAGCGTGGTGTACTCCACCAGCTGGCCGATCAGCAGGCTGCCGAGCGCGAACAACACCGCGGTCAAGGCCGCGGCCTTGGCGACGAAGGCGATGGTGGGCTCGTTGAGCTGGGTGGCGGCCTGCACCACGCCGACCACCACGCCCACGATGAGCACGGTGAGCAGCAGCGGACCGGCCACCCACAGCACCACGATCAGCCCACCGCGCAGTTCGGTGAGGGCGAGTTCGGGGGTCATGTCACTGCACCGCGTTGAAGCTGGCGGCCAGCGTGCCCACCACCAGCACCCAGCCATCGACGAGCACGAACAGCAGGATCTTGAACGGTGCCGAGACCAGCATCGGCGACAGCATCATCATGCCCATCGACATCAGCACGCTGGCCACGACCAGGTCGATGATCACGAACGGGATGAAGATCAGGAAGCCGATTTCAAAGGCGGTCTTCAGCTCGCTGGTGACGAACGAGGCCACCAGCACCGGGAACGGGATCGCGTCCGGCCCGGAGTAGGTGCCGTGCCCGGCCATGCCGGCGAAGGTCATCAGGTCGGTCTCGCGGATCTGGGCCAGCATGAAGGCACGCAGCGGCGCGGTGGTGAGCGTCCAGGCGGTCTGGAAGTCGATCTCGCCATTGAGGTAGGGCGCCATGCCGGTACCCCAGGCCTTCTGCCACACCGGCAGCATCACCATCGCGGTGAGGAACAGGGCCAGGCCGAGCAGTACCTGGTTGGACGGGGTCTGGCCGGTGCCCAGCGCCTGGCGCAGCAGGCCCAGCACGATGATGATGCGGGTGAAGGCGGTCAGCACCAGCAGCATCGACGGGATCAGGGTGATCGCGGTCATCAGCAGCAGGGTCTGCAGCGGCAGGCTGACCGCCTGGCCGCCGATCTTGCCGACATTCACGTCCGGCAGCGACGGCGTGCCGGGCAGGCCGGGGGCGGCCATCGCCAGCGCGGGCAGGGCGCACAGCAGCAGGAGCAGCAGCAACGGCAGGTAACGGGTCCAGGAGGCGTTCGGGCCACGCATGATCAGGGTTCCTTGCGCAGCCGCTGTTGCAGCAGCTGGGCGAAATTCGGGAGATGTTTGAAGTCGGGCAGGCGCGCCGGGGCCGGCGTCGGCAGCGGTTCGGGCAGGTGGTGCAGGGTGTTGATGCCGCCGGCGGTCACGCCCAGCAGCAGCTGCTCACCGTTGACTTCCACCACCACCACGCGCTCCTTGGCGCCCACGTTGAGGCTGGCCACCACGCGCATGCCCTCGGCCGGGCGGAAGCCGCTGCCGGGCATGCGCTTGAGCAGCCAGCCCAGGCCTACGATCAGGGCCAGCACCGCCAGCAGCGCCAGCACCGCACCGAACATGCTCGGTGCGGCGGCCGCGTGCTGGCCGACCTTGGTCGCCGGGGTGCCGGCGGCGATGAGCAGCGATGCGATCAACGCAGTCTCCGGATCCGTTCGCTCGGGCTGACCACGTCGGTCAGGCGCACGCCGAAGCGATCGTTGATGACCACCACTTCGCCATGTGCGATCAGGGTGCCGTTGACGAACACGTCCAGCGACTCGCCGGCGCCGCGTTCCAGTTCCACCACCGAGCCCTGGTTGAGCTGCAGCAGGTTGCGGATCGGCAGGCGGGCGCGGCCCACTTCCAGCGACAGGGTCACCGGCACATCCAGGATCACATCCAGGTTGAGCTCGTCGCCGACGGTGGTGTCGTCGGACTGCAGCTGGGTGAACTGCGCCGGGGCCGGTTCGTTGGTGTCGATATCGTTCATTGCGGGTCTTCCTGCAGTACGGGAACGCGCGGGCGGGTGCCCGGGGGATGGGTGGCGGTGATCTTCACCGCGTTGAAGCCGTTGGCGACGCCGAACTCACCGGTGAACACCGGCACGTTCTCCACGCACACCGGCACCTGCTTGGGCAGTTCGATGGGCAGCACGTCGCCGATCTTCAGGCGGGTCAGGTCGCGCAGGCTCATGCGCTTGGTGGCCAGCACGCTGGACAGGGTGACTTCGGCCACGTTGAGCTGTTCGCGCAGCATCACGCCCCAGCTGGCATCGCGGTCGTTGCGGTCGCTCTGGATGCCGGCATCGAGCAGCTCGCGGATCGGTTCGAGCATCGAATAGGGCAGGGTGACGTGGATATCGCCGCCACCGCCGTCCAGTTCGACATGCAGGCGGCAGACCACCACGTACTCGCGCGGCGTCACGATGTTGGCGAAGTGCGGGTTGATCTCCGAGTTGATGTATTCCAGCTCGACATCCATCACCGGCGCCCAGGCTTCGCGCAGGTCGGCGAAGGTCTGCTTGAGCAGCAGCTGGATGACCCGCATTTCCGTGGCGGTGAACTCGCGGCCTTCGATGCGGGTCGGGTAGCGCCCGTCGCCGCCGAAGAAGTTGTCCACGATCGCGAACACCAGGGTCGGCTCGAACACGATCAGCCCGGTGCCGCGAAGCGGCTTGAAGCGGATCAGGTTGAGGTTGGTGGGCACGTACAGCGAGTGCATGTAGTCGTTGAACTTGATCAGCTCGATGCCACGCACCGACAGCTCGGCCGAGCGCCGGATCAGGTTGAACAGGCCGATCCGCCACAACCGGGCGAAGCGCTCGTTGACCATTTCCAGGGTCGGCATGCGCCCACGGATGATCCGGTCCTGGCTGGCGAAGTCATAGCTGCGCGCCTCGCCGGGCGTGGCGGCATCCACCTCGGTTTCGACCGCACCCGAATCCACGCCGTGCAACAGCGCATCGATTTCGTCCTGGGAAAGCAGGTCATTCATGGCAGGCCCTTACTGGGTGACGAAGCTGGTGAACAGCAGTTCGTCGGCGCCCGGCTTGCCGGTCTCGGCCTTGAGCAGCTTCTGCACCTCGGCCAGCGAGTCGGCCTGCAGGCGTTCCTTGCCGGCGCGGTCGGCGATCTGGTTCGGCTCGACCTGCGAGAACAACATCAGCAGCTTGGCGCGGATGGCCGGGGCGTGCAGCTTGATCGCCTCCATCGCAACCGGGTCGCGGGTCATCAGCTGCACTTCGACCTGCAGGTAACGCGGGCCGTCGAGGCTGCTGTTGAGGTTGACCACGAACGGCGGCTCCAGCCCGAAGTACTGCGCCGGCGCCGGCACCGCCTTGCTGGCGGTCGGCTTGGCGTCCTTGCTGTCGTGCTGGGAGGACGAGGCGAAATACCACGCGCCGCCACCGGCGGCACCGGCGGCCAGGACCGCCACCAGGGCAGTGATCAACAACGGACTACGCGGCTTGGCGGCCTTGTCCTTGTCGGCGGATTTCTTGGTTTTGTCGGCGGCTGCGGCCACGAGGGGAAGCTCCATTGGATTGCTTCCTGGCTACATGCAAAGCCCGTGCCTGAATGCCGGGGCCGCAGCGCGTCGGGTTTCTGGCGGCGCGGCGACAGCGTGTCGCCACGCCACGCGTGGCCAAGGCCGCACAGACCCACCCAACGCGTAGAGCCACGCCATGCGTGGCTGAGGCCGTACCGACCACCCAACGTAGAGCCACGCCATGCGTGGCTGAGGCCGTACCGACCACCCAACGTAGAGCCACGCCATGCGTGGCTGGCCTGTACCGACCACCCAACCGTAGAGCCACGCCATGCGTGGCTGGGCCGTACCGACCACCCAACCGTAGCGCCACGCCATGCGTGGCTGAGGCCGTACCGACCACCCAACCGTAGCGCCACGCCATGCGTGGCTGAGGCCCATACCGACCCCATCCAGCACCGCAAGGCCCCGGCCAACGCCCGGCACCCCGCGGTGGCGCTTACGCGTACGCGTCCACCAACCCACGCTGGCGCATCAACTGCGCCGGCGACACCGTGATATCGGCCAACGCCGGTTCCCCGTCGCCGCCGCCCGCGCCCGATTGACCGCCGCCCGCCGTGCCATCCTGCGCGGTGTGCTGGTGGCCGACATCGGCGTTGCCGAGCTGGAACCCCTGCTCGCCGAGCATTTCACGCAGACGCGGCAGGCTGGTTTCCAGCGCGTGCCGGACCTCGGCATGCGCACTGCTGAAACTGGCGTGGACCTTGTCGCCGTCGATCTGCAGGCGCACTTCCACCTGGCCCAGGTCGTGCGGGGTGACCCGGATCACCGCGTGCCCGATCTTCTGGTCGGCCAGCCAGCCGATCCTCGCGCTCATGGCATCGCCGAAATCATCCGCGCCCACGTCCGGGGTGGCGGTCGGGCTGCCGCTGAAAACCGGGCTGGCCGCACTGCCCTTGAGCTCGGCGGCGGCATGCAGGGCGTGCAGCAGCGGCGCCTGCGGCGCGTCGCCGCCGTCGCTGCTGGCGATGGCATCGGTGACCGCCTTGAGCAGCTGGCTGTCGTCGGCACCCTCGGCATCGGCCGGCAGCACGATCGCGGCGGGCGCTGCGGCCGAGGCGGTCGCGCCCGTTGCCCCCGCAACGGGAAGCGCGGGTGCGACCGCCGTCGGCGTGGCTGCGGCGGCGGCCAGCAGCGGGTCGGTGGCCGCGCCGGTGGCGCCGGGAGCCGGCGCGGGCGCTGCGGCGGCCGGCGGTGCCGCCGGCGCCAGCCCGATCAGGGCGAGGCCGGCCAGGCCGAGCGGCGGCCATGGCGCGGCCTCGGTGTCCTCGGCCGGCGCCTCGCCGGGCTTGGCCGGGGTCGCTGGCGTGGCGGCAGTCGCCTCGCTGCCGGCGTCGATGGCGTCATCGCTGGCCGGGCGCTTGCCCGGTTCACCGGGCTTGGCGGCGTCTGCGTCGGGCGCCGGTGCGCCCTTCGCGTCCGGCGTGCCCGACCTGCCGGCGCGTTGTTCCGCGGGCTTGGCCACGCTGTTGGCGTCGCCCTTGAGCATCGCGTCAAAGTCCCGGCGGTCGCCAGTGGCGGCGCTGTCGGGACGCGGGCTGGCGCCGGTGGCCGTGGCGGTACCGGTGGCGGCGCCGCTGCCGAGCAGAGCGGGGGGCATCACGCGGTACCTCCGGTGTCGCTGTCGTCACGTTGCGCCTGGCGGCTGCGGCGCGCGCCCAGGTCATCCATCTCGCGCTGGTCGCGGCGGTCGGTGACCACCTTCTCCTGGGCACGGTAACTGGCGGCCAGCTGTTCCAGCACGGCCTTGTCGCGGCTGGCCAGGATCAAACGCGCGCGTTCGGCCTCGACCTTTTCGCGGTTGCTGTTCACGGTCTGGCTCTGCTGGGCCACCGCGCTGTCCAGCCGGTCCAGGAACGCGCGCCGGTTGAGCAGCTGCGCCGGGCTGGTCGCGGCCATTTGCGCGTTTGCATACTCTTCGGCGTAGCGGCGCAGTTCGTCCAGCCGCGACAGGTGGGTGTCGAGCGTGCGCTGGCGTTCGGCCAGGTCGCGCGCCACCTCGTCTTCGTGGTCCTGGGCCCGCTTGAGCAGGGGATCGAAACGCTTGGACTGGATCATGGCTTAGCTCTCTGGTTCCACCAGGCGCTTGAGTGCGGCCTGGCTGTGCGGCAGGTCGGCTGCCTTGCCGACGTCCTGTCCGAGGAATTCGGCGATGTCCGACCAGCGCTCCAGCGCTTCGTCGGTGGCCGGATCGTTGCCACGCTGGTACGCGCCGATGGCGATCAGGTCGCGGTTGGACGAGTACGCCGAGACCAGCCGCTTGAGCTTGCGGATGCGCAGGCGCCACGGCTCGTCGGCGATCTCGGTGACCACGCGGCTGACCGAGGACTCCACGTCGATGGCCGGGTACAGGCCGCTGTCGGCCACGCGTCGCGACAACAGGATGTGGCCATCGAGGATGGCGCGCGCCGCGTCGGCGATCGGGTCCTGCGGGTCGTCGCCTTCGGTCAGCACGGTGTAGAAGGCGGTGATCGAGCCGCGGCCCTTGGCACCGTTGCCGGCGCGCTCGACCAGGGCCGGCAGCTTGGCGAACACCGACGGCGGGTAGCCGCGGGTGGTCGGCGGCTCGCCCACCGACAGGCCGATCTCACGCTGGGCCTGGGCGAAGCGGGTCAGCGAATCCATCAGCAGCAGCACGTTCAGGCCCTGGTCGCGGAACCACTCGGCGATCGCCGTGGCGCGGTAGGCGCCGTGCAGGCGCGCCAACGGCGGGCGGTCGGCCGGACTGGCCACCACCACTGCGCGGCGCAGGCCTTCCTCGCCCAGCGTGCTTTCGACGAAATCGCGGACTTCGCGGCCACGTTCGCCGATCAGCCCGACCACGATGACATCGGCGGCGGTGTAGCGGGTCATCATGCCCAGCAGCGTGGACTTGCCCACGCCCGAGCCGGCGAACAGGCCCACGCGCTGCCCGCGACCGATCGGCAGGAGCGCGTTGATCGCGCGCACGCCCACGTCCAGCGGTTGGGTAATGGGTTCGCGGGCGAGCGGGTTGATCGACACGCCCGCCATGCTGACCGTGCCCTCGGCGCGGATCGGGCCCTTGCCATCCAGTGGCACGCCGTCGCTGTCGATGACCCGGCCAAGCAGGCCTTCACCGACTTCCACGCCCCCGCGGCCGAGCACCGGCACCACGCGCGCGTTGGGCAGCAGGCCATGCAGCTCGGCGCTGGGCATCAGGTAGGTGCGTTCGCCGGCGAAGCCGACCACTTCGGCGTCCACCCAGCCACCGTCGGCCACTTCGACCTTGCAGCTGGCGCCCAGCGGCGACTCGCAGCCCACCGCTTCCAGGGTGAGCCCCACGGCGCGGCGCAGCACGCCTTCGCGGATCAGCCCGCGGCCATGGGTGCCATCGGGCTGGATGCCGTCCAGGCGGGCGGCCAGGCGCAGATTGCGCGCGGCGGCCCAGTCGGCCGCGGGGGCCGGCGTCGGCAGGGGGTCGGTCATCATGCGCTGGCTCCGGAACGGCGCAGCACCGCATCGAGCGCGCCGCGCAGGCGCGCCTCCAGGGTGCCGTCGATGCGCACGGCCTCGGCATGCACGCGCAGGTCGCCGCGGCTCAGGCTGAGGTCGGCGGTGAGGCGTTGGGTGGGCGACAGCTGCAGCAGCGGGGTGAGCGCGGCGATGTCGTCCGGGTGCAGGCGCACCTCGACCTCGCGGTTGGCGCCGCCCACGGCGTCCACGGCTTCGCCGACCAGCTGTGCGAGCAGGGCCGGGTCGGCCTCGTAGGCGCGGCCGACCAGGGTGCCGGCGATGCGCACGGCCAGTTCGCCGAGCGCGGCCACCACTTCGTTCTCCAGCCGCACCAGCGGCCGGCTGAAGTTGTCCAGGATGCCTTCGATCTGTGCGATCAGGCGGCGCACTTCGGCCTGGCCCTGGGCCAGGCCATCGGCGTGCCCCTGCTCGAAGCCGTCTTTCTCCGCGCTGTCCTGGATCGCCTGGATTTCTTCCAGCGTGGGCAGCTGCAGCAAGGGCTCCGGCTCGTGTTCGGGGTCCGGTTCGGTGAGTTCGAACTGCTCCTCCTGCGGCGGCTCGGGCACCGCCAGCAGGTCCGGGGCAAGCCAGCGCACGGCGTTGTTCACAGCATCGCCTCCGCATTGCCGCCGATGGTGACGGTGCCCTCATCGGCCATGCGCTTGACGATGGCCAGGATCTCGCGCTGCGCCACTTCCACATCCGACAGGCGCACCGGGCCACGGGCTTCCATGTCTTCCAGCAGGATTTCGGCGGCACGCTGGGACATGTTGCGGGTGATCTTGTCGCGCACCTTGATGTCGGCGCCGCGCAGGGCCAGGCCGAGGCGCTCGCCGCTGACTTCGCGCAGCACCAGCTGCAGTTCGCGGTCGTCCAGGTCGACCAGGTCGTCGAACACGAACATCAGGTCCTGGATGCGGCCGCTCAGCGGCGCGTCGATGCGTGCGATTTCACCCAGGATCGCCTGGTCCTGGCCGCTGTCCATGAAGTTGAGGATGTTGGCCGCGCACTGCACGCCGCCGATGTTGGACGACTTCAGGTTCTGGTTGCCGGCGAACTGGCGCTCCATGATTTCGTTCAGTTCGTTCAGTGCGTTCGGCGGAATGCCGTCCAGCGTGGCGATGCGCAGCAGCACGTCCACGCGGGTGCGTTCGGGCAGCAGCTTGAGCGCGTCGGCGGCCTGGTCGGTTTCCAGGTGGGCCATCACGATGGCGATGATCTGCGGGTGTTCGTTGCGGACCAGGTCGGCCACCGCACGCGGGTCCATCCACTTCAGCGCGTCCAGGCCGGTGGTGTTGCGGCCGAGCAGGATGCGGTCGATCAGGTTGCCGGCCTTCTCGCTGCCCAGCGCCTGCACCAGCATGTTGCGGATGTAGTCGTCCGAGCCGACGCCGAGCGAGGTCTTGGAGCCCAGTTCGTTGCTGAACTGGTCCATGACCCCTTCGACCTGGGCGCGGGTGATGTCGGTCATGGTGGCCATGGCGATGCCGATCTTCTGCACCTCCTTGGGTTCCATGTGGCGCAGCACTTCGGCCGCGTCCAGTTCGCCCAGCGAGAGCAGCAGCACGGCCGCGCGCTGCACGCCGGTCAACGGTGCGTTGGGGGCGGCGTCAGTCATTGGCCACCCAGCCCTTGACCACCTGGGCCACGCGCTTGGAATCGGTCTTTACAGCTTCACGCGCCATGCGCAGTCGTTCCTCGTAGGAGTCCACCGGCAGGGCCAGGGTTTCATGTCCGGCCGCGCCCAGCCGTTCGCTACCGAGCGCGGGCAGGCCCTCGCCGTCGTCGACCAGCTGCACGTCGGCACTGTGCGGTTCCAGGGGTTCATCGCCAGGCTTCCGGGCCTGGCCGGTGATCGAGCGCAGCGCCGGGCGCAGCACGCCGAACACCAGCGCCAGCACTACGATCGCGCCGAGCAGCAGTCGCAGGCCATCCTGCACCTGCGGCAGCTCCCACCACTTCGGGCCTTCGACCGGGGTCACTTCGCGCACGAACGGGGCGTTCATCACCGACACGGTGTCGCCGCGCTCGGCGTCGAAGCCGACCGCCTGCTTGACCAGGGCTTCGACCCGGGTGAGCTCGGCGGCGGACAGCGCCTGGTCCACCATCTTGCCGTTGGCACCGGCGCGCGGCACGTTGTCCACCAGCACGGCCACCGAGACACGCTTGATGCGGCCAGCCGGCTGGCGGGTGTGCTGCAGGGTGCGGTCGAGTTCGTAGTTGCGGGTGGCGTTCTTGGAGGTTTCGGTGGGCGTGGCCGCGGTGGTCGGCGCGGCGGCCGGGCCGGGCGGGGTATTGCTGGCCGCGCCCGGCACGCCCTGCGGGCCCGGGGTGCTGCTGCTGTTCTCGCTCATCTGCTCGCTGCGCAGCTTCTGCGGCTCGCCGTTGTACAGCTCACGGGCTTCCTCGATCACCGAGAAGTCCATGTCCACGCTGACTTCGGGGTTGACCCGGCCGGGGCCGGTCATGGGCTCGAGCAGTTCGCGGATGCGCTGGTTGAAGGAGGTCTCCTGGCGGCGCACCTGCTCGAACTGCGCCGCGTTCAACGCCGCCTCGCTGTTCGGATCGGACACGCTCAGCATGCGCCCGCTCTGGTCGACCACGGTCACGCGTTCGGGGGTGAGATCGGGGATGCTGGCGGCCACCATGTGCACGATCGCATCGATCTGGCCGCGCTCGAGCTGCTGCCCGCCGCGCAGTTCCAGCACCACCGAGGCGCTGGCCACGTCACGCTGGCGGGTGAAGGCGCTCGGCTTGGGGATGGCCAGGTGCACGCGCGAATCGCGCACCGGGCGCAGGGTGTTGATGGTGCGCGAGAGCTCGGTTTCCAGCGAATGCTGGTAGCGCGCGTTCTCCATGAACTGGCTGACGCCGAAGCCCGGGTCACGCTCCATCAGTTCGAAACCGAGACGGCCGCTGTCGGTCAGGCCCGAACCGGCCAGTTTGAGGCGCGCGTCGTGCAGGTTCTTCTCCGGCACGGTGATGCCCCCGGTGGCCGGGTCCAGTTCGAAGGGAATCTGCGCGGTGCGCAGCAGGTCGGTGGCTTCGGCGGTGGCCTTCTGGTCCAGGCCGGTGTACAGCGGCACCATGCCCGGTTTCTGCGACCAGAAGAACACGAACAGGCCTGCCGCCACGGCCACGGCGATCATCGCCATCAGTCCGAGCCGACGGGTGATCTGCAGGCTTTGCAGCCGGTCGAACCACTGGCCCGCCTTTTCGGCGTTCAGGGATTCCTTGGAGAGCGACAGGGCCATGCGTTTCTATCCTTACAGCGGCATGTTCATCACGTCCTGGTAAGCCTGGACGAGACGGTTACGGACTTCCACGGTGGCGCGGAAGGCGATCTGGGACTGCTGCGAGGCGACCATGACCTTGGCCAGGTCGGCACCGGGTTCACCCAGTTCGAAGGCCTTGGCGAGGGCGCCGGATTTCTGTTGCGCTTCGTTGACGCCGGCAATGGCGCCGCGCAGGGTTTCGGTGAAGCTCGGGCCCTGTACTTCCTGCGGCGACACCAGGCCCTGGATGGCATTGCTCTTCGGCGCCTCCGTCAGCGGGCTGACGGCGGACTGCCCCATCTGGGTCTGGAGGGTGCGGATCTGGGAAAGGACGGAGGTGACGGAGTGCGACATCTGGAACGTTCCGAAGCTGGGATGGGGTTTCGAGTGAATACGTTGCAAGTGGCGTGCCGAAATCGCTGCACGGTTCAGTTTTGTTGGTGTAGCTGGCGATGCGGTGGGTCGGGCGGGCCCCGGTGCTGCGGGCGGGGGCTGCGGCAACCTGACGCGGCGCCGGGTCGGCTTGCGGTAGGCCCCTGGTGCAAATGTCCCCCGGCCGCAAGCGGCCTCCTCCTTTATTTTGCCCAGGGGCCTACCGACCGCTACGGGGCTCGGCTTGCGGTACGGACGTGGAGCGGAGCAGGCAGGACGGCCTTTGGTGGGGCGGGCGCTGGGCCCCATGCCCTTGGAGGCGAAATAAAGGGGGAGGGGGCGGCCGCAGGCCGACGCCGGAGGACATTCGCCGGAAAGGGTATGGGGCCCAGCGCCCGCCCCACCAAAAGCCGCGTCCGGAACGCGTCAAGGCATGCTTCTGCCGGCCACGCGGAGGGCTCGGGGACAAAAAAAAGCCCGGGCAGGCCCGGGCTTTTTTGGTGCTGCGCGGCGATCAACCGGCCAGTTCGGCCTGGTCGCGTTCGATACCGTACTTGCGCAGCTTTTCCACCAGGGTGGTGCGGCGCAGGCCGAGCAACTGCGCGGCGTGGGCAACCACGCCCTGGGTGCGCTCCAGCGCCTCGTTGATCAGGGTCAGCTCGATGTTGGCCATGTGGTTGCGCAGGTCCAGGCCGGCGTCGGGCAGGCCGGTCGCGCGGGTGACCGGGCCGATGCCGTTCTCCAGCGGGGCAGCCGTGCCCGGGGCCGGGGTGTGGAAAGAGAAGCTGCGCAGGTCCAGGCGCTCGTCGACCGGCGCCGGCGGTGCGGCCACGGGGGCCGGTGCCGCCACGCTGAAATCGCCGCGGTACCGTGCCGGCAGGTCCTGCACGCGCACGTTGCCGCCGGGGTGCAGCACTGCCAGGCGCTCGACCAGGTTGGTCAGCTCGCGCACGTTGCCCGGCCACTCGTAGCTGGCCAGCGCCTGCAGTGCCTCGGCGCTGAAACGTACTTCACCACGGCCGGTGCGGGCCAGCTGCGCGGCGATGGTGGTCACCAGCGCCGGCAGGTCTTCGCTGCGCTCGCGCAGGGCCGGCACGTCGATCGGGAACACGTTGAGACGGTAGAACAGATCCTCGCGGAACTTGCCGTCGGCGATACGCGACTCCAGGTCGCGGTGGGTCGCGGCGATCACCCGCACGTTGCAGCGGATGGTCTGGTTGCCGCCGACCCGCTCGAAGCTGCGTTCCTGCAGCACGCGCAGCAGCTTGACCTGCATCGGCAGGCTCATGTCGCCGATCTCGTCCAGCAGCAGAGTGCCGCCTTCGGCCATTTCGAAACGGCCCTTGCGCGCGCTCAGTGCACCGGTGAACGCGCCCTTTTCGTGACCGAACAGTTCGCTTTCCAGTAGGTCGGCGGGAATCGCGCCGCAGTTGATCGCCACGAACGGGCCATCGCGACGCGGCGAGCGCTGGTGGATCGACCGCGACACCACTTCCTTGCCGGTGCCCGATTCGCCCAGCACCAGTACCGTGGTATCGAACGCGGCAACCTGCTCGATCATCAGGCGCAACGCGCTCACCGCCGCGCCGTCACCGGTCGGGCCCTGTTCCTGCACGGCACCGGCCTGGTGCTCGGCGTCCAGTCGCTTCAGGCTCGCGCGGCGCAGCAGCGCTTCCATCTGCGCATGGCGCAGCGGGGCTTCCAGCGGCCACACGTTGGCCTCGTGCAGGCCGTGCTGCTGGGCGAAGCTGGCGGCATCCCCATCGACCAGCATCACCGGCGGCGGCAGGGCGCCCTTGCCGACCCAGGCAAACAGCGCATCGCTGCGCGCGCCGGGGTCCAGGCTGCCGATGATCACCGCCACCCAGTCGTTGGGGCGCTGGCGGGTGGTGTCGATATCGGCCGCGTCGGCCACCCAGCGCGGGTTGAAATCCATGAACTCGAGCAGGGCGACGGTGCGTTCGGCGCGGACGGCGTCGTTGTCCAGTACCAGGATGCGCGACTCACTCATGATCCTTCCCCTTCAGGCCTTCCAGGATCGGCATGACCTCCTGGATGTAGGACAGCTTGCTGACGAAGTTGTCGGCGCCGGCACGCAGCGCGTGTTCGCGGTGCTCGACATCGTCGAAATGGCTGGCGATGACGATGTAGGGCGCATCGTCCTGCGACTTGATCAGGCGGGTGGCCTGCAGGCCGCCCATCTCGGGCATGGCCAGGTCCATCAACACCACCTGAGGGCGCAGCGACTCGGAGCGTTCGATGGCTTCCAGGCCGTTGGCGGCGCTGCCGATCACGTCCAGCCAGTCGACCTTGCGGAAGTGGCGCATGGCGGCATTGATGAAACCCTCGTGGTCGTCGACCAGCAGGACGGTGAGCTTGTTCATGTCTTCCATTTCCTTCAGCCCACCCGGGCCAATTGCGGGGTGCGGGCATGCATCCGGCGGCGTTCGCGGGCCGGGGCGATGTCCAGTTGTTCTCGGTATTTTGCAACGGTACGGCGGGCGATGTTGACCCCCTGGCGCGACAGCAGCCCGGCAATGGCCTCATCGGCCAGCGGCCGGCCGACCGGCTCGGCATCGATCAGCCGGCGCACCATCGCCTTGACCGCCTGGCCGGAGACGCTCGCGCCTTCCAGCCGCACGGCGAAGAAGTGCTTCAGCTCCAGCGTGCCGCGCGGGGTCTGCAGGTACTTGCCGGTGGTGATGCGCGAGACCGTGGACTCGTGCATGCCGATCGCATCGGCGACTTCCTTCAGGGTCAGCGGCGCCATCGCTTCCTCGCCGCGGGTCAGGAACCCGGCCTGGCGTTCGATGATCACCCGGGTGGTGCGCAGCAGGGTGTCATAGCGCATCGACAGCCCACGGGTCAGCCAGCGCGCCTCCTGCAGCATGTCGCGCAGCGGCTGGGCGGCCTCGCCGGCGTCGGCCAGCGCGGCTTCGTAGCTGGCGTTGATGCCCAGGCGGCGGCTGGTGGCCGGGTTCAGCGCCACGCGCCACTGGCCATCGGCGTGCCAGGCGATCACGTCGGGGATGACCACGCCGTTGTCGTCCGGGCGCAGGCTGTCGCCCGGGCGCGGCTGCAGCGACAGGATCAGCCGCACCGCTTCATGGATGTCGGCGATCTCGGCGTCGAGCTGGCGCGACAGGGCCAGGTAGTCGTGCGCGGCCAGTGCGGCCAGGCCCTCGTCGAGCACGCGCTGGGCGAGGTGGCGGGCGGGCACGCGGCCGGGCAGGGCGCGCAGCTGCACGCTCAGGCATTCGTGCAGGTCCTGGGCGGCCAGCCCGGCCGGGTCGCCGTGCAGGATCTGCTGGCGCACCGCTTCCACCCCGGCGGCATCCACGTCGCACCGCGCGCTGGCCAGCAGCTGCAGCTGTGCCAGCGGGGCATCGAGGTAGCCAGCGTCGTCGCAATGCTCCAGCCAGAAACTGGCCACGGCCAGTTCGCGCGCATCCAGCTCCAGCGACAGGCGCTGCAGGGCGCGCAGCTGCGGGTCGCTGGATTCGTCGGCGGCGATGCGCTGCATGCGGTCGTCGTCGCCGTCCTGCCAGCTGGCGCCGGGCACGTCCCACATGGCGCTTTCGGGAAGCTCGTCGAAGGCGGCCACGTCCTGCACGGTCACGCTCTCGCTGGTGTCACTGGCCGGCGCCTCGGGCGCTTCTTCCAGTTCCAGCAGCGGGTTGGTTTCCAGTGCGCGGCGGATCTCCAGCTCGAGCTGCATGCCGTCCAGCTGCAGCAGCCGGATCGACTGCAGCAGTTGCGGCGTGAGGTGGAGCTGCTGACCCAGCTGGGTCGACATCGTCGGCTTCATGTGTTTTTCCCCGTCGCACCGACTCCCCGGTGCGTTATGGAACACATCTTGCTTCTGATATCCCGACGCCGTAATCGGGGGGTTCCTGAGTGCTGTCGTTGGTTTCCTGACGCTCCGTCAGGAAAACCCCTACATAACCCCGGACTTTTGACGCTGCCTACGGCGGGAGCCTTTGTGTTTCCGTAGCCAAGGCGGCTGGGAGCGGTTCAAAAATCCGGCGGGCCGCAGGCTGAAGCCTTCAGGGTGTCGGGGAACCGACGCATTGCCCGGGCCGGTTCACTCCAGCTCGTGCTGGTGGCGGGCGGCAAGCAGCAGCAGATCGTTGGCGCGGCGGCACCCCAGCGACTCCATCATGCGCGCGCGGTGGGTTTCCACCGTCTTGACGCTGATCCCCAGGTCGGCGGCGATCTCCTTGTTGCTCTCGCCGCGGCCGATCTGGCGCAGGATTTCGCGCTGGCGCGGCGACAGCGCCGCCACCCCGACCGGTTTTTCCTTGCCCAGCATGGGCGCCAGCATCTTGGCCGAGATCTGCGGGCTCAGGAATACCTGGCCGGCGTGGGCGGCCCGCAGGGCCAGTTCCAGCTCCTGCGGCGCGGCATCCTTGACCACGAAGCCGACCGCGCCACGGTCCAGGGCATCGCGCACGTGCACGGCGTCGTCGTGCATGGTCATCATCACTACCCGGGTGCCGGGGGCGCGCAGCAGGATGTCGCTCAGGGCTTCCAGGCCGGTGCGGCCGGGCAGCGAGAGGTCCATCAGGATCACGTCCGGGCTGTGCTGGATGGCCAGCTGCAGGGCCTGTTCGGCATTGCTGGCTTCTGCGGCGACCTCCACGTCGGCAAAGCCCTGGAGCAGGCGGCTGAGGCCGGCGCGGACCAGGGTGTGATCGTCGACGATGAGAACGCGCACAGGCAGGGCTTCGGCAGATGTTAAGGCGGGGTGACCACCTTAACGGAGTGGCGGCCTACCGCCAAGCCGATCCCGTCACGGTAGTGCCGGCCGTTGGCCGGCAACCCGTCAAACAATGGGCTCAGGGGTCCAGCGGACGGCGATCGGCCAGGCGCGCCTGCGCGACCTGGCGACGGTGCAGGCGGAACAGGTGCCGTTCCAGCGCCATCTCCAGCGCATCGCTCATCGGCTCGAAACGCAGCCAGAGGAAATGCGCGCCGGCGCCGGTGGCCGCTTCGGCCAGCACGGAGACGGGCAGGTCGATATGGTCCGGGAGCCAGTCGCAGGGCTGCAGCCGGATCACGCCCAGGCTGCCAGCCGTCGCGCCGGTACGCATGCCCTGTTCCAGGCGGATGCCGCGCCGTGACCAGCGTAGCGGGCGCAGGTCCAGGTCCTGCGCGGTCTGCCGCACCAGCCGGCCGAGCAGCACCATGGTCAGGTCCAGCTTGGCCTCCAGGCGCTGCAGTTGCGCGGTGGCTTCGCCGCGCTCGTCGTGGCCGTCATCGCCGCGCGAATCTTCCACCAGGGCCACGCTGCGCAGCAGGGTCTCGGCGCTGCCCGGACGCACCACCGCGCTGCCCAGGCGGAACTCGGCCGGCAGCGCCACCTCGCAGCTCAGCGTTTCATCGAACAGCTCGCTTTCGGCCGGATGATGGATGGCGCTGGGCCGCAGCTCGCTCATGACAGGGATTCCGCGGTGAGGTAGGCATGCGCGGCGCGGTTGGCGGCAGCGCCCTTGCGCACGTGGCCGGCGGCCTCGTCGCGCTGGCTCATGATCATCACCATCAGGCGCTGCTGGCGGCTTTCCAGTGCGCGCAGGCCGGCAACGTCATCCAGCCCGCCGGGCTGGGCCAGCAGTTGGGTCTGGTCGGCGTGCAGGGTGTCCAGGCAGGTGCCCGCACGTGCGTGGTCACCGTCCAGCAACGCTGCTTCCAGCGTGTCCAGCGTGCTGTTGAGGTCGGCCAGGGTGGGCGCGGTGGCCATTACACGGCGGCCTGCGCGGGCGCGCGCTGGTCGCGCGGGATTGCATTCCAGGCCGCGTCGATCTCGCCCAGCAGCTCCAGCGACTCGCGCAGGGCCTCCGGATCGTTGTGCAGGTTGGCTTCGGTCAGGCGCTGCATGACGTAATCGTACAGGGCCGACAGATTGCCGGCGATTTCGCCACCGGCTTCATGGTCGAGCGAGCCGTTGAGATGCCCGACGATCGCGCACACCTCGCCGATCGCCTTGCCCTTGCGCGCCTGATCGCCACGTTCCAGGCAGGCCTGGGCCAGCCGCACGCGTTCGAGTGCACCGGCCAGCAGCAACGCCACCAGCTTGTGCGGGTCGGCGTCGATGATCGAGCTCTGCACGCCGACCTTGCGGTACTGCTCGGTGAATTGACGGTTTGAACCGTACATCAATCATGTCTCCTTCGTGCGGGGCCGCGTGCCTTGCGGGGTCTGCGGCACCGGGGTGGAGCCTGCGTTGGCTGCTGCGCTGGTACCAGTATCGGCAGCGTTCGCGCTTTACTTGAGCAGGCGGCCGTGTCGATCAACCGGCCAGCTGACTGAGCTGCGAGGTGAGCGACGACGTGGTCTGGCTCAGCTTGCCCATCAATGCATCCAGGGCCAGGAACTGCTTCTTGTAGCGTTCCTCCACGCCGGCCATGCGCACGTCCAGCGCCGCGCGGCGCTTGTCGATGTCGGTCAGGGTGGCGTTGATGCTCTTGGTGCGCGAAACAAAGGCGCCTTCCTTGCCAACGGTGGTGCTGACATAGCCATCCACCATGTTGAACAGCTTGGTAGCCGCGCCGTCATCACCGGTCAGCGCCTGCCGTACCGCACCGGCCTGGTTGACCAGCGCCGCTTCGAACTTGGTGGCATCCAGCACCAGGCTGCCGTCGGCGTTGGGATAGGCGCGGGTCTGCAGGCCCAGCGTCTTCGGGTCCAGGCCGACCGCGGCCAGGTCCTTGAGCACGCCGCCCATCATCGAGCGCAACTGGCTGGAGGCGCCGCGCATCTGCGCATCGCCGGTCAGCGAGGAGGGCTCCTTGTTCTCGATGTCGTACTTGGTGGCGGTGTTGATCGCGCTGATCGCACCGTTGTAGGCGGTGACGAAGTCCTGCATCACCTTGCGTGCCGCCGCCACGTCGGTGCTGACGGTAACGGTGGTGTCGCCCTTCTTCTTGAGGTTGAGGGTCAGGCCGGGAACCACGTCGGTGACGGTGTTCTCGCTGGACACCACGTCCACCCCGTCGATGGTGAGCTTGGCATCGGCGGCCGGGGTGCGTTCGGTCAGGCTGTTGGCCAGTGCGGTCAGCTCGGCATTGCCGGCACCGGCGCTGAGCTTGATCGCATTGGCGGTGCCGGACTTCTCCTGCGACAACGACAGGTACTGGTTGTCGCCGGAGGCGATGAGGGTCGACTGTACGCCCAGGCTGCGGCCGGCCTTTTCGATCTTGGTGCGGATCGAGGACAGGGTGTCATCGGCCTCGACCTGGATCTCCAGCGTCTTCTTTTTGTCGCCCACGCCCACGTCCAGCGTCAGGGTGCCGGCGCCGAAGGTCTTGGTCTTGGGCACCGCCGTGTCGGCGATCCACTTGTTGGCCGTGGCCAGCTGGTCGACGTGGATGACATGGTTGCCGGTGGCCGCCGAATTGGTGCTGGTGACCGTCAGGATGTCGTCGGTGCCGTCCTTGGTCGCACTGACCAGGCGGGCGTCGAACGCGGTCGAGGCCTTCAGCGCCTTCAACGAGGTGCTCAGCAGGTCGAACGCGGACTTGACCGTGCCCACTGCCGACAGCTGCATCTTGGCTTTGGACTGCTGCAGGTTGAGTGCGTTGTCCGAAGGTTTGCGGTCTGCCGCCACCAGGCTGGCGACCATGCCGGAAATATCCAGTCCGGAACCGATGCCGCCGTAACCAAAGTCAGCCACGTTGTATCTCCTGTCTGTGTGCCGCCGCGGCGTCGCCGCGTGGCCGTGCTGTCAACGAAGGTAGCGGCCGTAGCCGCCAGGTCTTTAGAACCACGTTGATGCAGGAGTTGTGCCAATGGCCTGGCGCGGAGAAATGGCACGCGCTTTGCAGGGGCATAAGGGCGGGACGCAATGCAGGTCCGGCCGGTGGTCTGTAAAAAACCCTCCTCCAATGTAGAGGAGGGCTCAGGCTACTGAAAAGCGGGGGGAGACGAAGCCACCCGGGGAGTTCAGTCAAACAAACAGCGCCGATAACGGTTGGGCCGCAGGGGCGGGCCATGGCCACGGTGGATGTGGCGACCGGGAGAGAGTCCGGCCCATGGCCATGGCCCGTTCCTGCGCGACAGTTGGCTGTCTTGTCGGGGTTGCCCGCGCCGCCGGCCTTGGCCGGCGGCGTGGACGCGTGGATCAGCGCAGCAGGCTGAGCACGTTCTGCGGCACCTGGTTGGCCTGGGCCAGCATGGCCGTACCGGCCTGCTGCAGGATCTGGGTGCGGGTCAGCTCTGCGGTTTCCTTGGCGAAATCGGTGTCCTTGATGCGGCTACGCGACGCGGACAGGTTTTCCGAGGAGGTCTGCAGGTTGGCAACGACCGAGGTGAAGCGGTTCTGGATCGCACCGAGGTCGGCACGGGTGTTGTTGATCGAGCTCAGCGCCTTGTCAACGATTTCCAGCGCCTGCTGGGCACCCTTCACGGTGGACACGTCGATCTTGTCGGCGAACTGCTTGGTCGGGACCGTGGTGTTGCCGGCCAGCGTGATGTCGGTACCGCTCAGCTGCACGACGGCGCCGTCCTTGTCGACGCTGTCCTTGACCGAGGTCAGGGTCAGGGCGCCGGTGGTGGCATCGGCTTCGGCATAGATGCCGGTTTCGCCGATCTTGGCGTTGATGTGCGCGGCCAGCGACTGGCCGGCCTTGGCGGTGGTGGTCTCGGTCAGCTTCAGCTCGGCGAAGGACACCGTGCCCGACGCGCTGGTCAGGCTGAAGGCGGCGACCGTCGAGGTGCCGTCGGCGGCGACCGTCGGGGCGTCGGCGGTGGCGGTGACGAACTGCGCGCCGCCCAGGGCGTCGGCCTTGGCGTCCACGACCTTGTCGATGGCGATGGCCTGGCCGGCGTTGGCGCCGACCTGGAACAGCTGGCTGGAGAACGAACCGTCCAGCAGCTTGGTGCCGTTGAAGTCGGACTGCTTGGCGACGCGGTCGATTTCGCTGACCAGCTGGGTGACTTCGGCCTGCAGGGCCTTGCGGTCGCTGGCGGAGTTGGTGGCGTTGGACGCCTGCACCGACAGTTCGCGGACGCG